>JAYRRR010000001.1:0-182355 GCA_041910015.1 Steroidobacteraceae bacterium
CCGGCCACGAGCCAGCGCCGCAACGACACGCCGATCCCGCAATAGAGATCGAGCACCGAGGCGCCGGGGCTGCGCACGAGGTGGCGGGCCGCGACGTCCAGCGAGACTGCGTGCAGGCGCGGCAGCAGTTGCTGGAACGCCGTCGGGCCATGCACGATTCCGCCGGGCCCGACCGACCGCGGCGCACCCCAGAGCAACTGCCATCCGCGCCGCGCAAAGAGCCGGCGACCGGCCGCGGGATGCAGGTGCAGCCAGAGGCCGTCCAGCCCGACCTGCGGCACCTGTTCGATGAGTGCTTCAAACACGCCCGGGTCGAGTCGGCGGTTCTTGACGACCAGCGTCGCCTGTCCCCCGGCGACGTGCAGGTATGCAAGCGGGAAGTCGGCGTGCGGCGACGCGTGCTCACGCAGGCAATGCACGAGCCGGTTCACACGCGCGCTGTGCACCGGACAGTCGTGAATGGCGATCAGCTCGTCGCGACGCATGAGCCCGAAGCGCCAGCCCCGCATGGCGTCCCAGCGCGCGTTGAGCGTCACGCGATCGCGGTAACCGAAGCGCTGGTCGGGCGGCACGGAATGCGCCGGTTGCAGCCGGTCTGCCCAGGGCGCGAGCACCACGCCCAGGTAATGCTGCTTCTGCGCCAGACTTGCCTCGGGCGTCAGGGTGCGGTGCCGGCAACCGTGGCAGGCCGGCTCGCATCTGGCCGGAAGCGATTGGTGTAGGCTCACCTGCCCATGGTGCGACGGATCGGCCGTCGCGCACAGGCCTATGGCGACCATGACCCGGATCCCGGCATTCGAGGACGTGAAGGCGGCGGCCCGGCGCATCGCCGGTCAGGCTCGCCGCACGCCGCTGCTGGCCGACACGCCGCTCGATGCGCTGACCGGCGGCCGCATCCTGCTCAAGCTCGAGACGCTGCAGCACACCGGCTCGTTCAAGTTCCGCGGCGCATGGAACCGCCTCGCGCAGCTCGACTCCGCACAGCGCGCCGCCGGTGTCGTCGCCTTCTCCTCCGGCAGCCACGCCCAGGGCGTCGCCGAAGCCGCCCGACGTCTCGGCATCCGCGCGACCATCGTCATGCCGGATGATGCGCCGCGCGTGAAGCTGCAGAACACCCGCGACCTGGGTGCCGAGGTAGTGGAATACGACAGGACGCATGAGAGCCGAGAGAAAATCGCCATGGCCATTGCCGAAGAGCGCCGGGCGACGCTCGTGCCCTCCTTCGACGATCCGGACATCGTCGCCGGGCAGGGCACGGTGGGGCTCGAGATCGTCGAGCAGGCGGCCGACCTCGGGCTCACGCTCGACGACGTCGTCGTCTGCTGCAGCGGCGGCGGGCTGACGGCCGGCATCGTACTCGCGCTCGGGCAGCTCGCGCCCCAGGCGCGCATCTGGACCGCGGAGCCCGAGTACTACGACGACCACCGCCGGTCGCTCGCCGCGGGACGGCGCCAGCGCAACGAACCCGGCGTGCCGGAATCGTTCTGCGATGCGCTGCTCGCGCCCATGCCCGGCGCGCTCACGTTCGCGATCAACCAGCCGCGGCTGGCGGGCGGTCTCGCCGTCTCCGACGCCGAAGTTCGGCGGGCGATCGCGTTCGCGGTGCGTCGGCTCAGACTCGTCGTCGAGCCGGGTGGCGCCGTCGCGCTCGCCGCCATCGCAAGCGGCAAGCTCGACGTGCGCAACCGCACGGTGGCTGTGACCCTCTCCGGCGGCAACATCGACGACGTGCTGCTGACGGAGATCCTCGCAGGAACCTGACGGCCGTCGTCGCCGGCTTCCTGTTGGCGGCGCTCGCCTGCGCAAGGTCAGCGATTGCCCTCACCAGCGCCACCCGGATTGCCACCGCCACTGCGACGCTCGCGCGAGGCTTCACCGCCCTTGCGCCCAGCCGCCGACGCGCGTTCGGGGGAGTTTGCGAAATTGCCGCCGGAGACCTCGCCGCCCTTGCGGCCTGCCTCGCGTGCGCGCTCGGGATCGTTCGCGAAGTTGCCACCCGATGCCGAGCCGCCCTTGCTCGCGATCTCGCGCTGCTTTGCGGGCTCCATCGCCGCGAAACCGCGACTCGCCTTGCCGCCCCCCCCGGGGTTGCCGCCCTGATTGCTCTCATTGGCCATGACTGTCGACCTCCTTATCAACGTCACCCGCACCTGCAGCAACGACCGGGGACCTGCGCCCGACGATGCCGCCCGTTGGATGCGACCGCGCGAAAGCGGTAGAGTTCACCGCGATCCATGTCCCCACCCGGTGCGATCCGGAAGGGCAACCTGGTCAGACACCCCACGAGAGCCATCAGACATGAATATCCGCAAGTCAGGCCTGTTCGCCGCCGCCAGTGCGCTCATGCTCCTCGCCGGCGCAAGCATCGCGCAGCAGAATGCTCCAAGCTACTCGAACAAGTGGCGCATCGAGGTCAGTGAAGGCGCGAACTCGGATGGCACCATCCTGTTCCGCGTGACGCCGAAAGACGGCACCGCCACGGACGTGGCCGTAGCGATCAAGAAGGGTCGAGGCGAAAACAACGTCGCGGACGACATCCGCGACGCGATGAAGTCCACGCTCAATCCGAAGGAATTCCACGCGGAGGTCGACGACGGTGAGGACGTGCTCGTCAAGAAGCGTGCGGGCCCGGACTTCGCCCTGGTGCTGGTCGAATCCAGCGTCAAGGGCGTGCGGATCCATATCGAAAAGGAATAGGAACCGGCGCAGGCGCTCGAGCCGGTGCGGGTCCACGGGCCGCGCACCGGCCAGCCGACGATGCCGGGCCTCGGCCAAGGCCCGGTGGCTTGGCAGGTCGTGGGCAGGGTCTCCCGATCGCGGCCGTGGAGGGCGCCAGGAAGCCGCGCGGCACGCGCTCAGCCGGTCAGCGTGACGCTGGACACCGCCACGAAGTGGCAGGCGACCCCCGCGAGCACGAACACGTGCCATACGGCGTGCGTGTACGGACGGCTCTTCCAGAGGTAAAACGCGACGCCGCCCGTGTAACAGAGCCCGCCGGCCAGCAGCCAGCCCAGTTCGAAGCCGTCGAGACGCTGCCGCAGCGGCTCGATGGCGACCACGACGATCCAGCCCATCGCGACATACAGCATCACCGACGTGCGGTGAAAACGAAACCCGAGCGACGTCGTCTTGAAGACGATTCCCAGCACCGCCAGCCCCCACACGATGCTCGCGAGGGACCAGCCCCAGGCGTCCTTCAGCACGCCGAGCGTGAACGGCGTGTAAGTGCCCGCGATCAGCAGGTAGATCGCGGCATGGTCCATGCGCCGCAGCAGCAGTCGCGATGCCGGGCGGGTCGAGGCGTGATACAGCACCGAGGTCGTGAACATCAGCAAGGCGCTCGAACCGAACGCGAGGGCGCCCGCGAGCAGCCAGGGATCGTCGGTGCGCAGCGCCGACCTGACCAGCCAGGGCGTCGCGAACAGGCACGCGAAGATGCCGACGCCGTGGACAGCGCAGCTCGCAATTTCCTCCGCGCGCGAATAGGGGACCGCCGTCGCCATGCGCGCCATCCTGCCACGTTGCTGGCCGTCCGGGAAAGCGTCGGATTTCCTTGCTGCTGTGCCGTTGCCGGGGGCGGTATCCTGCGCCCATGCCCAAGTCCGTGCTGGTCCTGTACATGAGCCGCGGTGGCCACACTGCCCGCATCGCGCGCCGTGTCTGCGAGAGCATCGTCACCGCCGGGGGCCGCGCCGACATGATGAGCCTGCTCGAGGCCGACAAGGAAGGCGTCGACTGGTCCCGCTACGACATCGTCGCGCTCGGTGCGCCGGTGCTCTACGGCACCTACGACAGGAGCGTGTTCGACTTCGTCACGCGCTACCGGTCACCACTCGAGACCAAACCGAACTCGTTCTTCAACGTCTCGGTCGTCGCACGCACTCCGCAGAAGGCGACGGTCGAGGGCAACCGCTACATGCAGAAGTTCCTGCAGCTCTCGCCGTGGCGGCCGCGGCACCTGAAGGTCGTCGCCGGCAAGGTGGACTACCCGTCCTGGCCGTGGCACGAGCAGCTCATGATCCAGATGATCATGAAGTTCACGCACGGCCCGACGGACCGGACGGCGATCATCGATTACACGGATTGGGACGACGTCGCCGCGTACGGACGGGAACTGCTCGGCCTCTGGTCTGGAGTGCCGGTCTGTATGCCGACGACACCTGGCCCGAGGCAGACAAAGCAGCCGTCGGGCACCATTTCGAGCACCTGAAAGCGGCAACCGCAGCGGGCAAGGCCGTGCTCGCCCGACGGGCGATCGAAGCCGCCGACAAGGCCGCAGCACGCCGCTTCATGGACTCGGACCCCGCCGTGATCGCCGGCGTGATGACGCCCCGTGTTGCCAACCGGCCCGACACCGGGCGGGCGCGCCGACCGACCCGCGCAGAAATCACCCGTTTGGGTGAGGGTCCGGGATGCGGTATATTCGGCCCTCGCCACAGGGGGAGCTCCGAGTTGTCCGCGAACCGCCCGTACCGCGAACGCTGGGATCCCGCCGTGCATCCGGAGCGGCGCGGTGGCGTACCGCGCCGGCACAGCGCCGGAGACGCGTTCCATGCGTGGCGCCAGACCGTGCTGACTGATCGACGCCTGGGGCCCGGCAGGCGCTGGGACGACTGGCGCCGCCAGGCACGCTCGATCTCGCGGCCGGGGCCCGCACCGCGCCACTGACCGGCCCCCGCCCTCCGCCGCTTCGTCTCACCGGGCTACGCCGTGACGCCGACGCAGGCATCATGGGCGCCACGAGAATCCCGGGGAGCGGCGCGATGGACGGCGTGGACCGTTGGCAATCCATACTCAAGGAGCTGGAACGGCGTCGCGCCCTCGCCGAGGCCATGGGGGGCACCGATCGGCTGGCCCGGCAACACCAGTCGGGCAGGCTCGACGCCCGCCAGCGGATCGGTCGCCTGTTCGAGGCAGGCACGTTCCATGAGATCGGCGCGCTCGCGGGAGCAGTCCCGGCCGTAGGCAGCGATCCGGCCCCGGCCGACGGCCTGATCGCGGGATTCGGCCAGATCGACGGGCGGACGGTCCTGGCGGCCGCCGAGGACTTCACCGTGCTCGGCGGCTCGATCGGCGACGCCGGCGCCGACAAGCGCTATCGCCTGACGCAGCTCGCTGCACAGGAGCGCGTACCGCTCGTGTTCATGCTGGAAGGCGCCGGGCATCGGTTGACCAACACGCACGCAGGCCGCCGCCCCAATGACCTGCAGGGGCTCGCCGAGCTGTCGGGCCAGGTCCCGATCGTCTGTCTCGTGATGGGAGCTTCTGCAGGTCACGGAGCATTGACCGCGCCGTTGTCGGACTTCGTCGTCATGACGCGGCAGGCGGCACTGTTCGTCGCGGGACCGCCGCTGGTCAAGGCGGCAATCGGCGAGGATGTCGACCGACAGACGCTCGGCGGCCCGCAGGTCCACGTCGCAGTCTCCGGCGTCGCACACAACCTGGTAGATGACGACGCGAGCGCCATCGCTCTGGCGCGTCGCTACCTGTCCTATTTTCCGCTCAATGCCTGGCAACGCGCACCGCGGCTCGACGGGCCCGGGATCGCGCCACGACGTCTTGATGCCATCCTCGACCTGATCGACCCGAACCCGCGCCATCCCTACAGGATGCGCCCTGTTCTCGACCTGCTGGTCGATGCCGGCAGCCTGCTCGAGGTCCAGCCCGAGTTCGGCGCCTGCATCATCACCGCGCTGGCCCGACTCGGGGGACACAGCGTCGCCATCGTCGCCAACGACCCGGGCGTGCTCGCGGGCACCATCGACGCCAATGGCGCCGACAAGGCGACGCACTTCCTCGAACTCGCCGGCGCGTTCCACCTGCCGGTCGTTTTCCTGGCCGACAATCCTGGCGTCATGAGCGGCACGGCCGCCGAACGCCAGGGCACGCTGCGTCATGCGGCGCGCCTGTTCGTCGCGCAGCATCGATTGCGGGTGCCGAAGCTCCACGTCACGCTGCGCAAAGCCTTCGGCTTCGGTTCGTCGATCATGGCGATGAACCCGTTCGACGGGCAGACGCTGTCCGTGGCCTTCCCGGCCGTGACACTCGGCGCCATGCCGGTGGCCAGCGTGGCAGAGTCGGCCAAGCTCGATGCGGACGCGCAGGCGCGCATCGCGGCCCGACAGGCCGGCGGCGCGTATCAGCTCGCGAGCATCATGGGCTACGACGACGTCATCGATCCGCGCGATTTGCGCAACTGCCTGTTGCGCGGGCTGGAACTGGCCGACGGGCGCCGTTCGCAGCTGTGCGAGCCGGTCGGCCGGCGGGGCGTGACGCCGTGACGGCTACACCGGCAACTTCGCGAGCCCAGGCTCGACCGCGCCGACCGCGCCGAACACCGACTTGGTCTCGAGGAATTCCTCGAAGCCGAACGCGCCCCACTCCCGGCCCAGGCCGGACTGCTTGTAGCCGCCGAACGAGGCGGACACGTCGAGACTCGCGCCGTTGATGTGCACGTTGCCCGCACGCAGGCGTGTGCCCACCTTGCGGGCCTTGTCCACGGTCGGGCCGAACACGTAGGCCGAGAGCCCGTAGGGCGTGTCGTTGGCGATGCGGATCGCTTCCTCCTCGGTGTCGTACGGCAGGATGCAGAGCACCGGGCCGAAGATCTCCTCGCGGGCGATCGTCATGTCGTTGCGCACCTCGCTGAACACCGTCGGCCGCGTATAGAACCCGCCGCCGATGCCCGCCGGTCGGCCCGGGCCGCCGCAGACGAGCTTGGCGCCTTCCTGGATGCCCTGGTTGATCAGGCTCTGCACGCGACGCCACTGATTCTGATTGGCCTGCGGACCCATGTCGGATCTGGGATCGGCCGGATCGCCGACGACGACCTGTGCGGCAACCGCCGCGGCGATGGCCTCGGCCTCGGCGAGTTGCTGGCGCGGCACGAGCATCCGCGACGGAGCGTTACAGCTCTGCCCCGTGTTGTTCATCATCACCATCACGCCATGACCGACCGCCTCCGGCAGCGGCGCGCCGGCGAGGATGACGTTCGGCGACTTGCCACCGAGTTCCAGCGCGACCTTTTTCACGGTGTCGGCGGCCGCCTTGTCGACCAGCACGCCGGCGCGCGTCGACCCCGTGAACGACACCATGTCGACCTCGGGGTGCGAGGCGATCGATGCGCCGACAGTGGGACCGTCACCGTCGACGAGGTTGAACACACCCTTCGGCACGCCGGCTTCGTGCAGGATCTCGGCGATGATGTGCGCCGAGAACGGCGCCAGCTCGCTCGGTTTGAGCACCATGGTGCAGCCGACGGCGAGCGCGGGCGCCACCTTGCAGGCGATCTGGTTGGCAGGCCAGTTCCACGGCGTGATCAGGCCGCAGACGCCAACCGGCTCGCGGACGATGCCGGTGGTGCCCTGCAGCTTCTCGAACTCGAAGTCCTTCAGCACGCCGAGCGCAACCATGAAGTGGCCGAGACCGGCGGGCGCCTGCATCGGCAGCGCGATCTTTGCGAGCGGCGCACCCATCTCCTCGGAGATGGCCTGGGCCAGGTCGGCGAGCCGGGTCTTGTAGACCTCGATGATCTTTTCGAGCAGTGCCATGCGCTGCTCGCGCGTGGTCTGCGAATAGCCCTCGAATGCGCGACGCGCCGCGGCAACGGCCCGGTCGACGTCCGCGGCGCTGCCGAGCGAAATGGTGCCGGCGACCTTTTCGGTCGCGGGGTTGACCACGTCGAACGTTCTGGCCTTCGCCTGCGCGGGCTCGACCCACTGGCCGTCGATGTAGAATTGACCATAGTCACGCATGCCGAATCTCCTGAAGGATCTTCCAGTCCGCAAGACTGGCGATAACGTCCCGACGGAAGCCGGTGCGCCGCCCACCGTCGACGTCGAGCGATTGTCCGGCACCGGCCGGCTCTGATCCCTGGCGAGGAAGGGATACACCCCACCGAGGTCGTCGACCTCGGCAATTCTAACCAGACCGGAGAGTGCGCGGTCGGGTCCTGCCGAAACGCCGGCAACGCTGGAGTCGCCTGTTTCAAAGGCCGGAGCAGGAATCTCGAGGAATCCGCGACAGCCCCGCGTCGCGGCCAGACCGGACAGGGCGCCTCGACGACCGTCATCAGATCGTCGAGAGCCTCGAACGGATCGCGGTCGGCGGCAAACCCGGCATCAGGCAAACCACCATCACGAACGAGAGGCTGATCCGCGCCCGCGGGCGCGCTCATCGAAGGAGTTCGTCCAGCAGGGATTCGCGGCCGAACAGGCGGAAGTACTCGCGTACCTCGTCGATCCCGATCTCGGCACGATTGGCAGCAATCAGCGCGCGAATGTCCTCCAGGTCCTGGGTGCGTCGCGGATCGTTGACGAAGCCCTGGAGTTTCAGGCCGATCAATGCTTCGGCGCTGACGACCCGCGACTCGCCAAACACCGTATGCACGGCCGGCGCACCCGCGAGCATGCGAACCGCGGCAGGGCGACGCGCGAAGATGAAGCCCACCCGTTCGCCACCGCGCAGGAGATTGGCCGCGTCGGGACTTCGGTGCAGGCATCGATAGCCGGGCCCGATCATGGCCCGATGGATGACATCAGCCTTGTCCGCATCCGTCAGCCGGTCGATATCCTGGGTCGCACGCCCGACCTTGTGGGAGACGAGCGCGAGGCCGCCGATGAGAGCGAAGCCGCGGTCGTGAATATTCACCACCCGGGCGAATATTCACCACGGCCTGCGTGAAAATGGCGCGCCCGGAAGGATTCGAACCTCCGACCTTCTGGTTCGTAGCCAGACGCTCTATCCAACTGAGCTACGGGCGCGCGATTCTCTTTCGAAACGACTCTGGCGGAGAGAGAGGGATTCGAACCCTCGAAGGGCTTTTGACCCTTACACCCTTAGCAGGGGTGCGCCTTCGACCACTCGGCCATCTCTCCTGAAAAGAGAGCCGCGAAGGATAAACGCCCCGATTCGTCCCGTCCAGTTCCGATCGCCCCACCGTGGTCCACGCTCAGTACGAGTCGGGCTCCATACCGTTGGCGGAGTGCCCGTTGCCCGACGCAGGGCCCGCGGCGGGCGCGCCCTGTTCCTCGCGCTTGATGCGTTCGAAGATTTCTTCGCGGTGGACGGCAACGTCGCGCGGTGCATTGACGCCCACGCGCACCTGGTTGCCCTTGACGCCCAGGATGGTCACCATCACGTCGTTGCCGATCATGACTGTTTCGCCTACGCGTCGCGTGAGAATCAACATCAGCCTCTCCTAGCCAGCTTGGCTTGCATCTTTCGCCGGACCCGAATCCCTTCCACCCCTCGGCGTCAGAACGGAACCCGGCTCATGCCGCGACCGAGAAGACGCCTGCCTCAGGCGTTGCGCCCGGTTCTCCCCACCCCCCCGCATGGCGAAGGCGCGCGCTTGCGCTTGCCTGCAACCACGGCGCAGACGATAGCGCGCCGCCGTACCCCTGTCAGCAACCACCGATATGAATTCACCCGATGTGGTGGTACCGAACCGGTCGCCGTCGGGCAATGTTTCCGCGGAATCGGGCCACCCGGCCACTCAGGCGATGCGGGGAGCAAGCCAGTCGGCGAGGCTGCCGAGCGCCGCAGCCAGCTTTGCGGGCTGGCTGCCGCCGGCCTGCGCGAGATCCGCGCGACCGCCGCCCTTGCCGCCAACCTGGACGGCGACGTGGTTCACGACCTCGCCTGCCTTCACCCGCGCGGTGAGATCGCCGGTGACGCCCGCGATCAGCGTCACCTGGTCGTCGCCGACCGCGGAAGCAAGCACGATGACCGCGCTGCCGAGCCTGGATTTCAAGCCGTCGACGGCGTTGCGCAACGCCGCGGCGTCGGCACCGTCGACGCTCGCCGCCACGAGCTTCACGCCGGTCGTACCGAGCGTCACCGCTTCCTCGGCGAGGTCGCGGCTCCTGCCGCTCGCAATCTTCTGCTTGAGCTGGGAGATCTCCTTTTCCATGCGCCGCGTGCGCTCGAGCAACTGACGCACCTTTTCCTCGACGTCGTCGCGCGAGCCGCGCACGAGACCCGCCACGTCGCGCAGCTTCTGGTCTGTTTCGACCACGTGGTCATACGCGCCCTGCCCGGTGACCGCCTCGATGCGACGCACGCCGGCCGCCACGCCGCCTTCGCCGACGATCTTGAACAGACCAATGTCGCCGGTGCGCCTCACGTGCGTACCGCCGCAGAGTTCGGTGGAGAATTCGCCAAGACGCAGCACGCGCACCTCATCGTCGTACTTCTCGCCGAACAGCGCCATGGCGCCCGCGGCGACCGCCGCATCGAAATCCGTCAGACGCGTCTCCGCGTCCGTGTTGCGACGGATCTCGGTGTTGACCAGCGATTCGATACGGGCGAGTTCCTCCGGCGTCACCGCCGCGTGATGCGCGAAGTCGAAACGCAGACGGTCGGGCGCGACGAGCGAGCCTTTCTGCAGCACGTGCGTGCCCAGCACCTGGCGCAGCGCGGCGTGCAGCAGGTGCGTCGCCGAGTGATTGAGCCGCGTGGCCTGACGGCGCGCCGCATCGACGTACGCCTCGACGGGTTCGCCGACGCGCAGCATGCCGGCTTCGAGAGTCCCCACGTGCAGGTGGGCCTTGCCGAGCTTGCGTGTGTCGTCGACCCGGAACTTCGCATTGCCGACGGCGAGCACGCCGCGGTCCCCGACCTGGCCGCCGCTTTCCGCGTAGAACGGCGTCACGTCGAGCACGACCTGCCCCGACTCGCCGAAGTGCAGTTCCGCGACGGGTTCGTCGTTGCGGAACAGCGCCACGATGCGGCCGACGCTGTGCTCCTCGTCGTAGCCGACGAACGACGTTTGCGCGTCGACGCTCAGACCGCCGCGCAGGTCGACGCCGAACCGGCTCGCCGCACGCGCACGCGCACGCTGCGCGCCCATGGCCGCCTCGAAGCCCGGCTCGTCGATCGTCAGCCCGCGTTCGCGCGCGACGTCGCTGGTGAGATCGACCGGAAAGCCGTAGGTGTCGTACAGGCGGAACACGGTCTCGCCGGGAATGCGCGTGTTGCCGCCGAGCGAGCCGATTGCCTCGTCGAGCAGCGCCATGCCCTGCGTCAGCGTCTCGGCGAAGCGCTCCTCTTCCTGCAACACGACCTTCTCGATGTGCGCCCGCTGCGCCGTGAGTTCGGGATACGCCGCACCCATCTCCTGTTCGAGCGTCGCGACGAGCCGGTGGAAAAACGGCCGGCGCTGGCCGAGCATGAAGCCGTGACGGATCGCGCGGCGCATGATCCGGCGCAGCACGTAGCCGCGACCCTCGTTCGATGGCAGCACGCCGTCGGCGATCAGGAAAGAGGTCGCGCGGATGTGGTCCGCGACGACGCGCAGCGAGTTCGACTTCAGGTCCTGCGTGCCCGTCGCCTGCGCTGCGGCCGCGATCAGGCGGCAGAACAGGTCGATGTCGTAATTGCTGCGGACACCCTGCATCACCGCCGCGACCCGCTCGAGGCCCATGCCCGTGTCGACCGAGGGCTTCGGCAGTTCCGTCATCGTGCCGTCGGCAGAACGGTCGAACTGCATGAACACGAGGTTCCAGATCTCGACGTACCGGTCGCCGTCCTCGTCCGGCGAGCCGGGCGGACCACCGGCCACCTCGGGACCGTGATCGTAGAAGATCTCGGTGCAGGGGCCGCACGGACCGGAGTCGCCCATGGCCCAGAAGTTCGACTTCGCACCAAGCCGCGAGAAACGCCGCGGGTCGACGCCGATGTCGTTCAGCCAGATGTCGGCGGCGCCGTCGTCCTGCTCGTAGACGGTCACCCAGAGCTTCTCGGCGGGGATGCCGAGCGTGCCGGTGACGAAATCCCAGGCGTAGCGAATCGCGTCCTGCTTGAAGTAGTCACCGAAGCTGAAGTTGCCCAGCATCTCGAAGAACGTGTGGTGGCGCGACGTGTAGCCGACGTTCTCGAGGTCGTTGTGCTTGCCGCCCGCACGCACGCAGCGCTGCGAACTGGCCGCGCGCACGTAGCTGCGCCGCTCCTTGCCGAGGAACAGGTCCTTGAACTGGACCATGCCGGCGTTGGTGAACAGCAGCGTCGGATCGTTGCCGGGCACGAGCGAGCTCGACGACACGATGGTGTGGCCGCGCTCGCGGAAGAAGTCCAGAAAGGCGGCGCGCAACTGCGCGCTGGTCATGTGCCCGGGCTCAGCCGGGCGGGTGCTGCTGGTCATGGTCGGGGTCGTCTTCGTCGGGGCCGAGGGCGGCCCGGATCTGCTCCGAAGAAAACCCGCGATATTGTAGGAATCGTGCCTGTTTTGCACGTTCGCGGTAGTCGCCGGGCGGCGACAGCCCGAACTTGCGGCGCCTGGCCTCGCGAGCCGCCTGCCGCCAGCCTGCGGCCGCCGCGTCGAGCGCCTGCTCGATGACCTCCGCGGCGACGCCCTTTTCCCGCAGCTCCATGCGGATGCGCTGCGGGCCGTGTCCCCGCCGCGCATGCTGGGTCACGAACTGCTCGACGTAGCGTTCCTCGCGCAGCCAGCCTTCCCGCACGAGGTCGGCGACGGTCGTCTCCACGAGCGGCGCCGCGTGGCCCTTGCGCCGCAGGCGCTGCGCCAGTTCGTGACCGCTGAAATCGCGACCGGCCAGCAGCGCCAGCGCCGCCGTGCGCACGCTGCGCTCCGCCCCCTCGTCCGCCTGCACGGACGAGGGGAGCGGGCGATCAGGCTTCGGCCGCCTCACCCTTCGCAGCCTCGCCCTTGCGCGGCGCGAGGAGCTTCTCGCGCAGCGCGTTCTCGATCTCGCGCGCGGTCTCCGGATGTTGCTTGAGGTACTCGCGGACGTTTTCCTTGCCCTGGCCGATGCGCTCGCCCTTGTACGAATACCAGGAGCCGGACTTCTCGACGAGATTCTGAGCGACGCCGAGTTCGATGATCTCGCCCTCGCGCGAAATGCCGGTGCCGTACATGATCTCGAACTCGGCCTCGCGGAACGGCGGCGCGACCTTGTTCTTGACCACCTTGACGCGCGTCTGGTTGCCGACGACTTCCGCGCCCGACTTGATGGCCCCGATGCGGCGGATGTCGAGACGCACGGAAGCGTAGAACTTGAGCGCGTTGCCGCCGGTGGTGGTTTCCGGGTTGCCGAACATGACGCCGATCTTCATGCGGATCTGGTTGATGAAGATCACGATGGTGTTCGAGCGCTTGATGTTGCCGGTGAGCTTGCGCAACGCCTGTGACATGAGCCGCGCCTGCAGACCGACCTGCATCTCGCCCATCTCGCCCTCGATCTCGGCCTTGGGCGTCAGCGCCGCGACCGAGTCGACGACGACAACGTCGACCGCGCTGGAGCGGACGAGCATGTCGGTGATCTCGAGGGCCTGCTCGCCGTTGTCGGGCTGCGAGACGAGCAGCTCGTCGACGTTGACGCCGAGCTTTTCGGCGTAGGCCGGATCGAGCGCATGCTCGGCGTCGACGAACGCCGCCGTGCCGCCCCTGCGCTGCACCTCGGCGATGGCCGTGAGCGCGAGGGTGGTCTTGCCCGACGACTCCGGGCCGTAGATCTCGACGACGCGGCCGCGCGGCAGACCGCCGACGCCGAGCGCGATGTCGAGGCCCAGCGAGCCGGTCGAGACGGCCTCGATGTCGTACGACGCGGTGGCGTCGCCCAGGCGCATGACCGAGCCCTTGCCGAACTGCTTCTCGATCTGGCCGAGCGCTGCGGACAGCGCCTTCTTGCGGTTTTCTTCCATTACCTTGCCCGTGGTGTGTGCGCGGAGCCTCGGGAGGCCCCTGGGTGGAGAATCAGCGGGAGGCCTGCATTATTCCACAGCGACCCCCCCGCGGCAGGCGGAAAATTGGCCCGTCTCGCCCGATATTCAGCCGTGCCGACCGCGCAGATTCCACCACCGCAGAGGCTCATAGCGTGAGCCTCCGGCGTCGGTCACTGACCGCACCAGCGCAAACCGTTCCACGCGCCAGCGGACGGGCTCGAGCAGCGACACGGACGGCGCGTGTCTGACCTGGCGGGCGAGCGTCAGGTGCGTGCGGAACTCGCGTTTGTCGACGTCGAACCCCGCCATGGACCCCCGGTTGCGCAGTTCGTCGGCGAGCTTCCCGGCCCCGTACCGCGCCGTCAGACAGCAGATCCGCGACTTGCGCCAGTACTCGAGCCGGTCGAAATGGATTTCGAACGGCTCGACCACGAAGGCATCGGCATCCCCGGGCTCCCCGAGCGCCTCGACGAGCGCCGGCTGTCGCGCCCGCGGCACCTCGCCCAGGAACACGAGCGTGACGTGCCACTGGTCCGGGCGCTGCGCCTTGCCGACGACGTCCCGAAGCAGCGGTGGAAGAGCTCGATTCAGCCGCAGACGCACGACGCCCTCGGGCCACAGGGCAAGGAACAGCCGGTCGCTCATCGGCCGAGCAGGCCCTCGAGCGCACGATGCACGGTGCCGCGGCGTATCGCGTCGCGGTCGCCCGGCAGGAACTCGTTCGCCACCTGCACCTCGACCTCGCCCGACGGCCGGCGCTGCGCCCAGGCGAACCAGACGGTACCCACGGGCCTGTCGGCCGTGCCACCGTCGGGGCCTGCCACGCCGCTCACGGCCACGCTGAGGTCCCCGCCCAGCCGCTCGAGCACGCCCTGCGCCATGGCCCGCACGACCGGTCCGCTGACCGCCCCGTGCTGCTCCAGCACGTCGGTCGTCACACCCAGCGCCCGGGTCTTCGCCTCGTTTGCGTAGGCGACGATGCCGCCCCGGAACCAGCCGGAGCTGCCAGGCAAGTCGGTGCATGCCTTTGCGATCCAGCCGCCGGTGCAGGACTCCGCGGTCACCAGCATCCGGCCGGTGGCCAGCAGTTCCCCGGACAGCCTGCGGGCCAGCGCATTCAGTCCTGCATCGTCGGGTGTCGCCATGCGACAATTGTACCCGGCCAGTGTCCGGCGGCGCGGTCGCCGGGCGCGACAAGGGTCCGAAAGACATCACCAAGGCAGGGTTCAGTTCATGAGAATCGCTCCATTCGCGATGGCGCTCGCCATCGCCGCCTCTCCGCTCGTCGCGACCGCACAGGACAGCATCAAGGTCGACGAGCAGATCATCATCAAGCAGGTGCAGGCGGACCGTCGCGCGGTCTATGCGCAGAACATGCGGCTCTCGGACTCGGAGAGCCGGGCCTTCTGGCCGATCTACGACGAATGCGAGCTGGCGATGAAGAAGATCACCGACCGGCGCCTCGCGATGATCGACGAGTACGCCACGAAATTCGACACGCTGACGGACGCCGACGCGGACCGCCTGCTCGCCGAGCGCATGAAGCTCGACAAGCAGGCGCTCGAGACCAAACAGAAGTACGCGAAGAAGATCCAGAAGGCGCTGCCGAGCGTCAAGGCGCTGCGTTTCGTGCAGTTGCAGGACCGCATCGACAACATCGTCGCCGCCGAGACGTTCTCGATCATCCCCATCGCCCGCTGAACCCGATTCACGCCCACAGACAGGGAACCGCATCCATGCAGCATCGCAACAGGTTTTTCGCGGTCATCGCCGCCTGCGTCGCACTGGCGTCGCCGCTGCCCACCCACGCGCAGTCCGGATACGACGACACGCAGCAGCTCATCGCACAGGTCCAGTCCGACAAGCGCGCCGTCATGCTGAAGTCCATGGAACTCGACGACGCACAGATGCAGAAATTCACGCCCGTTTACGACGAGTATCAGGCGGAGCGCCGCAAGCTGATGCAGCGCGGCGTCGACCTGGTGAACGCGTTCGCGGCGAACTACGATTCGATGACCGACGACGCGGCCAAGTCGCTGCTCAAGGACTGGTTCAAGCTGACCGCCGACGAGGACGCGCTGGTCAAGAAGTACGCGAAGAAGCTCGACAAGGTCCTGCCGGCCGCCAAGGTCCTGCGGTGGGTACAGATCGAGAACAAGCTGGTCACGCTGCTGCGGCTGCCGACTTTGCGCGGCATTCCGCTCGCGCAATAACCGCCCAGGAGAGGAGGCCACGATGATGTGGTTGCTGTCACCTTCGGGCCGCTGGCCCGTCACCACGGCGCTCGTCGCCGTCGCCGCGCTGGCGACCGGCTGCGCCTCCGGCCCGGACATCCGTGCCGACTACGATCGCTCGGCGGATTTCGGCAAGTACCGCACCTATGGGTTCATGTCGCAGGCCGGCACGGACGCGTCCGACTTCAAGTCGCTCGCCACGCAGACGCTGCAGGCGGAGGCCTCCCGACAGATGGAGTCCCGCGGCTACACGCGATCCGACGACCCCGACCTCGTCATCAACTTCAAGGGCAAGCTCGAGGAAAAGACGGACATCGAGTCGACGCCCGCGCCCTACTACGGGCCGGGCTGGGGCTACCGCGGCTGGTACGGCGCGCCGTACGGCGCCTACGGCTACGGCAGCACCGAGGTCACGACGCGGCGCTACAACGTCGGTACGCTCGTCATGGACGTCATCGACCGCGGCAACCGTCAGGCCGTATTCCAGGGCGGCCTGGAACGCGTCGTCACCAAGGAGATGATGCAGAACAAGCAGGCCTCGCTCACGCAGGCCGTCGCGCAGATCTTCTCGAAGTATCCGTTCGTCGCAGGCCAGTCGGCGCCGGTTGCGCCAGCCGACGACCGAAAGAAGCCATAGCCCGGCTCAACCCCCGGCGAGGTCACGGCAGCGTGCCAGATCCGCCGGGGTGTCGATGTCGACCGCCGCCGTCGGCAGATCGACGGCGGTGACGTCGCCGGGCCGGTCGCGCAACAGCCCCGCCGCGCCCCGATCACCCTCGAGCGCGCGCAGTTCGTCGAACCACGCGCGCGGCAAGATCGCCGGTGCACCGAGTCGCGAGCGATAGAACGCGGCCGCCGGCCGCTGCGGCTCGGTCCGCCATCGATCGATCAGCCGCCGGTAGTCGGCCGTCCGCAGCGCCGCCTGATCGGCCAGACACAGCATGACCGCTTCGGATTCGGGCCGGACGCCGCGCAGGCCGGCGCGAAGCGACGACGACAGGCCCATCGCCGGCTCGGCATTGATCGTGAGCACGACGGCGGGATGGCCCAGGCCGGGAAGATCCGCCGGGAACCCCGGGCCGACGACGACGACGAGGCGGCTGGCCGGCAGATCAAGCAGCTCACCGACGACGACCTCCAGAACCGTCCTGCCGAACAGCGGCGCCAGGAGCTTCGACGACCCGAAGCGGCGCGACAGGCCGGCCGCGAGCAGCACGATGTCGAGCACAGGATCGGGGTCGGTCGGGTCGCTCATGCGGGGTGCGCATCGTAGCATCCGATTTGCGGCCACCCGCCGGCGGCGCGAGTTGTCGCGGCGGACCGGCATCCCTAATATCGGGCAGTGAGACGAAGAAGGGTCGTGCGCCCCGCGCACGTGATTCGTCGAGCGCTGGATCGTTCAGTGGACAGACCGATCAGGCGGCGCGGGCCGCAGACCGACAGCGGTGACGCGAAGCCGGCGAACGAAGCCGGCCCCTCGTCGTCGTCGCGGCGCAAACGGCGACCCTTGCCCGCCCCGCTGCTGACGCTGCTCGACGAGCATCGACACATCGCGCGGCTGCTCGTGCTGCTGCAGCGGCAGGTCGACGTGCTGCAACACGGCGGTCGCGCGGATTTCGGAACCCTGCGTGCGGTGATGCACTACCTGACGCGTCATGCGGACCGTCATCACCATCCAAGGGAAGACCTGATTCTCGCGAAGGTCGAGGCAGCGAACCCGAAGGTCGCCGACATCACAACGGAACTGCGACGCGCGCACGCGAGTCTGGCCCGGCAGGGGCAGGACCTGCTCGTGCTGTTGCCCGGCAACGCACAGCACCTCAGGCGGGGGCAGGTCGAACGGCTGCGACAGAAACTCGCCGACTACGTGCTGCTGATGCGCCGGCACATGCACTTCGAGGAATCCATCGTCTTCGAGGAAGCAGAAAAGCGGTTCAGGAAAGCCGACTGGGCGGCCATCGAAGCCGCGGTACCATCGGTCGCCGACCCCATCTTCGGGGAAACGGTGGCGCCCGAGTACGAGGCCCTGCGCGCCAATTACCTCAACCGGGCCACGGCCGTCGCCATGGGCCCGGTGCCCGTGGGGCTGTTCGAGGTCGGTGCGAGCACGGCCGAGCGTCTGGCCTCGGCCGGTATCCGCGTCCGTGGCCTGCCGGGCGACCTCCTGCAGCATGCGCGAGCCCGGGCAGCGGTACGGCAACGTCGTCTGGAGATGCTGGTGGGCCGCGGCAAGCTCGGCGGCAAGCTCACGGCGCTGCAGGAACTCGGTCGGGCCCAGCTCGCGGGGCCCGCGGAGTATTTCTCGCTGGTCCGCAACGCCGTCCTCGCGGCCGGCAAAAGCCGCGGCGCCGCCGAGCCGGTGCCGCCGGAATCGGCGGCGACGGCGATGCTGGCCGCCGAGAAGCGCCTGTTCCAGGCGAGCAATGCCGCCGGCGTGAGCTGGCAGGCCGCGCTGCTGAACCTGATGCTGCGGACCACCATGAAACCGCTGTTTTCCTCGCTCGATACGAAACGTGCGAAGCAGGTGAGCAGTCTCGTGGCCAAATGGCAGCGACCACCGCCCGGCGTGCAGCTGAAGCCGGTCGGCGGAGAGGCCTTCCGGGCGGAGTGGGTCAAACCGATCGGCCTGCATCCGACGCCGCGACGGACGATTCTCTACCTGCCCGGCGGCGGCTTCTTCCTGCCGGCCACGTCCAAGCACGTCGCGATGCTCGCGAAGCTCGCGCGCATGACCAAGGCCCGGCCGTTGCTCGTCCACTACCGGCTCGCGCCGGATCACCCGTTCCCGGCGGGGCTGGAGGACGCGGTCGCCGCCTACCGCCACCTCCTCGATGCCGGCACGAGCCCGCAGGACATCGTCGTCGCGGGCGACTCGGCCGGCGGCTGCCTGACACTGTCACTGCTGCTGGCGCTACGCGAGCGGAGACTGCCGATGCCAGCCGGCGGCGCGATCCTCTCGGCGCTGTCCGACCTCAACTTCGTCGCGCCTTCGCGAACCTACAACCGCTGGCGCGATCCCATGCTGCCGACCGGCAGCACGTCCGAGTTCTTTGACTTCTACGCACCGGACATGGATCGCGACAATCCGCTGGTGTCACCGATCTTCGGTGACTTCCACGGCTTCCCGCCGATGTTCGCGCAGGTGGGCAGCACGGAGATCCTCATCGACGACACCCTGCTGGTGGCGCGCAAGGCCCGCCTGCAGGGCGCGGACTTCGAGGTCGAGGTCTGGGAAGGCATGCCTCACGTCTGGCAACTGGCCGAGTTCCTGCCGGAGTCGAGACGGGCCCTGGTGCAGATCGCGGGGTTCTTCGAAAAGGCATGGTTCCGCGCGCACAACCCGACGGCGGCGCGACGCCGCCGGGATGCCGAGGAGAACGCCGCAGCCTAGGCGGCGTCGCTCGGCGCCGGCAATTGCCGGCGCGGGCGCTTTCGGGCCAATATGGCTCTTCCGCCGGGCCTGGCACATCCAGCGATCACATGAAACAACTCTCGGGTCTCGACGCGTCCTTTCTGCAACTCGAGCGCGGCAACACGATGCTGCACGGTGCGGCGCTCGCCATCTACGATCCCTCCACGGCCCCGGGTGGTTTCGTCCGCTACAAGGACATCCTGCGGTTCTTCACGTCGTGGATCATGCAGTTCCCGCAGTTCCGCCGCCGTCTCGTCACCGTGCCGTTCGCCCTCGACCGGCCGTACTGGATCGAGGAGCCGGACATCGACGTCGAGTTCCACGTGCGCCACATCGCGCTGCCCCGCCCCGGCGACTGGCGGCAGCTCGCCATCCAGGTCGCGCGGTTGCATTCCCGCCGGCTCGATTTCACCAAGCCGCCCTGGGAGGTCTACGTCATCGAAGGTCTCGACAAGGTGCAGGGCGTGCCGCCCGGCAGCTTCGCGCTCTATTCCAAGATGCACCATTGCGCGGCGGACGGCGAACTCGGCATTGCAATGCTGCAGGCACTGCACACGCTGACGCCCACCGCGACCAAGAATTTCGCGGCGCCCGACCTCCAGGCCGTCGTGGATCGCGAACCGACGCACCTCGAGCTCTACTCGCGGGCCCTCGTAAACGGCCTCGAGAAGGTACCCGCGCTCGCACGCCTGACCGCCCGGTCCGTGGGGCGCCTCGGGCGGGTCGGGTTCGCGACCTTGCGGGAGGCTCGCGGGAAATACCGCGATTACCAGCAGGCGCTGCGCGCGCTCGTTTCGGCCGACCTGGGCGCCCTGCTGCCGAAATTCCCCGAGACGCGGTTCGGCGCCGACATCTCGGTCCATCGGGTGTTCGAGGCCGTCGGGCTTCCGATCGCGGATTTCAAGCTGGTCCGGCGTCACGTGCCGGAAGCCACGGTCAACGACCAGTTCCTGGCCGTCGTGGGTGGCGCGCTGCGCGAGTACCTCGAAAGCAAGGGCGAATTGCCCGACGAGTCGATGATGGCGGCGGTGCCACTGACGCTGCGCGGCACCGACAAGAGCCAGGAAGGCAACCAGATCACGTTCACGTTCATGTCGGTGCACACCGACATCGCCGACCCGCTCGAACGCCTGCGCACCATCTCCGTCGAGGCGTCCAGAGCCAAGCAGTCACTCGACGTACTCGGCAAGGAGTTCACGCGCGACCTGCTCGACGTGCTGCCCAACCCGCTGACGGAGGCGATGTCGCGGTACATCAAGCCGCCCGCCGTCGGCCTGGTCGTGTCGAACATCCACGGGCCCGACGTGCCGCTGTACATGGCGGGCGCCCGACTCGTGAGCTACACGCCGATCAGCATGCTGCTCGACGGCGCCGGTCTCAACGTCACCGGCTTCAGTTACGCGGGCACGCTGTGGGTGTGTGCCGTGTCCTGTCGCGAAATGCTGCCCGACCCTGCGTATCTGGCCGACTGCATGCGCCGCAGCTTTGCCGCGATCAAGGAAGCCGCGCTGCGTCAGCCGCTGCCGCACGCGCCGGCGAAGCCGCATGCGGGCAAGCGCCAGCAGCGGCCGAAGCCTGCGCCGCGCAAGCCACCCGCCGCCCGTCGGAGCGCAGGACGACGCAAGACGACCGCCCGCGCCTGATCGATCGCGGCCTAGGCCCGGCCGTGAAAGAACGCCTGCAGTTCCGCGGCAATCGCCAGGGCGATGCTCTGCGGGTCGCGGCCGCCGATCTGCAGTCCGATCGGTGCACGCAGTCGCCCCTGCAGCCGTCTTGCGTCGTCGCCGAGGTCGGCGAGCAATTGCCGACGCCGTGATTCGGGCCCGAGCAGACCGACGTACGGAATCGCCTCGGGCGCCAGCACCGCGAGCCACGCGAGATCCGTCGGCAGGTGATGACTCATGATCACCGCGGCATCGAACCGGGCGAGATCGATCTGGCCGACGTGACCGGGCGGTCGCAGCGTCAGCACACGATGCGCGCGCGGCCACGACTCCGGCCGCGAGTACGCCGGCCGGTGATCGACCAGCGTGATGCGCCAGCCCATGGTCGCGCCGAACTCGACGAGCGGCTGGGCATCCGGGCCGCCTCCGACGACCAGCACGTCATGCAATTGCGGCGGCGTGGCGACGAACAACCGGATCCGCGGTTGCGCGCATTCGACGATGCCCGCGTCTTCCCGGCGCAGGGCCAGCTGCCCGGCAATCCACGCCTCGGCATCGGCCGGCGTGCCCGCCGGCAGTCGCGGGTCGCCGGACCACGTGGACGTGCCGACGGGCAGCGCTGCCAGCTCCGATTCCAGCACCATTCCCCAGGTGGGCGGCTGCCGGTCGGCGAGGTGAGCCATCAAGGTGCGCAGCGGTTCCCAGCCGTGCGACGGATCGAGCCGCATCAGCAGGATGTCCATGCTGCCCTCGCAGCCCAGCTCGAGCCCCCAGGGCGCCTTGCCGTCGCCACCGTGGTCGTACGAAATCAGTTTCGGAACGCCGGTCTCGAACACGCTGACGGCCCGTTCCGCGATGTCGGCTTCGAGACAGCCGCCGGAAATCAGGCCTTCGACGGCCTTGTCGCGGCCGATCAGGATCTGCGCGCCGGCCTTGCGATACGTGGAGCCTCGCGTGGCGATCGTGGTCGCCAGCACGAGCGGCTCGCCGGCCGCCTGCGCTGCCGTGAAACGCGACTGCAACCTTTGCAGTGCGGAGTCCATCGGCATCAAGCCGTCCCTGCGTCGTCGCGCAACTGCGCGAGCATGCGCAATGCGGCCGCGTCATCAGCCGGGTTCTCGGGCACCGGGATGGCGATACGGTCGACGAGGCCATCGAACCGGCGACGCAGCTCGCCCGCGACCGTCTCGAATCGTCCGCTGACCAGGAACTCGTCGACCATGCGGTCCTCGAACGCCGCGGGCATCTCCTTCCAGCGCTTCTCGCGCGTCATCTGCAGCAGGCGCTCGCCGAGCGTGCGCCAGCCGAACAGCTCGAGACTCGGCCAGTAGGCAGGTGTCGAGAACAGGAACGCGAGCATGGCGCGGAACCTTTCACGCTCCCGGGCCACCGCGGCTTCGTCGACGCCCATGGCGACCAGCACGTTCGCGACGATGAAAGGCCGTGCAAGCCCCGCCGCGCGGCGCTGCGCGCCCTCGGCGACCACCGGCAGGATCGCCTCGCGCAGGTAGCGCGGCGAGGTGTTGCTCGGGTGCGTGTGCATGCCGTCCGCGCATTCGCCGACCAGCGCGAGCATTTTCGGCCCGACGGCACCGAGCGCGAGCGGGACGTCGGGTGCGTCGATGGGGCCGGGGTTGAAGAACGGCTGCAGGCGCGTGAACCGATAGTGCTCGCCCTGGTAATCGAGCGGCGCTCCGGTGCGGAACGTCCGGAAGATCGCCCGCAGCGAGCCGATGTACTCGCGCATGCCCGCGGCCGGTGGCAGCCAGCGCGCCGAGTAGCGGTCCTCGATGTTCTGCCTGACCTGCGTACCCAGCCCGAGCTCGAACCGCCCTCCGGACATGCGCTGCAGGTCCCAGGCGGCGAGCGCGACGTTCATCGGGCTGCGCGGGAACGCGACCAACACCGACGTCGCCACCTTCAGGCGCGTCGTGCAGGCGAGCGCCTGACAGGCGAGCAGCAGGCCGTCGTGAACGGCATCCGGGACATTGAGCCCCTGGTAACCGAGCGCCTCGACGCGACGCGCGTACGCGCCGATCGCTTCCGGGCCCATCGTCTCGGGCGTATTGGCAAACACCTCGAGCATGATTCGCTCCCGTCTCCTGTTATGGCTCGAAGCCTGCCAGCGGTGCGCGTCCGTCGAGCGCGTGGACGGTCGCGCCGAGCTCGCGCAACAGCTCGAGGCTCAAGGCGCGACGGCCGGAGAGCCCGGACGGCGGGCGGCAGCACAGTTCGAGCACGGCCTCGACCATCGCTTCCATGGGTTCCATGTGGGCGACGGCGTCGATGGCACCGAGCGCAAGGGCGCCTTCGCTGGCCACGGCCTCGACCGGCGCCACGGCGTTGACGGCGATGTTGGCATCGGCCAGCTCGCAGGCCAGACCCGTCGTCAGGCGCTCGAGCGCCGCCTTGCTCGAGGCATAGATCGACGGCCCGACGTGCGCATTGAACTTGTAGAACCGCTCGTCGCGATCGAAGGGCGCCGGCGCCGGGTGATTGCGCGTGGTGCTGGACACGTTGACGATCCAGCCCGCGCCCCGCTGCGTCATGCTCGGCACGCATTGCTGGATGAGTTCCAGCGGCGCGAAGTAATTGACCTCGAAGCAGCGCCGGACATGCGACGGCGTCTGCTGCCGGGCGGCCTCGTAGCGGGCCCAGGCGGCATTGTTGACCAGGATATCGACACCGCCGAACCGCTCGATGGTCTCGGGCACGATGTGGCCGCGCTTGGCGGGGTCGACGAGGTCGGCGGTGATCATGGTGCACTCGCCGCCGAGCGCCCGGATGCGATCGGCCGTTTCCTGCAGGGATCCGGCGAGCCGACGCTCGCCAGCCTTCTCCGTACGGGCCACGAGCGCCACACGCGCCCCTTCGGCGGCCAGGCGCAGCGCCGTCGCACTGCCGATGCCGCGGCTCGCGCCGGTGACGATGGCCACCTTGTCCTGCAGTCGCTGGCTCATGCGGATGCCGTGCCTCCCGGAAGTCTTCGATTCGACATCGATGCGATGCGTGCGTGCATGCGCGGTCAGTGCTGGCGGTAGCGGCGCTGCACGTGCTCCTGCCGCACGGCGATCGCGGCCCGCCGCTGTTCCGCCGTGACGCGCGCGGTGCCGGGCGGCAGGTGCCGGTCGATGTCGGCGAGCGGCACGCGTTTCGCCGTGGCCCAGGGCCAGTCGTCCTTCGGCTTGTGCGAATACGCCCAGCGCACGGCCATGTAGCCCTCGGGGTGGCCCGTCGTGTCCACCCAGTTGGCCACGCCCGGGTCGCGATGCGCGATCACGTAACGAAGCACGTTGTCCGGATCGCGGTGCGCCTGGAATGCGTTCAGGCTGCTCTGGTAATTGGCGAAGTCGAACGACTCGCCCCAGAGGTTGCCGAGGTGGAAGCCGATGTACTCCGGCTCGATCGGCTGGTGCAGTTCGACGATCAGCGCCTCGTCCGCGCCGAGTTCGTAGATGCCGCCCGAGTAGATGTTGGTCGTCATGCCGCCGGCGGTCGCGAGCGAGGCGGCGTTCGGCTTGTTGAAATCGTTGCGGGGCATCATGCGGCTCGGCGCGCCGTCCTTGCCACCGTACGCTTCCAGCGTCACGGCATAGAACTCGTTCCAGAACCAGACCTGATTGCGCGTGAAGAGCCCGATGTCCTCCATCTGGCGCGCGGCCGCGTCGGGCGTGTGGGCGGGCATCGGCTCGCCCAGCCGGTCGTTGCGGTAGATGAAGAGCTCGAGCAGGTCTTCGTTCTCCCAATCGCAAAAGAGCTCGCGCAACATCACGACCTCGCTGGTGTACTCGCGGCTGACGTCCTGCCCATCGCGGCTCCTGCGCGTCTTCACGGCCTGCGTGCACATGAAGTTGCCCGTGTAGCCCGCCGGCCGCGTCGGCGCGAGCAGGATCTCGAAGCGGCCGTCGTCGTCGACCTGCAGCTCGCTGGAATCCAGCACGTCACAGTTGACGCGCGAGCCCGGCGCCAGCTCCGCGAGGCTGCCCGAGTCGCCCGCGTAGCCGCTCGGCGTCTGGAAGATCACGTAGTGCGGTGCCTTGCGGCAGCCCGCCGGCGCACTCTGGCCACGCCAGGCGCTCGTGTCGCCCGCCCGTCCGCGGATGGTGTAACTAAAACGGCCATCGATCGGGGCCGCGAGGTATGTCGCATCGGAATTGTCGATGGTCGAGCGGTTGAGCGGCTGGATCGCCCGCACGAAGTACGGGAACTCGGGCGTGGGCCCGAGGCCGCGCGCGAGCGAGCCGTAGAGGAAGCCCAGCACGTAGCGGTAGCCTTCGGCCAGATTGCGCGGCGTCGCAGGCGCCGGCCAGCGCGCGGGGTCGTCGAGCCCCGAGCGCGCCTCGTTCAGACGCGCGATGAAGGTATCCCATGCGCTCCGCAGCCGCATCGCGGCCGCGCCAGTCGCCTGCACGTCGTCGTGGCTCATGATCGTCGACCTCCATCGGCCGCAGGCGTGTCGCCGCTTTGCCCGCTGCACGCCGGCACGGCGTCCCAGCCGAAACGCTCGAACAGCGGCGCCAGCTCGCGGCGGATCTCGGCGTCGTCGAGACCGAATTCCGCGAGACTGTAGCGGTGTTCCGTCTCGTGCCGGCGTGCCTTCTCCTGCTCCTGCCGCAGGCTCTCGCGAGATGCGTCGCTCATGCCCAGCCCGAGGTCGGCGTAGATCTTCGCGACGGCCCGCGCCGGCTCGGCGACCAGTTCGCGGTAGTCGACCACCGCCACGGGCACCTGTGGATGCCTCGCGAGCGCCTGCAACGGATAGAGGTAGCTCTCGTACGACAGCGAAACCATGGCCCGGACGGACTCACGGATCTTGTTCGCGTCGACGTTGCCCTGGTGCTTCCAGCTCACGCTCAGCAGCTTGAGCAGGCTCGGGATCGTCTCGTAGGGATTGCGGTAGAGCACGACGAAGCGCGCATCCGGGAAGACCTCGAGGATCGACTCGATCCGGCCGCACCAGGCGGGGTTCTTGCTGAGATGGATCCGGTTCCGGCCATTGAGATGGAGCTGTCGACGCACGCAGTCCCGGTAAAAGCCCATCAGCCGGCGCCGTTCCGCGGCCGGTCGCCGGTCGATGTGGAAGAAGTCGACGTCGCCCATGAACGGCAGCTTGGTCATCCAGAAGCCCGAGGCGCAGGAGTCGTAGAAGACGAGATCGTCCTCCTCCGGCATGTCGAGCCCCATCTGATGGATGTGCCGCGTCGGGCCGAATTTGCGGTCCTCCCAGGCGGCGAGCCGCCGCGCGAGACGCCTGCCGAGCATATGGCGGTCCAGCCAAGCCACGAGCCGCACGGCCTTCTTCTCGAGCAGTGCGGGCAGGCGCAGCTCCCAGTATTTGAAGGCGCTGAACTGCGGGTCGGCGCACATCAGGCGGTGCGCGAGCGTCGTGCCGCTGCGCGCATGGCCGATGACGAACACCGGCGCCTTCGCCCGCACGCGCCAGAGGCCGGGAAACAGGATTCCGTCGAGGAAATAGCAGAGCGCATGGCCCGCCGCGCGCAGCGGCAACGTCAGCCCGAGCAGACGTTGCAGGCTGCGGCGACGCCGCGCATCGGGCAAGCCGGCAACGAGCCGGCGGAATCTTCGCCAGGTCGCGAAATCGAAGTAGAACAGCATCATCGCCGGTTTCAGTTCCCCACCGGCAGCGAGAGCCCGATCTCCCGCAACGCGGCCTCATCCAGCGGCACGTAGCTGCGCTGGCGATGGCTCAGGACGAACAAGGGGTCGGTCACCTTGCGCGGATCGAACCCCTGGCTGCGCAGGTCGACCTTGCGAAGCTTGAAGTTCGCGGTCATCTCCGCCTCCTTGCTCACCCGCACGAACAGCGGAACGGCATAGTGCGGCAATTCCCGTGTCGCCACTTCGTAGAACTTCGCGCCGTCGAACGCCTGCCCCGGCTTCATGACGATCGCCGCCATGCCCGCCTGCCCTCCCAGGGTCGGCACGGGCACACCGTAGACGTTCAGCAGTTCGATCTCGGGCAGGCCCTGCGAAAGCTGCTGCGTCACTTCCGTGGTCGAGACGTTCTCGGCCTTGAAGCGGAAGGTGTCGCCGATGCGGTCGACAAAGTAGAAGTAGTCGTCCTCGTCGCGGCGGAACAGATCGCCGCTGCGCCACCAGCGGTCGCCCGGCTCGAACACGTCAGCCAGAATCTTCTTCTGCGTCTCGGCTTCGTCGGTGTATCCCTCGAAGGGCGAGACGATCGTACCGTCGGCCCGCGCGATCTGGCAGATGATCTCGCCGGCCTCGCCTGCCGCGCATTCGATGAATTGCCCGACCGCATTCCTCGGATGAGTCTCCGTTTCGGGATCGAAACGCACCAGGCGGATGTGGGAGCGCTCGCGGAACGGAATGCGCCCACACGAACCCGGTTGGTTGTCGCAGTTCGTCATGTTCCCGTTCGACTCGGTCGCACCCCAGCCCTCGAATATGCGCAGATGCGAACCGAACCGCCGCGTGAACTGCTGCCACACGTCCACGCCCATGCCGGAGCCGAGCAGCACCCTGAGACTGTGCCGGTCCTCCCCCTCCGTGACGGGCGCGTTGATCAGGTAACGGCAGACCTCGCCCACGTACTGGAACACCGTGGCCCGGTGCCTGCGGACGTCGGACCAGAAGCTGCTGGTGCTGAACTTGCGGCGCACGAGCGTCGTGCCACCTGTGGCGATGACAGTCGAAAAGAGCGAAAGCAGCGCGGCGCCATGGAACAGCGGCAACGTGCAGTAGAAGACATCGTCGGGACCGAGTTCCGCAAGCGCCTTCCAGCCCTCGCCGACCCCGAGGTAGCGACGGTGGCTGAGGCGGGCTGCCTTCGGCAGCCCGGTGGTGCCCGAGGTGTAGACGAGAAAACAGGCGTCCGTCGGCCGCACGTTGCGACGGTGGCCAGCGGCGTCTGCCAGCGGCGCCTGCGCGTCGATGACCGATGCGATGTCGACATGGCCCGCTGGCAGGGGCGGCAACGGCGCGTCGCCGTCCGGAATCACGACGACCTGCACGCCGTCGAGCGCCGGCGCGACTTCCAACAGTTGCGCGAGGCATTCAGCCCCGACGAACAGCACGTGCGCGCCGCTCACGCGGATGGCGTGCTCGAGCGCGCGCTTGCGGGCGAAGGTGTTGATCAGTGCAGCCGTCACGCCGATCTTGGCCAGCCCCATCCACGCCGCAAAAAACTCCGGCCGGTTCTCGACCATCACGGCCGCGACCCCGCCCTCCCGCAAACCGCTCGCCAGGGCGAGTGCGGCGTAGCGCGCCGCGAGCGTGTCGAGTTCGCCATGGCTGAGAGTACGGTCCTGGTAGATCAGGCAGGCGTGTGCCGGATCGCGCGCCACGTTGCGCTCGAACGCGTCCATGACGGTCCAGGTCGGGCTCGGCGGCGGTGCCGCCACGGCCGCGAAGAAGCGGTCGATCTTCGCCTGGGTTTCCTCGCGCGTGACGACGGAGACTCCCGTTTGCGGCTGCTGTGGATCGGCTGATTTCATTGGCGCGTACGTATCCTGCGTGTCAGCGCTGCTTTTCCTTGGCGACCTGCACGACGTTGTGCGGCTCGAGCGTCGCGAACAACCGCTTCGTCTCGGCACTCTGGTGTGCCAGCAGGTGCGTGTGATGGTGGGCCTGAAGCGCCGCGCGGAAGCCCGTCATGTCGAGCGCGCGGTTGAGCGACTTCTTGGTCATCTTGATGGCGAAGGGCGGCGCCCTGGCAATCCGGTTGGCCATCGCGAGCGTCTCCTCCTCGAGCCGCTCACGCGGAACCAGTCGGTTCACCATGCCCAGCATGTGCGCATCCTTCGCCGGGAGGCGCTCGCCGGTGAACATCATTTCCTTGGCCTTGCGAAATCCAAGCACGTAGGGCGCGATCAGCACCTCGGCGCCCGTGGTGGCCACCATGTGCACCACGGGATCGGCGAAGAACGCGTCCTCGGCGGCCACCATGAGGTCGCACATGTTGGCCACCATGAAACCGCCGCCCACGCACGCTCCCTGCACCTGCGCGATGGTCGGCTTCGGGAGGTCGTGGATCCGCATGCAGTAGTCCATGTAGTACTCGCTCTCCATGGCCTCCCAGCGTTCGGGCGACATGTCGAACCCGGGATCACCGGTCCCGTCCATGCCCTCCTGGAGATCGTGGCCGGCGGAGAAGTGCTTGCCCTTGCCGCCGATGATGACGACGCGGACGTCGGGGTCGGCGCCCGCATGCACCACGGCGCGGTCGAGTTCCTGCAGCAGCTTGCGCGACTGCGAATTGCTCTTGTCCGGCCGGTTGTGACAGATGCGGACGACCTGTCCCAGCTGCTCGTATGTAATCTGCTCGAATTCCACTTCAGCCCTCTCTGCCGGGCGGTGCCCACGCCCGCATGGAGATGATCCGGGCTGGTCAACGCTGACGCCGGCCGGCCGCTCAACCTGTCGTGCAGGGATAGTCGGTGTAGCCCGCCGGTCCCGGCGTGTACATCGTCTTCGGATCGAAGCCGGTGAGCGGCAGGCCTTGCTGCAAACGGCGCACGAGGTCGGGATTGCCGATGTAGTGCCGGCCGAACGACACCGCCTCGCCGTGGCCCTTCGCCACGACTTCTGCCGCCGATGCGCCGTCGAAGCCGTCATTGAGGATCAGCGGGCCGACATAGTGCTGCCGCGCGAACGCGAACGCATCGAAGTCCCTGCGCGGCGACCGGATCACGTGCAGGTACGCGAGCCGCAGGTGGGCGCTGCGCGCGAGCAGCTCGCCGTAGGTCTCCGCGGGCTCGGGATCGAGCACGTCGTTGAACGGATTGGCCGGACAGATGCGCATGCCCACCTTGCCCGCGCCCGCGACGCCAGCCAGCGCCTCGAGCGTCTCGACCACGAACCGCACGCGACGAGCCGCGCTGCCGCCATAGGCGTCGGTTCGCAGATTGGTGTTCACCGCCATGAACTGCATGGGCAGATAGCCGCTGGTGCAGTGCAGCTCGACGCCATCGAAGCCCGCCTCGAGCGCGTTGCGCGTCGCGGCCGCGTACTCGTCGACCACGCGCGGGATCTCCTCGAGCGCGAGGGCCCGCGGCATGTCCATCTCCTGCATGCCCGCGACGTCCGTATACATGCGGCCCGCCGCGCGCACCGCGGAAGGGGCCACTGTCTCCGCGTCCGCGGCCTTGTTCAGGCGCGAGCACACGCGGCCACAGTGCATCAGCTGCGCGACGATACGTCCGCCCGCGGCGTGCACCACGTCGGTCACCTGTCGCCACCCGGCCACCTGCTCGTCCGTGTACAGACCCGGCGTCCGGCAATAGCCGATGCCGTGGCGCGACGGTGCAATGCCTTCCGACACGATCAGGCCCGCGCTCGCGCGCTGCCCGTAATACTCGGCCATGAGAGGCGTCGGGACGGCATTCGCATCGGCGCGCGAGCGGGTCATGGGCGCCATGACGACGCGGTTAGCGAGCGCGATGTCGCCCAGTTGCAGCGATTCGAAGAGCCCGGTCATCTCAGCGCACCCGGATCTTGGGGATCGATGCGCCACGCCGCATCGTCTCGAGAAATCGCCCGAGCGGTGCCGGGGCCGCCACTTCGGGCAGCTCGTCCTTGCACGGCCGCGCCGCCCAGAACTCCTGCCAGGAGGGAAACAGCGCGTGGAACGCGCCGTCGTAGGGTTCGCGCCCCGGCCAGCGCATCTTCATGTCGCCGACCGGCGGCTTGTTGAGGTCGGTGGCATACCAGTAGCACGGCAGCCGGCGGCGGAAATGCCAGCGGCCGTCGATGCGTTCGTAGTCGTCCCAGTAGAGCATCTGCATGATGACCCACTCGGCGCCGCATTCGTGTTCGTTCTTCGAATACACGACGCCGACCGCATGATCGGCATCGACGAACTCGATGATGTGCTGTACGAGGTGATGCGAGGTGCCGGTGAACTGGTTGCGCAGCGTGTCGTCCACCCAGGCCTTCAGGTGCGCGCGGCCCACCTTGTCGCGGGCGACACGGATGTCGGGCGCAAACAGGTTGACGTGCGCGTCGAGGTCTCGCATGTCGAGCGACAGCGAGTACTTGCCGGCGAGCTGGCGGATGGCGTCGATGGACTCGAGGCGGTCGATCCGTGCGAGCAGTGCTGCGTCTGTCATGGCCGTCAGTCGAACGCCGTGGAGGTGACGAGCGTGGAGGCCTGGCCGCCGTCCACCGACAGCGCCGCGCCGTTCACGAAGGAGGCCTCGTCCGAGGCCAGGAACAGGATGGCATTGGCGACTTCCTCCGGCCGCCCGACGCGACGCATCGGGATCAGCTTCTCCGTGTTGCGTCGCGCCTTCTCGTCCTTGAGCATCGCGACCATCGGCGGCGTCTCCACGGTGCCGGGAATCACGACGTTGCAGCGGATGTTGCGTGCACCGCTTTCCGCGGCGACCGCGCGCGAGAAGTTGATGACCGCCGCCTTGGCCGCGCTGTAGCCCGCCATGTAGGCCGCGCCATAGAGGCCGCAGATCGACGAGACGTTGACGATGGCGCCGCCCGTCGGCTGCTTTTTCATGAGCCTGAGCGCCGTGCGCGTGCCCCAGAACGTGCCATCGACGGTGGTCGAGAAGTTCGAGTGCCAGTCCGCGGTGGACGTCCGGTCGACCGTCGCGACCGAATACAGCATGGCGTTGTTGACCAGCACGTCGAGACGCCCGTGACGCTGCGCCGCCGCGTCGATCGCGCCGACGTACTGCTCCTCGTTGCTGACGTCGGCCTGCACGGCCTCGGCCTGGCCACCTCCGGCAACGATGCCGGCAACGACGGCGTCGAGGAGTTCCCGGCGACGCCCGCAGATGACGACCGTGGCGCCCTCCTCGGCGAAGCGACGCGCCGTCGCCTCGCCGATGCCCGAGCCGCCACCCGTGACGAACGCAACCTTGCCTGCCAGACGACCTGCCATGCCGCTCTCCCTACTTGAAATACGAGCCGCCGTTCGCGATGACGTCGGCGCCGGTGATCATCGCGGCCTCGTCCGAGGCGAGAAAGGCCACGACGGCCGCGATGTCGTCCGGCTCGGCGATGCGACCGAGCGGAATCGCCTGGATCATCTGGTTCTTCCACTCCTGCGAAATGCCCTTGAGTATGGGCGTCTCGACGGCGCCCGGCATCACGTTGTTGACGCGGATGCCGCGCGGCCCGAGCTCGCGCGCCATCGCGCGCGTCATGCCGATCAGCGCCGCCTTGGACGCGGCGTAGTGCGGCGCACCCTCGCCGGAGAGCGCCGAGGTGCTCGAGATGTTGACGATCGCGCCCCGGATGCCGTGCTTGACCATCAGGCGCACGGCCTCGCGCGTGCAGTAGAACGCGCCGTGCAGATTCACGCCGAGCACGCCGTGCCAGCCCTCGTCCTCCATGTCGATGGTGATGTCCGGATAGACGGTCGGCGTCTCGCCGCGGGCGAGCTGTGCATTGCGCTCGGCCATGCGGGCCATGAGCTTGGGATAGCCGTCGTTCTTTGCACCGCCGATGCCGGCGTTGTTGACCAGCACGTCGACCCGGCCGTACTGCTCGTCGACTTCGGCGAACAGCGTCTTCACGGCCGCGCTGTCCGCGATGTTGCAGACCCGCGCCAGGCCCGCGGCCTCGCCGCCCGCCTGCTCGATGGTCTCGCGCGCCTTGGCTTCCTTGACGTCCAGCGCGACGACGCGCGCACCCTCCCTGGCCAGCCGCTGCGCGATCGCACGCCCCATGCCCTGCCCGGCCCCGGTCACCACGGCCACCTTGTCGGCGAATCGCATCAGGATCTCCTCAGGGACAGGCAGAGATGGAATCCGGGCACGACGCGCCGCGCACCGGGCACCGACCGGAAATCGGGCTTCCCATTCTGGCGCCGACGCGGCGCGCCAACATAGTCCAAATCAACGAGTCGAAACGCCGCCAATCGCGGCATTGTTCGGCCACGGCCAGACACGGGGGCGGTGCTCGCCGCGAAGCGTGGTCCACGACCTCGAGGGGGAACACCGCATGGCAAATCCGGTCGAGGAACGTATCGTTTCCGGCGAAGTCTGGGACGACTATTGCGACACCCTGAAGCGGGCCGGCCGGCTGCTGCGGCGCCCCGAGGTGCCACGCGACGTCTTCAATCAGGCGGAGGGCATTCGCTACCTGTCGCGCATGGCCCGCGCCGGGCTCGAGGCGCTGGTGGAGGCAACCGACCCAGACTTCCCGAGCTTCTATTCGAGTCTCGCGAGCGGCACCATCAAGATCGGCGCCGACAACCCCGACAACCACTACCAGACGGCCCGCATCAAGGGCTCGTCCGAATACCGCATCCGCGGCACGCGCGGCACAGTGCCGGTCATCAACTTCGCCAGCAAGAAAGGCGGCTATCACAAGCCCGGCGCCAGCATGGTCGGCACGGGCTTCCTCGACGGCCAGGACCTGCAGGTCGAGCCCGACGGCAGCTTCGAGATCCTGCTGTCGTGCCGGCGGCCGGAATCGGGCAACTGGCTGCCGCTCGAGCCCGAGAGCAACCTGCTGCTGGTGCGCCAGACGTTCCATGACCGGCGCAGCGAACAACCGGCGCAGCTCACGATCGAGCGGATCGGCCCGCGGCCCACTCCGCCGCCGCTCGACCCGGTGCAGTTCGCCTCGCAGTTGATGGCCGCCGCGCGCTACACGGAGAACACGGCCACGCTGTTCTGCGACTGGGCGGCGCTGTTCAAGCGCGATCACCACAACACGCTGCCACTGGGCGACCAGGCCATGTACCAGGCGGCGGGCGGCGATCCGAACATCCTCTATTACCACGGCTACTGGGAACTCGCCGACGACGAGGCCATGCTCATCGACGCGACCTTGCCTCCGTGCGACTTCTGGAACTTCCAGGTCGACAACTACTGGATGGAATCGCTCGACTACTACCGTCACCGCATCCATGTGAACAGCCATGGCGCCGAGCGCAACCCCGACGGCAGCGTGACCATCGTCATCGCCCACCGCGATCCGGGGCATGCGAACTGGCTGACCACCGCCGGGCACGGCCTCGGCACGAACCTGTTTCGCGTCATTGGCGCGGGCGGCGCACTGGCGGACATCCGCACCCGCATCGTGAAATTCGACGAGGTCGCACGGAAGACCGAAGGGTGATGCTGGTCCTCGAAGCATTGCTGGCCGAAGCCAGTCGCCGCGCCGGCGGGCTGACGGATTTCGGCGACGACCGTTTTCGGCCGCCCGCTGCCGCGCTGCTCGCGGCCATGAACTCCGAAGGCGGGCTGTCGCCAACGGGCGTGCACGCCTGGCACCGCCGCATCGTCGAGATGCTCAGGAACCGGCTGGTCATGGAGGACTACTACCGGCGTCACCCCGAAATCGCGCTCGAGAAAATCGGCGGACCGATCGTCATCGTCGGCTTGCCGCGCACGGGCACGACCCTGCTGCAGCGCGTGCTCGGCTGCGACCGGCGCTTCCATCCCATGCTCACCTGGGAAACGCGCTACCCGACGCCCATGGTCGAGCCCGGCACGCCCGGCCCCGATCCGCGCATCGCCGTGGTCAAGGCCGAAACGGATGCGATCCTGCAGGCGAACCCGGCGCTGCTTGCCATCCACCCGATGAGCGCCACGGAGCCGGACGAGGAAGGCATCCTGCTCGAGCATTCCTTTGAGAGCTTCTTCGACGCCTACGCGGACATCCCGAGTTATACCGACTGGCTGTGGTCGCACGACCAGACGGCCGCGTACGAATACCTGGAGCGCATGCTGCGCTTTCTCCAGTGGCAGAAGCGCCGGCGCGGCGAGGAAGCGGGCGACTGGGTACTCAAGACCCCGCACCACCTGCGCCAGATCGACGTCCTGTTCAAGGTCTTTCCCGGCACCAGGGTGATCCAGACCCACCGTGACCCGTTGCAGACCATCCCGTCGATAGCGAGCTTCACGTACAACCTCTGGAAGGTCTACATGGAGCGCCCCGACCCGGTGCGCGCGGGCCGACAATGGTCGGCGATCTTCGCGCGCGCGGTGCGCGACACGATGACGTTCCGCGATGCCGCGCCGCCCGGGAGCTTCTTCGACGTGTGGTTCGCCGACACGCTCGCCGACCCGCTCGGCGTGGTGCGGGCCATCTACGACTATCTCGGGGTCGGCTTTCCCGAGGACACGCAAACGAAGATGCAGGCCTATCTCGAGGCCAACAGCCGCGAGAAGCGCCCGCTGCACGAGTACGGGCTCGATCACTACGGCTTGTCGGAATCGCAGATCCAGCGCGATTTCGCGGCATATCGCGAGCGTTACATCCTGCCGCGCGCCGGCTGAGCCGGCATGTGTCGTGGCTCGTCGGAAGGCGCCCGTCCGGGGTCGTCAATCTGGGGGCGTCAATCCAACCAAGGCCGTCAGGCGCCTTGCAGTCGACTCATGTCCCAGAAGGCGCGCAGCGAGACGAGCCTGTCGCCGGCCGCGTTCGCCTTGTAGATCACGACCATCGGGTTCTCGAACACGGAGCCGTCCGGCCGCACGAACCGCGTCAGCCAGAAATTGGCGCATTCGTCGCCGCAGGGGAAGGAGGCCTGCAGCGTCGCTTCCATCTTCCCGGCCGGGGCGATGATGTGGTCGTAGAACGCCGCGATCGCCTGCCGGCCTTTGTGCCCCTTGCCGGTCGGATCGAACGGCGACACGCCGACCGGATCCTCGACGACGGCGTCCTCGGCAAACAGATCGAGCCAGGCGTCACGGGCGCCGGCGCGGACGAGTTCGATCGAGCGCAGGCTCAGGCGCTGCGCGGCGTTGCGGGGCTGCGTGATCATTCGACGATTCCCAGGGCGTGACGTGCCGCAAGATAACCGAAGGTCATGCCCGAGCCCAGCGTCGCGCCCGCGGCGGGATAGGACTTGCCCATGACCGACGCCGCGCAGTTGCCCGCGGCGTACAGGCCCGGCACCACGGCACCGTTTTCTCCGAGCGCGCAGCCGCGCTCGTCCGTGAGGATGCCGCCGTTCGTGCCGATGTCGCACGCGAACAGCGGCAGCGCGTAGTACGGTGTCTTGTCGAGTGGCGCGAGCGACGGGTTCGGCTTGACCGAAGCATCGCTGTAGTAGCGGTCGACGAGGCTTTCGCCGCGATGGAAATCGTCGTCCTTGCCGGCCGTCGCCATGCCGTTGAAGCGCGTGATCGTCGCCTCGAGCGTCGCGGCCGGCACACCGATCTGTTGCGCCAGACCCGCCACCGTGTCCGACTTCTTCAGGATCGCCTTCATGGAAGGCTTCAGCCAGTCGTCCATTTTCGGCGGGCCCGGGAACAGCGGACCGAGCGCGTACTTGCCGCGGTAGCGGGCGTCGAACACGATCCACGCCGGGGCCGTGCCCGCCCCGGCGCCCTGCGCCATGATGCCGCCGGTCACGTGGTACGAAGCCGCCTCGTTGCAGAAGCGCTGCCCGCCCTGGTCGACCATGATGCACCCCGGCAGGGCCCGCTCGACGAACAGCGGCCGTGCCCGATCCTCGTCACTGAGCTTGAAACCGGGCGCCCACCAGGCCGAGCCCATGTTGCCCATCGCGACGCCGATGCGCATCGCGGCGACGATCGGAGCTCCGGTATTCGTCGGCACGCCGGCGGCCCATGCCGTGGCCGTGGGTTGCGGCAGGTACTGGTCGCGCATCTGTTCGTTGCGCTCGAAGCCGCCCGACGCGACGATGACGCCCCTGGTCGCGCGAATGCGTTGTGTCAGTCCGTCCGACGACACGACCGCACCCACGACCCGCCCGTTCTCGACGAGGTAGTCCGTCAGCGCGGTCGACAGCCGCACCGTGGCCTTGCGCTGCTTGAGTGCCACCATGAGCCGCGCGATGAGCGCACTGCCGCCCGTGAGGCGGCGGTCGCGCGTGGTCTTGAAGCGCTGCCGCAGGTCGAGGTAGTACGCGGTCAGGATGCGCAGGAACGTCGACTTGGCGCCCGGCGCCTGCGTGACCAGCTTGTGCGCCTCGCGCGCGGTCCAGTTGATGCGGCCGAACGCGACCGTGGCGAGGTGCGGTTCCTGCAGCGTCGCGATGTCGCGGCCGAGCGCGTCGGACTTGATCGCCAGCGCCTGACAGCTGCGGTAGCCGGGCTTGCCGCCGGGGTTCTCGGGGTGATAATCGCAGTAGCGTTCCAGCGACTCGAACTTCACGCCGCATTTCTCGTCGAGGAAGCGGAACATGCGCGGCGCGTGGGTCACGAACGCACGGATGCGGACGTCGCTCGCGTCGTTGCCGACGAGCCCGCGAACATAGGTGAGCGCCTCCGCCTCGCTGTCCGAGCCGCCGGCCGGGCCGATCAGGTGGTTGTTCGGGATCCACATGACGCCGCCCGAGGTCGACGACGTGCCGCCGTAGCAGTGACTGCTCTCGATGACGAGCACTCGCGCACCGTGTTCGGCCGCCGTCAGCGCCGCCGCGAGTGCGCTGGCGCCCGAACCGACGACCAGGATGTCCGTCTCGACATCGGACAGTGAGGGGGTCGTCACGTCGTCGCTCCTGATTTCTCGTCGGAAACTGTCTGCGGACGCAGACGTTCAGGCGGCCGACAGCCTGACCGGCGGTCGGCGCGCCCGCCTCGTCCGCTCGGACGAGCGTTGCAAATCGTCCCTATGGAGTAAGACCGCACCGGGGCCGGTTGTTGTATAAGCGAGTCTTCCCCGGCAGGTGGTGACAAGGCATGCAGACCGACGCTCGTCCGACGATTGCAGTTCTCGGTGGTTCAGGCAAGGAAGGCAGCGGTCTCGCGTTCCGCTGGGCGCATGCCGGCTACCCGGTGATCATCGGCAGCCGTTCGGCCGATAAGGCCGCGCAGGCCGCCCGGGAGATCAACCAGGCCCTGGGGCGCGAGGCCGTCCACGGCGCCGACAATCCGGCGGCGGCAGCAGCGGCCTCCATCGTTGTATTGACGGTTCCATACAGCGCCCAGCGCCCGACCGTTGACGAGGTCCGCTCCGCGCTGTCCGGCAAGATCCTCGTCGACGTCACCGTCCCGCTGATGCCGCCCAAGGTCAACCGCGTGCAACTGCCCGAGGCTGGCTCGGCCGTCGAGGCGGTCCAGAAGCTGCTCGGCGCCGACGTGAAGGTCGTCTCGGCGTTCCAGAACATCTCCGCGCACCACCTCAAGGACCTCGATCACGTCATCGAGTGCGACGTGCTGGTCTGCAGCGATGACCGCGAGGCGGCCGAGACCGTCATTCGCCTCGCCACGGACATCGGGCTCGGAGCATGGAATGCCGGCGTGCTCGCGAACTCCGCCGCGGCCGAGGCCCTGACGTCCGTACTCATCGCAATGAATCAGCGCTATAAGGTGCCGGCGGCCGGCATCCGCATCACGGGCATCGCGAAGCCCTGAGGGGCCGCACCGCGCATCCTGGCTTGCGCTTCCGATAGTCCTAATGGACGTGGTGACACGCCGCGGCCGCCGCCGATACTCGGGCCGACGGCGGTGATTTCGGGCCGGCCGCGACGGCGCTGCCCGCGCCCCTTCCGCCCGCGAATCTCCCGGCCTCGAGCCCAGTCTTCCAACCCAGGATCTGACGCATGAGCGCAAAAGACTTTTTCGTGGCGATGACCGAATTCCACTTCATGAACGTGCAGACGCTCAGTGAAATCGGTTACTACCCGGGCATGCACCACTTCCACTCGAGCGTGAGCGGCGTGCTGCGCGCGTGGTCGGGGCGCAGCATGGACGACCCCTGGCCGGCACCGCTCGCGAGCGAGCTCGCGCCGTGGATGGACAAGTCCGGCTGCGACGTGGCGTTCTGCCTGCGCGAGCCGATGATGGACATCAGCGGCGGCGTGGTGTCGTTCTCGACCAACGGCTTCATGCTGCAGCAGATCGAGCCGTACAAGGACCGCATGTACCTCGAGGCCAACGTCGGCCCGGTCATCAAGCGCGGCATCAAGCACGCCAACTGGGAACTCGAGTACCTCGTCAAGGAGCGCGGCGCCAAGCTGTGCAAGGTCTACCAGCCCGAGGACGACGGCCCCATCAATGACAAGCGGCTGTGGCCGTTCTACGAGAAGGCCCAGGAGCTCGGCGTGCCGCTGACGCTGCACACCGGCGTGAGCTACGTCTGCCCGCAGCCAAACAGTCACTGCCACCCGGCGCAGCTCGACGACGTGGCGCTCGCGTTCCCCGAACTCAAGATGATCGCCTACCACGCCGGCTGGCCCTACACCGAGGAGCTGATCGCCCTGTGCGGCAAGCACCAGAACCTCTACATGAGCCTGTCGGGGGTGTTCGGCTGGTACCAGCGGTCGCCCTATCGCGGCTATCACGCGATCGGCACGGCGCTGCAGTGGGTGCCGGCCGACAAGATCGTGCTCGGCTTCGACCTGCCCTTCGACGACCTGCCCCGCGTGGTCGACTACATCAAGAACCTCGACATGCCCGAGGAACTGCAGGAGAAGTGGGGCTACGCGCAGGTGACGGACGAGGACAAGGCGAAGATCCTCGGCCTCAATCTCGCGAAGCTCACCGGCATCGACCCGGTCAAGCGCTGCAAGCCGGTTGCCAGCAAGCCAGCCGCCAAATAGACGCACGGCCAACGCCTGCCGCCCCGCGGGCCACCGCCCGCCCGGCGCGTCCGGAACAGCATGAGTCTCGAAGGCGACGTTTGCCGGTTGCTCGCCCTGGAGGCGATTCGCGACCTGCCGCGGCGGTATGCGCATTGCGTCTGGACCCGCGACGTCGCGGGCGCCGTCGATCTCTTCACGACGGATGGAGTAATGGACATTGCCGGGCAGGCGCCGATTCGCGGTCACGAAGCGCTGCGCGCCGCCTATCAGAACATGCTGGGGCCGAACGTGCTGCAGCCGTTCGTGCACAACCATGTGATCGACCTGCAGGGTGACCATGCCCGCGGCGTCTGCTATCTGGACCTGCGCATGGTCATGGAGGGTCGGAGCCTGATCGGCGCCGGCTTCTATGAAGACACGTACGCGATCGAAGATGGTCGCTGGAAGTTCAGCTCGCGCAAGCTCGCGATGGGTCAGCTCGTGTCGATCGGCGAGAACGTGGCCGGTCAGCCCGGGCAGGGCCGTTGGAACACAAATGGTGAATGACGTGACTCAACCCGCTCCCCTCGCCGGCCTGCGCGTGATCGAGAGTTCGATCCTCGGGCCGGCCGCCATCACCACGGCCTTCGTCGACCTCGGCGCCGAAGTCATCAAGGTCGAAACGCCCGCTGGCGACTATATCCGCGAGATGACGTGGCCGATCATCCAGGGCGTCTCGCTGATGCACTACCACCTCAACCGCGGCAAGAAGAGCATCACGCTCAACCTCAAGCTGGAGACCGCACGCGAGGTCTACCGCGAGCTGGTCAGGGGTGCCGACGTGGTCATCGAGGCATCCAAGCCCGGTGCGCTGGCGAAGTTCGGTCTCGGTTACGAGGACCTGCGTATCGTCAACCCGAAGATCGTCTTCTGCACGGTCTCGGGCTATGGCATGACCGGGCCATACAAGGACATGCCCTCGCACGGCATCGCCTACGACACCTGGGCCGGCGCCTGTCAGCCCGCGTACGACGATGAGGGCTTCTGCTACATCCCCGAGCACGTGGGAATCGGCATCAATGCCGCGCCGCTGTTCGGCGGGCTGGCGGTGCTCGCCGGCGTCCTGCGCGCGCGCGCGACCGGCGAAGGCTGCTTCATGGACCTCGCGCAGAGCGACGCGGCCGCGGCCTTCGACTGGTACCGCAGCGAAAGCCACATGGCGTACGCGCGGCCCGAGGACGTCGTCACGGGCAACAAGGCCGACGGCTGGAAGCGCCGCCCCGTCGCCACGGCCGGCATGCGCGAGGGCGTCCGCTACCAGATCTACGAGTCGTCGGACGGCCACGTGCTGTTCATGGCTTCCGAGCAGGCGTTCTGGAAGAACTTCTGCGTCGGCGTGGGCCGCACGGACCTGTTCGACAAGTGGCCGGGCTCGAAGTACGCCGACCACGCGCGCGGCAATCGGGAGCTGCAGGCCGAGTTGCGCTCGATCTTCAAGTCGAGGACCAGCGCGGAGTGGCTCAGGTTCAGCGTCGAGGCCAACACGCCGATCGCCCCGGTCAACACGCCGCAGAACGTCGTCGACGACCCGCAGTTCAAGGCCCGCTTCAAGCTCCTGCCGCACGAGGAGCACGGCGCCGACATGCTCGGCTTTCCTGTGCAGTTCGTCGGCGAGACGCTGCCCAAGCCGGCGGTCGCGCCGACGGTGGGCGAGCACACGATGCAGGTCCTGCGCGAGGTGCTCGGCTACGATGCCGAGCATTGCGCGGCGCTCAAGGCAGGCGGCGTGCTCGGCTGAGCGATCGATGCTCGTACCGAATCCCGACTACGGCTGCGGCATCTTCCGCCGGCGGGTGCGACTGGCCGTCGACACCCACCGCGTCGCCGTCGATCTCGAGGACAGCAACCACGCTTTCCGCCTGGCGCTGGGCCACGACGGCGAGCGGATCACGACCGTCGAGCCCCAGTCCGTACGGCATCCGTTCACGACCTGCCCCGAAGCGGGCGGCTACCTGCGGTCGCTCGTCGGCCTGCCGCTCGACCCGCGGCCCGAAGTACGCCGACTGGTCGAGACGCGCTTCGGCTGCACGCACCTGACAGACATGGCCGGGCTCGCGCTCGCGCACCTGCGCGACACGGGTCTGGTGCGCCTGTACGACATCGCCGTCGACGACGAACGCGACGACGGTCGCACGCGCGCCCGGATCACCTGTGACGACGAGGAGGTGTTCGACTGGACGATAGCGAGGCACGCCATCGTCGCGCCCGAGGCGCACTCCGGACGGCCGATGATGCAGGGTTTCCATGCCTGGGCGCGCGAGGCGTTCGCAGGGCTGCCGCTCGAAGCCGCGATCGCGCTGCAGCGCGGCTACTTCGTCGCGCAGGCGCGAAGGTACCTCAGCACGCCCGAGCGCGACTTCCCGGCCATCGGCGACGGCATGCCCGACGGAGTGTGCTATTCGTACAGCGCACCTGCCGTGCAGCGCGCCCTGCGCGTCGCAGGCAGCAAGCGGGATTTCACGACGGACACCAGCGCGCTGCTGCGCTTCAGATCGACGGCGTCGACCGGGGCCGGCCGTCACCGCGGCGACGAACGGGAAGCGGACGGAAGTACGTCGAGGTAGTCGACATGTCGGTCACGGAGCCCTTGCGCGGCAGTTGCCTGCATGGCTCGCGCGCAAGCCGGGTGGACGCCGGGGATGACCTGTCGCGTTTCGATTAACAGCCCCCGCGCGACTTCGACCGGCGACAGATGCCAGCGTGACGGTTCCGGCTCCGTCCACGATTGCTATGCCAGCACAATAATTGTTATGCTGGCATAGTAGCTCGAACCGCTCGCAGGCGAAGGCGGCATGCTGTAGCTCGATGGGCCCATTCGTCGCATGGGGACGCCGTTCCCCGGATCAACCAGTCTAGCCAAGGGGACTTGCAGATGAACAGATTCAGGGTGCGCCCGTGGGCGTCGTCGACAGCGCTGCTGATCGGATTCGCGGGCGCTGCAAGCGCGCAAACCACTGAAAGTGCCAAATCGGCAGTGGCTGGCGAGGCCGCCGTCGGCACGCTCGAAGAGGTCATCGTCACGGCGCAGAAGCGCGAGGAATCGTTGCAGGACACGCCCATTGCGATCACGGCGTTCACGTCCCGGGACCTCGAGACCCAGCGTGTGTCCAATGTCCTGGACCTCCTGAACAAGGCGCCGTCGGTCAATCTCGCACCGTTTGCAGGCACTCGCGTCGCCCCGAACCTGTTCATCCGCGGCATGGGCAACCTGAACGCCCAGTCGACCAAGGACATGGCGACGGGCATCTACATCGACGGCGTGCCCGTCGGTCGCGCCATCGGGCTCGCGACGGACGTCGCGGATCTGGAGCGCATCGAAGTGCTGCGCGGACCGCAGGGGACGCTCTGGGGCCGCAACACCACGGCAGGTGCGATCAATTTCATCACGCGCAAGCCCGGCGACGAATTGTCCGGCGCAGCGACACTGACAGCGGGCAGCTGGGACCAGTTCTCGGGCCGGGCCCGTATCAACGCACCAGTCACCGACAAGCTGTTCGCGAGCCTGGCTTATATGCGATCGGAAAACGACGGCTGGGTGGAGAACAGGAACACGACGCTGCCGAACCAGATCAACTTCAACGAGGACCGCAAGAAGGAAGCGATCAAGGCCGCCGTGCGCTTCGAGCCGACGGACAACATCACTGTGGATTACGGTTACGACGCCTCCGAGATGACCTTCGGCAATCATTTCTACCAGGTCATCCAGGGCCCCAGGGCGGTACCGGGTCGTCAGGAGTCCGCGACCCCGGTCCGTGGCCTGCATCCGAGCAATACCGAGGTCTCCGGACACAACCTGACGATCGCATGGGACTTCGACGGGCTGACGCTCAGGTCGATCAGCGCCTACCGCGACCTCGATAGCCAGACAAACATGAACTACGTGGACATCTTCACGCAGGATGCCACGCAGGTGCAGCACCAGTTCTCGCAGGAACTGCAACTGGTTGGCGACGCGTTCGATCGGCTCAAGTACACGACCGGCCTGTTCTATTTCCAGGAAGGCACCCGCGAGACGAACGCCTCGTCATTTGCCGGCGGCGCGCTCGTCGACGCCTGGAAGGTGATCTCAGAGGCAACTTCGGCAGCCATTTTCGGCCAGGCCACGTGGACGCCGCCGGTACTGGAGGATCGCCTGGATCTCACGCTCGGCATGCGCTACACCAAAGACACGCGCGAGGCGACGAAGACCTACGTGAACCCGGGTTTCACCCCAGGCCTGACGGGCATGGTCGTAAACGGCGACCGGGACTTCAATTCCTTCAATCCGGCAGTGACAGTGGACTACGCCTTCACGGACGCGGTCCGCGGCTATGCGAAGTACTCGACCGGCTATCGTGCCGGCGGATTCAATACCCAGAGTACTCCGGCCTACTTCGGGCCTGGATTCGACCAGGAAGACGTGGAGGCATGGGAAGTCGGCTTGAAGTCCGACCTGCTCGGGAATCGCCTGCGCGTCAATGTCGCGGCATTCGACAACGAGTACACCGACCTGCAGGTGGACCAGGTCCGCGTGCCGCCGATCTTCACGGATACGCTGAACGCCGGCAACGCGACCATACAGGGCGTCGAGATCGAGGCGACGGCGGTGCTCGCCCGTGGACTGACGGCAAATTTCTTCTATGCCTATCTCGATGCCGATTACGGCTCCTACGTGGATAACGGCGTGGAACTCGAAGCGGTCAAGCACGTGCCCAACGCGCCGGAGTATCAGTTCGGGGCCGGCATGGAGTACGCGTTCCCGCACACGATGATCGGGGACTTCGTCCTGAATCTCGACTATCGCAAGCAGGACGAGTTCTACGCCGGACCGAATCCGAACACGCTGTCGCCCGGCTACGACGTCTGGAATGCACGTCTGCGACTGGCCGAGATTCCCGCGCCGCATGGCAGATTCCAGCTGGCGGTCTGGGGCAAGAACCTGGGCGACGAGATCTACCGTCTCTCGACCACCAACCTCGGCGTGATCAGTGCACAGTTCGGGCCGCCACGTTCCTACGGTGTCGATGCGACTTACGAGTTCTGATTGAACATCCGGGCGGGGACGTCACGCAGGCGTCCCCGCCCCGGTGCCGCTGAACTGCGCGCGGGCGGTGCAGTCTACGGACCGATGATGCGACGGCGGGACGCTCGCAGATCCGATACGGATCTCTGGACACCGGCTCCGTTCAGTAGATGACCCTGCGCTCGACCAGTTCCCGATACCGCTCCACGGGCAGATCCAGCAGTTCCCCGAAGACGCGCTCGTTGTCCTGCCCCATGCACGGCCCGGGACGCACCTGCGGACGACTCCGGCTCATCTTCACATAGGGCCCGAAGATCGTTTCCCTGAAACCTAGCGGGTGCGTCACTTCGACGTAGGTTCCACGCGCGCGATAGTGGGGATCGTGCAGCAGATCAGCGATGTTGAGCACCGGCGCCGCAGCCACGCCGTGACGCTGCAGCAGGCTGGCCAACTCGCGGTCGTCGAAGCCTTCGGTCCACTCGCCGAGGCGCGCGTGCAACCCGTCGATACCCGCCAGCCGCCCGGCGAGCGTGGAGAAACCTGGTGCCAGCGCCCACGGCGGCCGGCCCATGGCCTCGAGCAGGCCCAGCCACTCCTGTTCGGTGGTCACCGCAATGCTGATCCAGCGGTCCTCGCCACGACAACGAAACAGGGAATGCGGCGCAGCGGCCGCCGTCGGATGCTCGTTTCCGCGTGGCACGGCGACACGCCCGTTCAGCACGTAATCCATGTACGCCGGACCGATGAGCTGCATCACGGCTTCCTGCTGCGAGAACTCGACGTGCTGGCCCTGGCCGGTCCGCTGGCGGTGCTGCAGCGCCGTGAGGGCCGCGAACGCGCCGAAGATCCCCACAAACGGATCGCAGAAGGCGTTCTCCATGGGTGTGGGACCCTCACCCTTGTAGCCCGTCAGGCTGTCGAGCCCGGTGAGCGAAGCGAGGCTCAGGCCGTACGTGCGCACGTCCTTCAGTGGCCCGTCGAGGCCCGCCGCAGGCATGGAGAACAGGATGATGTCATTCCTGAGCTGCTGCAGCACGTCGTAACCGAGCCCGAGACGCTCCATCACGCCTGGGCCGAAATTCTCCACCACGACGTCGCACAGCGGCACGAGGCGTCGCAACAACTCGAGCGCCTCGGGCTGCTTGAGGTCCAGGGTGATCGAGCCGTTGCCGGCCCAGGCAGCGTGATTGAACAGACAGCGATCCGGATCCGGCTGGTTCCCGGCGAAGGGCGGCAGCGTGCGCAGCAAGTCAATTCGAGTGCGTGACTCCACCTTGATGACTTCCGCACCCAGAAAGCCGAGCGTCTGTCCGACCACGGGTCCCGCCCACACCCAGCCCAGGTTCAGCACGCGGACTCCGCGCAGCGGCAGCCTGCGGTCCACCTCGTGGTCGGACGTTTCGACTGAAATCACGCGCGGCAGCGCGTTGTCGGCAGCGGGCAGACTGTGCGTCCGGCCCAGAATTTCCTGCGTATGCTCCCCCAGCAGCGGCGCCGCCCGCCGTGGTCCGCCCGGGCTCGCCGGCAGTCGGAAGGGGGCACCGAGGCTGCGCAAGCGCCCGAGCGTCGGATGCTCGATGTCGACGAAGTGCCGGCGCGCGGCAAGGTGCGCCTGCTGCGCCACCTCCTCGACAGTGTAGACCGCGGTTACCGGGCAACCCTCCGCCTGGCACGCTTCCATGATCTCCAGCTTGCCGTGCTGCGCACTCCACTCCCGGATGAAGGCACACAGGATATCGCCGTTCTCGGCCCTCACCTGCCGGTTGTTGAACATCTCGAGGCTGGCCCATTCGGGATCGCCCATCGCGCGGCACAACCCCTTCCACTGGTTGTCCTCGATCGCGAGGATCCACGCGTGGCCGTCGCGACACGGCAGAATGGTGGCCGGCGCCGCCTGCGACATGCCGACGCCCGTGCGACGGTCGAAGCGCCCGTCCTGCGCGTAACCTCCGATGTTCTGTCCACCGACGAACACCGCGGCGATGGCTTCCGCGCAGGAAACATCCAGGTGCTGACCGCCGCCGACCAGGGCGCGGCCGAAGACGGCCGCGAGTCCCCACGCGGCCCCTGCGACCGCACCAAAATAGTCTGCAGAAAAGGTCCCGTGCTTCAGAGGCATCTCGCCGGGCCGCCCGCAATAGCGCGAGCCGCTGCCCGTCAGGTGAAAGGCGTTGAGATCGGTGCCCTTCCATTCACTGTAGGGTCCCGTCTGGCCGTACGGCGTAATGGAGATCACGACGAGATCGGGATTGGCTGCCGCGAGCTGCGCGTAGTCCAGGCCCCACTCACGCATCTGTGCCGGCGGGCGATTCTCGATGAGCACGTCCGCGCGGCCGAGCAGCTGCAGGAACAGCTCCCGCCCCGCCCCGGTTCGAACGTCGCACGTCACGCCACGCTTGTTGGTATTGCAGATGAAGTAGAGGCCGCTGCGCTCCGGGTCCGGGCGATCGCCCGGGAACGGACCGGCCCTGCGCGCGGCGTCGCCTTCGGGAAGCTCCACCTTGATGACATTCGCGCCGTAATCGGCGAAGAGCTTCGCACAGTACGGTCCTGAAACCATCTCGCCGAAGTCGACCACCGTGATGCCGGCGAGGGCACCTTGCGCACGCAGGGTCTCAGCCACGGAATCCTCACGAGGCAACTGCATCGGGTTCTGCTCGATGTTCGCCCGGCTCATCCTGCCGACGTCTCGAGGATCACGCGGACGTCCCGCAGCATCTTCACCGTGGCACTGAACTGCCGTGGCGTCACGCCCTTGAATGCCTCCCGGTACGCAGATAGCGTGACCTCCATCAGGTGTCCGGCCAGCCTCCTGCCGGCCGGCGTCAGACGCACCATCGAGAACCGGGCGTCGTCGGTCGACTCGAACCGCGAGATCAATCCGGCCTCCTCCAGGCGCCGGAGGGTCTTCGTCATCCCGCTCGGCGTCTGCAGCGTGTAATCGCATAGCTGCGTAGGCGAAAGCTCCTCGCCTTCCGAAGCCAGCACGCTCAGGATCACGTGAAACTCGACCGAGGTTCGTCTCGCGCCCCTGAGCGCCTCGGATCGCCCCTGGACAGCCATGTGGAACCGCTCGTTGAGCCGACTTATCCTGCCCAGCGAATAGGCAAACGACATCCATTCGGATTCTTCACGCTGCTTGCTGGAGGCAGGAGCGTAGGTTTCGTTGCGGAGTCTGGCGCGCGCCGACGCCCGCTTCCGTCCGTTGGTACGATTCGCCATGCGGTTATTATCCCAGCGTAAGAATTATTGTGCTAGCATAGCAATTCAGATCCGCTCGCGGGCGACGAGTCCTGCCGATGGATTGCGCTCCAGGCGGATGGACGCCTTTGAGCCCTCATGTGTCGCAAGGAGAATGCCGTGGCATTGCGCGTGGAAGCAACCCTCTTCGGTCCAGACACCCAGCAGTATGCCGGTCGGGGCCAGGCGCGAATCACGATCGACGAGATCTCGCGGCGCGCGGCGCTGCTCGAATCGATGGGCTTCGACGGCCTGACGACGGCCGAGGCGGGCCACGACGCCTTCCTGCCGATCGTGGCCGCTGCGGCGAGCACGCGCAGGCTCTCCATGGGCACCAACGTCGCGGTGGCCTTCCCGCGCAGCCCGATGGTCACGGCGCAGCTCGCCTGGGACCTGCAACATCTTTCGAACGGGCGCTTCAACCTCGGCCTCGGCACGCAGGTGAAAGGCCACAACGAGCTGCGCTACTCGACGCCGTGGCCCGGCGCGCCCGGCCCGCGCATGCGCGAATACCTGCTCTGCCTGCAGGCCATCTTCAAGAGCTTCCAGAACCCTGCAAACCCCACATACTTCGAGGGCGAGCACTATCGCTTCAAGCTGCTCCCGCCGTTCTTCAACCCGGGGCCCATCGACCAACCGCACGTGCCGCTCTACGTGGCAGCGGTCAACCCCTACATGGCGCGTCTCTCGGGCGAACTCTGCGACGGGTTGCGCCTGCACCCGATTGCCACGTTCCGCTACACCCGCGACGTGCTGCTGCCCGTCATCGCGGCGGGGCTCGCAAAGAGCGGGCGCACGATGCAGGACTTCGACCTCGTCGGCGCCCCGTTCATGGCGCTCGGGCGCAACGAGGAGGAAGTCGAAAAGGCACGTCAGAAGGTACGCAACCAGATTTCGTTCTACGCCTCCACGCGCAGCTACCACGGCGTGCTTGCACACCACGGCTGGGACGACCTCGGCGCCGAACTGCACCGACTCTCGGTCGCGGGGAAATGGGCGGACATGCCTGCGCTCATCACCGACGAAATGCTCGAGGAGTGGGCCATCATCGCCACCTACGACGGGCTGGCCGACGCGATCCGCACCAAGGCAAACGGCCTGTATCGCACCGTCACGCTGGTGCTCGTCGACGAGGCACGGCAGGATCCCGACCGCATGCGCGTCGCCGTCGACCGGCTGCACCAGGATTGAGTCGTCACCGCACCGGCGCAGGAGCCCCACGATGAGCGACGTTCTCTACGAGCGCGATGGCGCGGTAGCCACGATCACGCTGAACCGCCCTGAGCGGATGAACACGATCTCGCACCCCATGCTGCTGGCTCTGTCGGAAGCCCTGCTGCAGGCAGGGCGCGACGACGACGTGCGCGCCATCGTGCTCACCGGCTCCGGCCGTGCCTTTTGCGCGGGGCTCGACCTCAACGATGCCGCCAGCGGGGAAGGTGTGCGCAAGGGCGGCTTCGCGCTGGCACCGGCGCTCGACCTGCGCGATTTCCCGCCCGTGGTGCTGTATCAGCTCGACAAGCCCGTCGTCTGCGCGATCAACGGCGGGGCGGCGGGCATGGGTATCGACCTGACGCTCGGTGCGGACGTCCGGATCTGCGCGCGCCATGCCAAACTCGCCCTCACCTTTACCCGGCGAGGCGTGATGCCCGAGACCGGAGGGACGTGGTACCTGCCCCGGCTGCTCGGCTGGTCGAAGGCTGCGGAGCTGATCCTCGCGGGGCGCACACTCACGGCGGACGAGGCACTGGACCTGGGACTCGTCAGCCAGGTCGTCGACGCCGAAATGCTGCTGCCGGCCGCCCGGTCCCTCGCGCAGGAATTCGCGGCCGGTGCGCCGCTCGCGGTACAGGCCTCCAAGCGCATGATGCGTGCCGCCTCGAGCGAGGGGTTCGCCGAGCACGTGGCGCATGCCTACCTGCAGGTGCTGCCGCTCATGCAGAGCGAGGATTTCCGCGAGGGCTTCAGCGCCTTCCTGGAGAAGCGCCCCCCCGTGTTCCGGGGACGCTGAGCCGCGCCAGGGGACCGGGCTGGAGGCTGCCCCACCACAGTGAAGAAGAAAGTCGTCATCGCAGGCGCCTCCGGCCTGGTCGGCAGCGCCGCGCTTCGCCTGTTCGCCACACGCGATGACTGGGAGGTCGTCGGTGTCTCTCGCCGCCCACCGCTCGACGTCCCTGACCGCGTGCAGCACGTCGCGGTCGATCTGAGCGACGCGGCGGCCTGCGCGCGAGCCTTCGGGACGATGGCGGACGTAACGCACCTCATCTACGCGGCCGTCAGCGAGAAGACCGAGGACATCTACGGCGGCTGGTCGGACCCGGTGCAGATCGCGAAAAACGCCGGGATGCTGCGCAACCTGCTGGAGCCGCTCGCGGGCGCGGCGCGGAACCTGCAACACGTCGCGCTCGTGCACGGCGCCAAGGCCTACGGCTGTCACCTGCCGCAAGTCGAGGTGCCGGTACCGATGCGCGAGACCCTGCCGCGTCCGCCGCATCCGAACTTCTATTTCGAACAGGAGGATTACCTCTGGGACAGGCAACGCGGCCAGTCCTGGACCTGGACGGTCTGGCGCCCCGTCGGAATCGCCGGGGTCGCGATCGGCTCGCCCATGAATTCCTTCCTGATGCTGCCGCTGTACGCCGCGCTGCGCCGGGAAGCCGGACTCGACCTGCCGATGCCTGCCGGCGTGACGCTCGCGAGCGAAGCGACGGACGCCGACCTCATCGCGGAAGCCCTCGAGTGGGGTGCGCAGTCGCCGAACGCGCGGAACGAGATCTTCAACATTTCCAACGGCGACGTCGTGGCACAGGGCGAACGATTTCCCGTCATCGCCGATCATTTCGGCATGCGCCTGGGGCCTCCGCGGCCTCTCGACGTCGCGCAGGAGGTCGCCGGCATGGCCGGGCTCTGGCGCGACACGGTGCGCCGCCACGAGCTCGCGGCGCCCGAAGACGTCGCTGACCTGTTCGGAGGATCGATGGTGATGAGCGGCGTCGGGTCCGAAGCCCCGGCCGGCAATCCCCTGCGCTGGGGCCTCGTGAGCACGATCAAGCTGCGCCGGGCCGGCTTCCACGGCTGCATGGACACGCTCGAAATGGCCCGCAAGTACGCGCGCCGCTACCAGGAACTCCGGATCCTGCCCTCGTAGAGCGATGCACCACCCGACCCGCGCCGGTCTGTCGAGGCTGTACTTTCGCGGCCAGTGCCTGTGTGGCGAGGTCCGCTACGCCGCCGCGGGGCCCGCCGGCGGGATGTGGTACTGCCACTGCACGTCATGCGCCAAAGCGAGCGGCGTGGGCTTCGGTACCTGGATCGAGGTCCCGGGCGTGCGGTGGGAGTCCGCCGGGGCTCGCCGGACCTGCGTCGCGGTCCCGGCGGCACTGGTGCGCTCGTACTGCGCGACCTGCGGCACTCAGCTGCCGGCGGAGCGCCGCGACGGAAGCGCGGCACTGCTTCCCGCCGGAGGGCTCGACTCAAACCCCGGTCTCCGGCCGGGCTGGCATGCATTCACCGCGCTGCGGTCGCCCTGGTTGCCGGCCTGGGCCAGCCTGCCGAATTACGCTGGACCACCGGACCACGGACACCCAGGCGCGGCGGCGAGCAGACCCGGGCCAACACCATCGCACCCGCCGGAGCTGCCGGTGCACGGCAGCTGCCTCTGCGGCACGATCAGCTACGCCGTCGAATCGCCCCTGCATGCGATGCGTGCCTGCCACTGTTCGCGGTGCCGACGCCGCTCCGGCAGCAGTTATCTCGTCGCGCTCGCCTGCCCGGCGTCCGGGCTGCGATTCCTGAGCGGCGAAGCCTCGGCACGTCGCTGGCAGCTGCCGGGTGCGCCCCGCTACATCGTCCGCTTCTGTGGCGACTGTGGCGCTTCCATCCCCTCGACGATCGGCAACGGCGCATATATCACGGCCGGCTCGCTCGATTCCGATCCCGGGATCCGCACCCGCTGCCACATCTACTTCGGTTCACGTGCCGACTGGATCGACGCCGAGGACGACCTGCCGCACTTCGAGGAACAGCCGCCACAGGACTTTGACTGGTCGCGAGACAGTGGCCCCGGCTGACGACTCTCAGCGGCGACGAAACACCGGCAGCGTGACCTGGCCCGCCTGCTTCTCGAAGTCGACTCGCACCGGCATGCCGATGCGCAGTTCCTCCGGCGGGCAGTCCACGACGTTGCTCAGGATCCGCACGCCTTCCTCCAGCTCGACGATCGCCGCCGCATAGGGCGTCGCGTTCATGAACGCCGGATGCAGCGCGCGTGCCACGACGGTGTAGCTGAACACCGTGCCGAGGCCGCTCGAGCGCGCCCACTCCCAGTCGAAGCAACCGCATTCGGCGCAGAGTTCCCGCGGTATGTGCCGGAACGTCCCGCAGCGCGTGCAGCGCTGGAAACGCAACTCGCCCCGCCCGCACCCGTCGTAGAACTCCTTCGCGAGTCCCTCCATCACCGGCTGCGGCCTCACGACGTTGGCAAGTGCGTTGTCCATGCGAATTGCTCAGTCTCCGCGACGCAGGATCGCGATGCTGCCGTCACCGAAGTCGCCCCAGCCGGTCACGACGCCGATCTCGGCATCCTCCACCTGGCGCTCGCCGGCCTCGTGACGCAACTGACGCACGGCTTCCGTCACGTGCCCGACGCCAAGCAGGTGGGCCTGCGACAGCAGGCCACCGTGCGTGTTGACCGGCAACCGCCCGCCGAGCTCGATGCCGCCGTTCTCGACGAAGGCGCCGCCCTCGCCACGGCGGCAGAAGCCGGCCTCTTCGATCTGCTGGATCACCTCAAACGTGAAGCAGTCGTAGATCTGCGCGAAGTCCGCATCGGCCGGCGTCACCCCGGCCATCGCGAACGCCTCGGGAGCCGCGGTCGTGAGCCCCGTCCGGTGGAAATCCTTGCGGTTCACGATGTCGTCGGCCGGATACGGCTGGCCCGACGCCGCGCCCATGATGGTCACGGGCTTCTGGCGCAGGTCCCTCGCCCGTTCGCGCGACGTGACGATGTATGCGGCCGCGCCGTCCGTCTCGAGACAGCAGTCGAGCAGCCGATACGGGGCGCAGATCATTGGCGAGGCGAGGTAATCGCCCATCGTCATGGGCTTGCCGCACATCAGCGCGCCCGGGTTCAACTGCGCGTGCCGGCGCATGGCGAGCGCCACCGCACCCAACTGCTCCTCGCGCGTGCCGTATTCGTGCATGTGGCGCTGCGCCATCAGCGCGTACCACTGTGGCGGCGCCGACAGGCCGAATGGCTGGTAGTAATCGCGGGCGACCTTGGCGCCCGGGATCGACTCGGAGTCCGTCGCGGCGATCTCGCGCGTGCGCGCGCCCGAGTACCCGTTCCAGCCGGCGGGCACGAGCACGTAGCTGGCGCAGCCGCTCGCCACCGCCATCGCGGCCATCCGGAGGGCGGCCACCGGCGCGGCACCGCCCAAGTTCAGGGTCGCCGCGAACCGCAGGTTCTCGCAGCCGAGACTCGCCGCAAAGGCCTCGGCCCGGCCGAGATTGGGAAACGGCAGGATGCCGTCGACTTCGCGGGCCTCGAGCCCCGCATCGTCGAGCGCCGCCGCGATGGCCTTGAGCTGCAGCGCCGTCTCGCTCAGCCCGGAGCCTGGCTTGCGGCAGACGGCCGTCTCGCCGATGCCGACGATGCAGGCCGAATCCTTCAATGCGATCGAGCGCGCGGAGCCCATGCCCTCACCCGGCCGGCCTGGCCGTGGCCTGGAGCGCCTCGTATTCCTCCAGCAGCTTCCGGTGCATTTCCGCCTCGCGCACACGGATGTCCCAGAATCGCGCCGGACGCTTCTCGACAAAGGCCGCGCCGCCCTCCTTGCCCTCCGGCATGTCGAACCAGTCCGGGTACATGGCGGCCGAGATCGCGCACGGCTCCTTGTAGCCGTCCATCTCCTGGTCGAAGGCCGCCTTGAGGATCTCGAGACAGCCCGGGCTGACAGAGAGCAGTTCCTCGCACCACTTCTCGACTTCGGCTTCGAGCTGAGCGAGCGGCACGACCGTGTTGACGAGGCCCATCTCGAGCGCCTGCCCGGCCTTGTACTTGCGGCACAGCATCCAGAGCTCGCGGGCCTTCTTGGCACCGACGACCTTCGCCAGGTACGGCACGAAGTAGCCGTCGGCGGGCGAGGACACGCGCGGCCCCGCCTGCCCGAACACGGCGTTGTCGGCGGCGATCGTGAAGTCGCAGCAGTAGGCCATGTGGTTGTGGCCGCCGATGCAGTAGCCCTGCACCTGAGCGATCACCGGTTTGCGCGACATGCGTACCAGCCGGTTGTGGGGATAGCGGTTGTAGAACGCCTCGCGCAGGCCCCACCGTTCCCACACGACGTCGCCGCCGGCGCCGAAGTGCTTGCCGGCGCCCGCGACGACGATCACGCCGATCGACGGATCGTGGCTCGCGTCGTAGAACGCGCGGAACATCTCGTCGACCGTGGCGACGGTCATCGCGTTCATCTTCTCGGGCTTGTTCATCGTGACGCGGGCGACGCCACCGCCGAGCGTACGATGATGCCGCTTTTCGTAGACGATCTCGGCGAAGTTCTCGAGGCCGTCGCCGCTGACGACTTCCCAGCCGCCGAAGTTCGATTCGCTCATTGGTTCCACCTGGAGCGCCGGCTCAGGGAATCGCGCCCTTGGCCTTCAGCGCCTCGATCTGCTCCCACTCGTAGCCCAGCAGGTCCATCATCAGCAGTTCCGTGTCCTGCCCGAGCTGGGGGCCGAGGCTGGCCACCTCGCCCGGTGTCCTGGACAACGTGACCGGCAGTCCGCGGATGTCGACTTCCCGCTGCACTTCCTCACACCACGCCTTCATGAAGTAACGGTTCTGCCAGGCCTGCTGGTCGCGCACGACGTCGGCGAAGTTGTTCACGGGGCTCGCGACGATGCCGGCGTCCGCGAACGCCCGCACGAGATCCTCGTGACCGTGCGCGAGCGTTGCCGACTCGATCGCCGCGATCAGCGCCGAATTGTGCCGTCGTCGCCCGGCGGCGTCCGCAAACCGTGCATCGAGCAACGCCGCCGGCCGGCCGAGCGCCGCGCACAGCGCCGCGAACCGTGCATCCTCGTTGGGTTCGCAGACATAGACCCATTTGCCCTGTGTCGGATAGAGATTCCACAGGGGATTCGCGACCTCGCGGCGCGAATGCTGCAGGGCGCTCCCCGCGTCGCCGGCGAGATAGGCCTGCAGATGTCGCGCCGCGAGATAGAGCTGCGCGCCATACAGCGATGCATCGAGGCTCTGCCCCCTGCCGGTGCGGCGACACTCGTACAGCGCGAGCACGATGCCGAGCGCGGACATGATGCCGCCGTAGGCGTCTCCGGAACCCATGCCGAGGTAGATCGGCGGCTGCCCCGGCTCGCCGAGCCTGGCCATGACGCCGGTCAGGGCCTGGACGGTCATGTCGAAGGAAGGCTTCGAAACCTTGCTGAAGCGACCGTAGCCCGTGTTGGTGGCGTAGACGAGCTTCGGATTGATCGCCGCCAGCTTCGCGTACGACAGGTTCCAGGCGTCGAGCATCTCCGGCGCGAGGTTGGAAAGGAACACGTCCGACTTCTCGACCAGCCGGTACAGGATCTCCTGCCCCTCCGGCTTCTTGAGGTCGATCGCCATGCTCTTCTTGTTGCGGTTGATGACCAGGAAGTACTGGTTCCAGTCGCCAACCTCGAGCGACTTGATGCTGCGCACGCCGCGGCCCTGGTCGCCGCCCTGCGGCCGTTCGACCTTGATGACCTCGGCGCCGAAATCGGCGAGGTACTGGGCCGAGACCGGACCCTGGAACCAGACCGTGAGGTCGACGACGCGGATGCCTTCGAGTGCCTTTGCCATGGTTCGTTCCCCGCGCGGCTAGGCCAGCACGCCCGCGTCGGCCAGTTCGTGAATCCGGTCACGCGTGTAGCCGAGCAGCTCGTGCAGTACCTGATCGGTGTGCTGGCCCACGCAGGGTGCGAGCCGGTCGAGCCGCGCCGGGCTGTCGCTCAACCAGACAGGGAATCCGAGCGAGCGGACCTTGCCGAAACTCGGGTGCTCGAACTCGACGATGTAGCGGTTGGCATAGACGCCAGGGTCGTTCGCCGGATAGTCGAACTGCTCGATGATGTCGGCGGAGAGCTGCTTGTCCAGGAACGCCTGCCGCCAGTGATCGGCGGTTTGGCGGCGGAAGCGGTCCTCGAGCTCGTGGATGAGGTCGAGCCGGTTGATGGAGGTCCGCTTGTCGTGCGTGTCGAAGCGCGGATCGTCCTGCGCAATGCCGACGATCCCGGAGAACGCCGGCCACCAGCGGTCCGTGTCAGGCATCGTGAGCGTCACCCAGCGGCCGTCGGCGCTCATGTACACCGAACCCGACATCGGGTTGGAAACGTCGAGACGCGAAATCGGGTTCAGCAGGCGGTCGCCGTGCCCGATGGCCAGGAATGCCTGCAGGTCCAGGGCCGACCCGTACATGTTGGCCCCGAACAGCGACACGTCGACCTGCTGCCCCTCGCCACTCTGCAGTCGGTGCAGCAACGCCGTAACCACACCGAAAGCCAGCTGTCCGGTCGCATGCATGGCCCCGGCCCCGGTGTACACCGGCGGCTGCCCTGGCTGCGGCAGGATCGGCATGGCGCCGGATCGCGCGGCTGCGAGTTCGTCGATGGCGGGCAGGTCGGCATCCGGACCTTCGGGACCGAACCCCGACAGCCGCGCGTACACGATGTCCGGCCGCGACTTGCAGACCGAGTGGTAGTCGAGCCCGATCGCGGCGAGTTCGTCAATCTGCCAGTCAGTGACGACGACGTCGGCCTTCGCAGCCAGTGCGGCCAGCAGCTCCCGCCCGTCGGCGCCGGCGGGGTCGATCGCGACCGAGAGCTTGTTGCGGTGCGCGAGATCGGCTTCGTGGTTCCAGCACCCCGTCGTCGTCGCAGGTGGCGACGGCAGCAGATCGAGCCGGACGACGCGCGCCCCGAAGTCGCCGAGGAAGGCCGTCGACAGCGCCGCGCAGAACTGGCGTGTCAAATCAAGGACGGTGACATCGTGCAGGACCTGGCCCATCTGGCTGCCTCGCTGTTTCGATCGGGAAAACCCCGGGTCGCACCGACAGGACCTGCGCTGCCGTGACGCCGCGGCAATGATGGCAACCGGCGCGCGGCCCCGCCATCCTGCATCTGGACTACGTGGCAGTGGCCCCGGAGCGTGGCGCCGTCGTACCCCGCGGCTCAGGCGCCCCGTGCGGCACGTGCCTGCTGCCGTGCGGCGCGCCGCCGCAGCAGGTCCGGGCGGTCTGCGGCCACACCGGCCGTGACCAGCGCCTCGACCTCGGCGTCACCGTAGCCCAGCGCCGCCAGCACCTCGCGCGTGTGCTCACCCTGCATCGGCGGGTGTCTTTCGACGACACACGGTGTGCCGTAGAACCGGATCGGCACGCCCGTGACGTCCAGCGCCCCGAGCACGGGATGCTCGAGCCGGACGATCATGTTGTTATGCCGTATCTGCGGATCCTTGACCACGTCCTCCACGTCGTTGATCGGTGCACAGAGCACATCTGCCGCGATCAGCCGCTGCACGAGTTCCTCGCGGTCGAACTGGCTCGTGCGCCCGGACATGACGCGATCGAGTTCGTCGTGGTTGGCCAGCCGCGCCCCGATGTCATGGAAGCGCGGGTCGCGATCCCAGTCGGCGTCCAGCGCCCGGCAGACGTTGCCGAAGAACTTCTCGCTCGGCGTCGTGATGATCACGTGCCGGCCGTCCTTCGTCGGGTACACACCGGACGGCGCGAAGTACTGGCTGCGGTTGCCGGTGCGTCGCGGCGGTTCGCCCGTGGCGAGATAGCTGCCGATGGAACTCGCCTGCGCGTGCATCAGCGCGTCCAGCAGCGACACCTCGATGCGCTGGCCCTGACCGGTGCGATCGCGCACGCGCAGCGCGGCCAGCGCCGCGTTGCTGACGAGCAGCGAGGTGATGACGTCGACGGCCGGGAAGCCCGTGCGTACGGGACCGCCGCCAGGCTCGCCGTTCAGTCCGAGCACGCCGCAATAGCCCTGGGTGAGGAAGTCGATGCCGGGACGCCCGGCATAGGGCCCATCGGGCCCGAAGGCCGTGACGCCGATCCAGACCACGTCGGGCCGGTGGGCCTTCACCTGCTCGTAGGCGAGGCCCAGCCGGCTGAGCGCCGGCTCGCGCACGTTGGTGATCACCACATCGGCCGTCGCAGCGAGACGCGCGAACACCTCCTGCCCTTGCGGCGACTGCATGTCGATGACGACCGCGCGCTTGTTGCGGTTCAGACTCAGGAACGGCCCGCATTCGCCGTCGCGCATCGCGCCGAGGCGGCGGCTGTCGTCACCCAGGTGTGACTCGACCTTGACGACATCGGCGCCGAGGTCGCCGAGCAGGGTCGCGCCGTACGGGCCCGCCAGCATCGTCGACACGTCGAGCACGCGCACGCCGGCGAGCGGCCGGGTGGAGACATCGGTTTCGGACACGTGCAGGATCCCCCGTTCAGGTACCGCGGAAGACTGGCTTGCGCTTTTCGAGGAACGCCATGGTTCCTTCCTTGGCGTCGGCCGTGGACGCGACAGACACGCCGTAATGCCCCTCGAAATCGAGCATCTGCTCGAGGTCGTGCTGCAGCGACATGTGGATCAGGCGCCGCGCCATCTCGACTGCCGTGCTGGCCTTGGCCGCAATCGTCTTCGCGTAGTCGAGTGCCGCGGCGAGGCTCGTACCCTCCGGCACGAGTTCGTCGATGAGGCCGAGCTCGCGGCACTCCTCGGCCCTGAACACTCTTGCCGTCTCGACGACCATCAGTGCGGTCGACAGCCCCACGACGCGCGGCAGGAAGTACGACAGCCCGCAGTCCGGCGCCACGCCGATGTTGGTGAAGATGGCGCTCATCTTCGTCGTCGTATCGCCGAACCTGCGGTCGCAGGCGAGCGCGTACGCGAGCCCCGCGCCGACGGCATGGCCGTGGATGGCCGCGATCACCGGCTTGTCGACCGCCACGAGCTGGCGAGCCACGTCGAAGAAATGCCCACCCGGGGTCTTGCGCTGCCAGCGCGGGATCGGCCGCGAGGCATCGGACGTGCCCGGCATCGCATGCTCGCCCTCGCCGGAGATGAACTCCACGTCGCCGCCGGCGCAGAAGGCACGCCCGGCGCCGGTCAGCACGATCACGCGCACGGCGTCGTCGAAGCGCAGCCGGTACAGCAGGCCGGCGAGTTCCTCGGCCAGCTGCCAGCTCACGGCATTGAGCTTGTCGGGACGATTCAGCGTGATGACTGCGACGTTGCCGTCGAGTTCGTAACGCAGGGTCTTGAGGTCGTCGGTCATGGTGCTTGCATCTCGATGCGTGGCGGGCGGGTGTCGCGGAAACGGCCCGGCAGTCTGGCGGCCATGGACAGCATGGGCGGAGGTAGCGTCAATAGATGATCTGGCGCTCGACGAGGTCACGGTAGCGCTCCTCGCCGAGCCCGAGGACTTCGCGGAAGGCGTGCTCGTTGTCCTGGCCGAGCATCGGGCCCGGACGCACGACCGGTACGGACCGGCTCATCTTGACATAGGCGCCATAGATGGTTTCGCGGAAGCCGAGCGGATGATCCACCTCGACAAAGGTATTGCGCGCCGCGAACTGCGGATCCTGCAGCAGGTCGCCGACGTTGAGCACCGGTGCCGCCGCCACGCCGTGATCCTGCAGCTGCGCGGCGAGTTCGCGGTCGTCGTGCTGCGCGGTCCACTCGCCAAGCCGCCGATGCAGTGCGTCGATGTGGGCGACGCGCCCCTGCAGCGTCGCGAAGGCTGCTGCCCTCGCCCACTCCGGTTCGCCCATGGCGTGCACGAGCGCCGCCCACTCGGCGTCGGTGCGCACGGCGATGCTGATCCAGCGGTCGTCGCCCCGGCACGGGAACACGGAGTGCGGCGCCGCCGCGGCGAGCGGATGCTCGTTGCCCTTCGGCCCACCGACGCGGCCATTCAGCACGTAGTCCATGTACGCGGGAGCGACGAGCTGCATGACGGCTTCCTGCTGCGAGAGGTCGATGTGCTGGCCCTGGCCGGTGTTACGCCGGTGGTTGAGTGCCGTGATGATGGCGAACGCACCAAAAATCCCGGCGAGTGGATCGGAGAAGGCGTTCTCGAACGGCACCGGCTCGCCACCCTTGTACCCCACCAGGCTGTCGAGACCGGTCAGCGAGGTGAGGCTCATACCGTAGGTGCGCACGTGCTCGAGCGGGCCGTACAGGCCCGCCGCCGGCATCGAGAACAGGATGACATCGGGTCGCACCTCGCGCAGCCGCTCGTACCCGAAGCCGAGCCGCTCCATGACACCAGGTCCGAAGTTCTCCACCACGACGTCCGAATGGGCGATCAGGTCGAACGCGAGATCCCGTGCCTCCTGCTCCTTGAGATTCAGTGCGACCGATCCATTGCCGGCCCAACAGGCGTGATTCGAGAGGCTGCGATCAGGGCCGGGCTTGCCTTCGGCGAACGGCGGCAGCGTCCGCGTCATGTCCAGGCGTTGTCGCGACTCGACCTTGAGCACCTCGGCGCCGAGAAACGCGAGCGTCTGGCCCACCACGGGCCCGGCCCAGACCCAGCCGAAATTGACAACCCGGATGCCCGCGAGCGGCAGTTGCCCGCTCGTGCGGGCCGGCACCGGCGTGTTGGTTGCGACGGCGTTCAAATGATGCCCCCGGCCCGCAGCGACGCGAGTTCCCCGGAACCCAGTCCGAGCAGTTCGCCATAGACCTCCGCATTGTGCTGGCCCAGGCGCGGCGCCGGGCGTACCGGGCCACCCGGCGAGGCCGGCAGCTTGAACGGTGCGCCGAGGTTGCGGACACGCCCCAGGTCCGGATGCTCGATGTCGACGAAGTAGTCGCGTGCCGCGAGGTGCGGCTGTTCGGCCGCCTCCGCGATCGTGAACACCGCCGTGATCGGGCAGCCGGCCGCCTGGCACTTCTCCATGATTTCCATCTTGGTGTGCCCGGCCGTCCACTCCTGGATGAACGAGTACATGATGTCGGCGTTCTGCGCACGCACGTACATGTCGTTGAAGATCTCGAGGCTCGCCCACTCGGGATCGCCCATGACCTTGCACAAGCCTTCCCACTGGCCACGCTCGAGCGCGAGCATCCACACGTGGCCGTCCTTGCACGGCACGATGGTCGCGGGCGCGCCGAGCGGCATGCCGACGCCCGTGCGCTTGTCGAAGCGGCCTTCCTGAGCGACGAGACCGATGTTCTGCCCGCCGACGAACGACGCGGCGATCGCCTCGGCGCAGGACACGTCGACCTGCTGCCCGCCACCGACGAGATCGCGGCCGTACACCGCCGCGAGGCCCCAGGCGGCCCCGGCGATGGCGCCGTAGTAGTCGGCCGAGAAGGTGCCCTGCTCGAGCGGCATTTCCCCGGGCCGCCCGCAATAGCGCGAACTGGCGCCCGAGAGGTGGAACGCGTTCAGGTCGTAACCGTTCCAGCCGGCGTAGGGACCTGTCTGCCCGAACGGCGTGATGGAAATGACGACCAGCCCGGGATTGACCTGCTGCAGCTGCGGATACGTGAGCCCCCACGCCTGCATCTGCCGCGGCAGGTTGTTCTCGACCAGCACGTCGGCCCAGCGCAGCAGTCGCAGAAAGAGTTCGCGCCCCTCGGTCGAGGCCACGTCGCAGGTGATGCCGCGCTTGTTGGTGTTGTTGACGAAGTAGAGCCCGCTCTTTTCGCGGTGCGGCAGGTCACCGGGAAACGGCCCGATGCTGCGCGCCGCATCGCCGTGCGGCGGTTCGACCTTGACGACCTCGGCACCATAGTCGCTGAAGAGCTTGGCGCAGTAGGGCGCGGACACCATCTGGCCGAAATCCACGACCTTGATGCCCGTGAGCGCACCGGCGCGCCCGGCGCCAGACGGTTCGGCCCCTCGGCCCTGGGCGTGATTCATGGTCCTCGCTGCCTGCGCGGGATGCTTCGCATGAGCGCCGTCGGTCTGCCGTCCGGATCAGCCCGCGAACGGATCCGGAATCGTGCGGGGCAGGCCGCGATCGAGCACATCCGCGGCGATGAGCGACTCGAGATGGCGCGAGTCCCACCAGTTGAGCTGCAGCTGCTTGGCGCGCCGATAGTAGAGCTGGATGTCGTAGTCGAGCGTAAAGCCGATACCCCCGTGCACCTGCTGGGCCATGTGCGTGACGTCGCGGAAGGCCTTGCAGGCGAAGAGCTTCGCCATCGGCGCGAGCCGCCGGATGTCGCGGCCCGTCGAGTGGGCCCACGCCGCTTCGTACACAAGTGTCTTGGCGCCCTCCACGACGGGCGCCGCGTCGGCCATGTCGTGGGCCAATGCCTGGAATGCGCCAATCGGCTTGCCGAACTGTTCACGGTCCTTGGAGTACTGCACGGTGATTTCGAGCGCGCGCTCCGCGCCACCTGCTGCGTAGGCGCCGAGCAGGATGATCGCCTCGTGCATCGCCTCGTGCCAGTGGCCCCAGCCACTGCGCTCCGTGCCGAGACGCTGCGCCTCGGACACGAACGCGTCATCGAACGCCACGCGGTACTGGGTATCGGAGGCCATCGACCTCTGCTGGGCGAGCGTCAACCCGGGGGTGCCGGTGTCGACGACGAACAGGTCGACGTCCATGGGTTGCGGGCCGGTCCGTGCCAGCACGAGCAGCTTCTGTGCCGCCCTCGCGCAGAACACGTGGCGCTTGACGCCGCGCAGCCGGTAGCCGCCCTGCACGCGCGTGGCCGCGAGTTGCACGCCCTCGGGCGCGTAGCCGCCGTCGGGTTCGAGCCAGGCGGGCACGACGATGGTGTCGCCGCTGCCGATGGCCGTGAGCAATTCCTTCTGCTGGGCCTCGCTGCCGGCGCGACGGACCGCCAGCACACTGAGCACCGCGCTCGGGAAATGCGGCCCCGGCACCAGCGCGCGCCCGAACTCCTCGTAGATCACGGCGCAGTCGAGCATGTTGAGCCCCATGCCGCCGAGTTCCTGCGGCAGCAGGATGCCGGGCAGCCCCATCTCCTGCATGTTGCGCCACAGCGGCTGGGGCAGGCCGACCGGGTCGTCCTCCATGCGGCGCACCACGTCGACGCCGCAGCTCGCCGCGCACAGGTCGCGGCTCGTCTCGCGCAGCATGCGTTGCTCGTCAGTAAAGGTCAGGTCCATGGCTTGCTCTCGTTGCTGTCGGCGATGCGGCGCACCAGGCCGCGTCAGGGAATCCAGCGTGGACCCTTGCGGGCCCAGGGGTTGTCGGCTTCGTCGGCGGGCAGCGCGAGCTTCGCGCGCCCTTCGGTCGTGATCTCGCCCGCGACGCTCACGGCGACGGCGACGTCGACCCAATGGCAGCCGACCGCGTCCGTCGACACGCCAGTGACGCGTCCCGAGAAGGCCATCCGGTCGCCGGGGAATACGGACTTCTTCATCTTGAAGCTCATCCGGCCGAGCCGGCCCTTCGGGCCCGTCCAGTCGGTGAGGTAGCGTTCGAACCACGCCTGGAAGTTGGGTGTGTTGACAAAGATGTCCTTGACGCCGTTGCGTTCGATCGCGAAGGCCTTGTCGTGGTGCATGGGGCGCCAGTCGCGGCTCGCGATCGCCCCGAGCACGATGGTCGTCGCGGTGACGTCGATCTGCAACGACGGCAGTTCCTGCCCGGCCCTGACCTCGCGCGCCAGCAGGTTGCGCACCGTGCTCACGGCTGTGGCTCCGGGCGCCGGTAGCCGAGGAAGCTGTAGGTCTCGGTGCCGACCCACGCTCCCTGCTGGTTGCGGGTCTCGACGTCGATGACCCAGAAGCGGCCGACACCGAGCTTCGTCTGCTTGAGTTCGCCCACTGAACGCACGACCTGGTGCGTCGTGAGGACGTCGCCCATGCACACCGGCTCGCCAAACACGGCCTCGTTGCTGACGACCACGGCTTCCGGCAGGCCGCACAGATCCTTCAGGTCGAAATGCGCCTTGAGCGCCTTGCGCTCGCCGGGCGCGCCTGGCGCCCAGTAATGCGGCCGCATCCACACCGACAGCATGGTCGGCGGCGCGATGCGCCCGCCCGCGAGTTCCTGCGCGAGGCGCTCGTCCCAGTAGAGCGGATTGCCGTTGCCGGTCGCGGCGCAGGTGTTGTAGACGTAGCCGATCTCGATCGGGAACTCTGAGCGCTCCTCGTACTGCGGCATGCCGATCAGCGTGCGCACGGCAGGCGGCAGGTCGCCTGCTGCTTCCGGCGCCATCGTCCTGTCGCCCGTCACTGGATGCACCCACTGCCGCGCAGCTCGCGGATCTCCTCGGCCGAGTACCCGGCCGCGCCGAGCACCGCATCGGTGTCGAGGTGCCCGGACGGCGGCAGCTCGAAGACCGGCGCAGCGCGTTCGGCACCCGCGAGATTCGGCGCGAGCTGTTCGAACCGGCCGTGCTGCGGATGCTGCGCCGTCATGAAAGCGTGTTGCGCGCGCAGGTGACGGTCGGCGGCCACCTCGGCAATCCCGAGCACGGGCGCGACGCAGGTGTCCTGCCCCGCGAGCAGCGCCGTCCATTCGTCGCGCGTGCGCGCCAGGAACTGCTGTTGCAGCACCTGGCGGATTTCGTCCTGGCGTGCGGGATCGTACTGCCCGTCGGCGAGTTGCTCGACGCCCAGCAGCCGGCAGAGGTTGCGGAAGAACTTGGCTTCGATGGCACCGACGGCGAGATGCCTGCCGTCGGCGGCAGTATAGACGCCATAGCAGGCGAACCTGCCGGTCAGCAGTGCCCCGCCCGGCCGCGTCTCCTCACCGGTGGCGAGGTACTGGTCGAGATACAGCGACATCAGATTCAGTACGCCGTCGACGACCGAGACGTCGAGGTACTTGCCGGCGCCGGTTCGCGAGCGCGCTAGCAGCGCCGCCACAATCGACATCGCCGCATGCATGCCACCGCCCGCACTGTCGGCCACGGTCGCCCCCGGAATGGCGGGCCGGCCATCGGCGTCGCGCCCGCTGCAGGCGAGAAAGCCGCCCACCGCGAGATAGTCGATGTCGTGGCCCGCCCACTGCGCATACGGCCCCTGCTGCCCATACCCCGTCGTCGAGCAATAGACGAGACCCGGATTGCAGGCCGAGATCTGTTCGTACCCGATGCCCAGCCGCGCCGCCACGCCGGGCCGGAAGCTTTCGATCAGCGCATCGGCGTCACGCGCGAGCCGGCCGAGCACCTCGCGACCGCCGGCCGACTTGAGGTCGACCCGGATACGCTGCATGCCGCGTCCACCACCGTAGGCATGGAACACCGGTTCCACGGCGTCGACGCCTGCGCCCGTGACCGGTGCGACCTTGACCACGCGCATCCCGTAGTCGGCCAGGATGCGCGATGCCCGCGCGGCCGGCCCGACGGCGGCGAGGTCGAGAACCGTGAAGCCCTGCAGCAATGCCATGTCGCGCCCGTCAGAAGTTCTTCGGCAGGTCGAGCTTGCGCTTGGCGATGATGTTCTTCTGGACTTCCGACGAACCGCCGCCGATCGTGTCGATCACCGTGTAGGTGTAGCAGCTCTCGGCACGCCCCTTGAGCGGAGCGTCCTCCGTGCCGAGCGCAAGCTGCGCGCCCGGGCCCACGATGTCCATGGTCGCGTCGGCGACACGCCGCGACAGCTCGGTCGCGTAGAGCTTGTATTCGGACGCCTCGACCGTCGGCGTCTTGGTCGAACGCAGGGCCGCGTCCACGAAACGGACCCCGAGCAGCCTCGCCACCTCGCACTCGGTGGCGAGCTGGGCGATCCGCTGGCGGATGACCGGGTCGTCCTTGAGCGGCTTGCGGTCGCGCACGGTGTCGCGCACGAAGTTGCAGAGCAGCTCCACGCGGCCGCGGATCGGCGAGAACGTGAACATGGTGAAGCGCTCGATGTCGAGCGCCTCCGCGATGTACTGGAAGCCCTTGCCCTGCTGACCCACGCGATAATCGTCGTGCACGAAGACGTTGTCGAAGAACACCGCGTTCGTACGTTCGCCGCCCATGGTGTACATGGGCTGGATCGTCAGGCCCGGGTCATCCATGCGGATCAGGAACAGCGAGATGCCATGGTGCTTCGGCGCGTCGGGGTCGGTGCGCGCGCCGACCCAGTACCAGTCGGCGAAGTGCGCCGAAGTCGTGAAGACCTTCTGCCCGTTCAGCACCCAGCCCTCGCCCTTGCGCTCGGCCTTGAGACGCATCGCGGCCGAGTCGGACCCCGCACTGGGCTCGGAATAGCCGACCGCGAATTCGATCTTCGCGTCGAGGATCTGCGGCAGGAACTCCTTCTTCAGCTTGTCGGAGCCGACGCGGATCAGCGTCTTGCCGATGATGCCGATGCCCTTGCCGATCTGCGGCGCGCCGACGGACGACAGCTTCTCGTTGAGCAGGAACTCGTAGAAACCCTCGCCATCCTGCCCACCGACTTCCTTCGGCCAGGTGATGCCGAGCCACCCCTTCCGGGCGAGCTTGCCCATGAAGGCACGTCGCTCCGGCGTGTCGCACACCTGCGCCATGTTCTCGCGCGTGACGTCCATGACCTTCGGGTCGTAGTTGTCCCGAAGGAACCGGTCGACCTCGCCCAGGAAGGCGCGTTCTTGCTCGTTGAATTCAAAGTCCATGACCTGGCTCCGCAAACGGAACGATGACCGGGAACGCTGCCTGCGGGGCCCGGCCTGCCGGGCCCCTGGCGCGCGCTGGTGCGTGCAGCGCCGACAGGCGCACTCGCCAATGTCTCAACGTAGCCCCCGACCCGGTGCCGGGCTACGTCCGATCGGACTATCGGATGCAGCGTCGCATCAGCGGCCCCGATAGTTCGGCCTGCGTTTCTCGGCAAATGCGCGCGGACCTTCCTTCGCGTCCTCCGAGGAGAACACGCGCGCGCCGATCGCCTTCTCGAGCACGAAGTTCGGCTCGTTGTTGAGCGCGCGCACGGCGATCTCCTTGGCCGTGCGCACGGCGAGCGGCCCGTTCGCACAGATCGTCTCCGCGATCGCGAAGGCCTCGTCGAGCAGCCGCTCGGCCGGCACGATCCGGTTGACCAGGCCGACTTCGTAGGCCCGGCGCGCGTCGATGCTCGAGCCGGTCATCAGCATTTCCATCGCCACGGCCCACGGGATCTGCTGCGGCAGGCGGATGTGGCTGCCGCCCACCGGGATCACGGCCCACTTGACCTCGCTCAGCCCGAACGTGGCGTGCTCCGCCGCGACGCGGATGTCGGTGCCGAGCATGAACTCCATGCCGCCTGCCACGCACATGCCATTGATCGCGGCGATGATCGGCTTGAACACGTACTGGAACGGCCGCTTCATCGGGTCTTCGTAACCCATCGAGTCGCCGGCCGCGATCGCGGGCAACGCGGACTTGAGGTCCATCCCGGCGCAGAACATGCGACTGCCGGCCCCCGTGAGGATCGCGACGTGCAGGTCCGGATCGGCGTTGAAGTCGTCGAACACGGCGTCCTGTGCGATCAGCATCTCGCGCGTCAGCGAATTTCCGGCCTGTGGCCGGTTGTAGGTCATCAGCGCGACCGGGCCACGCTTCTCGTAGGTGAAAGTTTCCGGAAGGTTCAATGCCATGTGCCGATCCTCTTGGAGCGCAGTCGCCGGCACCGCACCGGCGAGCCGCGAGCAGTACTCAGTGCGTGTCCGGCGCCGTCGCGCCCGCGCCATCGCCGCCCGTTTCCGCACTCGTGCCGGGCAGCGCCGCGACGACCAGTTCGGCCACGTCGTAAACCTTGCGCTCGGCGCCGTGCTTGGCCGTGCCCGAGCTCAGCATGAGCAGGCAGAACGGGCACGAGGTGGCGATCCTGTCGGCGCCAGTCCCGAGCGCCTCGCCCGCGCGCACGTCGCTGATCCGCGCCGTGCCCCCTTCACGTGCCCAGTAGTTGCCGCCACCCCCGCCGCAACAGAAGCTGTCCTTGCGGTTGCGCGGCATCTCGACGAGGTCGCCGAGCGCCATGACCACGCTGCGACTCTCGTGGACGATGTCGTTGTGCCGCGCGTGGTAGCACGGATCGTGAAAGGTGATCTTCTGCGTCGCGTCGCGTTCGACGGGCAGTCGTCCGTCGCGGATGAGCTGGTCGATCAGCACCGAATGCGGGATCGTGCGCCAGTTCCCCCCGAGTTCCGGGTAGTAGCGGTCGAAGCTGTTGAAGCAGTGCGCGCACATCGTGATGACGTTGGCCACCTGCAACTCGCGGAATTCCTCGATGTTCGCCTGCGCGAGTTCCACGAACAGCAGTTCGTTGCCCATCATCTTGGCCGGATCGCCAGTGCAGCGCGACTCCTCGAGGATGCCCCAGGACACACCCGCCGTATCGAGGATCCGCGCCATTGCGCGGGCGACCTGCTGGGCACGCTCCTCGAACGCGACCGAGCAGCCGATCCAGAGCAGGTATTCGGTCTTGCCCGGCTCGAACAGCGGAATGTCGAGCCCGCGGCGCCAGTCGTCGCGATTGGCCGAAGTGCCGACGAACGGGTGGCTGCGCGACTCGAGGTTGCGGTTGCTCGCAGCCATGACCTCGGGCATTTCCGAACGGCCCATGACGAGCTGCCGGCGGAAGTGCAGGATCGCCTCGGCCGGGCTGTTGGTCACGGGGCATTGCTCGACACAGGCCGCGCAGGTCGTGCAGCTGAAGAGCGCGTCCATGCCGAGTTCGTCGACGAGGGAAGCATCGTCGCGCCGGCCCTGCTCCAGGTACCCGGCGCAGGTGAGCATGATGTTCTTCGGCGACAGCGGCTTGCCGGTCTGCGTTGCCGGGCAGGCTTCCTGACAGCGGCCGCACCAGAGACAGGCGGAGGCATCGATCAGGCTCTTGAGTGGCAGGTCGGCAAGCTTCTCGGCGCCGAGCGCCGGTTCATCGGCCTCGAAGTCGATCGGCGGCAGCATCACGCCGGGCCGGCGCCGCGCGAGCGCTGCGTTGATCGGCCCGAGCAACATGTGCGACATCGGCGTGCGGGTGATCAGCACGACGAAGGCGAGCCCGAGCAGACCGTGCGTCCACCAGACGAGGAGGTAGCCGCCGTCCGCCGCCGCGCCGCGCGCCCCGACACCCGCGAAGCCGCGCAGGGCGTCCGCCAGCGCGCGGCCCAGGAACTCGCCGTCGCCCGCGACGCCGGGCTGCGCCAGCCGCACGGCTTCGACGACGAAGCCCGCGACGATGACGAACAGCAGCAGGATTTCCATCGGCACGAAGCCGCGCCGTGCCCTCGGCGCCGTGAGCCGCTCGGGAGGCCATGCCCGTCGCGCCAGCATGAACGAGGCGCCGAGCAGCATCGCGACGCCGGCGAGCTCGCGGCCCAGCCGCATCACGACAAAACCGAACGTGCCCGAATAGACGGGGACTCCGACCAGGCCCAGCGCATAGACCGCGTGGCCCAGGATGGCGACGAGGCTGCCGAAATACAGCAGACCGTGCGCCAGCCCCGAGGCCGGCCGCTTGAACACCTTCGAGATCAGCAGCCCACGCGTCGCGAACGAGCGCCAGTTCACTTCGGCAAACAGCGCACGCAGCCCCGCGAGCCCATGCTCCGGCGCGATGCGCAGCCACGTGGCGCGCAGACCGGAGACGATGCTCGCGGCCGCCGCCAGCAGCAACAGCGCCAGGATCAGGTAATTGACCGCGCCGATCTCGAGCATCGTTCGATCCGCCCGCGTCCGCTCCCATGGCGGGACTCACGGACGGTCGCGCCTGGGCGAACCCGTGCCGTGCCTCCCAGGGGCCGCGACCCTACCGCTTGAGGATCGCAGCCGTGGCGTTTCCGCCAAGTCCGAGCGTCTGCGCGAGCCCGACCTTCGCGTCGGGCACCTGTCGCGCACCCGATTCGCCGCGCAGCTGCCAGGTCAGCTCGGCAATCTGGAACACGCCCATGGCGGTCGTCGCCTCGCCAAACGACACGAAGCCGCCGGACGGGTTGATCGGCATGCGACCGGTAGGTGCCGTTTCGCCGGCCGCGACGAGCCGCTCGGCTTCGCCCGGCTGGCAGAGGCCCCACTCCTCGGGGAACGCCAGTTCATAGTAGCAGGTGTTGTCCTGCAGCTCGGTGAAGCTGACATCTTTCGGACCGATGCCGGCGCGCTCGAACGCGCGGCTCACGGCGGCACGGGCCTCGGTGTGCAGGCTCGGCCCGCTCGGCACCGGGCCGGCCAGCCCGCGTGGCAGCGAATCCTCGAACGTCATCGTCGCCACGGCGCTCGATGCCACCCAGACGGGCTTGCGCTTGAACTCGCGCGCCTTCGCTTTCGAGCAGATGATGGCCGCGGCCGCGCCATTGGACACCGGGCAGATCTCGAACAGGCGCAGCGGATTGCTCACGTACGGCGAGGCGAGCACTTCCTGCAGGCTGACTTCCTTCTGAAAGCGCGCATACGGGTTGCCGACGGCGCACCTGCGTGCCTTGACGGTGATCTGCGCGAACTGCTCCTCGGTCGTGCCGTAGTCGTGCATGCGCCGCCGCGCGAGCGTCGCCCAGAATGACGGCCCCGGAAAACCGATGCAGCGCTGGCGCAGGAACTCCCTGTCGTTCGGGTCTTCGATGCCCGAGGTCTGGATCATGCCCTTGGGCATCACTTCGCCACCGACCACGAGGACCATGTCGTACAGCCCGCCCGCCACCATCGAGTAGCCGACGTTGAACGCGTTGCCGCCGGCCGCGCAGCCTGCGGACATGTTGTAGACCGGTATGCCCGTCGAACCGATGTCCTCGACGACGTCGTTGCCGTTCAGGCCCCAGCCCTTGCCCCCCGAGAAGCGCGAGCTGGCCGCCGCGACCGCCTCGACCTGGCGCCACGCCACGCCCGCATCAGCGAGCGCCATGTCGACGGCGTGCCGACACAACTCGGTGACGGACTTGTTGCCGACGATCGCATCGCCGGTCTTGCCGAAGCGATGAAGCCCTACGCCCAGTACCGCGACTTCCTGCATCTGTCTACTCCTCGCGGCTCAGACGAGCTTGAATTTCCAGGTCGTGAAGGTCTTGTCCTGCTCGTGATGGAGCGCGTCGATGACCAGCTCCACGCGGGCAGCGACGCTGAGCGCCTCCGGCGGGTCGACCATCTGCCCGACCAGTCGCAGGCCGTCGTCTAGGTCGACAACCGCGATCGCGTACGGCTTGAACGGCTCGTCGTAGCGGTGCGGCGACGGCGGCGGGAAGTCGGCGACGGAGTAGCTCCACACCGTACCGCGCCCGCCGAACTCGCACGGCTCCATCTTCGAGCCAGGGCACGCCGGATTGTGGCACGTGGGAAGCTTCGGGAAGTACGGCGTGCCGCACGCGACGCAGCGGGATCCCAGGACCCTCGCGCGGCCGTCGGCGACGAACAATCCTGCCACGCACGGTTCGACGGACTGGACCACAGCGGATTCTCCCTCAGCCCCCACGGGCTGCCTTGATCAGTTCCGGGACGACCTCGAGCGCATCGCCGACGATGCCGTAGCGCGCGTACTTGAAAATCGCGGCGTCCGGATCCTTGTTGATGGCCACGATCGTCCTGGCGGCCGAGCAACCCGCCATGTGCTGGCTGGCCCCAGAGATGCCGACGGCGACATACAGGCGCGGCCGGGTGATCTTGCCGGTGAGCCCGACCTGCCGCGATGAATCGATCCAGCCGTCGTCGACGATCGGGCGCGACCCGCCCCACATGCCGCCGAGCACCGACGCGAGTTCGCGCACCAGCGACAGGTTGTCGGCCTTGCCGAGGCCACGACCGCCGGCCACGATGACCTCGGCATCCTCGAGGCGCGGACCTTCGGCCTGCGGCGCCGCCGTGACCGTGAATCGCTCCTCGACCGTCCCGACGTCGACGTCGAAGGCCGCACACGCCGGCTGGCTCGGCGTTCCGGCCGGCTCGGCCGCCAGCGTCGTCGTCACCAGCGACACGACGTTGATCCGCGACGGCATGCGATACACGACGTGTACGTCGCCGCCGTAGGCCGTCGCCGAAGCGTGCAGCACGCCCGCCTCCGGCTGCAACGCGAACACGTTGGTCACGACGGCCGCGCCCAGGCGGCTCGCCAGACGCGGCGCAACGAGGCGTGCGGTCGCGGTCTGATTGACCAGCACCAGCGTGGGTTGCGTCCGCGTGAGGTGCCGCGACAAGGCCTCGACCAGCCGATCGGGGCCGAGGCTGTCCGGTGCCGGATGCGACAGCACATCGACTGCGGCCACGCCGTGGCGCGAAGCCACGGGCAGCACGGCCGCCTGGCCGGTGCCAAGGACGACCCAGCGCACAGGCAGCCCGGCAGCTGCGCCATATGCGCGAGCAGCCGCCAGCGTCTCCTCGACCCCGCGCTCTACGGTGCTTCCCCAGCTGCAGACGACGACGCTCATGCCGGCCTCTCTAGGCGCGCCCGAACAGGCGCTTGAAGAACCTGACGATGCTCTCCCAGAGCGTCCTCAGAACCACTGCGACGATGTTGATGGACTCCTGCCGCGCCGGCGGGGCCGGTCGAGGCGACGCCGACGAGGCCGCAGTCGACGCGGCGTCGACCGGGGCAACTGCGGTCGCCGTCGGCTCGAGCATCGTGCGAACGTTGCCGACGTACATCTTGATGATCTGGCCGGAGACGCCCTCGATCATGCCGCGGCCGACCTGGGCGATCTTGCCGGTGAGGTCGATGCTCGAGCGCGTTTCCACCTGCGTCGCGGCCCCGCCGTCGATCGCCGTGAGCTGGCTCACGATCGTGCCACGCACCGTGCCGCCGCCGCGCTCCTTGCCCTCGGCCAGCATCTTCACGAGCCCGACCGCACGGTCAGTCTCGGCATAGGTGATCGTGCCCTGGTACTGCGCCGTGACGGCGCCGACCTTGACCTTCACGGCACCGACGAAACTCTTGTCGTCGACGACCTGCGTCAGCGATGCGCCGGGCATGCACGCGACGACGTTTTCCGGGTTCAGCATGAAGGCCCAGACGGTGTCGACCGACGCCCGGACCTCGAACGTCTGCCGCAGTTCTATCGCCATGTCGGGTCTCCCGTTGGATGGCCGGCGTGGTGACGCGCGGCGGCGTCAGACGACACCATCGGCGCGCAGCTTGTCGATGAGCTCGCGCGCCGTTGCGCTCGCGGGCCCCTGCAGGAACTGGCAGTTGCCGCTCACGACCGGCAACTGCTGCCGCACGACTTCCACCGACGGCGCGAGATCCGCTGCGGACAGCCCGAGCCCGGCGAGCGTGACGACAGCCGGTGTCATCTTGCGCGCGGCCATCTTGGCCTTCGCGGTCGGAAAGCGTGGCACACCAACTTCATTGCTGACGGTGACGAGCGCCGGCAACGCCCCGCCCACGACCTCGTCGCCGTCCGTGGTCACGCGCGTGACACTGAGTGACCGGCCGGCGACCGCCACGGCGCGAGCGAACAGCACGGCCGGCAGGCCGAGCTTCTCGGCCAGCAGGACGGGCACCACGCCCTGATCGTCGTCGGACGCCTGACGTCCGCAGAGGACGAGATCCGCGCCACCGCTCTCCTTTACCCATGCGGCGAGAACCGTGGCCACGGCGGCACCGTCGAGCGTCAGGCCGGCCGGGTCGATGGCGATGATCTCGTCGGCACCGAGCGCCGCGCAGTGACGCAGCACGGCCTGTGGGTCAGGCCCGATCGTCACCGCAACGATGGTGCAGGCGACGCCCGAGTCGCGCAGACGCAGCGCGATCTCCATGCCCTGCTCGTCGAAGCCGTTGATCAGTCGCGGCACGGCCGCGACCTCGAGCGTGCGGCCGTCCGCCGCGATCCTGAGCTTGCCCGCCAGCGCCAGGTTGTTGACGGCGTTGGGATCGAGCACCTCTTTCACACAGACTACGATGCGCATGAATCCTGCCTGTCGTTTGGACCTGTAGGCACCGTGTCATTCCTCGCCTTCGAACACCAGACTCTCGGCAGCGCACCACACGCCATCATGCTCATAACCCGGAGGCCTGCGGGTCAGTTCTGTCATCAGGTACCAGCGCCACGGGTAGTCGCCAAAGTCGCGAAATGCGCCCGTCAGCGTTCCCGTGAACTCCTGCCGGCCTGCGAAGTGCGTGCCTTCGATCGCCTTGCCGCCATCGCACTCCGCGCGACGACCCCGCATCGCCCCATCGAAGCCCTCGCGATACCCGGCATCGCGCGCCGCACCCTCAGGCCGATGCGAATCGGTCGAAGACATCGAGCGCTCCGTCGACGAGGTCGGAGAGGATCTGCCGCGCCGGCTTCATCTCGGTCACGTAATGGATGCCCTGCCCCGCGGCCTCGGTCATGAGGTCCTTGCGCTGGTAGTCGAGCGAGCCCTGGATGTAGTTGGCCGACAGCAGCATCTGCAGCGGCGGCTTCAGCACCTCGGGGGCCTCGGGCCCGAGCCACTCGTCGTGCCAGGGACAGCGCGTCGTACGCATCGTGTAACCGGAAATGCAGTTGGAATAGACCGTATCGTCGGTCTCGGCCTCGAGCAGGCGCTCCTTGAGCGGCAGGTTCAGATCGGACTCGCGCGAGGCGAGCCACAGCGAGCCCGTCCAGACGCCATCGGCTCCGAGCGCCAACGCGGCAGCGAGATGCCGGCCAGTGGTCACGCCCCCGGCGGCGATCACCGGCACACCGGAACCGCGCGCGATGTCGACCACCTGCGGCACGATCGAGAACGTCCCGATGTCGCCGGTGTGCCCCGCGGCATCGTAGCCCTGGGCGATGATCACGTCGGTCCCCGCGGCGATCTGCTTCTTGGCCTGGCGCGGCTTGCCCACGAGACCCCATACCTGGATGCCGAGCTGGTGCGCACGCTTCAGCAGGAATGCCGGCGAGCCTAGACCCGAGGCAAACACGGGCACCCGCTCGTCGAACACGACCTCGACCTGCGCCAGCGCCCGCTTCTGGTCGAGACCGCCCCAGATGTGCAGATTCGGCGCTTCCTTCGGATCCGGCACATCGTACTTGCGCTTGATCTGGCGCTCGAAGTCCTTGTGCTCCTGCGGAATCTCGGCGAGCAGCTGCTCGACCGTACGCTCGTCGGGCACGGATGAAGGCAGCACGAGATCGATGCCAAACGGTTTGCCGTTGACGCGATCGCGGATCCACTTGATGTCCGCCGCGATGCGCTCCGGCGCATGCAGTGCCTCGCCGAGCACGGCGAAGCCGCCCGCGTTGATGACGGCTACCGCGACGTCCTTGCAGTGCGTGAATGCGACGACCGGATACTCGACGCCGAGCTTGTCGCAAAGTGGGGTATGCAGTGGTCCGCTCATCGCCGATGTTCCGCTGAGTTTGTGAGCACGAATCTATCGGTCCGGGCCCGCAGGTGATACCTCCAATCGGACGATGTACCCCGTACAGCGCGTGGTCAAATGGCCTCGCGCCATCGGGATTCGCGACGCTTCACCGCGTGGTCGCGCGCGGCACCCGCGGGCCATGCAAACCTGGCGGCACGACCGCAGCCACGACGTTCGCATCGCTTGCCCGTCGTCGGCGAGCACCGGCACGCCCTCGTGACCGGCCGCGTTGGTTCCGCCCCTGGCCTGCCCTTGCGGATGCCCCGACTCGCCCCGGCGACCTGGCCGCGGCGGCGAACCCGGAGTCATGACGCAGCGCCGTGCCGGATGTGTCAGTGTACCCGCGGATGACTGGAGGCGGACGCCGATGAAATGGACGCTGCAACGCATGGCAGACCGATTCGAAATCGAGGACATGCTGGTCGACTACTGCCACATCATCGACCAGCGGCAGTTCGATCGACTGGACGAGGTCTTCGCAGAAGACGCGTGGATCGACTACACGGCCATGGGCGGGATCGCCGGCAACCGTGAGGAGATCAAGGCCTTTCTGAGGCAGGCGATGCCGGCGTTTCCCAGTACACAGCACATGATCTCGAACTGCGAGATCCGTCTCGATGGCGACGTCGCCACCGGCCGCATCATGTGCTTCAACCCGATGCAGATGGAACTGGGCGAACAGGGCAGACCCGTCTTCTTTCTGGGCCTCTGGTACGTGGACGAATACACCCGCACCGGGCACGGGTGGCGAATCCGGCACCGGGTCGAGGAAAAGAGCTGGTCCTTCAACGTGCCCGCGTTCATGAACCTGTAACGGCAACACGCCATGCCGCGATTCCGGGCCCCGGCCCGTCGTGCCGGTGGTGCATCACTGCCGCGAACGCCGCGCCTGGTCGCGGCCGCCGCACCTCAGCGGAGCTTTGCATGAATACCCGTCATCTCGTCGACGTCGAACTGCTCGCCGCGCTCGACTTCTTCCCGCAGACCGACCTCGGACCGGAGTCCCTCGCTGCGACGCGCGAAGGCATGCGACAGCTCAGCGCCGCGATGCCGGTGCCCGCGGGCCTGCCGGTCGACGTCGAGGAACGCCACATCGAGGCTGTCGGAGGCCATCGAATCGGCGCACTCGTCTATCGACCCCGCGGCTCAGCGCCGCCGCGACCTGCCGTACTGCACATTCATGGGGGTGGCTACGTCGCCGGGTCGATGCACATGATGGACGGTGCCAACCGCCGACTTGCCGCGGACCTCGGTTGCGTGGTCGTGTCAGTCGACTACCGGCTCGCGCCGGAGACACCTCATCCGGGACCGGTCGAGGACTGCTACACCGCGTTGCGCTGGCTGCACGCGCACGCGGGCGCCCTGGGAGTGGACGCCACCCGCATCGCCGTGAGCGGCGAGAGCGCCGGCGGCGGACTCGCCGCGGCGCTCGCACTCGTTGCACGCGACCGCGGCGAGGTACCGGTCGTTCTGCAGCGGCTGATCTACCCCATGCTCGACGATCGCACCTGCACGATGAGTGATCCAAACCCCTTCACCGGCGAGTTCGTCTGGACACGCGCTCACAACCACTTCGGCTGGAGATCCCTGCTCGGGCATGAACCCGGCCTGGCGGGCGTGTCCCCGTATGCCGCGGCGGCCAGGGCGACCGATCTTGCCGGCCTGCCGCCGGCCTTCATTGCCGTGGGTGCGCTCGACCTCTTCTTCGACGAGAGCCTCGAGTACGCCCGGCGTCTGGTGCGCGCAGGCGTACCGACGGAATTCCACGTGTACCCCGGAGTGTTTCACGGCTCCGATGCCGCCGACGGCGCAGCGCTCACGATCGAGGCGCGGCGCAACGCATCCGAGGCACTGCGACGGGCTTTCGATCGTGCTCCCCGGCGTCCGGCAGCGCCATGACGCATGCGGTGCACTCCGGCCCGCCGAATGCGCCCCAGACTCCGCGCGCAGGCTTCTCGCCATGTCTCGGCACGGACGCATGCGCGCTGCCTGCCGACATCGAAAACAGGCTAGACTCGCTCCGCGAGCACCGGAGGACCGCCACCATGTATCCAAAGAGCAAGCCGATACCCAGCGAATGCCACGACATCCTCAGGGACCGTCCGACCGGCCATGTGGCTACGCTGCGCCCCGACGGCCGGCTCTCGGTGAACCCCGTGAGCCCGATGTTCGACGGCGAATTCGTGCGCATCAGTACGCTGAAGTCGCGTCAGAAGTACCGGAATCTCGCGGCCGATCCGCGCATCGCCATCTCGATTCCACATCGCAACAATCCCAATCGCTACATCGAGATCCGCGGCATCGCCGAGCTCACCGACGACAAGGACCGGGCGTTCGTCAACTCGATCGCACGCCACTACCTGAACGTCGACGTATATCCGTTCGACAAGGCCGGGGACGAGCGCGTCACGATCACGATTCACGCCGAGCACGTGTCGAGCCCGGACATTCCGCTGGCCTCCGCCCCGCCGGGGGCGCCGGATCGTGCCCGGGACGGCTGACGCCGTCCGGGCGACCAGCGGCTCGTCAGGACGAAGGTTTCGCGTCTTCGAAACTGCGGAAGACGTGTCCGGCGGGCGGCTGTGGATTGAGATAGGTGCAGCGATAGGTGCGCCGCTTGAAGCGCCACCCCTGCGGCAGCTTCACCAGCTCGTCGAAATAGGTCCCCGTCATCTCGATGCCCGTGCCGTCGGCGAACCGGCAGACCTCGTGTATCGTCGACCGGGCCGTGGCCGTGGTTCCCTGCACCTTCACGATGATGGCGTGCGGGGTCTGCACGACGTACTGCGAGGGCCGCATCTTCTCGCGCAGCAGCGCGACGATCTGACGGCCGCCCTGTGCCGTGAAGTCGAGCGGTGCCCCGACGTCCCAGACGGCGTCTTCGGTGAACAGTTCCTCGAGGGCCGTCCAGTCGTGGTTGTTGGTGCCGTCGCTCCAGCGCTCCACGAGTTCGCGGATCGCCAGTCGGTCTTCGATGTCACTCATGCAGAACGCTCCTGTTGGTTTCGTCTCGGCAGTCACGTCCACGCCGCATCCGGATCGAGGCCGGCGGCATGGCGCGCGGCGACGTAGCCGAAGGTCATCGCCGGACCAATCGTGCAACCGGGTCCAGGGTAGACCGCGCCCATCACCGAGGCCGCGTTGTTGCCGACGCAATAGAGCCCTTCGATGAGCGAACCGTCCTCCCGCCTGACGCGGGCGAATTCATCGGTGACCAGGCCGCCCTTCGTGCCCAGGTCGCCCGGGAACACCTGCACGGCATAGAAGGGTGCCTTGTCTATGGGCGCGAGATTGGGGTTTGGCTCGACGGTCGGGTCGCCGAAGTACCGGTTGTAGGCACTGTCGCCCCGGCCGAAATCCGGATCGCGGCCGGCTCGCGCATGGCCGTTGAAGCGGCTCACCGTCTGCTGGAGAACGGCCGGATCCATGCCGAGTTCGCCGGCCAATGCGGCCACCGTCGCCGCCCTGCGGAAATAGCCGCTGTCGAGCATCGCCCGCGGCAGGGGCTGACGCGGGAAGTGGCTGGCAAAGACATAGTTGTCCAGGTAGCGCTGATCGAAGATGAACCAGCACGGCACGTGCGGATTCTCGTCCGTATGCAGCCGGTACATCACCTGCACGACCTCGACATAGCTCGCCGACTCGTTGGTGAAGCGGCGGCCCTGCTGGTTCACCATGATGAGGCCGGGGAAGCCCCGCTCTGCGACGTGAAAGAAGGGCGCTGTGCCGGGCGGCAGGCTCGATGGCCCCCACCAGGCCTCCTCCATGAGGTCGACGGCGGCACCGGCGCGCTGACCGGCCAGGATGCCGTCGCCGGTATTGCCCTCGCTCGCCACGGTCCAGTCGGTGCTGATGGGGTGCTTCTGGAACTTGAGGCGCATCTCCAGGTTGTGCGCAAAGCAGCCGGCCGCGAGGATGACGCCCTTGCGGGCCAGGATGTCGAACGGCTGGCCTTCGCTCTCGACCCGCACGCCCGTGACGCGCCCGCCCTCGACGATGAGCTCCTGCAACGGAGTGTCGAGCCACAAGGGGATGCCGCGCTTCTTCAGCGAAAGACGCAGGCGACCGGCGAGCGCCTGCCCCATCATCAGCATCTTCCTGCCGGCGAGCCACGCGCCGACCAGGCGCAGGCCGATTCGAAGCGCCGTGCGCTTGCCCCGCCAGGTGCGCATGACGAGACCGAGTTCCCGGTACTCGCCCGTGGTAAACGTGAGACCCGCCGGTATGGGTATCACGGGCGGCCGCAGCAGGGCGAGGTCAGGGCCGAGCGCCTTCCCGTCGAACAACTCGGGCTCGACCGCACGACCCAGCGCACTGCCGCCGGGCAGTTCCGGGTAGTAGTCGGAATAGCCCTGCACGTAGCGGCATTGCAGGTCGGATTTCCTGCCCAGCCACTCGAGCATTTTCACGGACTGGCGCAGGAACATGTCGCGCGACGCCCGCGGGCTGCCTTCACCAACCGTCGCGTCGAGATAGCTGCGCGCCGCCTCGAACGAGTCGACGGCGCCGGCCGCGCTCATGAGGTGATTGCAGGGAATCCAGATGCCTCCGCCCGAACGCGCGGTGGAACCGCCGTAGTAGCGGGTCTTTTCGACGAGCAGCACATCGAGCCCGGCTTCGTGCGCCGCGAGAGCGGCGGTCATGCCGCCGGCACCCGAACCGACGACGACGATGTCGACCACCCTCGAGTTCACGCGTTCCCCCTTCTTCACTCCGCCACGCGAAAACGCAGCAGCGTCACCTGATCGTTCACATCCTCGAAACCCGCCTCCACGCACAGCCCTGCACGCAGGGCTTCGGGCGCGCAGTCGATGCCGCCGACGAACCGGAAGCCTTCCTCCATTTCGACCAGCACCACGGGGTACGGCACCTTGTCGGCGAACCAGGGATGCGACGGACGACGTACCACCACCCAACTGTAGACCTTGCCTCGCGGCGAGAGTCTGTGCCAGGCCCGCTCGGTCGAGCGGCAATGCGGGCACATGGGCTGCGGCGGGAAGATCCTCTTGCTGCAACGCGGGCAATCCTGCACGAGCAACTCGTGGCGGCGCAAGCCCGCCCACCATGCCTCGTGGTCCCGTTCGATCTGCGGCAGCGGGCGTGGCGATTCCGGCATTTGCTGTGTCATGTCGCATCACCTCGAGAGGATGACGGCGCTCGTGGGCGCGCCCCAGCAACTCGTGACGAGGGAAAACTCCACGTCCTCGACCTGCGCGGTCGAGGTGCCGCGGACCTGGCGCACGCCCTCGGCAATGAGGTTCCAGCCGTGGATGTAGCCTTCCGACAGCAGCCCGCCCGCCGTGTTGAGCGGCAGTTCCCCGCCGGGGTCGATACGGCCCTCAGCGACGAACTGCGCACCTTCGCCCTTCCGGCAGAACCCGAGGTCCTCGAGCGAGGTGAGCACGAGGGGCGCAAAGTGATCGTAGATCTGCGCCACGTCGATGTTCCGCGGACCGAGCCCGCTCCGTCTCCACAGGGACTCGCCCATGGCCACGACCTCGCTACCCGTCGTGAACGAGCCGCGGTACCAGTTGGTCTGGTACCAGATGGGGAAACTGGTCGCCTGCACCGCCGTATGAATGTAGGCAGGAACCGCCCGGAGCGTGCGCGCACGCGCAGCCGAGGTGACGACGTAGGCCACGGCCCCGTCGGTCTCCAGACAGTAGTCGTAGCGGCACAGCGGCTCGGCCAGGATGGGAGCCGCGAGGTAGTCCTCGCGCGTGAGCGGCTTGTCGCGCATCACGGCGCGGGGATTGCGATTGGCGTTGGCACGGAAGGCCACCGGCACCTCGGCCCACTGCTCCCGTGTGTCGCCGAACTCGATCATGCGCCGGCGGGCATGCATGGCGGTCCACTCCGCCGGTACGATGAGCCCGTAGGGCGCATGCAGGCCGTACACCCAGGGGAAGCTGGCGATCGGCTCCGAACTGCCGTAGCGGTGCCCGGAACGCTCGTTGAGCGATCGGTAGGCGACGACGCAGCTGCACGCGCCCGACGCCACCATCATGGCTGCCTGGGCCACCGTGCCGCACGGGGAACCTCCGCCGTGGCCGATCGTGGCATAACCCTGGATGTTGCGCAGCCCGACGGAGTTGATGACGTCGATCTGGTTGGTCGTATCGAAGTCGGAGTTCACGATACCGTCGACGTCGTCAGGACCGAGGCCGGCGTCCCCGAGTGCCGCAAGCACGGCCTCCGCCGCAAGACACTGCTCGCTGCGGCCGGAATCGGCGGAGAACTCGGTGGCACCGATGCCGACGATGGCGGTCTTGCACCTGAGCGCTTCGTTCATGGATCGACTCCGTTCAACCCGCGGCCGCGTACCCGACACCGGTACCGAATCTGTAGCGGAAGACGGTGCGACTGTCGGCAATGCACAGTTGGCCCGTCTGGTTGCGGAAAGATGCCTTCACGGTCACCTGGTGGCCGACACCGACGCGAAAGGTCTTCGGAACGATCGACATGATCTGCTCGCTCTTGAACACCCGGTCGCCGGGGCGCAACGGTGCGTAGCACTCGATCTCGTAGTCGGTCGCGAGCAGGCGATTGCCCGGGAGAGGCACGCTCATGAAGAACGTCGTGGTCTCTTCCGGCTTGCCCATCCAGGCCGGTCGCCACACGCGATGCTCGCCCGTCAGGACGATCACGCCCCAGGGAGCGATGCGCCCGCCCCACCTGGTCTGCCGCGCGAAATCTTCACTCCAGTAGAGCGGGTTCGGATCCTGGATACCTTCCGCAAAATGCTCGATGTGCTCGATGTCGACCGGGTATGGCTGCTCGACCGGTTCGGATTCGCGCCCGATCCACGTGAGGCCCTCCGCCTCCGTCCCGATGCGATAGACATAGCCGGCGGGATCCTGTTCGAGATTTTCCTCAGCCACGTGATTCTCCTCGCGACGGCAGGACGACCGTGGCGCTGCCGACGGCGACCTTGTCCGCGTCCTGCTTGTCCAGCCAGATGTCCAGGTCCACCAGGTGCTCGCCGTTCTCCACGCGCTTGCCGACGACCACGCCACGGGCCGCGACCGTGTCGTAGCGCACCACGGGACGCCCCATCCGGTACTTGATCCGTCGCGGAATGGCGTTGGCACCCGCCCAGCCGCAGAGCAGGCGCTGGAACAGCCCATGCTGCCAGGTCGCGTTCATGAAGATGTCCGGCAGCCCCTGTGCACGCGCGTATTCCACGTCGTGGTGACCGGGGTACCAGTCGTGGTGCGAGGAGGCAATGAACAGGAACTGCGTATGGCTCAGCGGACCGATGCTGATCGAGGGAATCTCCTCGCCCACGCGCACGTCTTCGTACCATCTGTCTGTCACGGGCGGCAGTTGCATCACTGGTTCCTCATGTTCCCCATGGTGCTGGCTCGCGCGCTAGACCAGGGCGAGCGCATGCTTCTCGTCGAACCCTGACGGGTCCCTGTCGAGGATCTCTGCCGCAACGACCTTCTCGTGATACTGGCAGTTGCCAAGCGTCTGCTGCAGCTGCTTCGCCCACCGGAGGAACGGCGTCGTACGCGCGTCCACCGTGGCGCCGAGCCCGCCGTGCAGCTGCGTGGCGAGCTGGGTCGACTCGACGGCCGCATAGCCGACGAAGGCCTTCGCCGTCGACACCGCTTCCCGGCTCGGAATGCCCTGGTCGATGAGCCAGGCGGCGTAGTAACCCAGGTACTCGCCCATGGTGTTCTTCGCCCAGGCCGTGGCGAGGTAGTTCTGTATGGCCTGGAAGGCGCCGATCGGCTGACCGTACTGCACGCGCTCCTTGCTGTAACTGACGCCGAGTTCGTGCGCCGCTTCCGCGATGCCGGTCATGTAGCCGCAGACGATGGCCGTTGCGGCCTGGAGCACCGGATCGAGAATTTCCCAGGCGTGATCCACGCGGCCGACGACGTCGGCCGCATCCACCCGGACATCGTGCAGCAGGACCTTCGCCTCGGGCTGCAGCGCCAGCGTGCCCAGTGAAACGTGCTCGATTCCGGGCGCACGCGCATCCAGCAGGAACATCGTGAGGCCGTGCTCGGGATCGCCGGCCTCACGGGTGCGCACCACCACGAGCATGCGGTCCGCCTGCTCGGCGAACGCGACGAAATGCTTCGTGCCGTTCAGGACATAGCTGCCATGGTCGAGCCTTGCGGTCGTCCTGACCGTCGCGGCCTCCGGCCGGGCGCTCTCTTCGACGAAGGCGAATGACAGCAGCAGTTCACCGGCCGCAATCCTCGGCAGCAGGGCCGCCTTCTGCGCCTCGGTGCCACCTTCCAGCACCGCGCGGCTGGCGAGCAGAACCGTGGAAAGAAACGGGCCCGGCAGCGCCACCCGCCCCATCTCCCGCATGAGGAGCGTCATGTCGAGATTCGTCAGGCCCATGCCGCCGTACGATTCGGGATAGACGGCACCGAGCCACCCCATCTCGGCCATCCGTGCCCAGATCTGTGCGGGGTAGCCGTCCGGAAGGTGTTCCCACTGGCGCACGGTTGCCAGGGGGCAGGTGGCCTGCAGGAACTCCCGGGCCGAATCCACCATCATCTGCTGCTCGTCGGTCAGTCTGACGTCCATGCGCTCTCCCGCCCGGCTCAGTTGGACCAGCGCGGCAGGTTGAGACCCTGCTGCGCAATGATCTTGCGGTTCAGGTCCATGCCGCCGGCGCCGGATAGTTCGTGCCCGGCCCAGCCGTACTCGGCGGCCCACCAGCCATTGAGCGGCGCTCCCGGCGTATCGACCGTCAGCAGACCGTGGGAACGCATGATGTCCATGGCGAGCGTCGCTTTCTCCCAGCTCAGCATGGCCCGGTACATCTTGCAGGCCGCTGCCTCGAGGGTCGGCACGTAGTTCTTGTCGGCGGTACGCGCGCCCGCGATGAGCTGCATCATCTTGCCGCCCGCAATCTTCACGTGCATGTTCGCGATGGATTGCCGGACCACCGGATCACTTGCGAGTCTTTCACCGTCCATCTCCGCGACACGCACCCACTGGACGAAACGCTCGAATGGTTCGCTGACCGCCTTGAAGTTGATCATGGTCATGCGCTCGCGGGCGAGCGCCTCCATCAGGTGCTGCCAGCCGTGCCCGCGCACGCCGACCAGGTAGCGCTTCGGCACCCGGACCTCATCCAGATAAACCTCGCAGGTCTGGATGCCGTTCATCATCTCGAACACCTGGATCGTTACACCGGGCTGTCTGGAGGGTACGAGCACGATGCTGAGACCCTTGTGTCGAGACGACCCGGCCTCCGACCGCACCAGTGTCCACAGGTAGTCGGAAGTGTCGGCGCAGGTGATGAAGCGCTTCTGGCCGCTGATGAGGAAGTCCTCGCCATCGTCCACGGCACGCGTACGAATGCTCGCGATGTCGTTGCCCGAGTCCGGTTCGCTGTAGGCAATGGCGAAACGCAACTCGGCGTTCAGCATGCGGGGCAGGAACTCCTGCTTGAGGTCCGCGGAACCCACCTGCAACAACGTATTGCCGATGATGCCGACGATGTAGGTGAGCGTGACCGCCACGCCCTCCAGGTCGGCGTGGTGCAACTCGTCGATCAGGATGTACTCCGCCATCGGCGCACGCTCGCCGCCGAGACCACCATACTCCCGTGGGAACGCGGCTCCCAGCCAGCCCCGCTCGGCCATCTTCTTCAGGAAGGCCATCTCGAGCGCAACATGCTCGGCGTGGATCTCGTGAAAGCCCCTGATCTCGCGTGGACAGTGCTCGGCGATGAAGCGCCGCACTTCCAGGCGGAACTGCTGCTCGTCGGGTGTGTAGCGGAAATCCATGGCGTCTCTCCACCGTGCGTGGCGAACCGGCAGCGACCGTATCCGGGACTGCCTCGAACCGAATGCCCTTCTTCGCCCGGCGAGTCTGGAAAAGGCCCTCGCGCAGGGACATCGTCTCTTTGGACGACGCGCAGGCATGTACCCCTGCCTACTCATAGCGCCAGCATCACCACAGCAGTTGCCTGTGAGGGGAGAACGCCTGTTGAAGACCGGAACCGGGAACCACGGGGAAATCCGTGACGCCGTGCGGGACCTCTGCAAGGCGTTTCCTGACGAGTACTTCCGTCGTATAGAGGCGGGACACGCCTATCCGGAGGAATTCGTCCAGGCGTTGACGAAGGCGGGCTGGCTCGCTGCGCTGATACCCCAGCAATACGGTGGGGCCGGTCTCGGCCTGGCCGAAGCATCGGTGATCATGGAAGAGGTCAACCGTTGCGGCGGCAACGCGGCCGCATGCCACGGACAGATGTACAACATGGGCACACTGCTGCGCCACGGATCGGAGGAGCAGAAGCAGCGGTACCTGCCGAAGATCGCGGCCGGCGACCTGCGCCTGCAGGCGATGGGCGTGACGGAACCCACGACGGGCACCGACACCACCCGCATCCGGACCACGGCCGTGAAGAAGTCCGAGCGGTACGTCGTCAACGGCCAGAAAGTCTTCATTTCGCGTGTGCACCACTCGGACCTCATGATCCTGCTGGCGCGGACCACGCCACTCGCCGACGTGCGCAGGAAGTCGGAGGGCATGTCCATCTTCCTCGTGGACCTGCGCGAGGCGATGCGCGGCGGGCTCACCGTCAAGCCCATCCCGAACATGCTCAATCAGGACACGAACGAGCTGTTCTTCGACGACCTCGAGATCCCCGCGGAGAACCTGATCGGCCACGAGGGCCATGGCTTCAAGTACATCCTCGACGGGCTGAACGCCGAGCGCACGCTCATCGCAGCCGAGTGCATCGGCGACGGCTACTGGTTCGTCGATCGGGCCACCGCCTATGCCGGCCGGCGCGTCGTCTTCGGTCGCCCGATTGGCCAGAACCAGGGCGTGCAGTTTCCGATCGCCGAGAGCTACATCGAAATCGAAGCCGCCAACCTGATGCGCTTCGAGGCCTGCCGCCTTTTCGATGCCGGCGAGCCCTGTGGTACCCAGGCCAACATGGCCAAGCACCTCGCGGCCAAGGCCTCGTGGGAAGCAGCCAACGCCTGCCTGCAGTTCCACGGTGGCTTCGGCTTCGCCTGCGAGTACGACGTGGAACGCAAGTTCCGCGAGACCCGTCTCTACCAGGTGGCGCCGATCTCGACCAACCTGATCCTCGCCTACGTCGCGGAACATGTGCTCGGCCTGCCGCGCTCCTATTGAACGCCCGGAGTGCCCCAGATGATCCGCGATCCGGATGCATTGAACTCCCTGCTCGACACCGTCTCCCGCTTCGTGCGTGAGCGGCTCGTGCCTGCGGAACGGAGCGTCGACGAGACCGACGAGATCCCTGCCGACATCGTCGGGGCAATGAAGACGCTGGGTCTCTTCGGGCTGACGATCCCCGAGGAATACGGCGGTCTGGGCCTGACGATGGAGGAAGAGGTCCTGGTCATGTTCGAGATGGGCCAGACCTCGCCGGCCTTTCGCTCGCTCTTTGGCACGACGGTAGGCATCGGCTCGCAGGGCATCCTCATGGATGGCACGTCGGAGCAGAAGGCGCGCTACCTGCCCCGCCTGGCCACAGGAGAACTCATCGCATCCTTCGCGCTCACCGAGCCAGAAGCGGGCTCGGACGCCGCATCCCTGCGCACTTCGGCGACGCTCAGCGGCGAGGCCTACGTCCTCAACGGCACCAAGCGATTCATCACCAATGCGCCGCTGGCGGGGATGTTCACCGTCATGGCGCGCACGGATCCGGACAACAAGGGAGCCGGCGGAGTCTCGGCCTTCATCGTCGAGGCCGGAACGCCGGGGCTGCGTCTCGGCCAGCGCGATCGCAAGATGGGACAGCGCGGCGCATGGACCTGTGACGTGATCTTCGACGACTGTCGCGTGCCGGCCGCAAACATCATCGGCGGACGTCCAGGCCTCGGCTTCAGGACGGCCATGAAGGTCCTGGAGAAGGGCCGCATCCACATTGCAGCCATCTGCGTCGGCGTGGCCGAGCGCATGCTGCGGGACGCGTTGCACTACGCGTCGGATCGCAGGCAGTTCGGCCAGGCGATCGCCGGGTTCCAGCTGGTGCAGGCCATGCTCGCCGACAGCAAGGCAGAGATCTATGCGGCACGCTGCATGACTCTCGATGCGGCCCGGCGCCGCGATCGCGGCGAGAGCGTGGGCACAGAGGCGTCCTGCGCCAAGCTGTTCGCGTCCGAGATGTGCGGACGGGTGGCCGATCGGGCGGTACAGGTCTTCGGCGGAGCCGGATACATGGCCGAGTATGGCATCGAGCGCTTCTACCGGGACGTCAGGCTGTTCCGGATCTTCGAGGGCACGACCCAGATCCAGCAGCTCGTCATTGCGCGGAACATGATGAAGCACGATTCACGAGGAGAGTGAAGAGTGACGGACTCCAGAATGGTGGCGGGGAAAGTCGTCGTGGTGACCGGCGCGGGCGGTGGCATCGGCCGCGAGATCGCGCTGCTGATGGGCCGCCATGGGGCGAGAGTGGTCGTCAACGACATCGGCGCCTCGCTGTCGGGAGACGGCAGGGATGCAGGCCCGGCCGAGCAGGTGGCAGGCGAGGTGCGGGCACTCGGCGGCGAAGCGGTGGCCAGCACGGACAGTGTCGCGGATCCGGCTTGCGCGGAGCGCATCATCGACGCGGCGCTCGCCGCCTTCGGCCGCATCGATTGTGTCGTGAACAATGCAGGCATCCTCAGAGACCGCATCTTTCACAAGATGAGCGTCGACGACTTCGACTCGGTGGTGAAGGTGCACCTCTACGGCGGTTTCCTGGTCAGCCGGGCCGCAGCGCTGCAGTTCAAGGAGCAGGGCTCCGGTTGCATGATCCACATGACCTCCACCTCGGCGCTCATCGGCAACTTCGGCCAGGCCAATTATTCCGCGGCCAAGCTCGGCATCGCGGCCCTCTCGAAGTCGATTGCACTCGACATGCAGAAGTTCAAGGTCCGCTCAAACTGCATCGCGCCCTTTGCCTGGAGCCGCATGACCAGCAACATCCCCGCCGACACGCCCGATGAGCAGGCGCGCGTCGAGCGCCTGAAGCAGATGACCGCCGCCAAGATCGCGCCACTCGCCGTGTACCTCGCCAGCGATGCGGCCGCCGACGTGAACGGGCAGATTTTCGCCGTGCGTAGTAACGAGATATTCCTCATGAGCCAGCCGCGGCCGGTGCGCTCGGTCCACCGCGCGGAAGGCTGGACGCCGGAGAGCGTCGCGCAGCACGCGATGCCTGCGCTGAAGGGGTCGTTCTTCGATCTGGAACGATCGGGTGAGGTGTTCTGCTGGGACCCGGTCTGATCATGAAGTTCTGGCAGTCGCTCGCCTTCTGCGAACTGGACCAGGCTGTCGAACTGGCGAAGTTCGCCGAGGAGCTGGGGTTCCACGGAGTCTCGTTCGGAGATCATCTCGTCACGACGAAGACCCAGGTCGACGAGTACTTCTATACAGGGAGCGGGCAGGTGATGTGGCACCCGGAGACTCACTGGCCGGATCCCTGGGTCATCTCCGCGGCACTGGCGCGCGAGACGAGGAAGCTCTGCTTCCTGACTACCGTGTACGTTCTGCCGTTGCGCGATACCTTCAGTGCGGCCAAGGCGGTCTCCACTGCGGCATACCTGTCAGACGACCGCATCATCCTGGGCGTTGGAATCGGGTGGCAGAAGGCGGAATTCGAGTTGACCGGTCAGGACTTCCACACGCGCGGCAAGCGTGTCGACGAACAGCTCGAGGTGATGCGCAGGCTGATGAGCGGCGAGATGGTCGAGTATCACGGCCGGTTTCACGACCTTCCGCCCCTGCGGATGTCTCCCGGCACCCGCCGGCAGGTACCGGTCTTCGTCGGCGGCACCAGCGATGCCGCCCTGCGCCGTGCGGCCCGGTACGACGGCTGGCTCGGGCTGCGCCACACGGAGGAGGAACTCCCCGGGGTACTGGCGAAACTGATGCGGGCGCGGGAGGAAGCGGGCACGCTCGGCCGCCCCTTCGACGTCTGGACGGCGATCAGCAATCCGCAGCCCGGCGCATTCGAACGGGCCGAGGCCCTCGGCGTCACCATGACGAACGGCCCGCACTTCCTGGTCGACGGCAAGGTGCAGCCGTCGGACATCGGGTTCAAGAAGCGCCGCATGGAAGAGTTTGCACGACGCCACATTCACGCGGGCCACGCATGACCCTCGACTATCAGCGACTGAAGTCCTGGCCCTTCGGCGTCATCGAGCACACCTACACCGACAGGGACACGATGCTCTATGCGCTCGGCATCGGGTTCGGCACCGATCCCCTCGACGAGCGACAGCTTCGCTTCGTGTACGAGCAGAACCTTCAGGCAATGCCGACACAGGCCGTCGTGCTGGGCTTCCCCGGCTTCTGGGCAAGGCATCCGGAATCCACCATCGACTGGGTCCGCCTCGTGCTCGGCGCACACAGCCTGCGCATCCATCGGCCCCTGCAGCCGCGCGGCACGGTGATCGCCCACAACGCCGTGACGCGCGTCGTCGACAAGGGAGCCGGCAGGGGCGCACTGGTGGTGACCGAGCGCCGACTGCTGGAGAAGGGGTCCGGCGAGCTGCTGGCGACGATGGAGCAGCTTTCGTTCTGTCGCGGCGACGGCGGCTACAGTGTGCCGAGCGTGGCCTATCCGCAGGGACAACCGAGCGATGAACCACCGCCCGCTCCACACGTCGTACCGGAGACCGCTCCGGAGATCACCTGCGATCTGGCGACGCGGCCGGAGAGCGCCCTCCTCTATCGACTGTCTGCCGACTTCAACCCGCTGCATGCCGATCCGCAGACCGCGGGCGCGGCCGGCTTCCCGCGACCGATCCTGCATGGCCTGGCGACCTATGGCGTCGCGTGCCACGCGGTCCTCAGGAGCTGCTGCGACTATCGACCCGAACGTCTGAAGGCGCTCAGCGCGCGTTTTGCCGCCCCTGTATACCCCGGCGAGACCATCCGCACAGAGATCTGGCCCGGCGGGAATCACGCGTCGTTCCGCGTGCGCGTCGTGGAACGCGACCTGATCGTGCTCGGCAACGGACGGGCGGAGTTCACCTGACGCCCATGTCTGAACAAGCGAACGATCTGCGCTTCCTCCTGCACCCACGTTCAGTGGCAATCGTCGGTGCCTCCGACAATCCGGACAAGGTGGGCGGGCGACCACTGCGTCACTTGATCTCGCATGGCTTCGCCGGGCGTCTCTATCCGGTCAACCCGCGCGGCACTCCGGTACAGGGGCTCGATTCCCATACGAGTCTCGCTGCCCTGCCGGAGGCGCCCGATGTCGCCCTCCTGTGCGTGCCGGCGGAGCGTGCAGGCGACGAGATCGACGCCTGCGCGAAACTCGGAGTACGCAACGTACTGCTGTTTTCCTCCGGCTTCGCCGAGGTGGGCGCGACCGGCCGCGCGGCACAGGAGTCGCTCGCAGCAACCTGTCGCGCCGCGGGCATCCGTCTGCTCGGTCCAAACATGCTGGGAGTGGCCAATTTCCAGAACGGTGCCGTGCTGTCGTTTGCCTCTGCATACCTCGACTACCCGCATCAGGACGGACCTGTTGCCATCGTGTCGCAAAGCGGAGGCCTCGGAGCCGCAGCCTATGCACTCCTGCGGAACAATGACATCGGCGTGCGCTACGTCTGCACCACGGGCAACCAGGCAGACCTCGACGTCGCCGATTTCGTGACGGAACTGGCACGGGACGAATCGTTGCGGGTGATGCTGATCTATCTGGAAGAGGTCAGGCAAGCCCCGGCACTGCGCGCCGCTCTGGATCAGGCACGCCATCGCGGCATCGCGGTCATCGTCATGCCGGGTGGTCTCTCGCCCGACGGTGCCCGGTCCGCGCAGTTGCATACAGGCTCGACGGGCTTCGACCGGCTGAGCGGCGACGAGCTGCTCGCCCTTTTCCGGGACGCCGGATGCCGAATTGCCTGGAGCCTGCCCGAGCAGTGCGAGAGCGTGCCCCTTTATCTCGGTTCGCGGGATTTCCCCATCGAGGGCGGGGTCGCGCTGATCAGCAACTCCGGTGCATCCTGTGTGCTGGCCGCGGACGCGGCCGTCGATCTGCAACTCCCGATGGCAGAACTGACTTCATCGACGCGTGCAGTCCTCGATGCTGTCCTGCCTTCTTTTTCGCTGAACCGGAACCCTCTCGATCTCACGGCGATGCTGCTCGCCGACCCGACCCTTCTCGGTCGGGTGATGAATGTCACGCTGGCCGACGAGGCTGTGTCGGCGGCCGTCCTGGGCCTGGTGGCCATCGGCGGGCCAAGTTACGACCTGCCACGCTTCGTGCGCGAGACTGCGGGCGCCGTACGAGGCAGCAACAAGCCCTGCGCCGTGCACGCACCGGATCCACGGGTGCGCCAGGCCTTCGCCGAGGCTGGCCTGCCGGTCTTCTTCTCCGAACGCGCGGCACTCGTCGCGCTGCGCGACTGGCGCCGCCACGTCGCCGCCATCGCCTCGTGCGCCCGCCCCGATGGTCTCCACCGCCATGCCTGATGCTGCCACGGCCCATATCGATATCGCCGAGTTCCTGCGGCCCGGCGACACCGTCGTTTGGGGCCAGGCTGGGGCCGAACCCATCGCGCTCATCGACGCCCTGCTCGCCGGGCGTCATCGCGTGGGCGGCAGATTTCGCGTGTTCGCGGGCATTCCCTCGGGCAAGGGCTGCCTTCTCCCGGAGCACGCCGACTGCATCGACCTGATCGGCTACTGCGGCAGCGGCGCAAACCAGGCACTGATCAGGAGCGGCGGACTGGACATCCTGCCCTGTCACTACTCGCAGCTTCCCGACCTGCTCGTGAACGGACCGCTGCAGGCGACCGTGCTGCTGCTGCAGCTGGCGCCGCCGGACGAGCGGGGCCGCTACAGCCTTGGTCTTGCTCACGAGTATCTCGTGCCTTTGCTCGACACGGCACGAGTCGTGATCGCCGAAGTGAATCGACAGGCACCGTGGACCTACGGCGAGCGGCTTCTGGTCGAAGACGATCTGGATCTGATCGTGCGCACCGACCGGCCCCTGCCCGAATTCGGGCATGCGGCTCCCGGCCCGGTGGAGCGCGCGATCGCCGGGCATGTGAGCGTGTTCGTGGAGGATGGCGCGACGATCCAGGCCGGGCTGGGTGCGATTCCCGAGGCTGTCCTCGATCGCCTGGCCGACCGCCGCGACCTCGGCGTACATTCTGGCGCAATAGGCGACGCCGTGGCACGGCTCACTGCCGCGGGCGCCGTGACCAACGCGCGCAAGACCTGCGATCGCGGCATCACGGTGGCGGGCCTTGCCCTCGGAGGCCGGCCGATTTACGAGCTCATTCACCGCAATCCTGCCATACAGTTCCGCTCCACCCACTACACACACGATGCGGGCGTGCTGTCGGCCATCGAGCGATTCGTGGCAGTCAATTCCGCGATCGAGGTCGATCTCACGGGCCAGGTCAACGCCGAGCAGGCAGCGGGCAGGTATGTCGGCGCAGTCGGTGGAGCCGCGGACTTCCTGCGTGGCGCAGCGCGCTCGCGCGGCGGATTGCCAGTCGTGGCGCTGCCGTCATTGGCCGGCGCGAGCAGCCGCATCGTCTCGCGACTGAGCGGGCCGGTCAGCACCTCGCGGGCCGACGCCGGGCTCATTGTCACCGAGCACGGGGTGGCCGATCTCCGCGGTCAACCTCTCGCGAAACGCATCCAGCGCATGCTTGACATCGCAGCACCCCAGTTCCGGGCGGCTTTGGAGCAGGAGGCGAAGGCATGAGACGGGCGGCCATCGTGAATCCGGTGCGCACCGGTGTCGGCGCTTTCGGCGGAGGCCTCCGGCAAGTGCCCGTCGAGGAGCTGGCGGCAACGGTCATCCGCGCGGTCCTCGCCCGCTCCGGACTCGACCCCGCACGCATCGACGACGTGGTGATGGCCCAGTCCTACGCCAACGGTGAGACGCCATGCATCGGCCGCTGGGCGGCCCTGCAGGCCGGTCTGCCCATCGAGGTGCCGGGCATGCAACTCGATCGGCGCTGCGGTGGCGGCCTGCAGGCCGTCATCACCGCAGCGATGATGGTACAGACGGGCGCTGCCGACGTCGTGCTGGCCGGTGGCGTCGAGAGCATGAGCAATATCGAGTACTACTCGACCGACATGCGATGGGGCGCGCGTGCCGGCTCGGTGAAGCTGCACGATCGCCTGGAACGCGGACGCGAACGTTCGCAGCCGGTGGAGCGTTTCGGCCACATCTCCGGAATGATCGAAACGGCCGAGAAACTCGCACGCCAGCACGACATCACGCGAGAGGCGGCCGACGCCTGGGCCATCCGCAGTCACCAGCGGGCGCGTGACGCCTGGGCCGCGGGACGCTTCGATGCCGAGGTCGTACCGGTGTCGGTGCCGCAGAAGAAGGGCCCGGCGCTCGCCTTCGCCAAGGACGAAGGCATACGCGACGACGCGAGCCCGGGGAGTCTCGCTGCACTTCGCCCGCTGATGAAGGAAGGCACGGTCACGGCGGGCAACTCATGCCAGCAGAACGACGCAGCCGCGGCCTGCCTTCTGGTCGCCGAAGAAAAGCTGGAGGAGCTGCGCCTCGAGCCCATGGGTTTCCTGGTCGATTGGGCGGCCACCGGCTGCGAACCGGCAACCATGGGCTACGGACCGGTGCCCGCGGTGGCGAAGCTCTTTCGACGGACGGGCCTCACTTTCGACCACATGGACCTCGTGGAACTCAACGAGGCATTCGCCTGTCAGGTCCTCGCGGTCCTGAAAGGCTGGCGGTGGGGCGATGTGGATCGGCTCAACGTCAACGGCTCGGGAATCTCGCTCGGCCATCCCATCGGCGCGACCGGTGTGCGCATCCTCGTGACGATGCTGCACGAGCTGCAGCGCCGCGGCGGGCGTTATGCGCTCGAGACCATGTGCATCGGCGGCGGACAGGGTCTCGCCGCGGTATTCGAGCGGCCGGCTTGACTGCAGAACACGGTGGAAGACCCGCCAATGCATCATGAAGTCGCTGCAGGGGACATCATCGCCAGGCTTACCGCGCCGGGCGCACCATTCGAAATGGAGACAGTCGAACTGGGGGGCATCCCCTGCCGCATTTTCAAGACCTGTCCTCGAACGCTCACTCAGCTCTATCGCCAGGCCACCCGTCATGCCGACCGGGTACTGGCCGTGGAAGACGACAGGCAGACGACGTTCCGCGAGGCCTTGCAGAAGTCCGGCCGCCTGGCGCAGGGGCTCGAGACGCATTCTGGAGTGACCAGGGGACAGCGGATCGCGATCGCCATGCAGAACTCCACGGAATGGATGCTGGCCTTCATGGCCGTGACCTCACTCGGCGCAGTGGCGGTACTGGTCAACAGTCGCGGTGCGCCGATCGAAATGGAACGCGCGATTCTCGAAACGGATTGCAGCCTCGTCATTGCCGACGGTGTCCGCGCAAGACGTCTCGACGACGCATTCGGCGAGGCATCGCGATTGCCGCGCATTGTCTTCACCGACGACGGCAGTCTGATCCGTGGGGGCAAGGACCGGTCGTTCGCCTCGCTGCTCGAGGGCTGGCAGGAAATGGCTGCACTGGAGTGCACGGCAGTCGGGCCGGAGGAACCGGCGGTCATGATGTTCACAAGCGGCTCCACCGGTTCGCCGAAAGGTGCGGTACTGACGCACCGAAGCGTGATGGCCGGTCTGAGCAGCTCGGCTTTCGCGGCGGCCGTTTCGGGAGCCAAGTTTGCCGCGAGGCTCGGGCCGGAAGCGGCCAGGATGATCTCGGCCACCCAGCCGGCGTCCCTGCTGGTCGCGCCGCTGTTCCACGTCTCGGGCTGCCACAACGTGTTTCTGAGCGCCCTCGTCACCGGAGGCAAGATCGTCGTCATGCCGCGGTGGAAACCGGACGAGGCGCTGAGACTGATTGCCAGGGAACGCGCACGGCAGATCGCATGTGTCCCGACCATGTTGTGGGACCTGTTGCGGCACCCCGATTTCGGGCAACAGGACCTTTCGTCGCTGGCCGTGATCGGGGCCGGCGGCGCCCGCTTTCCCGGCAGCCTGCTGCGCGAAGCGAACCGGCTGTTACCCAATGCGGTGTTCGCGGTGGGCTACGGACTGACCGAAACCAATGGCACGATCGCCAGCGCCAGCGGTGACGAGTTCCTGGAGCGGCCGGATGCCGTCGGCACGATCTCCCCGCTGGCGGACGTCGAGATCGTCGACGACCACGGCAGAAACGTGGCGACGGGAGAACGAGGCGAAATCGTCGTGCGCGGCGCAATGCTCATGGAAGGCTATTTCGGCCATGCCGCCGACTCGGCCGTCACCTTCCGGGACGGCTGGATGCATACCGGCGACATCGGTGTATTCGACGACCGGAAGCGCCTGTACATCGTCGACCGCAAGAAGCACATGATCATCAGCGGCGGCGAGAACATCTACTGCGCAGAAGTCGAGACAGCGCTGAGCGAGCACGCTGGCGTACGCGAGGTCGTTGCCCTGGGCGTTCCCGACGCCCGCCTGGGTGAGAAGCTGGTCGTCGTGATCGTGCCTCAGCCAGACTGTCCGCCGGATCCGGACGAGCTGCGATCCCATGCTGCGCTGCGTCTGGCAGCCTACAAGCTTCCCCACGCATTTCACTTCCGGGACCAGGTCCTGCCTCGCACGCACACGGACAAGATCGACCGGCTCCGGGTCGCGAGCGAGATCATCGACGTTCACCGCAGCTCGCACGTCGCGCAGGAATGAGAGCAGGACTGTAGCCGGAAGCGGACGCACGCCTCCCCGTCCGGTCGGTCGCAACGAATCAGGCGACACGCCCATCGGCCAGGTCGTCGTCCGGTCGGACGATGCAACCGCGCGACCCGTCTTTCTAGCCTGCCCTGCGTTACCCGTGAGCCTGACGATCGCATGCCGGGAGGAGGCTGACCATGTCTGGTCTGATTGACTACAGCGGCGAGTTCAAGCCCGATTTCCAGTTCTCGGATCTGTCCAGGGACACGCTGGTCAAACTCGTCGAAGCGTACCAGCGGATCTTCCAGGGTCTGTGTGTCGTGGCCGTGCAGGTCGCACAGCAGCAGCTCGGCAAGGACGCGGGGCAACAGCAGTTCAACGAAATCTACCGGCAGGTGATGACACGCTTCGCCATTCCGCTCATCCGCAAGACGCTCGCCATTCGCGACGATGACGTCATCTCCATGTTCAAGTACTTCCAGGTCGCTCCCGACGGCTGCCGCGGCGGCGGGATGTACGAGTTCGACTTCGAGGTGACGAACAGGAACGACGTCAGCTACACCGGCAGGTACTGTCAGAACGCGAGCTTCTACGAGAAGCATGGCGACACGGAGGGCCTGATGCGGCTCTGCGCGGCGGGGCCTGGCAGCTTCGAGCACAGCGCCTATGAGGCGATCTGCGCGGCGTTCAATCCGAAGATGAAGATGGAATGGCCGCTCCTGCCGCCGCGCGCCAGCACGAATGCTCCATTCTGCCGCTGGCGATTCCGGATCGAGGAGCAGGAAACGCCGGACGGCCCGAAATGAGTCCCCCCGGCATCGCGGGCAAGGTCGCGATCGTCACCGGCGCCGGCGGCGGCATCGGTCTCGGCTATGCGCGGGAACTGGCTGCGGCGGGAGCGAAAGTCGTCATTGCCGAAGTCGACTACGAAAAGGGCGAAGCGGCGGCCGCCTCGATCCGCAACACGGGTGGCGAAGCCGCATTCGTGCACGTGGACGTCGGGTCCGAGGAGTCCACCCGGTCCATGGCCGCACGCACCTGCGCGCTCTATGGTGGCATTGACTTTCTGGTGAACAATGCCGCGTGCTTCCGCGACATGAGGCAGGCTTCGCTGCTCGAGGTGGAGTGGAGCTACTACCAGGCATTCATGAACGTGAACCTGAACGGCGCGCTGCTCTGCGCGCGCGCGTGCACGCCGGCCATGCGTTCCCGGGGTAGCGGCGCGATCGTCAACCAGTCCTCCACGGCCGCCTGGATGGGCGTCGGGTACTACGGCCTCGCCAAGCTCGCCATCAACGGTCTCACGCACTGCCTGGCGAGAGAGCTCGGGTCCGCGAACATCCGCGTCAACGCGATCGCGCCGGGGCCGACGGACACCGAGGCGCTGGCGAGGCAGGTACCACCTGCCTACATCGGGCAGATGGTCGCGCAGCTGCCGCTGTCGCGCCTCGGCACGCCGCACGACATGGCGCAAGCGTGCCTGTTCCTGCTGTCCGACTCGGCCGCCTGGATCACGGGCCACATACTCGCCGTGGATGGCGGACAGATCGTCCGTTGCTGAGCGTTGCCATGTCGCTTCCCGAACTGTCTCCCGAGACCCGGCATCTGATCGGCGGCCGGCTTCTCGATTCCACCTCTGGGGCGCGCTTCGCGAATCTCAATCCCGCCACAGAGGAGGTGCTCGGGACGGCTTCTGATGCCACAGTTGCAGACCTCGACGCGGCACTTGCCGCCGCCCGACATGCCTTCGACCGGACCCGCTGGGCGACGGATGCGGCACTGCGTGCGCGCTGCCTGCGCCAACTCCATGTCGGGCTGCTGGCGGAGAAGGAGCAACTCCGCTCGATCGTCGTACGTGAAGCAGGCGCGCCAGTAGCGCTTACCGGGTTCATGCACGTCGACGATCCGATTGAGATGCTCGCCTACTGGGCCCGGAAGGCCGAGACGTCCGTGTATGAGACCCCCATGACGGACGTGACCTTCCTCGGCCGGCCACAGCGACGCCTCCTCCGTCGGGAAGCGATGGGCGTGGTCGGTGCGATCACGCCCTGGAACGTGCCGCTGCTGCTCAACCTGACCAAGATCGGCGCGGCGCTGGCGGCCGGCTGCACCGTCGTACTGAAGCCTGCGCCCGACACGCCTTGGTCGGCGACGCATCTCGGCCGGATCGCGGCGACAGCGACGGAGCTGCCGCCCGGCGTGCTCAACATCGTCGCCTCTTCCGATCCGCTCGTCGGCGAAGCGTTGGCGCGCGATCCTCGCGTGGACATGGTGACTTTCACCGGCGCGACGACGACCGGTCGACGCGTCATGGAGGTGGGAGCAGCCACCGTGAAGAAGGTCTTCCTCGAGCTCGGTGGCAAGAGTGCCGCCATCGTGCTCGACGACGCCGACCTTGCGGCCGTACTGCCGGGCGCTGCCGCGACCTGCATTCACGCAGGGCAGGGATGCGCGATCACCACGCGCTGGCTCGTGCCGCGGACACGCTACGCGGAAGCCCTCGAGATCCTGCGGGCAGCCTTCCTGGAGTGGAAGTACGGCGACCCGGAGGATCCGGCGAACCTTCAGGGCCCCCAGATCTCGCGGCGCCAACAGCAGCGGGTACTCGGCTGGATCGACCGCGGCCGCGCGGAAGGCGCCCGACTGCTCGTGGGCGGCCGCCGGCCGGCGCGCCGAGGCTATTACGTCGAACCAACGTTGTTCGTCGATGTCGATCCACAATCTAGCATTGCGCAGGAGGAGATCTTCGGCCCCGTGTGCTGCGTCACTCCCTACGAGGACGACGAGCACGCCGTGGCCATCGCGAACGACTCCATTTACGGTCTCTCGGGCGCAGTGCATTCACAGGACGAAAAGCGTGCGCTCGGCATCGCCCGGCGCATTCGCGCAGGCACGGTCTCGGTCAACGGCGGGCAGTGGTTCCATGTCGACACGCCCTTTGGTGGCTACCGGCAAAGCGGCGTAGGCCGCGAAAACGGCGAACAAGGCTTCGCCGAGCATCTCCAGACCAAAGTGATCGCACTGCCCGGCGGCACCGGATCGGGCTGAAGGCCCCATGCGAACAGCAGTGATCACGGGTGCATCCTCCGGTATCGGCGCGGCGCTCGCCGTCGAACTCGGCGGCCGGGGCTGGCGGCTTGCCCTCGGAGCACGTCGCATGGACCGGCTCGAGCGCGTCACGCGTGCGGCTCGTGAGGCCGGCGGAACGGCGATCGCCCTCGCGCTCGACGTGACCGATCCTGCGTCCATCGACACCTTCTGGCGCAGGGCCGAAGCGGACCTGGGCGACATCGACACGCTGATCAGCAACGCCGGCCGCGCCACGCTCGGGCCGCTCATCGAATGTTCCGATGCCGACCTCGCCGCCGATGTCAGCGTGAACCTGCTCAGCCATCTGTGGCTGGTGAAGCGCGCACTACCAACGATGATGGAGCGCCGCAGCGGCGACCTGGTGTTCATCGGTTCCGACGTGGCCGTGCGTCCGAAGCCGGATCTCGCGGCCTATACGGCGTGCAAGGCGGGTCTGGAGGCGCTGGCGCGCTCGCTGGCCATGGAGACTCATGGCTCGGGCATTCGCACGATGCTGGCGCGGCTCGGTGCGACGGCAACCGAGTTTGGCGCCGACCTGTCCGATGCACGACGCGCCGAAGCCGTGGCGCTGTGGCAGCGTTGGGGGCTGCACCTGTCGCTGAACGTCGTTACCGCGCAACGAACGGCAAGATGCATCGCGGATGCGCTCGCCATCCCGGCCCATGAGGGCGGCGTGGTGCTGTTCGAGTTGCTGCCGACACCGGCTGCGTCGTGAGACTCCGCTCTCGCCTCGACCGCGATCCGTCATCACCTCGAGTCGGTGGCAACGTCCGGAAGGTAGTCCGGTCGGACGATGTGTCGTCGCGACACGGTTTCCTAGCCTCGTAACCGATCCTGCTTCCAACACCAGGACACGAGTTGGTTTCTTGCAACAGGCGAAAACTGAACGATCACTGATTCCGGCGCCACGTGAGCCGGCCACTACCCGTTGACATCAGTTTGGGGGAAATGCTGATGAAGATCACCGACGCGGTTCGAATCCTTTGCGGCAGCTGTCTGACCTATGGCCTGACGCTCCACCCGGCCCTTGCACAGACCAGTGCCGCCCAGCCCGGCGCGGTCAAGTCGACCGGCCAGCTCGAGGAGATCGTGGTGACCGCGCAGCGACGCGAGGAAAGCCTGCAGGAGACACCGCTGGCCGTCAGCGCGATCACGGTCGACGACATCCAGCAGCGCGGCACCGTCGACGTCAGCCGGCTGACGTCATTCGTGCCAAATCTCACGTCGACGACGACGCCCGGCTCGACATCGAGCTCGACCATCGCCATCAGGGCCATCGGCAACGGCGACCCCATCCTCACCTCCGACTCACCGGTGGCCATCTATTTCGACGGCGTCGTGATCGGCCGCCAGGCCGGGGCGTCCTTCGATCTACTCGATCTCGAGCGGATCGAAGTCCTGCGCGGCCCGCAAGGCACGCTGTACGGCCGCAATACCATCGGCGGGGCCGTGAACCTCGTCACCGCGAAGCCGTCGGACGAATTCGGGTTCAGGCAGAAATTCAGCATCGGCAGCTGGAACCAGTGGCAGTCGCGCACGAGCATCGACACCGGTGAATGGGGCGAGAGCGGCGTTCGCGCCAAGCTCGTCTACATCCACCGCGAGCAGGACGGATACGTCGACAATCGCAACGCCCCTGGCGACCTCGACCCGGGCGCATACAAGCTCGATGCGGCCCGCGTCGCGCTCTCCTTCGACCGCGGCGGTGCATTCCGCGCCGACTACGCTTTCGACTACAACAACCGCGACGGTGTCCCGGCCGCATACCAGGCGACTGCCACGAGTTCCACCGTGGCGCGGTTGTGGAACGCATCGCCGGCACTGGGCGGGCGGGCGCCACAGGTTTCGGCCGAGAGGTTCGATTCGCTGTACCTGAACGTCGACAAGGCGAACACCGACCAGGTCGACGGTCACACTCTGGTGCTCGAATTCGGCTTCAACGACGACACGTTGCTCCGCTCGCTCACCGGCTATCGCGAATGGAGCCAGACCACACGCAACGGTGCAATGGACGGCCAGAACGGCATCCGTGCGCTGACGGTGAGCCCCGCAGCGCTGGCGCCGCCGTATCCGTTCATTCCGACCGGTGTGCGAGAGATCAACCTGTTCACGGCCAGCGTCTCCCCGCGCAGCCAGCACCAGGTGAGCCAGGAGTTCGACCTCATAGGCAAGCTCGGCGAGCGGCTGGACTACGTCGCGGGGCTCTTCTACTTCAGTGAAACGAGCCACGAGTACACGCAGCAGTACATGTACATCGCCCTGCCGCCACCGTTTCCTGCCGCCGCCGCACCGACGCGAGGGACGATGGAGTACAAACACCAATCGGAGTCACAAGCAGCCTTCCTGCAGGCGACCTACGACCTCAACGACCAGTTCAGCCTCACGGGTGGCCTGCGCTACACCAAGGACAAGAAGGAACTGGACCAGGCCTCGCCGTTCCCGCGCAATCTCGACGAGGACTTCAGCCACTTCGACTGGTCGGCCACGCTCGATTACAGGCTGAACGATGACGTAATGACCTACGCGCGCGTCGCTACCGGGTACAAGGCGGGTGGCATGAACGCCCGGTCGTACAACGACGGCTACGATCCGGAAGAGTTGATTTCGTACGAACTCGGCATGAAGTCCGAGCTGCTCGACCGGCGCCTGCGTCTCAACGGCGCGATCTTCTACGTCGAGCACGAGGACATGCAGTTGCAGCAGTTCGTGGCCGGCGGCCGCGGCGCGCTCAGCAACACGGTGAACGCGGGCGAAGCCGAGTACAAGGGCATCGAGGTGGAGTTCAGCGCGCTGCTGACCGACAGCCTGACGTTCTCGGGCTCTCTCGGATATATCGATCGCAAGTTCAACCAGTTCCTGATCGTCAACCCGGTCACCAACGCGACTGTCGATGTGGCCGACAGTGCCCACTTCACCTACTCGGCGGAGAACACGGCGAACGCAGCTCTCCAGTACGACCTGCCACGCTTCAGCTTCGGCCAGGTCTCGGCGCGCCTGGAATACAACTACCGCAGCGAAGTGTATTTCCAGCCCACGACGGTCGGCACGCCACTCAACGAGTCGATCTCGAGCGACGGCCGCGGCCTGCTCGACGCGCGGCTCACGCTGGCCGATGTGGCGATCGGCGGGCTGACGGCCTCCTTGTCGCTGTGGGGCCTGAATCTCGCGGATGAGGAGTACAGGGTCCACGGCATCGACTTCGGCGGCCTCGGCTATGCCGGCAATGTCTACGGCGAGCCACGCAGCTATGGCGTCGATCTAAGCTTCAGCTTCTGATGGCACCAGGGAACTGGACCATGCACCGTGGATTCAGGATTTGTCCGATGCTTGCCGCCCCGGCCTGCACGGTCATCGCAGCCGGTGCCCTGGCGCAACCGGCGGCACTCGGCATGGCGGATGCCGACCGCCCGGGCGATCTGGAGGAGATCATCGTCACCGCACAGCGTCGGGAAGAACGCCTCCAGGAAGTGCCGATCGCGATCACCGTGCAGTCCGGCGAGCAGCTCGACAAGGCGGGAGTGACGAACCTGCGCGACCTCGTGGTGGTCGCGCCGGGGGTCCGGATCGCGGGCGCCGGCGCGAACACGCAGCCGTCGATTCGCGGCGTCCAGTCGCAGCAGACCGATCCGGGCAACGATCCCAATGTCGCCGTCTATGTCGACGGGGTCTACCAGGCCAACCAGATCGCCAACAGCCTCGATCTCCCCGACGTGCGGCAGATCGAGGTGCTCAAGGGGCCGCAGGGCACGCTGTTCGGGCGCAACGCGACGGGCGGGGCGATTCGCATCTTCACGCTCGAGCCGGACTTCACACTGACGGGTCGCGTCAGTCTGGGCTACGGACGCTTCAACGACGTGGTCGCAAAAGGCTACGTGAGCGGACCGCTGCTCGGCGACACGGTGGCAGCCAGCCTGTCGGCCTTTCGGGAGGAGAGCGACGGGTATCACCACGACATCGTCACGGGCGAGGATGACGTCGGCGGCATCGAGAGCACCGTGGTGCGCGCCAAGCTGCTCGCGAAGCCGACGGAGAGCGTCAGCCTGCTGTTGACGCTCGGCTACATGGACCGGTGGGACGGTGATACCACGCCCTATGCCACGATCGGCGGCAATACCGTGGCGCGGCTCTTCCCGGGCGCGGTATTCGGCGAGCAGCCGTATGAATTCACGACGAACAGCGAGGCCTTTCTCGACAGTACCGTGCATCTCGCCAGCCTGAAGATGGATTTCGAACTGGCCACGGGAACGCTCTCTTCGGTCACGGCCTACAACGAGACCGAGGCCTATTACACGCAGGACGGCGACGCCTCGAATCTCGACCTGCTCTACTACGGCCTGAACGAACTGCAGAAGGACTTTTCCCAGGAACTGATCTTCTCGAGCCGCAAGCAGGGGCGATTCAGCGCCGTGGGCGGGCTGTTCTACTATCGCGCCGACGGGCGCTACGATCCACTGGACGTGCTCGGCGCGTTCGCCGGGCCCGTGCCGATCCATGTGTGGTCGAAGCAGGTCACCGATGCGTACGCGGTCTTCGGCGAGCTGACGTACGAACTGACCGAACGGCTGAGTGTGGTCGGCGGCGCCCGCTACAGCGACGAGAAGCGGACCGCGTACGGCACGTTCCAGTTCGGCGCGGGCCCGGAGCCAACCATGCCCAGGGTCGGTGAGAAGAGCTGGGACAGCTTCACACCGCGTGTCTCGCTGCGCTATCAGCTCCCGGCGGGTGACAACTTCTACCTGACCTACTCGGAGGGGTTCAAGAGCGGCGGCTTCAATATCGCCGCAGTCAGCCCGATCCCGTTCAACCCAGAAGACCTCAAGGCGGTCGAAGCAGGCGTCAAGACCTCGCCGGACCGGCGCCTGACTGCGAACGTGGCGGCCTTCTACTACGACTACTCCGACCAGCAGGTCATGACGGTGGCCAACAACTTCAACATCACGGCAAACGCTGCGTCGTCCGAGATCTACGGGCTCGACGCCGACCTGGCCGCGCGGGTCACAGACGACTTGGCGCTCACGGCCGGCCTGGCACTGCTGCACGCGAAGTACGACCACTATCCCGACGCGGTCGTGCTCGAACCTCTCATGAGCGCCGATTGTCGCTGCGGCAATACCAACGTGGTCATCGACGCCAGCGGCTACACGCAACCGAGGTCGCCGACATGGACGCTTGGACTGACGGCGGATTACACGCACGACTTCGGTTTCGGCCCCCTGGGCCTCTCTGCGACGGCTTTCCATTCGGACGAGTTCTACTGGGACGCCAGCGAGCGCATCCGGGAGCCCGCCTATACGACCTTGTCGGCCCGCTTCTCGTGGCAGCCGGCCGACTCGGGATTCCGGCTGAGCCTGTGGGGCACAAACCTGACGGATGAACAGCACTCGAGAGCTGTTTTTCTTCTCGAGACCTATGACGGCATCTCCTACGCCCGCCCGAGGTCTTACGGCTTCGGTGTCGAGTATTCATTCTGACGGGGGAAGGCCGCTGGATCAGCGAGCACGGCGCATGCCATGAAGGCTCCACGCGTACCCGACATCGATGATTACTGCTCGCCGCGGGCGGGGGGCTGGTCGCAGATTCCCGGCACGCGAATCCAGCTCATGCCGGCGCCCCTGCCGATGCAACCCACGGAATACGTGCGTCGCTCCTGGGCGGGTCGGCCCTACGGTCAGACAGCCGCGCTCGAGGTGGCGAGCGTGCACGACGGGCGGAACCTGGCCGTGCGCATCGTCTGGGAGAACAGCGCAGCGGAATCCGCCGTGTTTCCGGACGCCCTGGCAATTGCCTTGCCGGTGCGCGACGTCGCGCCCCTCATCCTGATGGGCAGTCCGGACGCCCCGATCCACGTATTGCGTTGGCAGGCCGACCGGCCGGGCGTACGGTCGCTGCTGGCGACGGGCATCGGTCGCTCTGCACCCGGGCCGACAGTCGAGTCCACGGCACGGGCCGAGGCTGACCGGAATCGCTGGCACGTGGTCGTCACGCGTGCGCTCGGAGGTGGCGGCGACGTGGCGCCCATCGAGGCAGGCAAGCCCACCCGGATCGGGTTCGCACTGTGGCGCGGCGCCAATAGCGAGCGCGCCGGCATCAAGGCCTTCTCGATCGACTGGACGGAACTGGCCCTGGAGGCCTGAGCGACGCCTCGGATGCCGGCCGCACCGGCTACGACGTCCTACGGCATCTACGGTGGCCTACGTCAGCTTCGCCACCTCGACGCGCGTCGCGCGGTCCGTAGGGCCAGGCCCGTACTCCGCCGGACGCGGTTGAATGTGGAAATATCCTCCCGCCAGGCTGATCGGGTTGATGGGGCTCGGCGTCACGGTGTTGGCGGTCTTCCTGTCCTTCGCCATGAAGGGCTCCCAGGCATGGTAGACCGTGACCTGCCCCGGGCGCAGCGTGGGACTCACCTTTGCCATCAAGCGGGATGATCCCACGTCATTGAACAGCCGCACCGCGTCACCATCCGCGATTCCGCGTGCAGCAGCATCCTCCACACCAATGAAGATGACCGGCTGTCCGCGGTTCAACTGCTGCATGTACTTCTGGTCGCGCCAGCTCGCGTGAATCGACCAGCGCGTGTGGCCGCCGGTGAGTTGCAGAGGATAGTCCCCGCCGATGCCCGGCTGGTCCTTGTGCACGGGCAGCGTCTCGCCGAGTTCCTCATAGAAGGGATGATCGATGCAGAACTGCATGCGCCGGGTGAGGGTCGGCCAGGGCAGCTTCTTTTCCGTGTGCCAGAGGCCCGCAGTGATGGTCTCGTTTGCCCTGATGTCCGTGGCGTTGCCGATGTTGGCATAGGCGTCGCCGACGGCCGTGAATCGCTGGAAGCCTTTCTCCTTGAGCTTCTTCCAGTCGACGCCGCCCATGTTGGTGGAGAGTTCGAGCACAAGTTCGAGGAAATCCGATGCGTTGTGCTCCGTGTAGCGACCGTCGAAGGTGAACTGGTCATAGACGTCGAAACTGCGCGCGTTGCCGTGGCGATCCTTGAACTCACGGATGCCGCGTTCGGTGGCACGCCGCTGGATGGTCTTCAGCAACAGGCAGTAGAACTCCCAGTCGGACCTGGACTCGCCGAGTGGTTCGACCGCACGGGTAATGACCTGTGAGAACGGCGCGAGCGGCGTCACCCAGGTGATGTCGTCCTTCTCGTACCAGGCGGCCGCCGGCAGCACGTAGTCGCTGTAGAGCGCCGTGCTGCTCATGCGCCAGTCGATCGTGACCAGGAGGTCGAGCATGGGCAGCAGCCGCTCCGCGACCTTGTCGTATGCACGCCAGCGGCGCAGCACGTTGCCGCCGGCTTCCATGAAGATGCGCGGCCGGGCCGACCCCTTGAAATGCCAACCCTTGTCGACCGCTTCGTCCATGTAGGCGGCAAACGGGCGCTTCAGGTGCGGATCCCACTTCTCGGAGCGACCGTAGGTGTCCTGCATGCCGACCTGGTGGTACAGCCAGCCCATGCTGGAAGCCATGGCACCATAGCCGTAGCCCTTGCGGGCGAGGTCGAAGAGGCTGATTTCGGTCGTATAGCCCTTGGCCATGTTTGCCTGGACGAGCGGCGCCATCTTCAGACCCACGGCGGCAAGGATGCGTTTCGGATCGTCCTTGCCCGCAGACACCGCCAGCCCGTCGACCGAGTCGACCGAGAGGTAGGCAAAGCCGAGATACCCGGCGCCCTTCCTGCCCATCTGTCCGGAGAGTGCGAAGCAGAGGATCTGCGCACGCTCCATCTCGATGGCATGGTAATACTTCGAGAGATTGGACTGACAGACGCAGGTGGCGGCGCGCGCGCCGGCCAATTGCCTCGCCAGCGTACGGATCGTCTCGGGATCGACCCCGCAGATCTCCGTCGCCCGTTCCGGCACATAGTGTTGTCGCAGATGCGCGCGCAGCCTCGCGAACACCGGCGTGACCTTGATCGTGCCTGTCCTGCTCTCGACCTCGAACTCGCCCTCAATCGCGGGATCGAGCGCACCCAGCGCCAGCGTGTCCTGGGGCGCGAGCACGACTCGACCACTGACGCGGTCGTACAGGTAAAAGCGATCGTCCTGGCCGGCCGCTTCCATCTCCGACTGGCGCAGGAAACGGCCATTGTCCCTGCGCACCAGCAGGGGCAGATCCGTCTGCTCCTGGACGAAGCGGCGATTGAAGATACCCTCCTCGATCATGACGTGGGCCATCGACAGGCCGAGCGCAGCGTCGGTCGCCACCTTTACCGGCACCCATTGGTCGGCGTGAACTGCCGAAGCCGAATAGTCCGGTGCGATGGTGACGACCTTTGCCCCGTTGTAGCGCGCCTCCGTGATGAAGTGGGCGTTCGGGATCTGGGTGTAGATGGGATTGCCGCCCCAGATGAGAATCAGGTCCGAGTGGAAAAGGTCGTCCATCGAACTGCAGAACGTCATCTTGCCGAGCGTCACGGCCACCCCCGGACGGTGGTCGCCGGCCTCGGGGTTCCAGTCGAGCACGGGCGTGTCGAGCACGAGCGTCGTTCGCGCCTGGGCCACGCCCGCACCGCCCCCCGTGACCGCGCCTTCGTCCCAGATGATGGCGCCCGGACCGTCGGTGGTCATGACGTCGATCATCCGGTCGGCGATGTCCGTGAGCGCCTCGTCCCAGCTCACACGCCGCCACTTGCCCGCTCCGCGCTCGCCGACCCGCTTCAGCGGATGGCGCAGGCGCGACCCGTCGTACATGCGTTCCGAGTAGCAGGCGCCCTTGTTGCAGCCGCGCGGGTTATAGTCAGGAATCCTGGGATCGATCTGCTCGTAGATGGCGGCCTGCTCCTCGCGCCAGACGATGCCGTCCTTGACGAAGACATTCCAGTTGCAGCCGCGCTGATACCAGCAGTTGACGAAGTGGCTTCCCTTGGCAACGCTGTCCCAGGTCCACTTTGCCCGCCAGATGTCCTCGAAGCTCTCGTAGCGGACCGCTGCCGCAGCGGGAGGTATCACCGGCCCCGTATCGGCGCCGGACTTCCAGCTCAGATTGACCAGCGACAGGCCGAGCGCGCTGCCCATGCCCTTGATGAAACTGCGCCTTGCCATCGTCATGGTTGCGTTCCTCGGCTAGAGCCTGGCGGGGTCGACCGGGAAGTCGGGAAAGATGTGATCGGGCCACTTGTAGACGATCAGCGTATCCATCAGTTCCGACGGCATGCCTCTGGACTTCTTGTCCTTCTCGGCCTCCAGGATGGCCAGTGCCTGCCCGACCCTGGGCCCGAACAGGCTCTCCAGATACTCCAGCGGAATTCGAGGTCTGGAAGGCATCACCTTGCCGCGCGCATCGACCGAAGACGGCGCCAGCGGTGGCACGTAATAGACGTTCGGCTGCGTCCCGTATTCCTCGTGCAACGGCAACGCCACTTGCCATCGATGCACGAGTTTGTGGATCGGACCCTTCTCGTCGTCGAGGTAGCCCACGAAGCGAAGGCGGCCTGGACATTGCCGCGCACAAGCCGGCGCCACGCCCTTCTCGACGCGTGGAAAGCAGAAGATGCACTTCTGGGATATGTCGCGCACGTGGTTGTAATAGATGCGCTTGTACGGGCAGGCCTCCATGCAGAAGCGATAGCCCCGGCAGTGCTGCTCGTCGATGAGAACGATGCCGTCTTCCTTGCGCTTGTAGATCGCGCCGCGCGGGCAGGCTTCGAGACACGCCGGATGCGTGCAGTGATTGCAGATTCGAGGCAGGTAGAAGTGGAACGAGTTGGGGTACTCGCCGCCGCCCTGGTCCTCGTCCCAGTTGGGGCCCCAGGAAGGCTTTTCGCCGCGCGAGTTCTTCGGGTGGAGGAACGACTCCTCACCCGCACCACCGAAGAGCACGCCTGCCTTGTCGAACTGCCAGGCATCGCCGAACTCGTCTTTCGTCGGCAGCCTGCCCGGGCGCGCCTGGTCGTGCTGGTCCCAGCCGCCGCCCATGGTTTCCCAGTCCTTTGGCGTACCGCGGCCTGGCTGGGTGTTCACCACCGCCCACCACATGTGCTCCATGCCTTCTTCGCGCGTCCACTGCTGCTTGCACGCGATCGTGCAGGTCTGGCAACCGAGGCATTTGTTGAGATCGAACACCATGGCGAGCTGGCGATCGGGTCGCTGCACGACGCCCTCCAGGCTGCGGCCGATGTTTGGCTCCCGACTGCTCATGACTGTCTCCTCAGGCGACCGCCTGTGTTGCGTGGCGCGCGGTCTCATCTGCCATGGCCTCTGTCCCGGAACCGGTCATCGGTCCGCCGGGAACCGGGCTCCACCGGACGGTCGTCGTTCCGCCTATGCCATTCGTGACGGCGGCATGCCGAGCCCGGTCAGCGCGACCATGTCCTTGAGCACCTCGTTGGTGCCGCCACCGAACGTGAGCAGCCGCATGGCGACGAAGTCCCGCTGCAACAAGCCGCTCATCGGCGAAATGCCGGAAGGCGGCTGCATGCCGCCGATCATTCCCATCATGTCCATGCACGTACCCGCCACGGTCTGAAACAGCTCCGACCCGTACACCTTGGTCATGGCCGCCTCCGCGAACGGTTCGATGCCTTGCGCAATCTGGCTCGCTGCGCGGAAATTGAACAGCCGCAGCACCTCAGTGCGGGCCGTGAGATCGGCGAGTCTTTCCCGCACCCAGGGCTCATCGAACACCCGTCGGCCGTCGATGGTGGTGCTTTTGGCCCAGGCAATCATTTCCTCGAGAACCCGCCGCATCCGCGAGTGCGGCACGAGTCCGATACGCTCCATCGCGAGCTGTGAGTTGATGTAGCTCCAGCCCTTGTTTTCCTCGCCGATCAGGCACGACTTGGGCACCCGCACGTTGTCGTAGAACGTCACGTTGGTGCGGAAGCCACCCATGGTCCTCAAGGGACTGATGGTGACGCCCGGCAGTCGGGTGTCGACCATCAGGATCGAGATGCCCTTGTGCTTTCTTGCGGCGGGATCGGTTCTGACCGCCAGCCATATGTAGTCGCAGAAATGCGCCAGGCTGGTGAACACCTTCTGGCCGCTGATGACGTAGTCGTCGCCGTCCGGCACCGCCTTCGTCTTGAGCGAGGCGAGATCGCTGCCGGCCCCGGGCTCCGTGTAGCCGACAGCGATGTTCAGCTCTCCCCGCAGCAGCGGCGGCAGGAAGCGGTCTCTCTGCTCCTCGGTCCCGGCACGCATGATCGTGGAACCGATGGCGTTGATCGCCAGGAACGGAATCGGGACTCGATAGTACCCGGCGACCGTGTCGAAGAAGATGTACTGGTCGATGGCGTCCCTTTCCTGCCCGCCGTACCGCTTCGGCCACGCCAGACCGAGCCAGCCATCACGTCCCAGCTGGCGGATGAACTGGCTGTAATGCGGATGCGTATCCGGCCCGCCACCTTCCTGCTGGACCAGGAGCTCGGCCTCCAGCGCCGGCGTGACATGCCTTTCGAGATAGGCAATGACTTCACGCTGCAGCTGCTGCTGGGTTTCGGTCAGTTGGAAGTCCATGCTCGCTCCCGCTGCGTGGGTCGATCCAGGTCAGAGCTGTTCGCCCAGGCGCCTGAGCTGTACCGGTGCCGGGCCGAATCTCAGCTCCATCGCCTTGGCGCGGCGGAAGTAGAACTGCAGGTCGTTCGCCACATCGACGCCGACGCCGCCATGGAGTTGTTGCGCCAGTGCCGCCACCCTCTGGCAGGCATCGCTCGATACGGCCTTGGCGATGGCGACTTCCCGGGCCGCCGGCCGGTTCCGTTGCAGCTGGTCGATCGCCTGGTAGGTGGTCCAGCGTGATGCCTGTACCAGCGTGTACATGTCGGCCAGATGATGGTGCACGGCCTGGAACGATCCGAGGGGCCGGTCGAATTGCACGCGCTGCTTGACGTATGCGGCAGTGACCGCAAGCTGGTGCTCCGCTCCGCCCAGCATTTCCGCACAGGTCAAGGCCGTGCATTGCCGATGGACGTCCAACAGAAGACGCAACGCGCCCCCCTCAAACCCCAGCACGGCATCCCCCGCCACCCTGACCCGATCGAAGTCGACCCGGAACTGCCGATCCGGAGCGATGGTCTCGAGCCGGGTCATTCCGATGCCTGGCAACCTGCGGTCCACCAGCAGCAGGTTGCATCCGGCTTCGTCACCGATCGCTCCTTCTGTCCTCGCCAGCACCAGCAGATGATCCGCGACGTCGGCGTACGGCACAAACATCTTGCGGCCGCTGAGCATGAAACCGTCGGCCGATCGTTCGGCTCGTGCTGCCACGAAGCGGGGCTCATATGAAACTCCCAGCTCTTCGATGGCCGGCGAAATGATCACACTGCCGTCCGCGATGGCGGACAGAAGCCGCTGCGTCCGTGGCCCGTCACCGCTGCCGAGGATCGCCAGTGTCGCCATGAGGTTTGCCGAGAACGGACTGTCGAAGGCGGCTCCGCCGATTTCCTCGAGCAGTACGCCGAGATCGAGGAAACCCAGACCCGAACCGCCATGGCGCTCTGGAACGATGATTCCGGTCCAGCCCTGCGCGGCCATGGCGTTCCAGAGCGCAGCCGAAAATCCCGTGTCGCTGCTCTCGAGTTCCCTCAGCGTCTTCGAGTGACATTGCTCCCGTAGAAACCTGCGGGTCGATTCACGGAAGAGCTGCTGCTCCTCGCTCAGGGAGAAATCCATGGCAGTGCACGTCCGCGATCAGTTGCCGGCCCTTCTGAACATGGGCAGGGCCCACCCCTTGGCGACTTCCCTGAAGCAGACCTCCACCGGCATGTCGAAGGAGATCTCTTCGGGCGTGCAATCGATCATGTTGGAGATCATGCGCACACCCGGCTCATTGACCATTTCGACCAGCACAACCTCGAAGGGCACGCGATACGCGGGATGGACCTCCTGCCGCGCGACGGTCCAGCTGTAGATACGACCCTTGCCGCTCGACTCGATCCACTCCCAGCCGTCGCCCTTGCACTTCGCGCACCGGACCCGCGGAGGGTGGCTGAACGTGCCGCACCCGGAGCACTTCTGGAACTTCAGCTTGCGCTGCTTGATGCCCTCCCAGAAGCCGTTCTCGAAGTTCTCCCAGACGGGGTCATAGAAGTGCTTCATGTACTTCGGGTTGTATTCAATGGACATCGACTCGACTCCCGTGCTTCGAAACTGGTCAGTTGCCCCGGGTGAGAATGAGCGCCGTCGTCGGCACGCCGAGCCCGCCCGTCACGAGCACGTTCTGCGCACCCTGCACCTGCGACGTCGAGGTGCCGCGCACCTGCCGCACGCCTTCGGCGATCATGTTCATGCCATGGATGTAGGCTTCCGCCAACATGCCGCCCGAGGTATTGATCGGCAGCTCGCCGCCCAACCGGATGCGATTGCCGCCCTGGCAGAAGGCCCCCCCCTCCCCGTACTTGCAGAAACCGTAGGTCTCGAGCTGCATGGGTACGGTCACCGTGAAGGCGTCGTAGAGCTGCGCCACGTCGATATCCTCCGTGGTGAGCTCTGCCATCCGGAAGACCTCGCGCGCCGCTTCGGTGCATTCCGGCAGCCCGATCGAATCGCGGTAGTACGAGGTCATGCTGTGCGAGTCGTAAGAGGTGCCAAAGCCGACGCCGCTGATGAAGGCAGGCTTCTGCTTCAAGTCCCGGGCGCGTTCAGGCGTGGTGACTATCAGCGCCACGGCGCCGTCGTTCTCCAGACAGGTATCGTGCAACGTGAAGGGCTCCGCGGACATGGGGGAACCCAGGTACTCTTCCATGGTCAGCGGCCTGCCGTAGAACATCGCCCGCGGATTGCGCAGGGCATTTTCGCGGCATACGAGCGCCACGTGTCCGAGCTGTTCGCGCGTTGCCCCTGTCTCGTGCATCCAGCGCTTCGCCTGCATGGCCACCCACATCGTGGGACTGGCGAAGCCGTACGGCATGTAATAGCTGTAGCGGTATTCGGCGGGAATGGCGGTCGGGCGGCCGTAACGAACCGTCCCGCTGGCGGGCTTCAGGGACCGGTAGCACGCGACGTAGTTGGCCACGCCGGACGCAACCGCCATGGCCGCGTGAGCCACCGTCCCGCAGCATGCCCCGCCGCCCCAGGGAGTCTGGCCGAAGTAGCGCAGGTTCGGAATGCCGAGGCTGCGCGCCACGTCGATGTCGGGAGCGAGCTCCGCAGCGTAGATGCCGGCCGTGCCATAGCTCGACATGCCATCGATCCGGTCGATCTCGAGGCCGGCATCCACGCAGGCTGCCGTCACGGCATCCACCGCCAGATGAATCTCGCTACGGCCGGCGTTGCGCGTGAATTCCGTCGAGCCGATGCCGACGACGCACGCCTTGTTCTTCAGGGACATCGTCTCACCCTCGCGTCGGCAGGGAGATGATCGCCGTGCCGTTCGCGTGCGGGCCCATCTGGTTGTCGCCGCTGAAGGCGACCTCGATCAGATGCTCGCCCTTGTCCTGCCACTTGCGGGTGACCCGCGCGTTCATGTCCATCCTGTCCCGCGGGAAATTCGGCACCGACAGCTTGATGGAAATGTCCTTGATCATCGCCTGCGGGCCCGCCCACTGCTCGAGATAGGTCATCATCAGGCCGTTCGACGTGAGGATGTTCATGAAGATGTCGGGCGCTCCCTTCGACTGCGCGAAATCCCGGTCGTGGTGGACCGGCATGAAGTCGTGCGTCGCCCAGGTCGCGCCCATCGCAATCAGCGTCGTGTCGATGACCCGGCTCTTCTCCGGCAGATCCTGTTTGACCTGCACGTCTTCCCAATAGACATTGTTGATCTCGCGCGACATTGCCTGCTTCCTCTCTGGTACCTGTTCGTGGACTCGCTCAGCCTGCGTACAGTCTTCGCGTGCTCATCGGCGCCCGGTAAACGAGCACGTCGAAGGACTGGTTGCACAGGAGCTCGTCGTTCTGGTTGTAGAACTGGTAGAGCATCTGATACTTCCGGCCGACACCTTGGCGCGTCAGATGGTCGTACTCCGACAGCCGCGCAATGCCGAGCGTCCAGTGGATCTCGTCACCCACCCGGATTCGCCTGAAGTGCTGCTGGCGCTGCGCGGTCGCCATGACGCCCGTGTAGCCTTCCTGCTCCACGACCTCGTTCAGCTTGACGTTGGGGTCATCCGGAAACTCGCATCTGCCGTGCACGAACTGCTCGATGGCGGCCTTCATCGTCCCCAGGGCGAACACGTGGGTCATGCCCGAGGGCGCCAGCAGGCCGCCGTGCGGACTTTGCCGCGCGTACTCCTCGTCCGTGTAGAGAGGATTGGTGTCCCGCATCACCTGGCACCAGCGATCCACGTCCACAGCCGTCACCCGGTCGTGCGGGGGATGCCGTGGGCTCGGCACACCGATCAACGGAGCGATCTTCGAATAGTCCATCGTCGGTTCGACCGGACTGTTGAACGGAAGGACGCCAAACTGGTTGTCCATGGGATCTACGCCTCTGTTTCCCGGTCTCAGTGCTTCGTGTTCAGCGCCAGCCTGCCCACCTGCACCCGGCGGCACAGCTGCTCGCTCACGAGTTCGCCGTCGTGGCCATGGAAGGCATATTGCAGGTCGAGCTGATAACCGCGACCGAGAGCCGTCTCGATTTCCGTCTGCGACACGCCCGCGAGCGTCACGCGGTAGCTCATCCGCTCGCCGACTCGCAGCGGCCGTTGGAACTTCTGCTCCAGCGCGACAGTCACGCCCGTGGCATAGCCGGCCACTTCCAGGAGCTGGATCGCGCGCTCGTGCGGTTCGACATCGGTCCGCGGCTCGGGTGTCCAGAGTGGTGGCATCGTCCAGACCATCAGCAGGGCCGCTGGCGCGTGCACGAACTCCCGTTCGAACACCGAGTAGCTCCTGTTGTCTTCCCGGATCACCTCACACCAGTGGCGAATGTCCGGAATGTTCGCTGCCTGGCGAGCCGGGATCATGGCCGATTGCCTCCCTACGAGCGCATTCACCGCGGTGATGTCGAGAGCCATCTTCTTCGGTCTCCATGGAAAGCAATGCCAGGCTTTGGCCCGGCTTCAACGCTGTCAATCCGGTTTTCGTCCGGATATCGTCCACCTGGAGGGTTCAGCCCGGTATGCCGTCCGCTACCCGACGTGAACCATCCGTTCGATCCCTATCGCTGCAACTCGAAATCGCTCTTCAGTCGATCCCACGTCGTGGCTGAAATGCCTTTCGCCCGCAGCTTGTACTTCTCCAGCTTCTGGGTGGGCGTATACGGCAGCTCACTGACGAACTCGATATAGCGAGGCACGCAGAAGTACGGAGCACGTTCGTTGATGTAGCGCGCGAGTTCCTCGCTGCTCAGGTGGTGACCTGGCTTCAGGATCGCATCGAGCTTGATCTCGTGCTCGGACTCGAGCGTCTCGGACGGCACGCCATATACGGCCGCGGCAGCCACCGCGGGATGAGCGGCGGCGACGCACTCCACCTGCAGCGACGAGATGTTCCGGCCCTTGTAGCGAATGTAGTCCTTCTTCCTGTCGACGAAGAAGAAGTCTCCCCCGGCATCCCTCACACCGAGATCGCCCGAGCCGTACCACTCACCGCGAAACGCCCGTTGCGTCGCGTCGGGATCGTCGAGGTAACCGCTGAAGATCACATGCGGAGCCAGGGGCCTGATCGAGAACTCGCCGACCTCGCCTGCTCCGGCCTCCTGACCATCGTCCCGGAAGAGCTTTACCTCCATGTCGTCGAACAGCCTTCCCAGAGCATTCGGCTTGCACTGGGACGTCGGTGTCTCAAACTTGGAGAGGATCGGCATGGCCTCGCTCTGCCCGAACCCCTGCACGATGCCCTCCATTCCGAAACGTTCACAGAACGGGCCGAGCAGCTTCTGCGGCATGGGCACCATGCTCGCGACGCGCAGGGGGTTGTCTGCATCGTCGTCCCTGCGCGGTTCGTTCCAGAGGAACATGTGCATCGCGCCGAGAGTCATTGTCTGCGTGGCGCCGTAGTGGCGAATGCGATCCCAGAACTTCGAGACGGAGAACTGCTCATCGAGTCCGCAGGGAATGCCAGCGGACAAAGCCCGGTAGATGTTGGCCACCCAGGCCGCCGAGTTGTAGAGAGGCAGGCAGTTGTAGGCTATGTCACCGGGTCGGGTCGCATAGAGCCTGTCGTTGTTCACGGCGGCGCGGACCCAGACGTTATGGCTCTGGATCACACCCTTCGGTCTGCCCGTGGTACCCGAGGTCCAGAGCACGGCCGACGCATCGCCATAGTCGACGTGCCTGGTCTCCGGTTCGGTACCGGGACGCTCCGCCAGCTCCTCCAGCGACGCGATGCCGCGGCATGCGAACTCCGCCCCGACCACGTCCGGCCTGCCGCGCAGCAAGAGCCGCCCATAGCGGAGCTCGCTCTCGACCGGCTGGAGTTTCTCCAGCGCGCTCCTGTCCGCAACCAGCACAGTTCCCCTGCTCGAATTGATCGTGTCAACGAGCCACGTACCACGGTAGTCCGTGTTCACAGGCACCCACATCGCGCCGAGCTTGTTCGCCGCGAGCGTGAGCAGGACGAACTCCACGCAGCTGTGCATGTAGAGCAGCAGCCGGTCGCCCGCCCGCAGGCCCAGCCGATGCAGGCCATGCGCATAGGCGTTCACGATGGCATTGGCCCGGCCGTAGCTGTAGCACTGGTCGTCGCTCAACAGGAACGGTGAGTCGCCGATCGCCTCGGCGTGCAGGCGCAGGAGCCGGAAAGGGATCCTGTTGCGTACATCCTCCAGGTTGACCCGATGCATTGCAGGACGCCGCTCAGCCGAGACGCATGAGGTGCGTCGCGAAGTCGATGAGCACGAGGACCATCGCAGCGGCCGCGAGCGCTTCGAACACGACCCGGCTCGGCGCCCACCGATCACCGGCCGTCTCCTCCAGTCTGAAGACCATCGGAAAGCTCGGCAGGAAGTAGCAGGCGTAGAATATCGATCCGTACTGCAGCATCCAGCCGAGGTCCCGGTACCAGAAGTAGGGCTTGTTGGCGTCAGTCGCGACCAGCCGCGTCTCGAGGAAGGCCATGAGATAGGCGACCGCCACCACCGTCACGGCCGTCAGCACCGGCTTGAACGCCCCGACATCGATGGTGCGGACGCGCCGCATCATCAGCACCGCAACGGTGTGATACACGACGAAGAAGGCCGGTGCATTGAAATACATGCCGATCGGAATGACCTGCTGGCCGCTGCCGACGAGCGCCGAATCCAGCGACAGGGAAACCTTCGGAAAGTAGTACACCATGCCGAGCACGTCGAAGAAGTACTCGCAGCCGAAGTAGGTCACGACGAAGTTGTAGACGAACATCCACAACACCATCTTGACCGCGTAGTTGTCCCACCACGCCCGGCCGGTGACCGTCGGCCTCAGCACGGCCGGGATCACGATCAGCGGCAGCAGCAGCGCGAGATTCTGGATGACGTGCCAGAGCGTGCCCACGTTCATCCAGCCCATGAGCTGCTTCGAGTAGTTCAGGGCGAAGAAGTACGGCAGATAGGCCAGGAAGAACTTCTCGCCCCACGCCTTGTCGGGATTCGACGAGAACCAGTGGCCGTGCTGCAGGCCTCCGGCGCGCTCAGCGGCGACGCCTGATCCGGAAACGACATGCTCGAGAGGGGCCTGGGTCATGTTCTCCCCATCCAGCTTTCGCGGTTGCGATCGACCTGCCGTGCGACGTCGTTGTGGCACCACGACGCCACGAATCTATGCGACGGCACTGCCCTGCTCCTCGTCTGATCGGACGATGACTGCACGCAGCTGAATTCGGCGCTCAGGTCGCGAGCCAGCCGCCGTCAGCCGTCACCGCCGCGCCGTTCACATGGCGTGACTCGTTGCTGGCGAGAAACAGCGCCAGTCTTGCGATGTCCAGCGGTTCCAGCATCGTCGGCATGGTGGCGAGAAAGGTGCGGACGCGTTCGGTGCCCGCGCTGTCCCACTGCTGCGGATCCGTGCCTGACACGATCGACGTACTGACGCCGCCGGGAAGAATTGCATTGCAGCGGATGCCCTGCCGCGCATACATCCAGGCAGTATTGCGCGTCAGGCCGAGCAGGCCATGCTTCGAAGACGTGTAGGCGGCGCCGGCCACCGCGCCACTATTGCCCGCGGCCGAGACGACATTGACGATGGCGCCGCCGCCAGAGGCCAGCATGCACTGCACGGCGCGGCGGCTCGTGTACATCGGCCCTGTCAGATTGATCGCGAGCAGGCGCTCCCAGACCTCGTCGGGCACTGAGCCGACGCCGTGGTTGTAGTCCATCGTGCCTGCGTTGTTGACGAGCACGTCGAGCCGGCCGAAGTCGGCAACCGCCCGGTCGATCATGGCTTCGGCATCGGCCCGCAGCGCCACGTTGCCCTGCACGGCGACGATCGGGCCACCAGAGGCGCGGAGCGCGCTGACGACCTCGTCGAGGGTGCGGGCGTTCCAGTCGCTGGCGACCACCGCAGCGCCCTCGGCGACGAACAGCTCCGCCGTCGCCCGCCCGATGCCTGAGCCCGCACCGGTGACGACGGCGACCTTGTCTTTCAGACGCATGGCATCCCTCCTTGTAGCGTTGCAGACGCTGACCCTTGCGCAGGATTGTCGAAACGACGCTGCGGCGGGGACATCGTCCTCTGGGACTACCGGAAGCCTGCGGGATCGGGCGGACCGGATGCCCGGCCAGCAAGCGTCAAAGGGCTGGCTGACGTCGCTCGGCGTCGCGCAGAACACGCCGCAGCAGCTTTCCGGTCGCAGTCTTCGGCAACTCGGTCACGAACTCGATGGCACGAGGATACTTGTACGGGGCCGTGGTCTCCTTCACGTGTTGCTGCAGCTCGAGCTTCAGCGCCTCGGAAGGCGCGAATCCTTTGCGCAACACCACGAATGCCTTGACGACCTCGCCGCGTTCGGCGTCGGGACCCCCGATCACCGCGCATTCGGTCACCGCCGGATGTTCCTGCAGGGCATTCTCGACCTCAATCGGACCGATGCGATAGCCGGCAGAGCTGATGATGTCGTCCACCCGTCCCTCATAGGAAATGAATCCGTCCTCATCCATCCGCGCGAGATCGCCGGTCAGGAAGTAATCCACCCCCGCGTGTGACGCGCAGGCCCGGGCCGTACGCTCGGGTTCCTCCCAGTAGCCGAGCATGAGCTGCGGATTTGGCAACACGAGGGCGAGCTGTCCTCGCTCTCCCGCGGGTACGGGCCGGCCGTCCGAATCGAGGACAGCCATCCGGCAGCCGGGCAGGGAGCGTCCCATCGAACCCTCCCTGGCGGGCTGACCTGGACGATTGGCCACCGTCATCAACGTCTCGGTCTGACCGTAGGCTTCGAGCAGGGGAATGCCGGTGAGCGCCTGCCAGCGCCGTGTCACTTCCGGATTCACCGACTCGCCCGCGGATACCGCCAGTCGCAGACGGCCAAGATCGACGCTCGAGAAATCCTCGTCGATCAGGCGCCTGAATTCGGTCGCTGCGCCGCAGAAGACGCTGACCCCGTAACGGGCGATGAGTCGCAGACGTTCCGCCGCGTCAAAGGGCCCGTCGTAGAAGAGCACCGCCGCACCCCGCGACCAGGGGCCGAACAGGATGCTGGTGCCAGCCTTCGACCAACCCGTATCGGCCGTACACCACATGAGGTCATCGCGGCCCAGATCGAGCCAGTCACGCGCCGAACCACGCCAGCAGTAGATCGCGCGCGAGGCATGCGTCACGCCCTTGGGAAGGCCCGTGGAGCCCGAGGTGAAATAGATGATCGCCGGATCCTCGAGGCCTGTATCGGCGCAGTCGAAGCTCGAGGGCTGGGCATCCAGTGCTGCGTCGAACTCCTGCCATCCATCCGCGGCGCCCACCGCCACCCGCACCCGCAGGCCGGTCGAACTCGCAAACTTGCCTGCGCTCGCGGCGGTGGTCACCGCCGCGAGCGCGTGCGCCTTCGTTGCCCGATACAGCACGTCCTTTTCGGTCAGCATCTCGATGCAGGGAACCGGCACGGCTCCAAGCTTGAGACAGCCGACCATCGCGATCTGCCACTGCGGCACGCGCGGCAACATGACCAGTACGCGATCTCCGCGGCGGACGCCCTCGGCCGTGAGAAAGGCGGCAAACTGGCTGGAACGACGGGAAATCTCGCCGAAGGAGTGGCGCCGTTCGCAGCCCGCCTGATTGCGCCAGATCAATGCGGGCCTGTCCGGGTCGGAACGCGCGATCGCATCGACGACATCGCGACCGAAATTGAAGGCATCGGGCAATTGCCAGTCATCATCGTTCATCGGGCACTCCCGTGGTCAGGTCGCCGTCCAGCCGCCGTCGACAAGCAGACTGTGACCGGTGACGTACGACGAAGCATCCGACGCCAGGAAGACCGCCGCGCCCGCCACTTCCTCGAGGCGCCCGAAGCGGCCCATCGGAATGTGGGCCAGCAGGCGCGGCGCAATGTGGTCGTGGCCCAGCATGCCGGCGGTCAGGTCCGTGGCGACGAACCCGAAGGCGATGGCGTTGACGCGGACGCCGTGCTCCGCCCAGTCGTGCGCGAGCGCCTTTGTGAGCTGCTCCACGCCGCCCTTGGACGCGCAATAGGGCACCTGGCGTTTCAGGCCGATGTGACCGGCGATGGAACTGACGTTGATGATCGAGCCCCTGCCCTTCTGCAGCATGAGCCCACCGAGGTCGCGGCAACAGCGGAAGACGCCGGTGAGATTGACTGCCAGAATCTCGTCCCAGGTCTGCATCGTGGCTTTCTCGATCGAGCCGTAGTGCGGATCGATCCCGGCGTTGTTGACCAGCACATCGATGCCGCCGAGCTCGCGCGCGATCCAGTCCCGGCCATGGACCACGTCTTCATCGGAGCGAACGTCCATCGGCAGCACGTGCACGGATCCGCGAACGCCACGCAGCGCTGCCGCGGTGCGCTCGAGCTTCTCGCGCGAGCGACCACACACCACGACGGTCGCGCCGTGCCCTGCCAGCGCCTCGGCGATGGCGCGCCCTATGCCCTGACCTCCGCCCGTGACGACCGCCACCCTGCCATCGAGATCGAACAGCGTCTTCGGCACGATCATGCCGCTCCGGCGCTCTTCAAGGCAGCCCTGGCGATCACCCAGCGATGCACCTCCGACGGACCGTCGTAGATGCGGAACGCGCGGATCTCCCTGAACACCTGCTGCACCACCGTATCGCCTGTCAGCCCCTTGCCGCCGAGAATCTGCACGCAGCGGTCCGCCACCCGGTACTGCGCTTCCGAGCAGAACACTTTCGCGACGCTCGACTCCTGCCGCGCCGACTGGCCCTGATCGAGGAGCCAGGCCGTGCGCCAGATCGCGAGCCGGCTCATCGTCAGATCGATCTCGTTGTCCGCCAGCATGAAGCCCACGCCTTCGTGCTCACCGAGCGTCGTGCCGAACGCCCGGCGCTTACCCGCATGGGCGAGCGCGATGTCGTTGGCGCGGCAGGCCGCACCCTGCCAGCGCATGCAATGCGTCAGGCGCGCCGGCACGAGGCGCACCTGGGCGTACTTCAGCCCCTTGCCGACTTCGCCCAGCACCTGATCAGCGGGGATGCGACAGTCGGTAAAACTCACGACGCCGTGTCCACCCGTGAAGCTCGAATCGAGGGAATCGATGAGACGTTCGACGCGGATGCCTTCGACATCCATGTCCGTGAGAAACATCGTCGGTCCGCCGTTCTCGCCTTCCACGTTCGCCATCACGATGGCAAAGCCTGCACCGACCGCTCCCGTGATGAGCCACTTGAGTCCGTTGACGACGTAGTCGTCGCCCGCACGCCGGGCAGTGGCGCGGAGAAGGCCAGGGTCCGAACCCGCGCCCGGATGGGGCTCGGTCATGCAGAACACGGAGCGGATCTCGCCGCGGCACAACGGATCGAGCCAGCGCCGCTTGTGCTCCTCGCAGGCAACGACCTCGAGCAGGTGCATGTTGCCTTCGTCCGGTGCCGCGCAGTGCAACGCGATCGGGCCGAGTGGCGAGTAACCCGCCGCCTCGAACACGACGGCGCGACCGAGATGCGTGAGGCCCAGGCCGCCCCGGCGCTGCGCGACATGCGGAGCGAACAGGCCGTGCGCGCGGGCGAGATCGTTCAGCTCGCGCCGCAGCTCGTCGTTGGGTCCGTACGCGCCGAGTCGCGGATCCTTTTCATATGCAATCACGTGCTCGCGCACGAAACCACGGGTTCGCTCGCCGAGTGCCTGAAGATCCGGAGGTATCGTGAAATCGATCATGTTCTTCCCAGTCAGCTGGCGGCGCCGCGCATGACCTCGTGCGCGAACTCGAGGATGCCGTGTCCGAGCTCGCTGAAGCCGGCGTAGCGCTCGTCCGAGGTCGCGCCGCTGCGGTATCGCGAGTGCAGCTGCAGGAACACGACGCCGAGCTTGAAGAGCGTCAGCACGCGGTAGAAGTGGAAATCCGAGAGATCGCGGCCGGTGAGGGCCGCATATCCGGACATGACCTGCGCGCGCGAGTGGAAGCCGCCCTCGCCCGTGGGCATCTGCCCAAGTCGCTGCATCGGTTCCGGATCGGACGGCTCCACCCAATAACTCAGAAGCGTAGCAAGGTCGTAGAGCGGATCGCCTCGTGTTGCCATGTCCCAGTCGAGCACCGCCCGCGGCTCGAGCGTCTGGGGATCGAGCACGACGTTGTCGAGCTTGAAATCGCTGTGCAGGAGCGTCGCCGACTGTTCCGGAGGGATGCGTCCGGCCAGCCAGCCCGCCAGTTCCGCGATCAGCCTGCGGTCCCCGTCCTGTGCCACAGCCTCGCCGCGTTTGGCCCACCCGCTCGCCGTGCGGGCGAGGAACCCGGCGGGCTTGCCGAAGTCATCGAGACCCACCGCGCCGGGATCGACGGCGTGCAGGCTCGCAAGCAGGCTCACGAGCATCGTGGAGAGCTGCGCTCCCACGTCCCGTGGCACCAGCCCCGCCGGGAGTTCGTGGCCGATCACGAGACCCGGGCGGTATTCCATCACGAGGAAGTGCGCACCGAGAACGGATTCGTCGGCGCAGTAATACAGGCTTTGCGGCGCGAGCGGCCAGGCCTGCCACAGCCTGGACAGTACGCGGTGTTCGCGCGCCATGTCGTTGGCGCCGATCGGTACGACGCCGAAAGGCGGTCGCCTGAGGACGCACGGGCGCCCGTCCATGTTGACCAGAAAATTCAGGTTTCCGAAGCCACCGCGGAACTGGCGGGGCGGCGAGCCGGGATCGAGCCGATGGCCCTGTCGCGCCAGATGGTCCGCGAGCCGTGGCCAGTCGAGCGAGGCCGATTCCGCGGGACTGCGCAGGATCGCGTCGATCCCGGCAACGGCGGATGCGGCAATCCCGGCAGACATTCCCTCAGGCCTGGCCCCTGGCGCGCTTCCTCGGTTCGATCCCGAGGAGCTTCGCCATGTTCAGCCCGAAGATCTTCGCGCGATCCTCCTCGGTGATGTAGCGATAACCCCAGCCGCGATGACCTTCCTCGTCGATCTGGAACGAGTGGAACGGATCGACGCATTCCTTCATCCCGGACCCGTTCGTGTCGCTCCCCCACACGATCTTGTCGGCGGTCGCGTACAGCATCGCCTCTCCGATCAGCTCCTGGAAGAACTTGGGACGCCAGGTGGCCGCGGCGTTCAGGAAGCTGACACTGAGGTAGAGGTTCGGGAAGGTCGCCGCCAGGCAGTTCAGCTCGCGATGATGCGGCCAGCCGAAATGGAAGGCGACGATGCGCAGGTCGTAGAAGTCGTACAGGACGTCTTCGAGCAGACCCGGGTGGCAGTACTTGTTGCGGGCACCGTAGACGTAGCCCGTTCCCGTGTGCACCTGCATCACCAGGTTCAGCTCCTGTGCCTTCTCGAAGAACGGCCAGAGGCGCTTGTCGTTGATGTAGGTGTCTTCAGGACAATAGAACTTGAAGACCTTGACCCCGCACTCCTTCGCCATGAAGACCATTTCATCGATGGCTTCCTTGACGCCGCGCTGGATGATCGGCCCGAAATTCGGGCACATGATGAAACGGTCGGGATACTGCTGGACCCCAGTCAGCATCCAGGCGTTGCTCGATATCGGTGTCGTGCCGCCGCTGCAGAAGAGAAAGCTCTCCGGAATGACACAGGCCATGTCCGTGCCGGAGGCGTCCATGTTGCGGATCATCTTCTCGAACGGAGTTCCGCCGTCGTTCTCCATGGACGGGAATTCCTGGATCACCGGCCGGATGCAGCCCTCCAGCGAGCGCATGAACCGCTGGGTCCCCTGGTAAGGTGCCAGTTGATGCCACATCGAGGCGTCGATCGGATGCGTCTCGGTGTCAAGAATGAAGTAGTCCTTCTTGGTCACGGTCTCTGCTCCTGGTGCAGTCCGGCTTCGTGCAGGAGCTTCCAGAGGCGCTGGGGCGAGGCCGGTACCTCGCGCGCCACGGCGCCGGTGGGTGCAAGAGCATCGTTGATGGCGCACATGACTGCCGCGGGGGCGGTGTGTAGCGCCCCTTCCCCGCAGCCCTTGGCGCCGAGCGGCGACAGCGGGGACGGCGTCACGAGCGCGGCCTTCTCGGTCATGGGCACTTCATTTATCGTCGGCAGCAGGTAGTCCATGAAGGTCGTCGAGCCCGGCTGCCCATCCGGGCTGTAGTGGTACTCCTCGAGAAGAGCCGCTGCGACACCCTGGGCCACGCCGCCTTGCGTCATGCCTTCCACCGTGGCCGGGTTCAGGCGTGTACCGCAGTCGTCCACGACGACATACTTCCGGATCTCGACTCGTCCCGTTTCACGATCGATCTCGACCATGACGACGTGGCAGGCATTGGCTGCCGTCAGATAGCTCTTGGCACGCCCCTGGTCGTCGACTGGCTTGCGATCCTGAGCCGTCCAGACGCCGGTTGCCTCCAGTCCCATCTCCATGCCGGGAGGCAGCAGGTCGCTGCGCCCGTGGGCGACGCCCGCAACGTCCGCCAGAGTCACCTTCGCTTCGGGCATGCCGATGATCTGCACCCTGCCGTCGACGAACTCGAGCTTTTCCACCGGTGTCTGCAGCAGGCCGGCCGCGATCTCGACGATCTTCTTCCTGAGCTTTCCCGCCGCCAGCATGGTGGCGCCGGCGATGGCGACCCCCAGCCGACTGCCGCCGGGCCCGAAGGAAGGCGGTGCACCGAGGGTGTTCACCGACACCACCGCGATGTCGGTCATTTCTGCGCCGAAGTAATCGGCCAGCAGCTGCGCGATCACGGTGTATTGACCCTGGCCCTCACTGGTGAAGCCGACGCGCGCCGTGATCCTGCCGAACACGTCGATCGACACCGTGATGCCTTCGGGAACGCCGATGGCCTGCATGCCCACGATGGCATAGGCGTTCCAGTCGAATACGCCGGGTTCCACGGTATTCGCCACGCCGATTCCGACGAGACGCCCTTCTGCCCGCGCGCGCGTCTGTTCCCTGCGCAGTTCCTGGTAATCCGAAATCTCGAGCGCCCTGTCCAGTGCCGCTTCGTATTCGCCGCTGTCGTATTCGTTGCCGCTGGGAATGGTGTAGGGGAATTGTTCCGGTCGGATGTAGTTCCTGCGACGGATCTCGGCCGCATCGAGCCCGAGACCGCGCGCTGCCAGGTCCATCAACTGCTCCAGCACGAAGAAGTGTGGCGGTGGCCCCATGCCACGATAGGCGCTCGTCGGCGTCTTGTTGCTCAGCACGATGGTGAGGTCGTAGGAGGCGGCCGGTATCGCGTAGCAGCCGGTGAAGGCGCTGAGCGGCTTGCCAGCCCCCATGGCGCTGTAGTTCTCGCCGCTCGCCCCGATGTCCTCGATGAGCGTGACGTGGAATCCGGTGACGACACCGTCATTCGTGACCGCAAGCCGAGACTCGTAATAGCGATCCCAGGCCTGACCGCAGCCGCTCGTCAGGTATTCCATGCGGTCTTCGATCCACTTGACGGGCCGTCCGCCCGCCTGGCGCGACAGCAGGCTCGTGATTGCGAGCCCACGCGCGTTTCCCTTGCCGCCAAAGCTGCCACCGCGCTGCGTGCTGTCCAGACTGACTTTGTTGGACGGAATCCCGAGCACCCCGGCGACACCGATCGCGTACAGCAGGGGTGATTGCGTGGCGCCGCGGATGGCGAGCACGTCGCTCAGCGTGTCCCACTGGCATATGCAGCCGAATGTCTCCATGGGATTGGCGCCCATCCGGTTCCAGCGGAAGCGGTTCTGGAAGACGTGATCGGCCTGCGCAAAGGCCTCGGCGACCGGCCCCCACACGAACTGGCGCTGCAGCACGATATTGCTGCCCAGTTCGTCGATGACGAGCGGGCTGCCCGGCTTCATGGCCTCGAGCGTATCGACCGCGGGCGCCAGCGGCTCGAATTCGATGTCGATCAGCTCGACGGCATCTTCCGCAACGTGACGACTCACGGCCGCCACGGCCGCCACGGGCTCGCCGACGTAATGCACCTTGTCGACGGCCATGCAGTAAGACCCGGTGCCCTCGGGAAAGCCACCGGATCGGCTGGTCAACCTGCGGACATCGTTGCCCGTGATGATGGCGACCACACCCGGCAACTGCTCCGCCCTCGACGTATCGACGCGCAGGATGCGGGCATGCGCGACGCTGCTGTACTTCATCGCACAGTGCAGCATCTCCGGCATCGAGACGTTGTCGATGAATTCGACACCCCCCGTGACCAGCGCCACGTCACCGACGCGCTGCACGTCCTTGCCAAGAAAGCGCAGCGAACTGGCCGGTATGTCCTCGAGACGGGGTTCCTGGTGTGTCATGTGCGTCAGGTCCGGTAGAGAGGAATGATTTCCTGCGAAAACCATTTCACCCAGTCGAGGCACTCGTCGTATGACTCCGTCTTCGGCAGGTGGACGACCATTCCCGTGGCGCCCGCTTGCTGGAGTCGACCGACCAGATCGACGATTTCCTCCTTGTGTCGCGGGTAGCGCATCCTGTCGAAGTCGAGACGGTCGTCCTCGGGGATCTCCGCCAGCAGGGTAAACACCTCGAAGGGCCGGCTGCGCGCCTGCATTTCTGGCTGATCGTGTATGTAGGCGACGGCGCCCTTCATTTCCCGCAGCGTCGTCTGCCAGGGCAGCCATCCGTCGCCGAGCGCGGCGGCTCGGCGCAGCGCCGGCTTCGCATCACCGCCGATGAACAACGGCGGATGCGGCGACTGGCAGGGCTTGGGCTCGAAGATCATGTTCTTGAAACTCACGAACTCGCCGTGGAATTCGGGCGTATCGCTGGTCCAGAGCTCCTTCATTGCCTTGAGGTATTCGTCGCAGATCGCACCGCGCCTGTCGAAGGGCACACCGATGGCCTCGAACTCGCGACGCAGGTGCCCGGCGGCGAGTCCGAGCGCGAGCCGACCGCCGGAGAGATGGTCGACCGAAGCGATCGCCTTGGCCCAGACCAGCGGGTTGTGATACGGGATGGGACAGATATAGGTCAGCAGGTGGATGCGCTGCGTGGCCCCTAGTAGGAAGCCCGCTGCGGACACGCCTTCATAGAACTTCGCGCCCATCGAGGGCACGAGCTTGGGGTGCTGCACGATGTGTTCGGCCACCCAGAGATAGTCGTACGCGAGGGCATCGACTTCCCGTGCGAAATCCACCGACCTTGCGGCCGGCAGCGTGGCCTCCCATGAACTGGTGAGTGCCTTGTAGAGGATGTTGGCGGGAAGGCGAATCGCAAATTTCATGAAAAATGCTATGAGCCCCGCTGAAATCGTGACATCGTCCACATGGATGATGTCGCAACGCTGTTCCTGGCGTCGTCAGGTCCGCTATTCGTTCGCGGGCTTTCCGAGGAAGAATCGCTCCGGATCGAACACCCTGAGCAGGTTCAGCTCTTCCGGGTTCGTCGGCGGGAGTTCCTGCAGTCCATCGGACACTTTCAGGTCCCAACCGCAGCGCCGGCGGATTTCCGCAACCACCTGCGCCTGATCGCGACCCTTCGTGGCAAAGTAGCCCGACAGCACGAGTTCTTCGCCGTCCAGCTTTTCGAATCGGCCCATCGTCGAGATGACGCAGCGAACTTTCGTTCCCGGGCTGGTGACATGGCCGACCCGCTCCACGAAAGTCTGTGCGCGCTGTACCGCGACGACCACCGTCTCCGCGGCGGAGGTGACGATATCGTTCGCCCCGCCCGATCCGACGAGAAACTCGCCCGTCGCGGTGATCGTCGAGTTCACATTGCCGTGCTTGTCGATCTCGCCCGCACCAATGGTCCCCATGCAGGTACCGGCGCCGCCGCAGCCGTGCAAGCCGAGCGCCTCGAAAACGTCCGTGAGCATGGTGCAGGTCGGAAGGTTGCGATAGCTGGTCAGGAACGGGTCGCCTGGCCGGGGATCGAAGCCGTACATGCCGGTCTCGGCGAGCAGGGCGAAATCCACCCCCTCGTCCCGCAATCGATGCGCCGCCAGCCAGCACACGAGCGAAGCCTGTCCGGCACCGGCCAGCACGGCCCGATAGCCATGGGTTGCGATGCGTCTCGCCACCTCGCGGGCTGCCTGCACGATCATTTCCTCGACCTGGCCCGCTGGCCGCTCCTGGTCGAGCGTTGAGGAGTGTCGCTGCAGATCCTCCTGCCAGAAGTCGGGCTCGGCCGCCCGGTGGATTGCCTGCAATCGCTCTTTGCCCAGCTTGGCGAGGTAGGCCTCCTGATCGCGTGTGCCGAGTATCCACTCGCCGATCCAGTCATCGTATCGCTCCCGGGTAGCCTGCGCCTCGCGGTGTACCTTCATGAACGCATAGTCGTTGGCATATGCCCTCAATTCCTCAATACCGGCGCTGTAGTTGCCGTAAGGATGCGAGCCGTAGGGCACTTCGCTCACTGACAGCACGATCCCGCCGGGAATGCGAACCAGATGGGAATGCCGGCGTATGAAGTCCGTCGACACGACCTTGTGGGCCGTCAGTACCACGCCCTCCCGGGCCGCCAGGGCACCGTAGACGTTCTCCTGGAATGGAGGAAAGCAGATGGCGTTGCCCGCGCGATCCGCCGCCCACACGTGCACGAATGCGATGTCCGGACGATAGGCACTGATCACGCCTTGCACGCGTCCCGGTTCGAACGGATCTGGCAACTCGGCGTAGTTGCCCGTAGCCCGTCTCTCCGTCGCCAGCGAGCTGCCTGTGATGGATCGGGTGGTCAGAAACGGAACGCCCATTGCACCCGCGAGCAGGCGTTGGGCAATCGTCAGCATGGTCCAGTTCTCGATCTCGAAATCGCCTCGCTCCAGGGCCCAGCGCGTCACGGGGCTCGGGCCAGGCGTCGGGTAGCCCTCTCCCGCGAAGGAGACCACGGCCTTGCGGAGCAGGCCGAGATGGGCGAGCTGCAGGTAACTTCCGCTCAACGCCGACGAGATGAACTCGAAGCCGGGGCCCGAACCCGAGTACCGGCGACAGAGCTCGTACATGGCCGCCTGGGGCCGCGCCTGCATCGTCACGGGATTAAGCTTCATGCCCGGCCGGACGAAGCGCCGGACCGCCTCCGCGAGGTCCATGCGCTTGTCCGCGGCGCCATCGTGGAGATGGACTATCCGCCGGGCAACGACCTCACGCCACGAACTCAAGGCAACCTCCCCGCGCCGAACGCGTCAGGCTGACCCGCACAGTCGCGACCGGGCGGCAGCGAATTGCGCCTGCAGTGTCGCGACCAGATCCGCCACGGGCACGATTTCGTCGATGGCGCCGACACCGTGCCCGGCGCTCCAGATGTCCTTCCAGGTCTTGGCACCGACCGTCCGGGAACCATCGGCGCTCGTGAAGGCCATCTTCGCCGTCTCGCCGGGTGCCCGGACGAGATGGTCGGGGTCGAGGCCAGCGGCGCGAATCGACGGCTTCAGGTAGTTGCCGTGGGTCGACGAAAAGTAGGGCGTATACAGCACGTCGCTCGCGCTGGACTCGACGATCATCCGCTTGTAGCCCGGAGCTGCATTCGCCTCCTCGGTCGCGATGAAACGCGTGCCCATGTAGGCCAGGTCGGCACCCATCGCGAGCGCCGCCAGGATATGTTCGCCACGCGTGATGCTGCCCGCGAGCACGACGAGCCCGTCGTAGATGCGCCGCACTTCGCTGATCAGTGCCATCGGACTGAGCGCCCCTGAATGGCCGCCTGCTCCGGCACATACCAGGATCAGGCCGTCGACCCCCGCCTCCAGCGCTTTTTCGGCGTGCCGGATATTGGTCACGTCGTGGAGCACGTGTCCGCCCCAGGCATGAATGCGGGGCACGTACTCCGTGGGAGCGCGCAGGCTGGTGATGACCAGTGGCACCTTGTGCTGCTCCAGCACCTCGAAGTCGGCATCCAGCCGCGCGTTGCTCGTGTGCACGATCTGATTGACGGCAAACGGCGCCACCTTCTTCCCCGGATTCGCCAGGCGACAGGCCTGCAGCTGACGCTCGAGAGTGGTCAGCCATTCGTCGAGCACCCCGTCACCACGCGCATTCAGCGCCGGAAACGACCCGATGATGCCACTCACGCACTGCGCAAGGACCAGCGGCGGCGTCGACACGATGAACATCGGCGAGCACAGCACCGGCAGCGTCAGCCGGGCAGTGAGCGACGACTGCCATGCCGCGGCTGCATGGTCCATGCGGCACGAGGAGCGGGTCCGATCCGATCCTCCTGTCGCTCGAGCACGATCTGCGCCGCGCTGCCCGTCGTTGAGTTCCAGGTCCATCCGCTGCCTCCGCTGGTGGGTCCGCGTCAGGGCTGCCAGCGGTCGCCATGGCGCTGCCAGGGATTGTCATCGGCGCTCGCCGGCAGTGCGAACCGTGCCTGGCACTCGGTGTTGACCCTGTCGCCGACGGAAACGGCGAGATCGAGGTCGATCCAGCAACAGCCCGTGGCGTCCACCGACTTGCGTACCACGCGCCCCGAGAGGGTCATCGTGTCGCCCGGGAACACCGGCACCTTCATCCTGAACTTCATCCTGCCGAGTCGACCCTTCGGTCCGGTCCAGTCGGTGACGAAACGCTGGAACCAGGCGGCGTTCGTCGGCGTATTGATGAAGATGTCCTTCGTGCCGTTGCGATTGATGGCGAAATCCCGGTCGTGGTGCATGGGACGCCAATCGCGGCTCGCGATCGCACCGAGCACGACCGTCGTGGCCGTGACCGGATATGTCAGCGGCGGCAGTTCCTGGCCCTCCCCCACCTCGCCGAACGTGAGATTGCGCGTGGTGCTCATCTGACGCCCTTGATGTAGATCAGGAAGTTGTACGTGTCCGTGCCGCACCACTCGTTGCGCTGATTGACGGTCACGACATCCATGGTGCAGAAGCGACCGCGCCCGAGCTTCGTATCCTTCAACTCGCCGAGTGCGCGGCAGTACTGGCTCGTCGTCAGCACGTCGCCGATGCGCACCGGCTCGCCGAAGCTCGCCTCGTTGCTGGCGACGATGCCCTCGGGCAATCCGACCATGTCCTTGATGTCGAAATAGAGCTGCATCGGCTTGCGTTCGCCTCCGGCACCCGGCATCCAGTGGTGCCGCTTGAACCAGGCCGAGAGCATCGCCGGCGGGGCGATCTGCCCACCCGCGAGGTCGCGGGCCACCTCCGGGTTCCAGTACAGCGGATTGCCATCCTCCACCGCAGCGCACATGTTGTACACATACCCGACCTCGATCGGGAATTCGGTCTGCTCCACGTAGTGCGGCTTTCCGATCAGGTCGCGCACCACGGCCGGCAGATCACTCGCTATCTCTGTCACCTGTCGTTGCTCCTGACTTCGCCTGTCATCTACTCGACCACGCCACTGCGACGCAGGCCCTCGATCTCGTCGTCCGAGAATCCCGCATCGACGAGCACGGCCTCCGTATCGGTCTCCCCGGGCGGGCGCACACGATGCTCCGGCTGCTGCCTCACGCCTCCGGCCAGTATCGGCGCGAGTTGCTCGAAGCTGCCGCGCTCGCCGTGCCACGCACCCATGAAGCTCTGCCGATCCCTTAGATGGCCGCTCGCGGTGACTTCGGCAATCGAGAGCACCGGTGCGACGCAGGTGTCCCGGCCGGCCAGCAGGGCGACCCATGCGTCGCGCGGCTTCTCGAGGAAGCGCTTCGCGAACGCTACGCGCATTTCATCCTGCTTCGAATCGTCGTACTGACTGCCGCCGTACTGCTCCAGATCGAGCCACCGACAGAGATTCCGGAAGAAATGCCCCTCGATCGCACCGACCGAGACGTGGCGGCCGTCGGCGCAGGTGTAGACGCCGTACCAGGCGTACCTGCCGGTCAGCACGTCGGAAGCCGGTTGCGTCTCCTCGCCCGTGGCGAGGAAACGATCGATGTACAGCGACATCAGGTTGAGCATACCGTCGGTGATCGACACGTCGAGCAGCCGCCCCTCCCCACCCTTCGCCACGTGCAGCAGCGCCGCGATCACGGCGAGCGCCGCATGCATGCCGCCGCCTGCGCTGTCGGCGACCGTCGCCCCCGGCATGGCCGGTCGGCCATCCGCATCGCGCCCGGTGCAGGCGAGGTAGCCGCTCACCGCGACGTAGTTGATATCGTGGCCGGCCCATTGGGACCATGGACCTTCCTGGCCGTAGCCGCTGGTCGAGCAGTAAACGATCCCCGGATTGATGGCTCTGAGATCCTCGTAGCCGACGCCGAGCCGGCTCGCGACGCCCGGCCGATAGCTTTCGATCACCACGTCGGCCTGCCGCACGAGTCGTCCGACGACGCTCCTGCCCTGCGGCGCCTTCAGGTCGACGCGAATCCGTCGCGTGCCACGTCCTGCTCCATAGGCGTGGTACACGGGCTCGATCTGCTTGACGCCCCTGGCCGACACCGGAGCCACCTTGACGACGTCCATGCCGTAGTCGGCCAGGATGCGCGAGGCACGAGCCGCGGGACCCACGCTCGCGAGATCGAGAACCCGGTAGCCGTCGAGCAGTGCCATGCCTTTGGCCTCGCGCTAGCAGTCCGGCAGTCCGGGCTTGCGCCTGCCGGGGGACCGTGCCACTTCGCGCAGGCAACCGTGTGCCTCATGAGCGAACTCGAAATCCATGGTCCAGACCTGCTCTGCGCGTTCGATGTTGATCGGTCCTGGCCCGAGGCACCTTTCCGGCGCTGCCGATGCATGGCGCCCTTTCAGGACGACCACTCCTTGATCCGCTGCGGCGTCCGGTCGACGAACTCGACCGTCTCCGGCAACGGCCGGCCCAGCCATTCACGGTAGAAAGTGTCGAGATCCGGCAGAAACTCGAAGTCAGGCGGGCATCCCCTCGGCACCGCCTCCACTTCGAGTTGCGAGCCGCAACCCGGGCAGTAGTACTCGCGCAGCTGGGTCCAGGCGAGGTCCGGCTTCTCGTACCCGCGATACACTTCCGAGATCTTGTCGTCGGTGTCGCGCAGATAGATGAGCGACGAGAGCTTCCAGTTCACGCGATAGTCCCCGAACTCGTGCCCGCAACGGCACTTCACCACGCGCACCCCCGGCTTCTGCACGATGAACAGCGCGGGAGTCAGCGGCAGGAGGATCGTTTCCTTCCACGGCACTCGTCCCTGCAGGATCGTGACCCACTTGTCGAAGCGATCCCGATCCTTGCCGTGCTTCATCATCTGCTGCACGGTCGTCCAGGGCAGCTCCCCGTCGACCAGCTTGCGGATGTCCTCGACGTCGTAGGTGTCGTACCCGTCCATTTGCCCCCCTCAGAACTCGAAGTCTGCCGGGAGGCCCCAGAAGGCGCGCAGCTCGGCAGCATAACCGGGCGAAAGCTGCATGGAACTGCGCCACATCCGCTTGACGGCCTCGTTCATGTTCGAGCCCGCCGCGACCTCGGCGCATTCCCGTCGCCACCAGTCCCTGAACGGCACACCGCGGCGCAGGCGCGCATCGCGGATACCCTGGCGCCGGCGCTCCGTCGCGTCGGCATCGATCGTCCACGCACCCCTGGCATCCTTGCGGGCGACGACGCCGTGCACATGCTCCGCCACCCAGGGACGCGTCAGACCCCTGTCCAGATCCTCCTTCACGCGCCCAGGGTCGCGTTCGATCGGATCGCCCATGGCCTGGGAACCTGAAGTCGGGTTGATCACGAGATCGTACTCGTGCAGTGCTTCCGGGATGATCGCGGGCACGGGAACGTCGTTGTTCATGACGTCGGCGACGACGTTTCGCGAGAGCGTCGGGTGTTCGGGATCGTCACCCCGCTCGTGCACGAGCGGCTTGCGCTGCTCGATGAGCTCCCTGACATTGGTGCCTGCCGCATACGCCACGCGATCCCCGGGCGTCGGATAGGCGCCATACATGCCGTGATTTGCCGTGATCTTGCTGTGCGCGCCGGCGCAGGCCGCTGCGTAATGCATCTCGGGCGAGTTCTTCACCATCCACACGGTCGTATGCCCCAGTCCGCCACGGAACTTCCCATAGCCACCGGAATCCGGCTCCATGTTCCGGCCCAGGTACAGGAGCGGGTAATAGAGCTCCATCACCTCGGCATTGCCGAAATCGGCGTTGGCGGTGTACACGCACCACGCGGCCGGCTCGCCGTCCGAGATACCGCGCGCCGGCGAGCCGTTGCTCGCCTGCTCCAGCGTCAGGCAGACCGCATACTGGCCGTACTGGTTGATGCCATTCCACTCGGCGCACATCGTGGTCGCGGCGCCCGCGGACATCTCCTCCACGAAGCCTCGCATGTAATAGAGGCGGCCCGTGACTTCGTAGAGCGAGCTGAGCCACCTGATCCCGGAAGACCAGCCCATGCCGGTGGAGGCGAACCAGTCCACCGGGAACGGGTTGCACCACGAACCGGCCGGAGGCGTGTCCACAGTCAACGCGTAGGTCGGCCCCGAGTTGAACATGTCGAAGCCGACGACGTGGGAGTAGCCCATCAGGAGCGCGGACGACAACGCGGTCGGCGTGATGTTCTGGCCGAATGGCACGCTCCCGCTGGCCCCCGCGAGCGACAGACTCACGTTGGCCTTGCCGTCGATGCGCATTTCCATCGGCACGTTGGAGAGCAGATCCACGTCCTGCTTGGGCATCAGGACATTCTTGCCCTTCATCGTCAGGTCCTTGAACTGCGATTTGCGCACGCGTCCCGGCACCGCCTGATTGCGGATGCGCGAGACGGCATAGCGCCGGCTGTCCTCGATGTATTCCTTCGATGCCTTCTCGAAGAACTCCAGGCCGTATTTGTCGACGGTCTCGATCAGCTTCTCGCGCACCGTGATGAGGCCGGCCAGACGTCCACGCGCATCCCCGAGCACCCAGTCCGGCGCGCGCGTACGCGACTTGATGCGCAACTCGTACCACGGGTAGTAGCGGTCGTTCTCGCCGATTCGCTCCACCGAGACGGGCATGCCGTCGGAAAAGCAGTCGGGGTTCATGAAGTTGATCGACCCGGGCAGCACCGCGCCGGCATCGGCGACGTGTGTCACGGAAGACGCCCAGGCGATCAGCTTGCCGTGATGGAAGATCGGCATGGCGGTATCCATGTCCGGCATGTGGATGCCGCCATAGTGCGGATCGTTGTTCTCGAAGATGTCGCCCTGCCGGAATCCCGGGACGTCCTCGTAGCCAAGTTCGATGAACTTCCGGATCATCGAAGCGAGCAGTCCCACGTGCGCCGTGATGCCGCGCGAGGTGCAGATGCACTCGCCCGTCGGGGTATGCAGCGCCCACAGCGCATCGCCGCCCTCTGCGGCGACGGGCGAGGCTGAAACCTTGCAGCCCACCTCCCAGGCCGTATTGCAGACGCTCAGCAGGATGTGCCAGATGGCCTCGTAGAGACCCGGGTCCGTTTCCTTCTCGACCAGGCGCTCCAGACCGAACATGTGGCCGGTCTTGCTGAACAACTCGTCGTTGAGCCTGAGTTGGTCCCTTAGCTTCAGCGGATTGCCCATCTATCGATCCTTCCGCGTCATCCAGTAGACGTTGTATTCGTCGATGCGCACCTGCCATTCCGGCGGAACGAACAGCGTCGTATTGGACGCCTCGATGACGGCCAGACCATTCACCTCGTTCCCGGGCAGCATGCTCTCCATCCGGTAGATGTCCGCGTCGCACCACTTTCCCTTCTGATAGATGCGACGAGCGCCCTTGACCGCCTCCGGCAGCGGAGACTTCCCCTGCAGCGCCTGTTTCACCAGCTTCGGCTTGACGGTCTCGACCTTCGCCACCACGCAGACTTCCGTCACGTGATAGGTGCCGACGTCCGGCTTGCCGGCAAGCGTGAACATGCGCGTATAGATTTCCTCGAAGCGCGCAAACAGTGCATCGACATCCCCGGAAGCACCGATCGTCGCGCTCGGCGAGGGCACCTCGACATCCTCGAGCTGGCCGTAATAGCGGACATAGGCCACTGGCTGGATCTGGATCGATTCCTTCCTGAAGCCCTCGCCGACGAGTTCCTCGACGAGTTCGCCGCGCAGCTGATCCCAGATATCCGCCACCGGCTTCATGGCAGCGACGCGTTCCGCACCGCTCATGCCGGACGCCACCACCACCGAAACGCTTCTGTGGCGACGATGGGCGTAGTCCATGCAGGCGCCGCCCCAGGCGGAGAACCCCCCCGCCCACGGGACGGTGACGACCGCCTTGTAGGGATGATCGCCCGCGTACGGCAGGAGGTGCAGCGGCCCGCCGCCGCCGTAGCCGAGCAGCACGTAGTCGCGCAGATCGCGGCCGACCATGAGACTGCGCACGAGGTGCTCGCGCATCTGGATGTTCAGCAGATCGATGCAGACCTCGCAGGCGTCGTAGACGTCGAGTCGCAGCGGATCGGCGACCTTTTCCTTGAACAGCCGGTACGACGTCTCCTTGTTGACCTTGACCTTGCCGCCAAGATAGTTGTGCTCGTTCAGGATGCCGAGCAGGAGGTTCGCGTCGTTGATGGTCGGCGTCGTGTTGCCGGCCTCCATGAACGTCGGACCCGGCGTGCCACCGGCCGAGTCCGGGCCGAGCTTGATGCGATTGGTGGCCGGGTCGATGCGGATGTAGGTGCCCGTGCCCGCGCCGATCGAGGTGATGCTCAACATAGGGGCGGTCAGGTACATGTCCTGGAAGCCCGGCTCGCGATCGATCGGCACGGTACCCGCGGTGATGCAGCCGGCATCGAACGACGTGCCGCCGACGTCGGAGCAGACGATGTTCTCCTCGCCGATCACGCTGCCGAGATACCTCGCCCCCATCAGGCCGCCGACCGGCCCCGACATCGCGGCCTCGAACAGACGCGGATAGCGGATGTTGGTCACGCCGCCGTAGCCGAGGACGGTCTTTAGGCTGTGCCGGTAACCGATCGCCTTCAGTGACTCCTCGATCCGGAACAGCTGCTTCCGGGCCGGATCCGTCGCGTACGCCTGCACGATGGTGGAGTTGGCGCGGGAGATCTCCCGCATCGTCGGCGCGACACGGCTCGAGAGTTCGATCGGAATGTCGCGGCCGGCGTCCTGCATCACGCGCCGCACGATGACCTCGGCGCGTTCCTCGTGCTCCGCGTTCTTGTACGACTGCAGGAAGACGATGGCGATCGACTGGCACTGCTCGTCGACGATCAGTTCGCGCGCGGCCTGCTCCACCTCGTGCTCATAGAGGGGAATGACAACCTTGCCGAACATGTCGATCCGCTCGGTGACGCCGCGCGCCAGCTTCCGCGGCACGAGCGGTGTGCGGTGTCTGCGGTACTGCATGTGGCTGACTTCGGACCACTGCAGTCCGATGAATGTCTGCTTGCCACGGCCCTGGGCGTTGATGTCCTCGAAGCCGCGCGTGGTGATCAGGCCCGTCCTGTAGCCGGACATGTTGATCACGCAGTTGAGCATCGAGGTGCCGGTGTAGATGGCCGTTTCGAGGTGATTGCCGAAGCTCTGCTGCTCCTCCTTCGGGACGCCGATGTAATCGAGCGCTTCGAAGAACGCTTCCATGTATCCGATACTCTCGTCTCGCGGCGTCGTGGGTGCCTTCCCCACGACGGAACGGCCCGTTTCATCGACGATGATCACGTCGGTCATCGTCCCGCCTGCGTCGCAGGCAGCGAGAAATCGCTGCATCTGACTGTCGCCTCGTAGGGTCGGAACATGCGTTCGCAAACGATGCTATTCCCCGTGCCGACGCCCCCCCATCGTCTGATCGGACTACTGGGCAGGTGGCATGAATCGGGTTAAAAGGAGCGTCATGCGCCGTGCCGCGCGCTATCGCACACGTCGTCGTGCGTCGCGTCGCCGACTGCTGCGTCGCGGGCCGCCTGACCCGAGAGAGTGACATGTCATCCATACTGTTCAGCCAACAGGTCGAAGGTGTTCTGACGCTCACGCTGAATCGCCCGGAGCAGCTCAATGCGCTGACGTGGGAGCTGATGCGGCTGCTCAACGAGGCGCTGGAAGACGCCAGCGTCGATCCCGGAGTACGAGTCGTGGTGTTGACCGGGGCAGGCCGTGGCTTCTGCTCGGGCGGAGATCTGCGCAGCCGCGAGCAGATCGACCCGGAGGATCCTGTCAGCGTCCGCTGGTCCGAGGATCCCGTGTGGCAGTCGGTCGGCATGCGGGCTTCGCAGGTCAGGCGGCTCAGCCAGTCGCCGGTTCTGCTGCACACCATGCCGAAGCCGACGATCGCAATGCTGCGCGGTCCTGTCGTCGGCGCCGGCCTGTGCCTCGCTGCCGCCTGTGATTTCCGCATTGCCTCGGAGACGGCATCGTTCGCCACGGCCTACGTCAGGGCGGCGCGACCCGGCGACTTCGGCGGCAGTTATCTGCTCCCGCGCATCGTCGGGCCCGCGAAGGCACGGGAACTCTATCTGCTCGGGGACAAGGTCGCTGCGGAGGATGCCCTGCGCATCGGCTTGGTCAATCGCGTCGTGCCCGATGCCGCACTCGAGCAGGAGACCCGGGCATTCGCGGATCGCCTCGACCGCGGGCCTCCCGTGGCCTATCGCTACATCAAGCGCAGTCTCAATGCCGCGGAATCGATGACGCTGGAACAGGTCATCGAGTTCGAGGCCTACAACATGATGCAGTGCAGTGCGACAGAGGACGCCAGGGAAGTGCTCCGTGCAATGCGAGACGGCCGCGAACCGAAGTATCGCGGTTACTGAGAACGCAGCATTGGACCCCGCCGCCCTGACGTCGTGGCTCGGCCGGACTCGCGAGAGCACCGACACGCTGACGCCCCGCCTGGTCGAAGCCTTCCGCGCAACCTTTGCACCGCACGTTTCCCCCGCGGCAGCCGGAGCCGTGCCGCCGGCGATTCACTGGTGTCTCGCTCCCGAAGCCGCCGCCGCCTCTGGAATCGGGGCCGACGGTCATCCGCTGACGGGGGACTTCCTGCCGCCGATGCCTCTGCCACGACGCATGTGGGCAGGAGGCAGGATCGAAACGGCGGCGTCGTTGCAGCTGGGCGATCGCGTCGTGCGGCACTCGAAGATCGCCGCGATCACGCGCAAGGAAGGCCGCTCCGGAACGCTGGGGTTCGTCGCGATCGAGCACGAGTTCGCCACCGAGCGCGGCTTGGCTATCCGCGAGCGGCAGGATCTCGTCTATCGAGAAGCTGCTCTGCCACCTTCAGGCCGGATGACCGCCGGCGCCACCGAGGCGGCCGAAGCGTTGCCTCCGAGGGACTGCGATCAGGTCTGGAGCGTACCGGCATCTCCGGTGCTCCTGTTCCGGTACTCCGCACTGACGTTCAACAGCCATCGCATCCACTACGACCTGTCCTATGCAACCGGTGTCGAGGGCTATGCCGGCCTGGTCGTCCATGGTCCACTCCAGGCGAGTCTGCTCCTGAACCTCGCAGCCACGATGGGCGGCCGCACGCCGCGGGTCTTCGACTACCGCAGCATTGCGCCGCTGATTGCAGGCGGTGTCTTCTTCGTCTGTGCACGGCGCCAGACCGACCGCAGCCTGCGCTGCTGGACGCAGGCAACGACCGGGGAGCAATGCATGGAAGCCACGGCGTCCTGGTGAAGCACACCCGATCGCGCTCGCCGCCCTCCTCGCTGCGTACGAGAAGGCCGCTGCCGGGTGCCCGGCCGGACCGCCGGGGCACCGGGCTCAGGAGAACCGCGAGAAGTCCGGTTTTCGCTTTTCGAGAAACGCGCCGAAGGCTTCCCTGGCCTCCGGCGAGGCCAGCCGCATCCCGAACTGCCGGTCCTCCTCCGCCATCGTTTCCTTGACCAGTGCCGCCTGCGAGCGCTTCAGAAGCTGCTTCGCCAGCCGCACCGCAGCCGGAGGCTGCCCCGCGAGTCTGCGCGCCTGCGCGAGCGCATGATCGAGAACTTCCGTATCGGGCAACACCCGATTGACCAGTCCGATTTCGCGCGCGCGTTCGGCCCCGAAAGGCTCCCCGAGCAGGATGATCTCTGCCGCCCGCGCCGGACCGACCAGGGCGGGAAGCAATAGACTGGATGCCGCCTCCGGACACAGGCCGAGACTGACGAAAGGCAACTGAAACCTCGCCCCTGCCCCCGCATAGACCAGGTCGCAATGCAGCAACATCGTCGTCCCGACGCCGACAGCCACTCCGGTCACCGCGGCCATGAATGGCTTCGGAAAGTCACGGAAGGCGGCCAGGAAGCGGAAGACCGGTGCCTCTTCGTTCGAGGGTGGATCGTTTAGGAACTCGCCCAGGTCGTTGCCGGCCGTGAATGCGCCAGGCTGTCCATGCAGCAGCAACACGCGAACGTCCGTGTCGGTGGCCGCTTCCTGAAAGACCCGGCTCAAGCGCTCGTACATCGCCGCCGTCAGGGCGTTCTTCTTCTCCGGGCGGCGGAGCTCCACGCGCAGGACGCCCTGGAGTTTCTCGGTGACGATGTTCGATGCCGCTTCAGTCATGACGTTCAACCTCCGGAAGACGGTTTACGGAATCGCCAGTCAACGCCGTACGGCCCGGTCGCCACCATGGCCCGGCGTGGCAACAGGCACGCCGAGACCACGAGGTCTCGGCTTCATGGGGCCAGCAGCAGGTAGGACGGGTCCTGGGAATCGCGTCGGCCGGTCCCTGGCAGTGCGCTCGCCGTGACCTCGCGCACCTCGTCGAAGTCATGCACATAGACCCGACGATCGATCGCCCAGCGTCCGTCGCGCCGGGACCACCGATCGAGGTAGCGCCCCCACGCCGAAGTCTGCAGGAGCCGGCTGCCGTCCTTGCGACGGAGGACGGCAACGACCTGACACTCACTCGCTGCCTGTTCGCCCGCGAGCGTGACGATTTCATTCGTGACCCGATGTACGGTAGCGAGCATGGCGCGATGCGCGCTGCACGCCCAGTCGACAAAACCGCGACCGCTGCCGCGATAGATCACGCCGTAATCGGCTTCGCCGTCGACATGCCAGACCGAATATCCGAGCTCGGCATCGATTCGATCCATGGCCCGGCAGTATCGATGCAGCGCTTCGGTGATTGCCATGCGATCCACGATCTCGCCGGTCGTCAGCATCTGGTCATCTCCCGGAGGACCGGCACGAGTCGTGGCTGATGCTGCAGAAGTTGCGCATGGAGGTCGCGGCGGCCGGCGGACTGCCGCGATTATCCCGCAACCAGTCCGGTCGTGCCCGCCGCCGCGTCCGGCAGGCTGCCGGCGCGCTGCATTTCCGGAGTCGATCGCATTGCGAGGCACACACGGGGTCCCGGGACGAAATTGCCAGCCAATGCCGGCTGACGTAGGATTTCCGGCAACTGGACCGGATTGCGCGCTGCCTGGACAGCGCTGCCCACGAGCTTGCAGTCACAACCTGCTCCATCCCATGGCGTCACAGTACCGTGATCGTCTCCCGGACTTCTCGCCTCTACCACCGGGAGTGATCCATTGAGTGCCCCAGACCGACGCGACACCGGTGCGGCGATGATGCAGAAGGTGTATGCGGGCGTCGTGCCCGTGCCACCCGAGGGTCAGAGCACCTTCGCGGACCTGATGCTCGAGCAACTCTTCGCGGAAGTCTGGACGCGAGAAGCGCTGTCGGTCCGCGACCGGCGCCTGCTCACGATGGGCGTGATCGCCGCACTCGGCGAGCAGGCGACCTGGGGCATACAGGTGCGCGCCGCGCTCGCCAACGGCGAGCTCACGGCCGCGCAGACGCGCGAGGTGCTGATCCACCTCGCACAGTATGCAGGCTATCCTCGAGTAAGCGGCCTGCTGCGCGTGACCGAGGAAGCGCTCGCCGCAGCGGACGCTACCCGGCCGTGATGCGCGAGCAGGAGCCGACGACCGAGCCCCGCGCCCTGATGTCAGGGCACAGGACGCGTGGCGTTTCGTGCAGCGAGAAGGCAAGATGAAAGTCGCGTTCGTCGGCCTCGGTAGCATGGGCGGCCCGCTGGCACGCCTGATTGCCCGCGGCGGGCACGAACTCGCAGTCCACGACGCCTCCCCGGCCGCATGCATCGCGTTTCGCGGCAGTGCGCGGGTGGCCAGTTCCGCGAGCGACGCTGCCAACGGCGCCGAGTGCGCATGCGTGTGCGTCAGGGACGATCGACAGGTCACAGAGGTCGTGCTTGGTGGGACCGGACTGGTCGAGGCGCTCGCGCCGGGCGCCCTCATCCTGGTTCACAGCACCGTCGAGCTCGCAACCCTGCATCGGCTGCGGCAGCAACTGGGGCCGTGCCGGATCGCGCTCGTCGATGCACCCGTCTCGCGCACCCGTCGCGCGGACGATGCCGCGTTCGTCTTCACCATGCTCGGCGGCGAAGCACGTGACGTGGACCTGGCCCGGAAGGTCGTCTCGACCTTCTCCACGGATGTCGAGCACATGGGTCCGCTGGGAGCGGGCATGGCAGCCAAGATCGCCAACAATCTCGTGACCTGGACACATCTCGTCGTCGGCAGGCAGGCGGCCGCCCTCGCCGCGCACCATGGCGTACCCTACGAGAAGCTCCAGCGCGTCATGGCAGCGAACGGCAATCTGACTCCGACTGTCGCAGCCTTTCTCGGTGGCAAGCACGAGTTCCCGCCCGGCGCCAATCCGGCCCGCGATCAGTTTCTCGCGAGCCAGGCGGGGATCGGCGAAAAGGATCTCGGGCTTGCGATCGACTGCGGGACAGCAGCCGGGCTGGACGTCACCATGATGCGCGAGGCCCGCGGTCTCGTTCGGGCGACCATGACCGGGCCTTTGCTGCAACCCTGACAGCGACGGAATGATTCCTGGATTCTGTCCCCGCACGGCCCCAGGTTTGCCGGACACATGAGGTAGCAACGCAGCGGCGCCCGTCCGGTCGGTCCGGGCGCGGCGGCACGGCGGCACGGCGGCGCGGACGGACTCCGGTTCATGCGACCGGTGTCTTCCTGGACAGGAGTGCCGCGCGGGCCCAGCATCGGTCGCCACCCAGCTGACCGAGCAGGTGGGCGCGCTTCAGGAAGACGTGCGCATCGCATTCGGCCGTGAAGCCCATGCCGCCGTGCACCTGGATACTGGAACGGGAATTGGCGAGCGCCGCTTCCGCGCTGATTACCCTGGCCGCAGCAATCTGGTAGACGGCATCGGGCCGATCGCCCGCCTGCGACAGACCCGCGAAGAAGACCTGGGCATAGGCCGCTTCTGCCCGCAGCGCCATGTCCGCACAGCGATGCTTGATCGCCTGGAAAGAGCCGATCGCCTGTCCGAACTGCTCACGTGCCTTGCCGTAATTGACCGACTCCTGCAATGCGGCCTCGGCAACGCCCAGCAGCTGTGCGGAATTCAACAGTGAAACCCGGTGCCCGACGTCCCCACCAGCATCCCGCAACAGCGGACGGACGTGCGGCGCGAGTCGCGCCCGCTCGAGAACAATGGCTCCGTCCAGGGAGTCCACGACCCTGACCTCCTCGAAGGCGTCGGTCAGATAGAGGCGGACCTCGGCCCCGTCCGCAACCAGGCAGCAGCCCGCATCGCGCGGGTCGATCAGGTGATATTCGTCGCTGCCGGCGTGCAGCCGGCTGGCAACGGCGACGCGTTGCTCGCCGGCCATGAGCTTCGCGAGCAAGTCGCGGTCGCCCCTGGCCGCCAGATGCGACGTCGCAATCGTCGCGGCGATCGACGGCGAAATTGCATACCGGCCCAGCTCGCGCGCCAGAAGCATCTCCGCGATCACGGTCAAGCCGGCACCGCCCCGTTCCTCAGGAATGCCAAGTCCGAACCATCCCAGACCGGCCATGTCCCGCCACAGCCCGGCTGAGATGCCCGGATCACCCGGACGCTCGCCACTGGATCCGGGACGCAATCTCGAAAGCGGCAGTTTCGCGGCCAGGAAGCCGGCCACGCTGTCGATGATCTGCTGTTGTTCTTCAGAGGGCAGGAGATCGATCACGACTGCACCTGCGCTCAGCGTCCGCCGCGCGGCAGACCGAGGACGCGTTCGCCAATCACGTTGCGCCGGATCTCGGAAGTGCCGCCCGCAATGGTGTTCTTGAATGCGTCGAGGTAGTCGGTGAGCCAGTCCGGGTTCTCCGCATGCGTCTCCAGACCCTCGTTGCCCAACAGCTCGACGGCGAACGCATAGACCCGCTTCGAGAGCTCGGCGTAGCACAATGCGACGATGTTGCCCTCGGGCCCCGGCACCGCCTGGCACATGCTCCGCGATACGCTGAGGTAGGTCATGGCGCGCAGCGCCGCCACCTCCGCCCGCAGTTTCAGCAGTTGCCCAGCCACCGCACCGTCCTCGATGGCTGGACGACAACCGTCCGCTGCACGGATCTCGTGCGCCATCCCGTAGAGCTTCTCGATCGTCGCCGCAAGGTGGATCTGGTGCGCGATGAAAGCCGTGCCGCGCTCGAAGCCGAGCGTGGTCATGGACACGTCCCAGCCGCCGTTCACTTCACCCACGACGTTCGCAAGCGGAATGCGCACATCGTCATAGAACACCTGGCACAGGTTGCCGGTACCCGACATGGTCGGAATCTTCCTGACCCTGATGCCCGGTGCTTGCATGTCGCAGATCACCCAGGTGAGGCCCTTGTGGCGCTGCGCGCCCGGATCGGTGCGCACCAGGAGTTCCTGCCAGTCGGCCAGTGCGGCGTAGGAAGTCCAGATCTTGGAACCATTGACGACCAGATGATCGCCCTCGATGCGCGCCTGGGTCTTGAGGCTCGCCAGGTCCGAACCGGCATTCGGCTCGGAGAAGCCCTGGCACCAGACCGCCTCGCCCTTCAGGATCTTCGGCAGGTGAAAGCGCTTCTGCTCTTCGGTGCCGCGCACGATCAGCGTCGGCCCGGCGTGCGAAAGACCGACGAACGTCGAGCCACCCACCGGCGCGTGGGCCTCGGCGCACTCCTCGTACCAGATCACCTGCTGCATGAGCGGCAGACCGCAGCCGCCGTACTCCCTGGGCCAGGAGATGCCGGCCCAACCGCCCTCGTACTGCCGGCGCTGCCATTCCAGGTCGTACTCGCGCAGGGCCGCACCTGTGCGAGGCCGCTTGCCGCGCGGCACGTTCGCGCGCAGCCAACCACGGACTTCGTCGCGGAACCGCTCTTCTTCAGGCGTGTGCGACAGCTGCATGGCTCTCCCGCAATCCGGTCTCAGGCGACGGCATGCGCGGCGAAGCGATCGAGATGCCAGTCCGCGTCGCCGTAGAGCTTCTCGAAGGCGAGCAGATGGGTGTAGTAATGGCCGGCCGCGTACTCCGCCGTCATGGCGATGCTGCCGTGCAGCTGGATAGCCTGTGCGCCGACGATTCTCGCGGCATTCACCGCGACGACCTTGGCGGCGGACACCATGGCGCCGCGCTGCACCGCCGGCGCATCGATGTGTGCCAGTCCACAGCAGAGGATCGAGCGGGCTTCCTGCACCTCCACGAACATCTCCGCAAGGCGGTGCTGCAGGGCCTGGAAGCGCCCGAGCGGCTGGCCGAACTGCACGCGCGTCTTCAGGTAATCGGCTGTCATCTGCAGCACGGCCTCCATGGCGCCAAGAGCCATCGCGACCCGTGCCAGCGCGGCACGATCGATGGCCTCCCGCAGGACAACGGGCGCGGCGACCTCATCGGCAAGCAGGCACGTTGCCGGCACGCGCACGTCGTCCAGCACGACGTCCGCGGCCCGGGTGCCATCCACCAGTGAATAGGTGCTCATCCGTACGCCCGCGGCGGTGGCATCGACGAGAAACAGCGCCAGGTCGCCTGCCCCCTCGGGCCGCGCCGAGACAATCAGGCGGTCCGCCGCCTGCGCGTCGAGCACCCAGCTCTTGCAGCCCCGCAGCAGGAAATCCTCGCCGCGACGTCCGGCGACCACGCTGGGACGCTCGGTGTCGTAGCGTCCGCCGACTTCGTCGTGCGCGAGTGCCAGGCGGTCACGCCCCTCAACGACCGCCTGCAATTCGGCGCGAGCCGCTCCGCCATGGTCGCATCGCGCGAGGATGTGGCCGCACAGCACGACCGTCGATACATAGGGCTCGAGCGCGAGCGCGCGACCGAACTCCTCCAGCAGGATCGCCGTCTCGACGAACGTGCAGGGCCAGCCACCGGCCTCTTCCGGCTGGCCGAGTGCCAGCCAGCCGAGTTCGGCATAGCGAGCCCAGCATCCGGCGGACATCCCGGTCTCGCTCGCCAGCAGCGCACGACGCACGTCGAAGCCATAGTGCTCGCGGAAGAAGCGTCGTGCCCCGTCGCGCAACATCTGCTGTTCGTCGGTGAGATCGAGATCCATCGGTCGGCTCACAGTCCGAAGACGCGCCGGGCGATGATGTTCTTCTGCACCTCGCGCGTGCCGCCGTAGAGCGTTGCGGCCCGCGCGTACAGGAACTGACCCAGGCGCCCCGGCACGTAGGCCGGCCAGAGCGGCGTGCCTTCGATCACCTCGGCGCTGCGGTCGTGCTGGCGAAACACACGCAGGGCACGCGGGCCGAGTGCGTCGATCTGCAGCTCCGCGACGCGCTGCTGCATCTCCGAGCCGCGGATCTTGAGCGCCGAGACCACGGCATCCGCGTCGTGCTGATTCTTCTCCCCGGCCAGGATGCGCAGCACCGACCACTCGAGCGCCAGCAGATCGACCTCCACGCGCGCGATCATGCGCGCGAACTCCGGCGTGTCGATGAGCCGCTGTCCGCCGGCGCGCTCGGCACGGGCGATCTCCTTGGCCTTCTCCAGCTCGCGCTTGTTGCGGTAGAGATAGGCGCTCGCGGTGCGTTCCTTCTCCAGCAGGTACTTCGCATAGGTCCAGCCCTGACCTGGCTCGCCGACCAGGTTCTCGCGCGGCACGCACACGCCGTCGAGAAACACTTCGTTGAGATCCCGCCCCCCGTTCAGGGCTTCAATGGGGCGAATGCGGATGCCCGGAGCGCTCATCGGCACGAGCAGCATCGAGATGCCGCGCTGCGGCTTTGCCGACGGATCGGTACGCACCAGGAAGAACCCCCAGTCCGCCTCGCCGGCGTCACTGGTCCAGATCTTCTGGCCGTGGATCACCCATTCGTCGCCCACGAGCTCTGCGCGCGTGCGCAGGCTGGCCAGATCCGAGCCGGCATTGGGTTCGGAGAATCCCTGGCACCAGATTTCGTCGCCCCGCAGCATCGGCGGCAGGTAGCGTCGCTTCTGTGCTTCCGAACCAAAGGCAATGAGCACGGGACCGATCATGTGCGTGCCCTGCCAGCCGTAGTCGATGGCATCGGCGCGGTAGATCTCCTCCATGAAGATGTGCCGCTGCATCGCCGTCCAGTCCGTGCCGCCGAACCCGACCGGCCAGTGCGGCGCCCCCCAGCCGCGGTCGTGGAGGATGCGCTGCCAGCGGCGGAAATCACCGATGTCCGGCGGCTGCGAGCAGATGTAGCTGCGGCGAGCCATGCCCTGCGGCAGATGCAGCTCGATGAACTCCCGCACTTCGGCGCGAAAAGCCGCATCGCCAAGGCTGGGCTCGAAATGCATGGCCCGGATTCTTATGAGCAGGGTCCGCCGGGAAATCGTCTGAACGGACTAAGATGGCGACGCGCGATCAGAAGACGACACCAGCCACCTTGAGATCGATGATCTGCTCCTCGCTGTAGCCGAGCTCGACCAGCACCTCGTCGTTGTGGGCGCCGAGCCCGGGGGCCGCCCGGGCGTTCAGCGCTTGGCGGTCGAACTGCAGTGGCGTGCTGACCATCGTGAGCGCACGGCCGTTGCCGTAGTCGACGTCCTGGATGAAGCGGTTGGCCAGCGCCTGTGGATCCCGCGTCAGCTCTCCGGCCTGCTGCACGATGTTCCACTGCCCTTCCTGGCGCGCGAGGATCGCCTGCCACTCCTCGAGCGTGCGGGTGGAGAAGAGTTCGTCCAGCGCAGCCACGCAGGCCCGGAGATTCGCCGCGCGACTCTCGTCGCTGTCGAAACGGGAATCGACGATCAGGTCGGGGCGTCCTGCGGCCTCGCAGAACCCTGGCCAGTAACGCTGACCCTGCAGCATGCAGAGTGCGATGAAGCGACCGTCGGCGGTGCGGTAGCTGTTCACGAGCGGGTTGGGCACCACATCGCGACTGAGCTTTGGCAGCTCGTTCACTCCCGCGAGCGCCGCGCCGACGATGCCGGTCTGCATCACCCACATGGAGGTACCGAGCAGCGAAGCGTCGACGACGGAAACCTTGCCGGTCATCGCGCGCTGGGCGAGCGCTGCCGCAATGCCACCCGCCAGGATCGCGCCGCTGATGCTGTCGCCGAAAGCACCCCCAGGCTGTCCCAGCACGTGGGGAGCGCCGTCAGGCGTCACTGCCGAGGCAATGCCGCCCCGGGCCCAGAACGAGAGCGAGTCGTAACCGCCCTTGTCCGCCTCCGGACCGAAGGCCCCCTGCCCGCTGCCGACGGCGTAGATGAGCCTCGGGTGACGGCTTCTGATGTCCTCGATGTCGATCTTCAGCTTGCGACGTGCCGAAGGCAGCAGGCTCACGAGGAAAACGTCGGCGTCCCCGAGCAGCCGGTGCAGAAGCTCCGTCGCACCTTCCACGTTGAGGTCGACGGTGATGCTGCGCTTGCCGCGGTTGAAGATCTCCCAGAGGAACGTGAAGCCGTAGGCGCCCGGTGCGATGCCGGAGTACGTGAGCGCGCGCATCGGGTCGCCCGCGGGTGGCTCGATCTTGACCACTTCCGCGCCCATGTCGGCGAGCACCGCGCCCGCCGCAGGCACGAAGGCCCACATCGACACCTCGACGACCTTGACGCCCGCGAGCGGCTGGTTCATGAGCACGCGACGGCGGCCGCGTCAGGCCGCCGACCTGTTGAGCGCTTCGACCACCCGCGCCACGTCCCCCGAGGTCACCGGACGCGGCGTGGCGCCGGGCGGCAGAGGATGCACTCCGCCGTAGGACACCGGCGTCGTGCTCACGTGCCTTGCCTGCGCGCGCAGCGCACCCACGGTACAGTTCTTCCGGCCACCGAGCATGCCGACGGCGTCGAACTTGAACACCTCGAGCGCATTCATGTAGGTGATCCGGTCGATGGTGGCATCGGGCAGATGCTTCACGCTGTCGTGCAGGCGCTCCGGCGTGTGGGGCCACACCGAGTCCGAGTGCGGATAATCGCATTCGTAAGCGATGTTCTTCTCGCCGATGGCATCGACGTTGCGCAGGCCGAACCGGTCTTCGATGAAGCACGTCAGGAAGTGCTCACGGAAGCGGTCGCTCGGCAGGCGGCCCGGCCCGAAATCCGCATGCGTCCAGGCACGATGATGGCTGTAGACGAAGTCGGCCCGCTCGACCAGCGCCGGTATCCAGCCGATCCCCGCCTCGGCGAGGCAGATCTTGAGGTTTGGATAGCGGTCGAGTGCGCTGAGGAAGAGCCAGTCGGCGGCGGAATTCGCCACCGCCATGGGCATGCTGATGATCCAGCAGTCGATCGGAGACTCCATCGATGCGTGCGGCGCGCGGGCGCCGGAAGCGATGTGGAGGTTGATGACCACCTCGTGTTCGGAGCAAGCGCGCCACAGGGGTTCCCAGTGGGCGTTGTGGATGCTGGGACAGCCCTTGAGCGACGGGTTGTCGCACATGCTGATGGCGCGGCAACCCTTGGCCGCGACCCGCCGGACTTCGGCCGCGGCCGCCTCGATGTTCCAGAAAGGAATGATCGCCATCGGAATGTTGCGACCCGGATAGGCCCCGCACCACTCGTCGATGTGCCAGTCGTTGTATGCGCGCAGCAGGACCAGTGCGTTTTCCTGGTTGGGCAGCGACTGGAAGAACGAGCCGTCGAGATCGACGTAAGTGGGAAAGTTCACCGCAGCGACGATGCCGTTGGCGTTCATGTCCTCGATGCGCGCCTTGATGTCCCAGCAACCGGCGCGCATCTGGTCGAGCCGCTCGGATTCCGAACCGAGTTCCTCGCGCACCCGTCCGGCGGCGGCGCACAGCCCGAAGTTCTGCAGCATCCGCCCCTCGATGACCCAGTATTGCGAGCCGTCGGCGCGCTCCTTCCATTGCGGCTTGATGCTCTGGTGCTTTGCGGAAAGATGCCGGTCCCACATCGTGGGAGGTTCGATGATGTGGTCGTCCACACTGACGACGACCATGTCATTCATTTCCATTGCGTGTGTCTCCGGCGAATGCGAACGGGGCTGCCTGGACCGAGTATGGAATTGGCGCGCAGCCGGTGACGATCGCCGGAATCGCAACACACTGTCATGCCACGGCAACAATGCCGGCGCCCGTGGCGACGGGAACTTCAGTTGATCGAGGCGACGCTGTTGACGAGCAGCCGCATCAGGGTGGTCTGACGCTTGACGCCCGTCTTGGAGAATATTGCGCGAAGGTGTGCGCGCGCGGTGTTCTTGCGGATCGCCATCTGCGCGGCTGCCTCGTCGAGCGTGAGCCCGTCGACCAGCAGCAGCGAGAGCTTCGCCTCCGCGTGCGTGAAGTGAAAAAGCCGCTGCATGAGCTCGCGCGATGGCGAGAGATTCCGTTCTGGATCGCGGATGAAGACCGCCGCGGTCGGCCGGTTCGGCCCTTCCGTCCCCTCCGAGAGCGGAATCGGGCGGATCAGCAGACTCAGGCTCGCGCGCCCCGAGGGGCGGGTTATCGAAATCGCTTCGGCAACCGCCAATTGACCGGGCGGCATCTCGAGCGTCTGGCGGATCAGTCGCTGCAACTCCTTGTGCTCGCCCCGATACTCGGCGGAGAGCCCCGCCGCGCCGACGGTGAGCCCGTCGCGCTCCGCCAGAATCGCCTGCGCGATGCTGTTGGCACGCAACACCGACCCTTTTCCGTCGAGGATCAACGAGCCCACCAGCATGCTGCTCATCACGTTCGCATAGAGCTTCATCTCCGTTTCCATCTGCCCGACGCGGGTGTGGAGATTGAGAGCGCGCTTGAAGTGCGGGATGAGCGCCTGGACGAGAGCCTTGTCGCTCGAGGAGAAGTCTCTTGCCCTGGGTGGGCGTGTAAAGCGCAACCGGAACTCCCGGCCCGCCTCCCCGTGGATGTCGGCACCGAGTACGTAGCGCACGTGCCGCGGCTCGACGTACTGGCGAAAGAACTCCCCCTTGACGTACTTCTCCGGATCGACGATCTCGTCGAGCGTCACTGCCCGATCCGGTGGCAGCCCGACGAATGGATCGAGCGCAAGGACCGGGAACTGTGCGTAGACATAGTTGTAGACATGCGACTCCCGGTCACCGTCGCGCATGACCACACCCATCGCCTGGTCCCCGGGCGGGCGGAGGATGAGCACGACCTCGTTGGCCTGCAGCCAGCTGCGCAGCTGCAGCATCGCGCTACTGCAGGGGATGGTCTCCAGCGGACCCTCGTATACCAGATCCAGGAGCTCGCAGAAGCGCTCGAACGGCATGTGCCGGGCCGCCAGCAGCTGCGACAGCCGCCGATCGCTGGACTGTCCGGCAGTCTTCGCCGTCTGCTTCAAACCTCGTGCTGTCGCCATCTCCCCACTGCCGACTGGCCGCGCCACCGCCCCGAAGCGCACCGATTGTCCATGATTTCCTTCGCGGCGGGAAGATGAAGTCCGGGTCAGCGGTGGCGGTTGTCGCGCGCCCGGTCTTTGCGGGCTGCGTCTTCATCGTCGTTGCAGACCCGCGAGAACCTCGTGCTCGAAGAGCCGCAGGTGCTGCCACGCGAGCGCGGGCGGGATTCCTCCCACCATCGGATGCAACATCGCGAAAGCAGCCGGTCCTGCAGCGCGAAGCTCCCCGAGATAATCCTGCGGCGTCAGCACGCGATAGACGCCCGTCTTGCGCAGGGCTTCGGCGTCCGTGGCCGACTGGTGCAACGCATCGCCGCCACGCGTGGCCTCCCAGGCCGCGTAGGCATTCGCCTCATGAAGGAAGTACGGCGCCAGTTCATCCCAGGCGCTTCGGGGATCGCGGGACAGCATCGTGACGGCCGCGGACGCTCGACGCGCGGGACCCGGATCGGGCTTGCCCAGCTTCAGGCATTCGTCCCGATAGAATTCCCAGAGGGTCGGCAGATTGGGCGCGAAGCCATCGCCGATGCGAGCGGCCCGACGGGCAGCCACTTCGCTGCTGCCGCCGAGCGTGAGCGGCGGGCCGCCGCAACGGAACGGCATCGGGTGGACTCGAACCATGCGGCCACGATACTCGAATGGCTCGCCGGTCCATGCCGCCTTGAGCGTCGTCACGACTTCGGTCATTCGTGCCGGCCGCTCGGACATCGGCACACCGAACATGGCGAATTCTTCCGGAACGTATCCGGCCACGAGGTTCACGTCGATGCGTCCCTTGCTGATCAGGTCGAGGATCGCGAGATCTTCCGCGAGGCGCAAAGGATCGTAGAACGAGGCGACCAGGAACAGCTGAATCGTCGCCGCGCGCGTCCTGGCGGCCACCGCCGCGCCCAGGGTGAGCGGGCTCGGCAGGTAACCGTCTTCCGAACCGTGGTGCTCGGCGAGCACGATCAGCCGTGCCCCCAGTCCATCGGCCCAGGTGGCCATTTCGAGCGCAGTGTCGACACGCTCCGCCATGGACGTTCCGCTGAAGGCGGGGTTTCGCAGATCGAACCGGATTCCGAAAGCTGTCACGAGATTTCCCGAATCAATCAATCAGACGAGGCCCAAGCCCGGCAACGGCAGCGGGATGGAGCAAAGCTGGCGCGAACGGAACTTCCAGACGCCCTCTTCCTTGACGTAGTTGTCCCTGTAACAGCGGAAGTGCGATGCGCGGAAGCCCTTCCCGCCAATCCTGATCTCGATATACACGGAGCCCTCGGCCCGGTCGCGCTCCAGCATTTCGAAGTGATGACCGTGGATGCACAGCCGCGGATCCGCACTTGGCACCTCGATGACGGCATCCTTCGCATACAGCCCGACCATGCCCTGCACGTCCCTGGTGCGCGCGAATCGGGCATGGGCGATAGGCAACTGACGGATGGCTTCGCGATCCAGCCTCTCCACGGTTTGTTGCCTGAGCCTCGCCAGCTCCCGCCGGACTCGACGCGGGCGCGTGCCGGCGGCATCGAAGTCGCCATGCGCGGCAGCCATCCGGCGACGATTCTTGCTCATGGCATCCCCCCCCTGTCGACCGGATCCCATGCTGCTGCACATGCGCACTCGCAGCCGGCCGTCGGTCCGCGGACGGAGCCTAGGAAAGGGCGAGCGGCTGCTACATCGTCTGACCAGACTAAGCCGGCGCGCGCGGGTCGGCCGTAGAGTGATCCACGTCGCCGGCCGTCTTGGCCACGCCAATGCACCCGGAACCCGCGTCGATCACAGTCGCGGAACCCGCCCGGCGCCATCGTCCGGCCCGAAGAGGAGACACGCTCATGACCGGTGCAAATGCCGCATACGATGCCGCCATCCATGCGCTGCGGGAAGGCATGTCCCTGCTCGACGCACGCGACGGCGATGCAGCACTGAAGTCGTTTCAGGACGCGGCGGACGGCTTTCGCACACTCGCGCACCGCCAGGGCCAGGCTGACGCACTCAACATGGCCGGAGGCATCCTGGCACAGGCGAGTCGCGACGAAGCGGCGCTCGAGGCCTTCACCGAAGTGGTTCGCCTGCGCGATGCCGAAGCGGAACCCGTTGCCCGGGCCGCCGCTTCGGGCAATCGCGGACTGATGCTCGCCCGGCTCGGACGTCATCAGGAGGCCATTGCGTGCTTCGAGGAAGCACAGGCACTTTTCCAGCGCGAAGGCGAGCGGCTCCGCAGCGCCGAGCAATGCGCCAACATCGGTACCGCCCTGCGCGACATGAACCAACCCGAGAGGGCATTGGCGAGCTACCAGCAGGCGCTGGCGACGTACCGGCAACTCGGCGAAGGCGAGCGCATCGGCGACCAGCTGTCGAACATCGCCTACGTCAGCCTCTGCCTGCAGAGGCCGGCCGACGCCCTGGCCTGGTATCGCGAGGCACTGACGCAGTACATCGAGGCCCGGAGCGAGGCGAAGATCCGCAAGACCGCGGACAACATCGAGAAGCTCATCGCAACGTACAGCCGCCGGTCCGACAGTCCTGGAAGCTATTGCTGCGGTTGACCATGCTCGGGCTGGAACTGGCCGAGGAGTATTACCGGTCCTGCGGGTTGCCGGTGATTCACGAGCGATTCGGCGCCGTCCTGGACCGGATCGCCACGGGCCTCGCCGGGCCCGGCTCCGACTGCTTTGGATTCGATGACGCCGTCTCGCGGGATCACGACTGGGGCCCCGGATTCTGCCTGTGGCTGACGGACGAAGACCACCGCGAGTTCGGCGCGGCGCTGCAACACGCCTATGACGGCCTGCCCACGTCGTTTCTGGGATTCCCGCAACGACGGACCAGTGCCGGAGAAGAATGGCGCGTTGGCGTGATGCGGACCAGCGCCTTCTTCCTGCGCTGCACTGGACTCGCCCGGCCACCCGCCACGCCGCGCGAGTGGCTGACAATCCCAGAGCACGCGCTGGCGACCTGCACCAACGGCAAGGTCTTCAGCGATCCGCTGGGGGAGTTCACGCGCTGGCGGGAAGCACTGCTCGCGCACTATCCAGAGGACATCCGGCTCAGGAAGATCGCCGCGCTCTGCGTCACGCTCGCCCAGACCGGGCAATACAACTTCCTGCGCTCGATGAAGCGCGGCGAGCTGTTCGCAGCGGAGTACTCGGTGACGAAGTTCGGCGCCGATGCGATCGCCCTCGTGTTTCTTCTGAACAGGCGCTATGCACCGTTCTACAAGTGGTTGCACCGCGCCGTCCGCGACTTGCCGATCCTCGGCGCCGCGATCCACGAACTCGTCGCCCGGCTCGTGCAGGCCGCGAGCACTGACGAAAAGGCGGACCTGATGGACCGGATCGCGCAACGGTTGATCGGGGAACTGCAGCGCCAGTCGCTCTCGGATTCGCCGAGCAGCTTCCTGCTGGATCACGCACCGTCGGTTCAGTTGCGAATCGTCGATCCGCGGTTCCGGCAGCAGTTGTCGGCTCTCTAGGCCGGCAAACCAGGTTTCTGGAGTCTTTGGAGACCGCAACATGAATCGCAGGGAAGGCCTGACGGACGACGTGGTCGAACACGAATGGGAGATGTTCAGGCGCGTACCGAACCGTGGCGGCACGGCCTCATGCCAGGAGAGCCCGCAGACGTTCCGGATCATGCGCACGGCCCAGCTCGCGAGCTGGTCGGATGCGCTGCTGGAAAGCTACCTGGTCGACCTGCAGGACGCAGCGCTCGCCGGGCGCAACCTGCTCACTGAAAAGTACGGCCACATGATGCAATCGACTGCGCCGGAGGAATACGCGCGCATTGCGGAGATGTTGCCGGCACTCGCGCCGGCGGCACTCGAACTGATTGCGCGGATCGTTCCCGTCATCCTCGATTGGGAAGTCGCTCTGGCGGCGAAGTATCCCGGCGTCGTGGCCAGGGGCCGGCCGATCTTCAGTTCTGGCGACCGGCCCCAGGTGACCTCGCTCGAAACCTACCTGAAGGGCGAACTGGCCACGTACTCGGTCAGGACCCTGGAACTCTACCTGGCCCACGTCGAGCGGCAGTGCGCCGAAGGTGTCAACGGCTGCGAAATCACGCTCGCCCGCACGGCCACGCAGTATGGTTACCGGTCGCTGCAGGAAGCGAACGAGCGACTCAGCGGCCGCGCGGACCGGGAAAACCGATTGGCTCCCGATGGACGCAACCACACGTGAGCCAGCCTGAGGCCGCGGGCTGTGCGGCCGCAGGGAAGCCCTGCCTAGCCGCGCACGACCTTGCCACCAATGATGCAGCGAACCACTCGCAGGTCCGCAATCTCCGCGGGCTCGATGCGAGTGGCGTCCCTGTTCAGCACGATCAGGTCGGCCAGCATTCCCGGGCTGATGCGCCCTTTTTCGTCAGCCTCGAACGATGCCTGCGCACCACCCTGCGTGTACATCTCCAGCGCCTCGAGCAGCGTGATGCCTTCTCGTCCGGCAAGGACCTCTCCGGCGTCCGTCCGGCGGCTCACCGCCGCCTCGATGCCCGTCCACGGATTGCACGAAACCAGCGGCGCGTCGGAACTCAAGGCCACCGCGACGCCCCAGCGTCGCAAAGATCCGAGTGGCAGGAACCAGCCAGCCTGCTGCGGCGTGGCCCGCTCCAGATACTGCTGCCCCATGTGCCGCAGGAACGACGGCTGTGGAACCACGATCGCACGACAGGCCCTGGCCTTCAGCAGGAGCGCCGGTGGGCAGACCGTACAGTGCTCCAGCCGGAAGCGCCCCTCGGCTCCGGGAACCTGCCGGCTGACGTGCTGGATGGCTGCCAGCGCACCCTCGAGCATCGGGACGTCGCTCACGTGCAGGGCGACGGCGAAACCCGCGCGTGCGGCGTGCAGGGCCAGGCGGTCGACATCCTCCTGCGGCGGCGCAGCGCAGCCCGTGCGCTCGTCGAGGGCCAGCTTCACGCCACCGATGCGCAGCCGGCTGTCGCCGGCACCCATCGACAGGCCGGCTTCGCGCAGGTCGTCCAGCGCGTCGATGCCCATCAGTACCGAGACGCGGCACGCCGTGGCACCGCTCTCAACCAGGCGGCGCCACTCGTGCCAATGCCGCAGGCCGTTGTTCCAGCCGGTGTCCTGCAGCGACGTGATGCCGTGCCCGAGGAACTCCGCATTGGCCAGTTGCATGCCACGCGTCAGTTCATCCTGGGTGATCGGCGGTATCGCAGCCTCTACGCGCGCGTTGCGCCCAACGATCCGTCCGCTTGGTTCGCCGCTCACGGGATCCCGCTCGATCGTGCTGCCTGGCACATCCGGCGTGTCGCGGGTGACGTCGACGCGCTTCAGGGCCAGGGTGTTCAGCACGCACTGACCAGCCGTGCGATGCACCAGGATCACCGGATGACGCGGCGCAGCCTGGTCCAGTTCGCGGGCGGTGGGTGGCCGCCTCTCCCGCAGATGGAACTCGTCGTAGTGGGCTGCCCGGATCCATTCGCCTTCGGTCGTCTGCAGCGCCCGCCGACGAATGGCGTCGCCGATGCCGGCAATGTCCTCGACTGCATCCGGGCCGCAGTCGACGCTGAGCAGCGCGACGGCGAGCGCGAGCGGATGGCAGTGAGCGTCATTGATGCCCGGCAGCACGGCACCGCCCTCGCAATCGATGACGCGCGTGCTGCGGCCACGGTATCTACGGAGGTCGTAACGGCTGCCGATGGCGAGTACCCGGTCGCCCTCGATCGCAACCAGGTCGGCGTACGGCCGTCGCGCATCCCAGGTGACGACCCTGGCATTGTGCAGGATGAGATCCGCTGCGGTGCCGCGATTCCTGCCGCCCATCAGGCCCGTCCTCCGAGGTCCATCGGGCTAGCGGCCGTGAGCCTGGCGGTACCACTCATGGGTCCGGGCCAGGCCTTCCGCGAGCGACAGGTAGCGATGCCGCAGCACCTGTGTGAGCCTCGCGCCCGAATACACCAGGTGCTCCTCGAGCGGAAACGGCAGCGGCAGGCGCGCAGCATTGAGCACGCGCACGGTCTGGCGTCGCACGTCGAACTTCCGCGAGGTGATGGACTCCAGGGTCTCGATCAGCAGGTCGTAGGACACCAGTTCCTCGCCACAGACCGCATAGGCCTCGCCGGCGACTGCGTCGTTTGCCAGGCAGGCGATGCAGACCTGCGCCAGGTCCCAGACCGACACCATCGAAAACAGCGCCTGTGGCGGCGTCGGCAGGACGATGGGTTCGTTCCTGGCGATGAGATCGAAGAAATAGGATTCGCGCGGGGCATAGTTGTACTTGCCGTAAACGAAGGCCGGACGCAGGATCACGTGCGGGATCGCCGCATCCTTGCAGCATCGTGCGAGTTCTCCTTCGAGCAGCCATTTGTCGTAGGCGTAAGCCCCCTCGGGGCCGGCCGACGGGCCGGCAATTTTCGCCGCATCGTCGCCCATGGGCAGTTGCGGGGAATACCGGCACACGGTCGCCGTGCTGATGTAGACGTACTGGCGTACGACACCCGGAAGATGCTGCAGTACCGTCGCAATGTCGCCCGGCGCGTACGCGCAGAAATCGACCACCGCGTGCCATTCACGAGGCTCGATGCCGCGCGAGATCGTCGCCGTGTCGTGCCGATCGCAGATGATCTCGTGCACGCCCTCCAGTCGCAGTGGCCGGTTGCCACGATTCATGACGTACGGGACGTACCCGCCGGCCTCGAGCAAAGCCTCGACGAACACGCGACCCGCGAAATAACTTCCGCCGATGACGAGTATGTTCTTCATGCCGTCAGGCTGTCGGAGTGACTCATGATCGCGCATCGGAATTCGGGTTCAGCCATCTGCACCGACACAGGAGTAACCGCATGAACAGAGACCAGATCCTGGCGATGACGCCCGGCGAGGGCATGAGCCTGCTGATCGCGGAAAAGATCATGGGTCACGTCACGACGCGTGACCAGCTCATGGGATGCATGGAGCGGCTGATCGATCCTGCCGACGGCGGCTCCGTGTGGATGCCACTGACGGCGTACTCCGAAGAACTCGAGGCCGCCGAAGCCGTGGTCGAACGCATGCTCGCGAAGGGCCATTCGGATGCGATCTACTGGTCGCAATTCGGCGGTGGCAAGTACACGGAGGCCGAAGCCATCTGCAAGGCTGCGATGATCGCCATCGAGGAGACCCCGGGAGCCTGCCAGAAGCGCTGACGTCGCCCGCCGGTGCGTGCGCAGGCCAAGGCGGCTGGGTACCGTGCCTCACGGTTGCTGCTGCCCGCCTCCATCCCTGCCGCGATCGGCTGCCTCCGCCATCATGTTCGCGCCGCGGACGACCAGCGCGTCAGGCGGCGCAGGCAGGATGACGGCGCCCGTTTCGCGTGATGGCAGCATCACGGTTGCCGTACCCGGGCTCGTGACCTCGCCGCGCTGATTGGTCGCCTTCACCTCGATTTGCACCAGACGGCGCGCACCCTCGATCGTCTTGGCCGTGACCACGCCGGAACAGATCGTGGTGTCGCCCACGTAATTGAAGGCGCGCATCTCCGTCTGCAGGCGCACGAGCCACCCGTCGTCGCCCATCCAGTTCGTCAGCAGGTGCGCGAGCCAGTTCGTGCGCATCGTGCCGTAGTCGTAAGGCGCAGGCAGGCCGAGCTCGCGGGCACGGACCGGGTCCCAGTGCAACCGCTGCACGATGTCCGGCACACCGAACTCGTCCGCGGAGTAGAAGGCTGGCGTTCGCTGCCGCTGTTTCCAGCCGTAGCGCAGCGGCCCGGCCCCGTACATCTGCCCGAACCCCCACCCGATGTGGAAGCCGACCACGTCGGTGACCCTCATGGGTCCCTTGACCACGGGAACGAGTTCGTCGCCGACCTGCACGTCCTCCCAGTAGCGCTTGTCGCTGCCGCGGACGACCTCTGCGGCATACAGCGCATCGATCCGCTCGATGTCCTCGGGTGTGTACCTCGCCCGCTCGATGTCCTTGTTCCGTCCCTGCTTCTTCGACGCCTCGCGCTCGGCATTGACGAAGCTCAGCTCATGCGTGGCCACCGGCTCGCCATTGGCGTTCACGTAGTAATAGCGATAGCTGTCGATCACCGTCAGGCCGCCGCTGAAACTCGAACCCTCCTTCACCTGGACGTCCGACGTCGTGTACTCGCGCCAGATCACGTCACCCGGACGGATCGGCCGGTACCATTCCCAGGTTGCGCCGGAGTAGTACTTGCCGACGCCACGGAACAACCCGCGGAACAGCTTCTTGAGTTCCGGGGTGGGACGCGGCGTATCGTCCAGGCCGATGGTGGTGGCGTAGAGGGGCGAGGCGATCTGTCCGCGCCAGCGCGTCGTGCGGGCGTACTCCGCATCGTGCCAGAGGGGATTGTCGTCGCCGATGCCGAAGGCGAAGTGACTGATCGTGTCGCTGCTCGCCACCCGGTTGAACGGCGGGTTCCTCTCGAACTGGGGAATTCCGATCTGCGATCGGGCCCGCTCGATGTCTGCGGTCGTGATCCTCCCGTCCCCAGAAGCGCTCACCTCGTCGTTCATCCCCGATTCCTCCAGCGTCGTGCACGCCGATCTCGCGACTACTGTCATCGCTGCAAGCCGGTCATTCATCGGCCAAACAGACTAGCGCTCTGGCGCCCGCGCATGTGTCCGGCACCAGGGCTTCTTGCCTGCGATGCGCCCGTGTTCCAGAATGCCTTCCAACACGGTGCTTCCTTTCGCACTGCCAGAATTCACCGCAGGATCCCGGATCAGCGCCACGCACGATGGATGCCAAGAAGGCTCGCGGTGCAGGAGTCGACCTCAACGCCCTGCGCATGTTCGTCGCCGTGGCGGATGCGGCGAGCTTCTCGGCGGCGGCCAGGAAACTGAACGCGCCGAAATGGTCCGTGAGCCGGCGCCTCGCGGAGCTCGAGGCAGCCATGGGCGTGCCACTCCTGCATCGCACCACGCGACAGGTGGTGCTGAGTCCGGCGGGCGCAGCGCTCCACGAGCGGGTCGCCGCCCTGATCGCTTCCCTCGAGCAGGCTGCCGTCGAGTCGCCAGACCAGCTCGGGGAGCCAGCGGGTGAATTGCGCATCTCCGCACCGAACTACCTCGGTTCCGCCTTCCTCGCTGAAGCGGTCACGCAATTCACGAAACGTCATCCGCGCGTCCACTGCGACCTGTTCCTGCACAGCCAGCCCATGGACTTCGCGGTCGGCGGTTTCGACATCGCCTTGCGTGCTGCACCCGAGCGGATGAAGGATTCGTCGCTGATTGCCCGGCAGGCCTGTCCCATCTACGCCAAGCTTTTCGCCTCCCCGACCTACCTCGAAGCCGAAGGTATCCCGCAGCAGCCCGATGACCTGGCCAACCATCGGTGGGTCACACACCGTGGCCTGCCCACCCTGCAGCTCGAAAGCAGGACGGGAGCGGCAACGTTCAAGCCGCAGGGCCCCATCTGCTGCGACGACATCTTCTTCGTGCGGGAGGCCGTTCGTTCCGGCGCAGGAATCGGAATCATTCCAACATTCCTGGTTGCCAAGGACCTGGCCCGGGGCCGCCTGGTGCCCGTCCTGCCGCAGTACCACAGCCTGGCGGCATTCGTGTACATCATCCGGCCCGGCACGCGCGAGGTTCCGCGGCGCGTCCGGGCGTTCAGCGACTTCGTGCTCGAGTACCTCGAGACCCATCCGTTGATGGCGCCACCGCCAACCTAGGGCCTGCGCAGAAGCCACACCCCGGGCTTCGTCGACTCCTCCGGCACTCGGCGCACGCCAGCCAATTGTTGCAGTCGCGTGACGCTGTTTTGCGCCCCCGTCAATTGTGGGGTGCCGGCACGCTCCCTAGACTTTCTGCCACCACTGAACGCGCAGACCCGCCTCGGGCGAGCCCCGAACATCTATCAGGAACGTACAGGAGCAAACGAGATGGCAGCAGTTATCGACGATCTCTCGACGGCAACGACCCAGGGAGTTGCACTGCCGAAGACCATTGCGGCCATTCTCGGGAAGATCCCGCTCGCGGAGATCAACAAGGTCAACGGCTTCACGGAACGGGTGCAGCGCATGAAGCAGCGCTACCTGGCCGCGAGGCCGACGATCTGCGGCCAGAGAGCCCGCTGGTGGACCGAGTCCTATCGCGCGACCGAAGGCGAGCATCCGGCCAAGCGCCGGGCCAAGGCCTTCGCGAATGCGCTCGCGAAGAAGGACATCACCATTCGCGACGACGAGCTGCTGGTCGGCGCACCCACCAGGCACATCCGCGGTGCCAATCCGAGCGTGGAACAGCTGCCGATCCATCTCGCCGCACTCCTCGACCGCGTCGAGGTGACGGCGGGCTCGGAAGTGACCGTCACCGAGTTCGCGGAAGAAGACCGCAAGTACCTGCGCGAAGCGGCCGAGTACTGGAAGGACAGGTATCCCGCCAAGCGCTCGTTCGAGATCGAGAATGCGCTCGACGGCGGCAAGATGCACCTGATGGGCGAAGCCCGCAATGCACTGCGCCCGCCGCTGACGCCGCAGCTGTTCACCCCCGGCGCCGACATGGACAAGGTCCTGGCGATCGGCTTCCGGGGTCACATCAAGCAGGCACAGGATCACATCGACGCCATCCGCACGCGTTCCAGGGCCGACGGCCCCTATCTCAGCCACGAGGACAGCGAGAAGATCGAATGGCTCGAAGCCGTGGTCATCTCCCTCGAGGGCATGATCAACCACGCGCATCGCTACGCTGCGTTGGCGCGCGGGGCGTCGAAGATGGAGACGGATCCGAAGCGCAGGCAGGAATTGCTCGAGATCGCGGAGGTCTGTGACTGGGTGCCCGAGCATCCGCCGCGCAACTTCCGCGAGGCATTGCAGACCTACTGGTTCGTCGCGTTCGGCCAGGAAATCGAGAAGGCGACGACGAACGCCTACGTCGGCCGCTTCGACCAGTACCTGTGGCCGTACTATGCCAGGGACATCAACGAAGGGCGCATCACCCGCCAGCAGGCCGGTGAGCTCATCGGCTGCATCCTCATGAAGTGGCTCGAGTTCGAACCCTTCATGTTCCTCGGCCAGGTCGGCAGGCGCGACCACCAGGAAATCTCGCCCTCGAACTACTACGTCAACGTAACGCTCGGAGGTACGACGCGTAACGGCAAAGACGCCTCGAACGAGCTGTCCTGCCTGTTCCTCCAGGTCGCGAAGCAGGTCAAGACCCACCAGCCGCACATTTCGCTGCGCTATCACCGGATGATGGCACCGGAGCTGCTGGAGAAGGGCATCGAGTGCAATCGCGATCACGGCGGCGGCATCCCTGCCTGGTTCAACGACCGCATGGGTACGGAATACCTCATGGACCGCGGCGTGAGATGGGACGATGCACGCGACTGGGCGATGGCGGGCTGCATCAACACCGCCTATCCCAAGAGCTTCGCCTGGACCCGGAATGCAGTCGTCTCGTTCTGCAACCACGCCAAGCTGCTCGAGTGGGCGATGTTCAACGGCGTGGATCCCTGGACCAGCAAGAAGCTCGGTGTCGAGACCGGCGACGCCACCAGCTTCACCACGTGGGAACAGTTCCTCGAGGCGTACAAGAAGCAGCGTGACGGCTTCTACGAGTACGCCATGAACAACTTCCGGGCCTACGAGAAGTCGTATTACGAGGATGCGTTCTACTTCCCGTACATCTCGGCCTTCCTCCAGGACTGCATCGCCGACGGCAAGGACGTGACCCGCTTCGGCGGCCGCTACCAGCAGCTCGAAGCATTCTCCTTCGTCGATCGCGGCTTCCAGGACGCGTCGGACTCGCTGATGGCCGTCAAGAAGGTCATCTTCGAGGACAGGAAGGCGACCATGGCGGACCTGATCGCGGCCATCAAGGCCAACTGGGTGGGCTACGAGGAGTTGCGACAGGCCTGTATCGCCGCGCCGAAGTACGGCAACGACGAGGACGAGCCGGACGCGCTCATGTGCGAGCTCTTCAAGGAAGCAACGGACCGGTGCCAGAGCTATCGTGACGGCTACGGCAGGCGTTTCACGATGTTCCGACAGGGTGCCGCGTGGTCGTCGTGGGCGGGCAAGACCACCGGGGCACTGCCGAACGGACGCAAGGCCGGCACGCACCTCGGAGATGCTTCGGCTTCGCCGGTCCAGGGCTGCGACGTGAAGGGCCCGACGGCTGCGATGAACTCCGTGTGCAAGCTCGACAGCACCTTCATCGAAGGCCCGCTGCTGAACATGAAGTTCTCGCCCGGATCGCTCAGGACGAAGGCCGGACAGCAGAAGTTCGCCAGCCTGCTCGACACCTACTTCGAGAAGGGCGGCTTCCAGGTGCAGTTCAACGTGCTCGACACCGAGATGTTGAAGCAGGCGCAGTCGGCCCCCGAGGCTCACCGCGATCTGGTCGTGCGTGTGGCTGGATACAGCGCCTTCTGGGTGGAACTGTCGCCGGTCGTCCAGGACGAGATCATCAGCCGCACCGAACAGTGCATGTAGCGACGGACGAGCGGGCGGGGCCGGTCGCAGGACCGCCCCGCCTGCTTTCTGACTGGCGCAAGGCCAAATGAGCGAGTGCCTGCAGGACATCGATGCCGACCTCGACGCTGCGGACGAGGTTCAGGCGCAGCGTGGCGGCGCGGGGGACGTGGTCTTTGGCCGCGTCTTCAACATCCAGCGCTTCAGCACCGAGGACGGCCCGGGCATCCGCACGACCGTCTTCCTGAAAGGCTGCCCGCTCACCTGCCTGTGGTGCGCCAATCCGGAATCGCAGCAGATCCGGCGCCAGGTGGCCCACAACGACGCGCTCTGCGACAAGTGTGGCCGCTGCGCACCGGCCTGCGCCAGGCAGGCGATCTCCCTCACCGGGTCCGGCATCCGGATCGATCGCAACCTCTGCGACGACTGCGGGGACTGCGTCAAGGTTTGCGGACCGCGGTCGCTGCGGATGATCGGCGACGACAAGACCGTGGATGAAGTCATGGAGGAGATACTCAGGGACCGCCATTACTACCGCAGCTCGCAAGGCGGAGTGACCTGCTCCGGCGGCGAACCGCTCACGCAGGCGCCTTTCGTCGCCGAACTCTTCGAGCGCTGCCAGGACGAAGGCCTGCACACCACGCTGGACACCACGGGCCACGGGTCCGCCAGGGCATTGTCTGAAGTGCTGAAGCACACGAACCTCGTGCTGTTCGATCTCAAGGTCATGGACGATGCGCTGCATCGCAAGACCACCGGGATCACGAACAGGCAGATTCTCAGGAACGCCCGGCTCGTCTCCGGCAGCTCGGCACAGATGATCATTCGCGTACCGCTGATTCCCGGCGTCTCCGACACCGACGGGAATCTCACCGCGATCGCCCGGTTCGTGAAGGAGCTGCGCCCGGGCATCGTGGTGAACGTGCTGCCCTACCACCGTTTCGGCATGAACAAGTACGCCATGCTGGACCAGCCGTACCCGATGAACGACGCCCATCCGCTCGAGCACGATCGCGTCGCGCAGATCGTCGAGATGTTCGGGGCGCACGGCCTGGAGTGCGAGATCGTCACCTAGCCGCGGGGTGTGCATGGCTTCCCTGGCAGCCACGCGTGCCTGCGCGCGTCTTCAGTCGCTGGCCTGCCCGCGACGCGCCAGGCGCATCCTCGTCATGCGCCCGGTGGTGCGCCAGATGTAGCAGGAATCCGGGAAGCCGCTGACGCCCGACTCGTCCATGACGGTCGGTCGGATTCCTTCGTCGGTCTCCTGCTCGATCATTCTCGTGATGCGTGGAGACAGGCTCTGCATGTAGCTCGGCGCGAAGTTGATCAGCGCGGCGAGCAGCGGCTCACGCGTGGGTTCGGCGCCATAGCGTCGCAGGAGCCCGGGTGCGAGCCCGCGCATCACCGGATGACCGTGCAGCCAGCCGAGTTCGTCGCTGCGGCTCTGCCAGGTGGCAGCGCCCAGTTCGGTCCGCGTGCGTGCGCGCTCGGCCACGTCATGAGCGCTGATGGTCGACGTGGCATCATCGACGCGCATGATGGCGCGCACTTCGTGTTCGGCCCCGAATCGATCGAGCATGCCGGCCATGGCCGCGAACGGCGACGTGTGCACGTCGGTGAGCTGGATCGCGATCTCCTGGTTGCCGTCGCGGCGCTCGAATCCGTCGATGACGAGGACGCGCATGGCTATGCGCTCACCCGACTCGCGGCCGGCCGGCTTCGCGCTCATGTTGCGCGCTTCGCGTGCGATCGTCCCTGGCAGGAACGAAAGCACCAGCTGCGCGAGCGTGAGCAGGTGACTGCATCCGAGCGGCCCACCGAACAACTCCCGCAACCGCCGCGCATTGCCTGCATCGAGCTTCTCGCCGACCATGCCACGCAGCAGGTGCACCGGGTCGCGACAGCTTTCGCCGGCGGTTCGCTCGCTGGGTTCGAAGGCGACCACCTGCTGGCTCGGCTCGAATCGCTCGATGAGGCCGCTTGCCGCATCCACGAGCACGTCCAGGGACATGTGATGGATCAGCCCGGCCGTCTGCAACTCGCCGCCCGTGGGAACCCAGCCCTGCTTGCGCAGGTCGAGGATGGTCGCCAGCGCCCGCATGCGGCTGTCTGCGTCCTGGAGCAATTCGACGATGAGCGTGCGCGTATGAACGGGATACCCGCCCGTCTCGAAGGGCTCAATGCTGATGGGTGCTTCAGACAATGGGTTCAATGCGCCGTCACCACGGGCAACCTCAGGCACGAGGGGTACCGTGCGTCGTGGAAGATCTGCTGCACCGCCTTCCGGGCATCGGCGGCACTGCCGAGCGCGGGCGTCACCTTCGAGTTCAGGTTGCGATCGAAGCGAGGAAAGTTGCTGCTCGAGATCTCGAGGCGGACGCAGTGATTGACCTTGAACGTATGCGCCACGTCCCACAGGTCGATCGTGAACTCCGTGATCTTTCCCGGCTCGAGGAACTCCGCGTGCTCGCGGCTGTTGCGGTAGCGTGCCCGGACGATGCCTTCGGAGATGTTGGCGCAATAGCCGCTCGGTTCGACGTCCACGAGCTTGGCCGTGAAGTCCGTGTCCACTGCGCTCGTGCTCGCATGGAGAGTGACCGTGACCGGGCCGGCGATTGCGAGCGGCTCGGCCAGCCGCGCCGTGGCATAGACCAGGACGTCCTGCCGCTCCTCGACCTTCGCCTGATCCTCGACACCCGTCGGCACGCCGACCATGCTGCGACCGCCGCAGGTCGGCACCGGGTCGAGCGGATCGTAGACGAAGCTGTCGCGGGGCTCGGCGTCCGGGGGCTGCGTATCGAGCGCACCGTCACCCATGCGGCTGTTCGCCCGCCCGGCGCTGTGCAGGTAGTACGGCACGGACACGTGCGCGGGTGGCCAGGACACCGCCTCTTTCCAGACGTTTTCGCCCATCTGGTAGTAGCGGACGCCGTTGTCGGGCAGGACCTTCAGCGGCTCGCCGCGCAGCCAGTGATCGAACCAGCCGAGGGCGAGACTGCCGAGCAGTTCGGGACCCGTGAACACGTCCGGGCCGAAGTCGCGCTGGCCCGCGCAGGTTGGCCGCTTGTTGTAGTAGGCGCTGTGATCCCACGGCCCGAGGATCAGGCGATGCTTGTCGCGCACGTGCGGAGCCGAACGCTCCGCGAGCGCCTTCGCCAGGTCGAGATGGCCGCGCAGGCAGGTGTCGTACCACGAGGTCATGTGCAGCACGGGCACCTGCACGTTTTCGGCGCGCGCGACGGCGTCGGCATCCTGCCAGAACTCGTCGTAGCCCGGGTGCGACAGCCATTCCCGCCAGTAGGGCGCTGCGCCATTCTGGAAAGGCGGAAAGTCGATGAGAGGCAGGAAGCTCGCCGAGCCGTTCATGTCGCGCGAGGCTTCCGCGAGCTTGCGCAGCATTTCCTGCTCGGCGGCGGGCGCCAGCCCCAGGCGCGGAATCGTATCGGTGGCGAGCGCCGTCCAGATCCAGGACATCTGGAAGCCCAGCTCCAGCGCCCCGTTCGAGTAGGTCCAGCCCGACAAATAGTCCGTGGCAGTCTCGTAGGCAAACACGGCCTTGAGATGCGGAGGCGCTGCGACCGCGCCCTGCACCGCCATCGTGCCGAGCGCACAGGCCCCGTAGAGCCCGACATCGCCGTTCGACCAGGGCTGCGCAGCCGCCCACTCGACCGTGTCGTAGGCATCTTCACGGATCCTGGTATACGGCCGCCACGTTCCTTCAGACCCCGCCCGCCCACGAACTTCCTGCACCACCACGGCGTAGCCACGCTGGGCCGCGACAAGGGGGCTGAAGATGAGTTCGTGCACGATCAGGAAATGGTCGTTGTTGTAGACGTGGCCATTCACAAGCACCGGATGACGCCTGCCGTCATCCGGCCGGTAGGTGTCGGTGGCCACCCGCACGCCGTCGCGCATCGTCACCATGACGTCGCGCTCGATCAGGATGTTCGCAGTCATGATTCCTCAGCGGCCTCGGAACACCGGTGAACGCCTTTCCCGCAGGGCCGCCACCGCTTCGCGATGATCCTCGGTGCGTACCGAGAGTGACTCGTAGGCCATCGAGGCCTCCATCACCGGATGCACGATCGCCTTCAGCCCGACGTTGACGGAGAGCTTGGTCCACTGGATGGCCTTCGCGGCGCCTGCGGCCAGGCGTTCGGCGAAGGCCTGCACTGCGCCGTCGAGTTCTTCCGCCGGGAGCGCGTAGTTGATCAGACCGATTTTCTCCGCCTCCACTGCCGTCAGGAGCTTGCCGGTGAACAGCAACTCCTTGGCCTTGGCATATCCAATCAGCTGCGGCCAGATGGCTGCGCCACCGTCTCCAGCCACGTATCCCACGAGCACGTGCGGATCGCCGATTCTGGCGTGGCTGGCGGCGAAGACGATGTCGCTGAACAGCGCGAGCGTGGCCCCGAAGCCGACGGCGTGACCGTTCACCTTGGCGACGATGGGCTTCGGGCAGTCGAGCATCGAGAAGACGATGCGCTTCGCCTCCACGGCCAGCCGGTCGAAGCGAGCCGGATTGTCGATCGACAGTTGCATGGCGCGGTAATCGCCGCCCGCCGAGAACGCCTTGCCGGTCCCGGTCAGGATCACGACATCGGTCTCGGGATCGTCGGCACAGTCGTTGAAGACCCTGGCGATCGAGCTGTGCATCCCTTCGTCCGCAGCATTGAGCTGCTCCGGTCGGTCGAGGGCTACCGTGAGTATCCGGCCGTTGCGCGTCAGGCCGAGCCCCGGGTAGGAAGCGATGTCCATGGAATTCCTCATGCGAATAGCATCAGCACGCCGGGACGGCTGACTTTCATCGAGACCGTCCGCGGCAGCGCCGCAACGAGTTTGAAGCGAACGGGAATCTGGTAGGGGCTGAGGTGGCGCTGTGCATGAGCGCGCAGATCCTCTTCGGTCGCAGCCGCGCCCTTGCGCAGTTCGACGGCTGCGACCGGGATCTGTCCCAGCCGCTCGTCCGGCAGGCCGACGACAGAGGCTTCCTTCACCGCAGGATGCTGCATGAGCACGCCCGCGACGGCTGCGGTGTCGACCTTGAAGCCGCCGCGAATGATGGTGTCGTCCACGCGGCCGTGGATGTAGAGAAACCCATCGGCATCGAGCGATGCGAGATCGCTCGTGCGGGCCCACGACACGTCGGCGCCCAGTCGCTGTCGCGGCAACACCTCAAGAACGCCAACCTCGCCCACGGGCAACTCGCAGCCACTGGCCGCGTCCACCACCCGCAGCAGCACGTCGCCGCGTGCGCGGCCGACGCTGCCCAGCTTGGCCGCGATGTGCTTGCGGTGGTCCTCGAGCGTCCACCCGGCAATGCCGCCCATCCACTCTGTCGCACCATACTGCACGAGTACCGGGATGCCGTAGGTCGCTTCGAACCGGCGCTGTGTCTCGGGAAGCAGAGGCGCCGTGCCCGCTCGCACGGCGATCAGGCTCGCGAGATCCTCGCGCGGCACACCGGCCTCGAGCACCATGCTCATCGGAGTCGGCGGCAGACTCGAGAAACGCACTCGATGACGTTTGACGGCCTCCACCCATTGCTCGACCGAGAACTTCTCCAGCAGCACGATCGGGCGGCCCTCGTAGATCGACAGCAGCGCGCCAAACATGCCGCTGACGTGCATCAGCGGTGCAAATATCACTGCAGGAGTCGTCTTCAGCGAAGCCACTGCCGATGCGCTTTCGCCTTGGGTGCCGTCCACGATCGCATCAGCCAGTGTCGCTCGCCCGATGCGAATGCGTTTCGGCCTGCCCGTGGTGCCACTGGTCAGGATCTCGAGCGCGATGTCGGTGAGTGCTTTGCCTCGTGTGCCCGACGACGGACCGGGACAGCCCACATCCTGGACGGGCCCGAGCCCGTCATCGGGCAGGCCCAGCCCGACGGTGCCGGCTTCCTGAGCCGACCGCATGGTATCGACCTTCCAGTCCCCGGACACGCCGATCACGGCGTCAAGCCCCAGACCGCGAAGCTCCCCCTGCAGTTCGTCGTCGGGCTGCAGAGGACTCAGGCTGACGATGCACCGACCTGTCACCAGCAGCGCGAGAAGTGCGGCGAGCATGCCGGGCCGGTTCCGCAACAGCACGCCAACGGCGGCACCATGCCCCACGCCGGCTGTCGTGAGCGACGCGTCGATGGCCGCGATGGCGGAGCGCAACTCACCCCAGCTGAACACGGCATTTCCGAACTCGATAGCCCTCGCGCCGGGATCCAGAGTCCAGATCGTCTCGATGCGGCGAAAGAACGTTTCGGGTGCCTGGGCTCCGCGATTCATGCGCGTTCGTCAGCCGGCCGCGGATTGCGGTTGACGCGACACTATCGCCACCGGGTCGGCGCGGTCGTAGTCCGGTCGGACGATGTCGCATTCGACACCGCTCAACCAGTGTGGATGCACGTTCGCATGACCGGAAACAGGAACCTGCAATGCACACACTCCGTCCTGTCGTCCTGACGTGTCTTGCGCAGACCGTGCCCACGGCGCTGATTGCAGCGCCGGCCGACGCGCAAAAGGAGCTTTCGCCAGTCGGCCTCGAGGAAGTGATCGTCACTGCCCAGAAGCGCGCGGAGTCTCTGCAGGATGCGCCGATCTCCATCGTTGCGTTCTCCAGCGAAGCACTCGCGACGCGGGGCATCCAGGGCCTGACGAATCTGCAGTCGGATGTGCCTGGACTGATCCCGTCCCGGCACCCGAACAGTGCCGCGACGGTGCGCCTCTTCCTGCGCGGCATTGGCCAGGGCAACGATCAGATCACCTACGATCCGAAGGTCGCGTTCTACGTGGACGGCGTCTACATGGCCCGCTTTCAGGGGCTCGCAGCCGAGGTCGCGGAGCTCGACCGCGTCGAGGTGCTGCGGGGTCCGCAGGGCACACTCTACGGGCGCAACACGACCGGCGGGGCAATCAATTTCATCACCAGGGCGCCGCAACTCGGCGAATTCGGCTTCCGGCAGGATCTCGCTGCCGGCAATCGCGACCGGTTCTCTTCACGAACACGCTTCAACATACCAATGGGCGAAAAGGCTGCCGCCGAACTCTCGTATCTTCGCGTGCGGGAGGACGGCTTCGTCCGCAACGCCGGCACCGGCGTCCCTCGCTTCGGCGACCAGGATCGCCAGGCCTGGCGCGCGGCGTTCCTGTGGCAGCCAAACGACCGCGTCGACCTGCGCTACACGTTCGACCAGTCCGGGCTGGAGGACACTCCGGTCTGGATGGCGGCGGTGCCCCTCTATCCTGCAGCGGCGGACCGGCCGACGGAGAGCTCGGCGACCGTCACCGATCTGATCGCCAACGACATCACCGGCCTGGGCCACAACCTGACCGTCACCTTCGAGATCGACGAGGCACTCACGCTGAAGTCGATCACGAGCTATCGGGAGCTCAGCAACTTCACCTACATGCCCTATCATCCCGGGCTGCTTGCGCCACCACCCTTCCTCATCAACATCGTCGACATGGACCAGGAGCAGGTAACACAGGAATTCCAGCTGATCGGCACGGCCTTCGACTCGAGACTGGAGTACATCGCGGGCGCCTACTACTTCGACGAAAGCGCCACCAGCCACGACACCAACGTCCTGCCACTCACCGGCGGCGGCATGCGCATCGATCGCCATCCGACAGCGGACAACGTTGCCTTCGCCTTGTATGGACAAGCCACTTACACGCCGTCGGTGCTCGCCGAGCGCCTGCATCTGACAATCGGCGGACGCTGGTCGAAGGACGAGCGCAAAGCGACCAAGCAGGACACCACCACGCTTGCCAACGGCATGGTGGTCCCGGCGCCCAAGGGCACGGCAGACCGGACCTTCACGGATTTCAGTCCGAGCGCCACCGTGGCCTACGACATCACCGACGACCTGGGCGTCTATGCGAAAGTGGCCACCGGTTACCAGACCGGCGGCTTCAACCTGACAGCGAGCACGCTCGCGCGTTTCTCGGCGGGTTTTGGACCGGAATACGCGGACAGCTACGAACTCGGTCTCAAGTCCACGTGGTTCGACAATCGCCTGCGGCTCAATGCGGCGCTGTTCACGACCGAGCGGACCGACATGCAGGTTTCCGTCCCGGACCCGAACAATCTGAGTGTCACGGACGTGTTCAACGCCGGCAAGGCGACCATCAACGGACTCGAGGTGGACGTGACAGCCAGGCCCATTCCGGCGCTGGACTTGTCGCTCGCCTACGCCTGGACGGAGGCGCGGTTCGACCGCATCACCAACAGCCTCGGCCAGAACGTGAAGGATCTCTATGCCTACGACCAGGTGCCCAGGCACAAGGCCTCGGCCACGGCCGGGTACGAGTGGCCGACCACGAGGCTCGGCATACCCACGGCCTCGGTCACCTACAGCTATCAGAGCAAGATGAATGCCTCGCCTTCGCTCGGCGCCGTCATCGGCAGTTATGGCCTGCTGGACGCGCGTGTCGGTCTGGGTGAAATTCCTGTCGCGGGTGGCAGGCTGCGCTTCTCGCTCTGGGGTCGCAATCTCACCGACGAGGAATACGAGATCTTCCACTTCATCTACGTCGTGCCCACGGCGATGTTCGGCGACCCGCGCAGCTATGGCGCGGACCTCGCACTGGAGTTCTGATATGGCCCCCTCGTATCAACGGGCGCGAGGGGATTCCTGAATCGGCACACGCCGCTTCGTTACCCACGGGCAGTGGCCGGTTCTGCCGACTCGCCCGGTCATGCGCGATCCGGCACGACGGCGGCGGCACGTCCAATCGGACGATGTCCGCGTCACGGTGCATGTTCAAATGCCGCCGTACCGGGCGGCGTGGATTGACTCGCGCGAGGCCGAATGTAACGATCACAGGGCGCGGGCGGCCACTTGCAGCTCGGTGCGGCCCGTCGGATCCACGAACCCTATCGAGACACGAGCGTGAAAGCGGCCCCGTTCGACTATCATGCCCCGCCGACGGTCGATTCGGCCGTCGCGCTGCTGCAGCGCTTCGAGAGCGAGGGCATCGACGCCAAGGTGCTCGCGGGCGGCCAGAGCCTCATGCCGATGCTCAACATGCGCGTCGCGCGACCGCAGGTGCTGATCGACCTCGGTCGGATAGCGGCGCTCGACTATATCCGCACCGAGAACAGCATGCTCGCCATCGGCGCGATGACGAGCAAGCGCGCCGCCGAGGATTCCGCGCTGGTCAGGGAACGACAGCCGCTCTTTCACGCAGCGACGCAGCTGATCGGTCACCGCCCCATCCGCAACCGCGGCACGGTGGGCGGCTCGTTCGCCCACGCCGACCCGGCCGCCGAATACCCCGCTGTCGCGCTCGTGCAGGACATCCAGATGAAGGCGCAGGGACCACACGGCGTGCGTGTGGTCCCGGCACGCGAGTTCTTCGTCACCTACATGACCACCTGCCTCGAGGCAGCCGAGGTGCTGACGGAAGTGAGGATCCCGGCGTTGCCTCCCGGCATCGGCTGGTCGATCCAGGAGTTTGCAAAGCGCGACGGCGATCTCGCGCTCGCGGGAGTCGTGGCCACGCTGCGTGTGGTCAAGGGCGTCTGCGAGGATGTGCGGATAGCGGCGTTCGGCGTGAACGCGACGGCCGTCCGCTTGGCCGCGGCCGAGGCGGCGCTGCAGGGACGGCCGCCGACACCGGAGAACTTCGCGCGCGCGGCAGCCGCCGGCGCGGAAGCGCTCGAGGAGCCCATCGCCGACGTGCACGCGACCCCGGCCTATCGCCGCCAGCTCGTACGCGTATACACCGGCCGCTGCCTCGCCGAAGCGTCGGCTCGCGCGACCTGACCGGCGTGGGCCCACCCGCCGGCCCAACTGAGGACTGAGCGACACATCATGACGACGAGGCAGCGCACGACGGTCACGGTCAACGGCCGGGTCTACGAGCGGGAGGTCGAGCCACGGCTCACGCTCGCCGACTTCCTTCGCCACGAACTGCATCTCGGCGGCACGCACGTCGGCTGCGAACACGGGGTCTGCGGAGCCTGCAACGTGCTGATCGATGGGCGCGCGTCACGCTCCTGCCTGACACTGGCCGTGCAGGTCGACGGCGCACAGGTGACGACCATCGAGGGCCTGCGGAACCGCGAAACAGGCCAGCTGCATCCGATACAGCAGGCATTCATCGACGAGCACGGCATGCAATGCGGCTTCTGCACGCCGGGCTTCATCATGACGACGCTCGAGATGCTGGCGGAGAACACGAACCCCAGCGACGAGCAGATCAAGGATGCTCTCGGCGGCAATCTCTGCCGCTGCACGGGCTACGAGACGATCCTGAAGTCCGTGCGGCTCGCCGCGCGACGTCTGCGTGAATCGAGCGCGCCCTGAACCGGGACGCAACGGAAGCGTCGGAGGCGCCCCGCATCATGGCCACAGGTCTCCCCCGCCTGCCCGATGAACTGCCGACCAGCGCGGTCCGTTACGTCGGCAAGCACGTCAAGCGCATCGAAGACCCGGCCCTGGTCTCGGGCACGGCGCAGTTCATCGACAACTTCGCGCTGCCGAACATGGTCCACTGCGCGATCCTGCGCAGCCCGCACGCGCATGCCCGCATCGTCAAGGTCGATGCGAGCGCGGCCGAGGCACTCGAAGGAGTCGTGGCCGTGCTGACGCCCGAGGACGTCAAGCGCTGGGCCAATCCGCACGTCACCAGCCCCGCCGGCTGGGGCACGCATTGCGTCGCGGTCGACAAGGCGCTCTATGTCGGCGAACCGGTAGCGGCTGTCGCCGCCACGAGCCGGGCGCTGGCCGAGGACGCCTGCGAGCTCATCGAAGTCGAATACGAGATCCTGCCCTCGGTCGGCACGGCCGCGGCGGCGCTCGCGCCCGACGCACCGGTGATCTGGGAGCAGCACGGCACAAACGTCGTGCAGCAGCGCACATTCGACTGGGGCGACGTCGACCGCGTGTTCGCGGAGGCGGATCACGTCGTCACGAATTCGTTCCGCTGGAACCGCTGCGGTGCCAATCCGACCGAGACGTTCGGCTGCGTCTGTCAGTGGGACCTGACCGACAACAGCCTGCTGAGCCACGGTGGCTACCAGGTGCCCGGCTTCTGGGGTCTCGCGCGCTCACTGTCCCTGAACCTGCCGGCGAACAAGGTCCGCGTCGTGAGTCATCCGCAGGGCGGCGCGTTCGGCGGCAAGGGCGGCGCACGCGCCACCGACATCGCCGCGCTGCTTTCGCGCAAGGCCGGCGGGCTCCCGGTCAAGTACATCGAGGACCGGATGGAGTACCTGCTCGCCGGCTTCAGCCAGTCGTGGGACCGGCGGTACGAGGCCTCGCTCGCGCTCCGGGCCGACGGCACGATGACGGGCTTCAAGGTGAAGCTGCTCGACGACCAGGGGGCCACGACCGAAACCTACGGCACGATCTCCGTGGCCAAGCCGCTCGCGGCCTTCACCGGCAATTACCGCATCGAGGCAGCCCGCTACGACACGATGCTGGTCGTCTCCAACCGTGCACCGGCCGCGCCCTATCGCGGCTACGGCCCGCCGCCCCACTTCTACGTGCTCGAGAACCTCGTCGACATGGCTGCGCGCAAGCTCGCGATGGACCCCGCGGAACTGCGTCGCCGCAACTACATCCAGCCCGACCAGTTCCCCTACACCATCCCGAGCGGCAACGAGTACGACAGCGGCAATTACGAGGCCATGCTCGACAAGGTACTGCGGCTCGCCGACTACGAGGGTCTGCGCCGCGAGCAGGCCGCGGCGCGTGCCCAGGGTCGTCTGGTCGGCATCAGCGTCGTCAACACGGTCGAGCCGGGCGTGTTCGACTGGAATGCCTACGCGACCGTCGGCGTGCAGGGTGTGGGCGTGCCAGAGGGCGCGCGCGTTTCGGTTGACATCCTCGGCAACGTCACCGTCGTCGTCGGCTTCAATCTGCAGGGACAGGGTCAGTTCACGGTCGCCGCGCAAGTCGTCGCGGACTACTTCGGCATCGACATGAACGCCGTCCGGGTCACGATGGCCTCGACGGACGTCGCCCCGCCGCACTTCGGTCAGGGCGGCAGCCGTCTCGGCGTCGCCGTGACGGGCGCCGTGCTCGGCGCCTGCCGCAAGCTCGAGGCGAAATTCAGGCGCGTCGTCGGCCACGTGATGGGCGGCCTGCCGCCCGAGGCGATCGAGCTCATGGACGGACGCTTCCGCATCCAGGCCAACCCGGGCGTCGGCATGACGCTGGCGGAAGTCGCCGGCACCATGCTCGGCCGCAGCGACCTGTTGCCGCCCGGAATGGAGCCCGATCCGACCGCCACGTCGGTGTGGACGGCGCCCAACCGCAACGTCGCGGACGACCAGGGTCGCTGTCGCAGCTACCTGACTGCGGCCAGCGCCACGCACGTCGTGATGGTCGAGGTCGATCGCGCGACGGGCCGTACGGAGATCCTCAAGTACTTCATCGTCGATGACTGCGGCACGCGGCTGAATCCGGCCAATGTCGAAGGTCAGCTCCAGGGCGCGGTCGCGCAGGGTGTCGGCGCGGCCTTGCTCGAGGAATACGTCTACGACGCCGACGGCAACCCGCTGGTGACGACGTTCGCGGACTACCTGGTGCCGTCGATCCACGAGGTGCCGATCACGCAGCGCGATTTCATCGTGACGCCGTCCCCAGTGACGCCGCTCGGCGCGAAGGGCTGCGGCGAGGGCGCGATGCACACGACGCCGGCGGCGATCACCTGCGCGATCAACGACGCACTCGCCCCGCTCGGGGTGGAGGTCACCGAGACGCCGGCGTCGCCGCTGCGCATCTGGACGGCGCTGCAGCAGGCCGGCGTCGCCGACTGATCGTCGCAAGACGAACGCCATGGGTTTGCGCGTCGAAGCCAATCTCGTCGCGGTCGAGAGCGCCCAATATGCCGGGCAGGGCCAGGCGCGTATCACGCCTGCGCAGATCGTCGCCAGCGCCCGGCGCCTCGAAGCGCTGGGCTTCGACAACGTGTCGGCACCCGAGGCCGGGCACGACCCGTTCCTGCCGCTCGCCATCGCGGCTGCTTGCACAGGGCGGGTCCGGCTCGCCACCAATGTCGCCGTCGCCTTTCCGCGCAGCCCGATGGTCACCGCCCAGTGCGCCTGGGACCTGCAGCAATTGTCGAACGGACGCTTCAGCCTGGGTCTCGGCAGCCAGGTCAAGGCTCACAACGAGCGTCGCTACGGTACGCCGTGGCCGAGCGGCCCCGGCCCGCGCATGCGCGAATACCTGCAGTGCCTCGCTGCGATCTTCGCGAGCTTCCAGAATCCGAAGCAGCCCGTGTTCTTCGAGGGCGAGCACTATCGGTTCACGCTGCTGCCGCGCTTTTTCAATCCTGGCCCGATCGAGCATCCGCACGTCCCGCTGTACGCGGCCGCGGTCAACGGCTACATGGCGAAGATGGCCGGCGAACTCTGCCATGGATTGCGACTGCATCCGGTCGCGACGTTCCGATACACGCGCGAGGTGCTGGCACCAGCCATGGCAGAAGGTGCGCGCGCGGCCGGTCGGGACCCCGCGCAATTCGACTGGGTCGGCGCGCCGTTCCTCGCCGTGGGACGCACGGCGGCCGACGTCGAGCAGGCCCGGGACTCCGTGCGCAGCCAGATCGCGTTCTATGCCTCGACGCCTGCCTATCAGGCCGTGCTGGTGCACCACGGCTGGCAGGAGACCGGCACGAAGCTGCATGCGTTGTCGGTGAAGCAGCAGTGGGCCGACATGCCGCGCTTCATCACCGACGAGATGCTCGACGAATGGGTCATCAGCGCCACCTACGACGACCTCGTGGCGACGCTGCGGTCGCGGCTCGACGGCCTCGTCCAGACGGTCGCGCTGGTTCTGCCGGCCGAAGCGCAACGCGACGACGATCTGCTGCGCGAACTCGTGTCGCGACTGCAGCGCGATTGAAGCGCCGCGCCGGCGACATTCCGGTTCCTCACCGCCGCCGCGGGCGTCGCGTCCCTGACGGGCGGATGGCGTCGAAGTGCGGAGCAGCCTCGAACAGCGCGGTCAGCAACTGCGACCGCCGCAGCCCAACGTAGGCCATCGGGTCGAGGACGTTGCGCCACAGCGAATACACCTGCTCGCTGTCGCTGATGCCCGTCTTGCACCACGTCGCAAAGTGCTCGCAGTTGTTCAGCACGATGTCGAAATCCGCAAGCCCGAGGCGGCTCTCCGCGCGGCCGATGACGGCGTCCGGCGCGAACGGCCTGCCGTCGGCCTCGTCGCCGGCCAGCCGTTGCAGCTCGCGCCGCCAGCGCATGCGCAAGCGCCGCGGCAGCTCCTCCGGACGCTGCAGCCGTTCGTAGAACTGCCGGTAATCGCGCACGGTCACGTCGCCGCCGCGCGCAAACTCCTGCAGGCTCGTGCGCCGCACGCGACGCGGATCTGCCCAGGTGTCGCCGGTGAAATGGATGACCGTGCCGTCGCCACAGTCGATACCGTGGTGGACGAACAACCCGCCGAGGCGGGGCACCAGAATGTGGTCTGCGCGCGCCATGCCTGGCGCAGCGTAACCGGTTGCGGGCGGATCTGGCCAGTGAAGTCGCGTGCGGCAGGGCCCGCTAGCGGAACCGGGAGATCACCGCCTCGCCGAAGCGCTTGATGGCGTCGAGCTGGCCCTGCCGGTCGCGGACCTGCGGCAACCAGGGAATCAGCGCGGCCTCGGTGGCTCCGAGCGCCTCCAGTCGCTGGAAATCCTGCACCTTGCTCGCATTCGAGTCGATGACGTGAATCTCGAAGTCCTTGCGGTCTGCGGTGCCGTACTCGCGACGATAGCCGTCCAGTTCGCCGATGAGCTTCGACAGCGACTCGTAGTCGCTGTTGGCCGAGATCCAGCCGTCGCCGATCCGCGCCGCACGCCGGAGCGCCGGAGCCGCGTGCCCGCCGATCAGGATCGGCACCGGCTTCTCCGGCACGGGCTTCATCTTGAGCGGCCCGAAATCGTAGTTGTCGCTGTGGAATTCGAAGTAATCGCCGGTCATGAGGCCGCGGATGATCGCGATGCACTCGTCCATGAGGGCGCCGCGGCGTTCGTAACGCAGGCCGTTGTAGGTGAAGTCTTCCTTCCACGGGCTCAGCCCGGCGCCGAGCGCGACGCGCCCGTTGCTGACCGCGGCAAGCGAAGTCAGCAGCTTCGCGAGTACCAGCGGCTGGCGCACCGGCACCTTGAGCACGCTCGGATAGAACCGGACCCGGGTCGTCACCGCGGCCATGGTCGCCATCGCGATGAACGGCTCGACGAACGCGGACGCGGCGATGTAGTCGCGGATCGTCTGCGTGTCGTTGTACGGGTACTCGGAGTCGGTCGCCTTGGGATAGAAAAGACTGTCGGGCATGCACACCGAGTGAAAGCCCGCCTCTTCGGCGACCTGCGCGAGCGCCGGGAAGTCCCGGTAGTCGCTGAACCCGAGCAGCAATGCGAATTTCATGACTTCCCCCTTCGACGCGACACGGCCAACGGGCCGGCTACGACGATACGTCGGCAAACTGCTGCTTGAGCACCCTCCGCAACACCTTGCCCATCTCGTTGTACGGCAGCTGATCGAGCCGACGGATCACGGTTGGCACCCGCGACGAGCGCAGCCGCTGCTTGACCCAGTCCTGCAGTTCCGCGTCCGTGGCCTCGGCGCCGTCCTTGAAGACCACCACGGCACCCACCGCCTCGCCCCACTGCCGGTCAGGCACGGCGACCACGGCCACGTCGGACACGGCGGGGTGCTCGAGCAGCACGTCCTCGATCTCGCCGGGCGAAATGTTCTCCCCGCCGCGGACGATCACGTCGTCGGCGCGACCTTCGAGATAGACGTAACCGAATTCGTCGATCTGACCGCGATCGCGGGTCGGGAACCAGCCGTCGGAGTCGAGCAGGCTGCCCTGCTCCAGGTACTCGCCGGCCACCTGCTCGCCACGCACGAAGATCTCGCCGGCCTGGCCGGGCGCGAGCACGTCACCGCGCTCGCCGCGCACCTGCAACTCGATCGTCGGCACTGGCCGGCCGACCGACGCGAGCCGCCGGCGGACCCGCGGATCCTGGCTTTCAAAGCCGCTCCGATGGTCGTCGGGGCCGAGCAGACAGATCGTCGAGCTCGTCTCGGTCAGGCCGTAAGCGTTGGTGAAATCCACGCCTGGGAAATGACGCATGGCGAGTTCGATCACGGCCAGCGGCATCTTGCCGCCGCCGTAGGCGATCGCCCGCAGTGACGGCACGCCGGCGCGACCACCTTCCTGCTCGAGGTGATCGACGATCCGCGACAGCATCGTCGGCACCACGAACGCATTGGTGACGTTCTCGGTACGGCACAGCCGCAGCCAGGTCGCGGCATCGAAATTCGGCAGCTGCACCATGCGGCGCCCCGCATAGGTCGAGCTCAGCACCGCCGAGATGCCGGCGATGTGATACGGGGGCACGGCGATGAGGATCGCGTCATCCTCGCCGGCCGAGGCGAACTCCACCGTGCCGAGCACGTACGACATCAGGTTCTGGTGACGCAGCACCGCGGCCTTGGGCTTGCCGGTCGTGCCGCTCGTGAAGAGCTGGATGGCAGTGTCGTGCGGTGCGCCCGGCGCCGACACCGGCTCGGGCGTGAACGACAGGGCGAGGCGCTGGAACTCGCCACGCAGCATCACCTTGACGCCCGAGGGCACCTCGAGCGGCGCGAGCACCACCTCGTCGCTGATGAGCAGCGCAGGCGCGATACGACGAAGCAGCGACTCCAGCTCCGGCCTGGTGAGCCGGTAGTTCATCGGCACATAAGGCACGCCGGCGTAGGCTGCCGCGAACAGCGCGATCGGCACGGCCGGGCTGTTGACATCGAGCACGCCGAGGTACGCGACCTTGGCGTCGCGGATGACCTCCGCGCCGGCGCGCGCGGCGGTCAACAGGTCGGCGTAGCTGAGGTGCAGGCCGCCCGAGCTGACGGCGATGCGCTGCGGATGGCACTCGGCCGCCATCTCCAGCGCCATGGCCAGGTTCATGGGCTAGTCCGAGGACGGCAGTGCTTTGGTCTGCTTGACCGACAGCGCTTCACCGTCGACCGCCAGTTCTCCCTTGCCGCCCTTGGTGCACAGCAGTTCGACGGCATCGGCGGCATTCACGTAACGCTTGCCGACGAGCGCGACCTGCCCCGCCGTACCAGCATGCGCTCCCGGCGTCTTCGCCGCGTCCATCGCGACCATCTCGACACCGCCGCAGGTGAGCGCCACCTCGGCCGGCACCGTACGCACGACCATGACTTCCGTATCGCACACGGCGCACTTGGCACGCGTACCTGCCTTCAGCAACCTCATCGTGACTCCTGCGGTGTTCCGGGACGAATACGTCGTCGATCCGGCTGCACAGCGACTGCGCAGTGGCCGTCAGTTTGTCCGCCGGACGGTCTTCCCATCATCGTCCACCTGGACTATCCGGAACGAGGCCGGTTGCCGCGATCCTTGCGCGACAGAATAATCCCCCGATGGATGCCGACCCCGCGCCCGGTTCGCGGCTGCCGCTGGCCAACCGGTCGCTGCGTGTACCGGGGCGCGGCATCGCGACGGCCTATGCGCGCGCACTGCTCGAGTCGCTTGGGGCGACGGTCACGGCAGTGCCCGGTCCGGACGATGTCGAGCCACCGATCGCCTGGGCGCGCAGCGGCCTGATGGCCCTGACCGGCCCCGCCGATGGAGACGCGCAGATGTGCCCCGTACCGCTGGCGAGCTGCGCCGACGGGGTCGTCCAGGCGCTGCGTTGCCTCGCGCCCGCGGGTGGAACGGACGTGTTGCCCGACGGTTCGGCCTTGCTCGGCGAGCGCGCCGCCATCGCCGGACTGCGACGCCACGGTGCCATCTCCCCCGGCGGCGGCTGTCGGTTGCTGCGGGCCGTCGATGGCTGGTTCGCGATCACGCTCGCGCGTGACCTGGACTGGGCCGACGTGCCCGCCTGGCTCGAGGCCGATGGCGTCGCGACCTGGGACACCGTGGCGGCCGTGGTCGCGACGCGACGCGTCGGGACACTGGTCGAGCGCGCACGGCTGCTGGGTCTCGCGGCCTGCACCTCGGTGCTGCCGGACCCCATTCCGCGACCATGGTTCAGCGCCAGCCGCCATGGCGCGCCGGCGCCGCGCGGCCGACCCATCGACACGCTGCGCGTACTCGATCTCTCGTCGCTGTGGGCGGGGCCCTTGTGCTCGCACCTGCTGCAACTGCTCGGCGCGCGCGTCGTCAAGGTCGAGACCCGCGGGCGGCCCGACGGCGCCCGCAACGGACCGGCCGCATTCCACGACCTGCTCAACGCCGGCAAGCGCAGTGTGGCGCTGGACTTCGACCGTGCCGGCATGGCGAGACTGCAAGCGCTGATCGACCGGTCCGACGTGGTGATCGAAGGTTCGCGACCGCGCGCCCTGCGTCAGCTCGGGATCGTCGCCGAGGATTGCATCGCACGGCGGACGGGACTGACGTGGGTCAGTATCACCGGCTACGGCCGCACGGAACCGGATTGCGGCTGGACGGCGTTCGGCGATGATGCCGGCGTGGCGGCCGGCCTGTCCGCGCTGCTGCAGGACGTGACGGGACGACCGTTGATCTGCGGCGATGCGATCGCCGACCCGCTCGCGGGCATGCACGCCGCGCTGGCGGCACTCGCGGGTCATCGCGGTGGCGGCGGCCTGTTGCTGTCGTTGCCGCTGAGGGACGTCGCCGCCCATTGCGCCACGTTCGCGAGCCCGGTCGATTCGTTGGTGAGGCGCCAACGCTGGGCGTCGTGGACCGCGGTGGCGCGCGCTGCGCGGCTCGACGCGACGGCGCCCGCTGCGCG
>JAYRRR010000002.1:0-6634 GCA_041910015.1 Steroidobacteraceae bacterium
CGCGCCGGCGGCCGTCTCCCGCAACACGGCGTCGAGCACTTTCGCGCGCGCGAGGCCCGTCTTCGCCGCAGCGTTCTCCGGGTCCGCCTGCAGCACCGCCGCGTAGCATTCCCCCGCTTCGACGGAACGACCCGCATCGAATGCCTGTCGAGCCGCCGCGAGACGCTCGGCCACCACCTGCGGCGCGCGTCGTTCCAGGGCGTCGAGTCGCTGGACGAGTGCATCGAAACGCTGCACGGCCGCGGCGTAGTCACGCTTGCCCATCGCGGCGTCGCCGGCGGCGAGGTCCCGACGCGCCTGCGCAAGCTCGTCACCGCCCCACGTTGCCGCGTCACGGCGTGCGAGCGCCTGCAGCCGCGCCGGCAGCGGCTGCCGCTTGGTCTCCGCGAGGCGCTTCAGTTCCGCGAGCCGTGCAAAGTCCGGTGCAGGTGCTACGGTTTCGGTTTGCGGGGGCGACGTCGCGGCACCGACGGCCTGCGGCGCACCACCGGCCGCCGTGGATGTCGGTGTCGGCGATTCGACGAGACCGGGCAGGACGAAGAACGTGAAGCCGAACGCGGCCACGAGCAGCAGCACGCCCCCGACGAGCAAGCCGCGGCGGAAGCCTTCGCGACGCAGCTCGCGCGGTTCCGGCCCGGCGGTCTGCGGTCGCTGCCATTGCGCGCGGATCGGCGCACCGTCGGCCGGCGGTCGTGGCGTGAACGGCGTCGTGCGCGCGCTCGCCGCCTCGTCCGGCGTCTCGAGCGACAGACAGTGTTCCAGCTCGGTGCGGATCTCGCGCATCGAGGCCGGACGATCCGCCGGTGCCTTGGCGAGACAGCGCGCGACGAGCGCACGCAACGTCTCGGGCGGCGGCGGCCGGCCCGTCAGCGGCGCCGGCGTTTCGTGCCGCACTCGCTCCGGCGTGACATCGGGATAGAACGGCGGGTGCCCGCCGACGAGTTCATGGAGCAGCACTCCGAGTGCATACACGTCGTCCGCCGCCGCGGCCGGTGCGCCGTCGAGACGCTCGGGACTGGTCGAATACGGTGACGCGCCGGCGGCCGTCGTCGCCCCGATGCGGCGGGCGCTGCCGAAGTCGGCGAGCCGCGCGCGCCCGTCGCCGTCGAGCAGGACATTGCCGCTCTTGAGGTCGCCGTGTGTCCAGCCGGCTTCGTGCACCTGCGCGAGCGCATCGACGACCGGCAGCAGCCGGCGCACGGGCAGCGGCCACGCGCGGCCGCGCAGCCGGCCGATCTCGCCGCCCGGCAGGTGGTCGAAGACGTCGAACGTCGCGCCTCGGTCAGCGACACTGGCGACCGGTGCGAGCAGTGCGGGATGACGCACGGCGTCGAACAGCCGGCCGGCCGCGCCGGCCACGATCGACCGACGCCGCAGCACGACGTCACGGCCGCCGATGCGGTCGCGCGCGAACCAGGGCGCGTCGTCCTGGCCGGAGGCCAGCGGACGCACGAGTTCGTAGCGCGCCGCGACGATGTGCCCGGCAGCGAGCATCGGGTTCATGTCCAACGGGATTCAGTGCCGGCTCGCCGCAGGCTGCGCCGCCTCCGTCGCAATCGTCGCTGGCAGGCCAGTCTCGTTCTCATACAGTTCGCGCAGCAGTCTGCGCCACTCCGCGTACTGCTGCTCGGCCGAGCCCTTGAGCTCCAGTGTGCGGCCCTCGATATCCACGACGATGGGCTGCACCTCGCTCTGGAACGAGCTGCCGAGCTGTTTGAGCGACTCACCGTGCATCTTGATCTCGGCGCGCATGTCGAGACCGCTCTTGAACGCGTAGATGCCACCGATCACCGCGGCGGTCGACGCCGCCGAGGCTGCGCTGCTGTTCGCCTCCCCGCCCGCGACGATGCCGCCCACGACGGCCACGGCGCCCAGCACCTGCCGCGTGATGGCCTTGCGCCGCGCGTCTGCCTCGGCCTCGAGTTCCTCGTGGGAGTACTTGCGCCAGTTGCCGTAGGCGTCGTCCATGCTCTCGCTGAAGTTCGTGTAGTGCTCGTTCAGCGTGTCGACGAGCGAGTAGTCGCGTTCGCGCACGCGCTCCAGCCGCTCGACGACCGGGTCGTCCTCGGCCGGCAGGCGCACGATCGAGTACGTGCCCTTGCGCGCGTCGTGCGCGAGGTAGGGTCGGAACGCGTACGGCGCGAGGTCGGCCGCGAAGCGCAGTTCGGCGATCTCGTGGATCTGCACGCGCTGCCCGCGCGAGAGTGCCCGCCGGGCCGCGAGCAGGTCGTTGGCAATCGTGGCGTAGAGGCTGTCGAACGGATCGCGCGGCTTCACCGCGACGTCCTTGTACGCGCGGATGTCGGCCGCACCCTCGTAGTCCCGCTGCAGCCACGTGCGGCCCGTCGAGTCGACGGCCCGGATGGCGAGCCGCAGCTCGCTGCCGGTCGATTCGAGGATCCTGCCCTCGACGTTGACGTCGCTCGCCGCGCTGTCCGACGGCAGCACGCGCACCTGGCCCCACTGGCCGGTGCTCTCGAGCGTGTCGCGCAACCGGACGGGCAGGAAGCGCGACTCCGCCTTGCGCACGTCCGGAAACACCCGCTGCTCCTCCTGCTTCTTCTCGTCCGCGGGGATGTTCGGGTCGAAGACGTGGATGCCGACGTCGAGCAGTTCGTCCTGCGGGATCTCGGCCGTGGCCTTCTCGGCAACCACGGGCGGCATCGGCCGCGTGTCCTGCACGACGCAGCCCGCCAGCGCGACGGCGAGCACCGCCACGGCGGCAATGGCGCGCCACGAGCGGCCCGAGGGGAGCTTGCGGGTCGTCGGCTTCACTGCGTGCCCTGCTTGTACTTGCGGTATTCCTCCCAGAGCCGCTCGCGCAGCTCGGGGTCCGTTTCCTTCATCGCGGCCTCGCGCAACTGTCGCGCGACGATATCGTCGTCACGGCCATCGGGAATGTCGCCCGGGACGCCGCTCGGCCCGCCACCCCCCTGGGCCCCGCCACCGCCGACACCACCGCCGCCACCCTGCTGGCCCGACCCTTGCGCTGCCCTGCGGCCGTTGCCGTCGCCCGTGCCGCCTTCGCCGCCGCCACCCTGACCGTTGCCGCCTTGGCCGCCGCTGCCGTCGTCACCGGCACCTTCCGCACCGGCGCCCGAATCCGACTCGCCCTGGCCCCGGCCAGCCGTCGCACCGTCGCCGGGCGTACCGGCCGCGCCGCCGTCCTCGTCGCCCGTCGTGCCGGTGCTGCCAACTGCGCCCGCGCTGCCGGCCCGGCCCGCGCGCTCCTGCGATATCGTCTCCTGCTCCTTGCGCATTCGCGCGTCGAACACGGCGAAGGTCTCGTCGAAGCGGCGGTCGATTTCGGCGCGACGGTCCTCGGTCGTCACCGGGCCGCCGCCAGGGCCTGCGCCCGCACCCGAACCGGACCCACCGGTCGTGGACCCGCCGGAACTGCCGCCACTGCCCGCGCCTGATCCGGCGTTCGAAGCACCGCCGGAGCTGCCGCCACTGCCGGTGCCTGATCCGGTGCTCGAAGCGCCACCGGTGTTGCCTGTACTGCCGCCGGCGCCCGCGGCACCGCCCGCGCCTTGCGTGGACGCACCGGACATGCCAGGCGTACCCCGCGTGGAGGTGCCTGCCGATCCGGCCGCACCCGTACCTGCGTTCGAACCGCTGGACGCCGAACCCTGCGCGCCCGTCGAACCCGTACCCGAGCTCGAGCCACCCGACGCCGATCCCTGCGTGCCCGCCGTCGGCGCGCCACCCGGACCCGGGGGCATCGGCCAGCCCTGCGGCTGCGGATTACCACCCTGCGAGCCTGCGCCGCCCGACTGGTTCGAGCCACCCTGGGAGCCTTGGCCACCATCGCCACCCGGGGAGGTCGAGCCACCCTGGGAACCACCGGCGGAACCACTGGCGCCCGGCGAGCCGGTGCCCTGCGAACTGGACGGCGACGAAGGCGACCCGGAACTGCCCGACGAGGACGGCATCCCAGATGGCAGGCTGGACGAGCTCGTCGTCTTGCAGCCGGCGAGCGCGACCGCGACGGCCACGACCAGCAGCGTCGACAAACCCTGGATACGATTCATGGTGTGCAGCCTTCTGCGAATCCGACGCGGCGACGTCCCGGCCGGCTCATCCTACTTGGATGCGCTGGAACCGGGACGGTTCACCCAACGTCAGCGCAACCGACCGCCCGACCCCGCCCCGCCGCCCGCCACCGCGGCACCCGCCGTGGTCGGCGCCGCGACGGCCATGTCCTCGCCGGCGAGGAACGACCGTAACTGGTCGCTGAGACGGTCGCAGGCCTTGCGACGCACGGGCGTGATGATCGGGATGGGTGCCACCGCGCCGATCAGCACCGAGGTGCCGGTGACGTCGGCGCTGACCTGGCCGACCTCGGTGGCATTCTGCAAGTCCCAGACCGATGCGACGTAGCCGGATTCCTTTTCCCACCAGCCCACGCCGATGCAACCGGCGACGCCCGGACCGGCCGCGCAGGTGATGCTGCCACCGCCGTCGGTCTTCTTGGTGTTGCCGTCCAGCCAGACGACGTAGCGGACGCCGATCTCCTGCAGTCGCTCGGTCACGCCCGGCCGCTGCAGCAGGACGCGCAGACCGGCCGCGTTGGCCGGTGCCGTGCTCGGCTCGAACCAGGGAAACATGGCGTCGGTGAATTCCTGCTCGCCGTAGATCTTGAACGGCGCCTTCGCTGCGGCGACGTGCGCGGTCTGGCCTTCCTCCGGGTGCAGCAACTCACCGCCGAGCCGCTCCTGCACGCAGTCGAGAAAGACCTCCTCGGTGCCGACGCCTTCGAGCTGGGGCTTTTTCAGCACGACGATCGACTCGTGGGCCTGGACGGCCGCGGCGATCTGCCGCGTCTCGTCGACTTTCGACGTCATGCATGCGCTGACGAACAGGGACGTCATGACGAGACCAGCGACCAGCCTCGGCGGACAGGCGACCGCCGTCGCCGTGGAACGGCAGACGATTCGTGTGTCGACCATGGCGGGATCCTCCTCCCGGGGCGCGACGGGGCGCAGGACGATGGAGCAAGGAAATCCTGGGCGGCCTGAGTATACGTCAAGGCTCACGGCAGGAAAGTCGGCGCGCCGGACGTCACGCACCGTCGAACAGTTCCGCCTGGCGCGGCGCCCCGGGATCGCGCACGAACTGCGTGGTGTCGAGTTCCGCAGGCTCCCCGGCGTTGAGCCCTAGCCGGCGGCAGGCCGTCTCGAACCGCGACCCGATCAGGGCCGCGTAGGGGCCGAGGCCGCGATGACGATGACCGAAGCGCGGGTCGTTGAGCTTGCCGCCACGCATGCCGCGGACGAGGTTCAGCACCTTGTCCGCGCGGTCGGGACAGTGCTCGCGCAGCCAGGCTTCGAACAGCCCGGCCACCTCGAACGGCAGGCGCAGCATCTGGAAGCCCGCGCGCCGCACCCCGGCTGCCGCGACGGCTTCGAGCATGCGCTCGATCTCATGGTCCGTGATGGCCGGGATCACGGGCGCGATCATCGCGCTGACGGGCACACCGGCCGCGGTGAGCTGCTGCATCACCCGCAGACGGGCCTGCGGCGAGGCCGCGCGCGGCTCGAGCGTGCGCTTGATCGCGTCGGTGAGACTCGTGAGGCTCACGGCCACGCGCACCAGCCTGCGTTCGGCGAGCGCGGCGTAGAGGTCGAGGTCGCGCAGGATCAGCGCGCCCTTGGTGATGATGGTGAGCGGATGACGTCGCTCGAGCAGCAGCTCGAGCAGCGCCCGCGTCGAGCGCAACGAACGCTCGGCGGGCTGGTAGGGATCGGTGTTGCCGCCCACGTGCAGGACCCGGCAGCGGTAACCGGGCGCGGACAGTTCCCGCGCAAGCACCGCTGCCAGTGCCGGCTTGTGGAAGATGCGCGTCTCGAAGTCGAGACCGGGGGACATCCGCTTGCTGCCTTACGCCGCGAAGTGTCGAATCGACCCTCGGCCGCCGGTCTTCGCCAGATGAAAAGGCAGCCGCTCGCAAACGCGCAAAATCGGCCAGGAGCGGTCCTTCAGTAGCGCAGCGAAGGCTTTCCGGAAGCGGCCATTGCCTGCGGTTCTACCAGGCCGCCAGCGTTGGTTCGATGCACATCACGCGCTCCACCTTTCGCCCAAGCTCGAAACGGAGATCCTGCGCCGGGTGTAGGCGATCAATCGGGGTGTCCCAAGTTAGAGCGCAAATCCAATGAGTTCGGCGCGACAAATGAGACGGCCGGGCCGGCTGGTCTCAGTTTGCCTGGGCCGTGGCACTGGCCTACCTTGTCAGGAACCTCGATGGCTCCGAATATCCCGGCGGAGGTCACCCGCCTCGCGCACGAGTAACTGCGACTTTCCTTGAGATTGATAACAGGCCCGGGCTGAGTCGCAGGCCTACGCTCATCGCCGTCAGGACAGTGCAGGGACGCACGGCATGGGTGCGCCGGAGCGCGACATCGCGCAGGCGAAGGATTTCATTGCCCCGCCGGGATACTCGCGACATCGGCCCGAGGCGACGCTGCTCTACCGGCTGGTGGCCGAGCACTATCCCCGGTTCCGGGAGCGGCGGGCGGCCGAGGGGCGTGCGCTGCCGCCCTACGTTGAAGCCGAGTTCGAGGCTTATCTCAGGTGCGGCCTGCTCGAGCACGGCTTTCTGCGGGTCAAGTGCGACGCCTGCCAGGCCGAGAAG
>JAYRRR010000003.1:0-37730 GCA_041910015.1 Steroidobacteraceae bacterium
CACTGCTGGACGGCCCGTTGCCCTTGCTCCTGCGGGTTCTCACAGAGCCGTCTCAGGCTTCCGACGACCTGCGCAAGGAATCACCCTTTACGGTGCTTGTCGACGCCGTGGAACGCGAGCGCATCTTCCGCGACTTGCGTGTCTCCTGATTCAACATGCAGCGTCAGCAACTACAGCACGTCATCCTGGAAATTGGGGAGCGGTTTGATCTTCGCGATTTTCACATCATTGGTTCCGCTGCCATCCTCGCGGTGATGGCCGAGCCGCCACCCGGAGCCCTGACGGCAACTCGCGATATCGACGTCCTGCCACCGGGCGACGACGACCGGCTGGCGGATCGTATTTCCTTCGTTCTCGGGGAAGCCAGCGACTTCGACCGCGAGCATGGCTACTACGCCGAGGCTGTGAGTCGGCGGACGCCTGCGTTCGCGCCGACCGACTGGGAAACCAGGGCGATTCCGGTCCGCGTGGCTCAATACACGGGCTGGTGCATGGAGCCACACGACCTCGTGCTCAGCAAGCTGGGTGCGGGTCGTGACAAGGACCTCGACTTCGCCCGCGCAGCAGCGGCCCTGGGGCTCGTTTCCCGGGAGGAGCTTCTCACGCGTCTCGAGGCGGTGTCCTGCACGCCGTCGCATCGACGACAGATCGCCGCGCGGGTGGGATCTCTGTACTGACCGTCGCCTGCCGACCTTCGGCTGCACGCTGTCCCCCTGACGGCTATGCTCCCCCTGCCCTGATTCCACGCGGTCGCCGGGCGGCCGCCAACCTCATTCGCCATGTCCTGCACGACGCTCGCGCACGAGTCCGAAATCACGCTCGAACCGGAACGACCGGCGACCGCAACGATGTTGCTGCTGCACGGTCTCGGTGCGGACGGCTGGGACTTCGTGCCGATCGCGGACGAACTGCGGCTGCCGCAGGCCGTGCGATTCGTCTTTCCGCACGCGCCCGAGCGGCCGGTGACCATCAACGGCGGATACGTGATGCGGGCGTGGTACGACATCCGCTCGCTCACGGCGGAAAGTCGTGCGGACGCGGCCGGTCTCGCGGAGTCGGTTCGACGCGTCAACGACTACCTGGTAGCGGAGATTGCGCGCGGCGTGCCTGCCTCGCGGCTCGTACTCGCCGGCTTTTCGCAGGGCGGCGCAGTGGCGCTCTCGGCGGGGCTGCGGTTCCCGCAGCGGCTGGCAGGTGTCCTGGCGCTGTCCACCTACCTTCCCTTTCCGGCCCGGCTGGCCGCGGAAAAGTCGAGCGCGAACGCGAATGTGCCGATCCTGATGTGTCATGGGCAGCGAGACCCGGTGGTGGACATCGGCATGGGCCGCGAGGCGCGCGCGGTGCTCGAGGCGCAGGGCTACGCGGTCGAGTGGCGCGAGTATCCGATGGAGCACGAGGTCTGTGCGGCGGAACTCGACGACGTCAGGCACTGGTTGTCCGCAAGACTCCTGCCGGAAGCGCCCGCGCAGTGAGCGAAGTTCCGCACGTCTACGTCGATGCGGATGCCTGTCCGGTGAAGGTCGAGGCCGTGAAGGTGGCCGAGCGGCACGGGTTGCCGGTCGTGTTCGTCGCGAATGCCTGGCTCGCGGTGCCGCGCGCGCCGCGCGTGCGTGTGCAGGTCGTGTCGGGCTCGTTCGACGCGGCCGACGACTGGATCGTTGCGCAGGTCATCAAGGATGACGTGGTGATCACCGCGGACATTCCGCTCGCCGCCCGCTGCCTCGGCGTCGGCGCTTGGGTGCTCGGGCCGTCCGGCAAACCGTTCACACCGGACAACATCGGCCACGCGCTGGCCTCGCGCGAACTCGCCTCCGAACTCCGGGCCTACGGTGTCGGGGGCGGTCCGGCCCCGTTCGGGCCGAAGGACCGCTCCCGGTTTCTGGAAGCGCTGGAACTCGTGCTGCGGCGGGCGAAGCAGGCGCGGCAGCAGACCGGCTGAACCATCCCTGACCGCTGTACCATCCATCCCGCCACCGCTCCTCGCCGGGAATCGTCCGTGACACCCTCCCTCCGACCGTTCGCCCTCCTCGCCTGCGTCCTCGCCTGTGCTCTTCCGGCCCGCGCAGCCGACGCGCCCGAACGCATCTATGTCAACGCCGACGTCTGGACCGGCGATACCGCGAAACCGGTCGCGCGGGCCTTCGCGGTCGCCGATGGTCGATTCGCCGCAGTGGGCACCGACGCCGAGGTTCGCAAGCTCGCGGGCCCGGGGACAGAAGCCGTCGACCTGCAGGGCCGGCGCGTCGTGCCGGGCTTCAACGACTCGCACTGGCACCTGCCGTCGCGTCGCAGCGCGAGGCTCGACGCCGCCGGCTCGGTCGAAGTCATCCAGCAACGTCTGCAGGAATACGCGCGCACGCTGCCGGCCACGGGGTGGGTCACCGGTCGTGGCTGGATGCCGACCGACTTCCCCGACCGCACGCCGCACAGGCGCTACCTCGACGCGGTCTTTCCCGACCGGCCCGTCGTCATTCGTGATCGTGACGGACACCAGGCGCTGGCGAATACACGCGCGCTCGAGTTCGCGAAGGTCGACCGCACGACGCCGGATCCGGCCGATGGCCGCATCGCCCGCGATACGAGCGGCGATCCGACGGGGCTGCTGCAGGAAGCGGCCGCCGACCTCGTGACGGGTCTGCTGCCGCGGCTGTCGGCCGAGGACACGTATCAGTTGCTGCTCGGCGAGCTGGCCACCGCGGCATCGCTCGGTCTGACCTCGCTGCAGGATGCAACCGACGTCGGTCTCACCGACGCCGAGCGCGCCGCGCTCGAACGCGCGCAGGCTGAGGGCCGGCTGCTGGTGCATTACCGTGCAGCCGTTCCTCTGGAAAAGGACGCCACGCCCGCGCAGATCGCCGAGTACGCCGCGATGCGCGACCGTACCCGCGGGCAGTTGCTCTACTACGGCTTCGCCAAAGGGATGCTCGACGGCACGGTCGATGCACGCACCGCGTACATGCTGGGGCCCTACGTGGGCGGCGGCACCGGGCTGCCGATGTGGTCGCAGGCCGAACTCGAGCGTGCGGTCGTCGCCTACGACCGAGCCGGCCTGCAGGTCGCCCTGCATGCGATCGGCGACGGCGCCATCCGCATGGCCCTCGATGCCTACGAACACGTGGCCAGGGTCAACGGTCCGCGCGACCGACGCCATCGCGTGGAGCACATCGAGGTGCCGGCGCTCGCCGATATTCCGCGCTTCCGCGCACTCGGCGTCATTGCTGCGACACAGGCAATCTTCGCGACGCCAGACGTCGCGACGCTCGAAAACTACGCACCGCTGATCGGCCCCGAACGCACCTCGCGCGCGCAGCCGTTCCGCCTGTTCGACGACGCCGGCGCCGTGCAGTGCTTCGGCAGCGACTACCCGGTGTATCCGATGAACCCGCTGCTCGGCATCTACACGGCCGTCACGCGGCAGTTGCCCGACGGCACACCGGAGGGCGGCTGGTACCCCGCCAACCGCATCGGCGTCGAGGCGGCTCTGCGCCACTATACGATCGACGCCGCCTATGCGGGCTTCGAAGAACAGCACAAGGGCACGATCAGCGCGGGCAAGTCGGCGGATTTCGTCGTGCTGTCGCGCGACATCCTTGCCGTGCCGCCACATGAACTTCTCGAGACGAAGATATTGCTGACGGTGATGGGCGGGCGCGAAACCTACGCAGGAGGGGACATCCAATGATCACGCTCACGGTCAACGGCAAGCTCGTGCAGTTGTCCGCCGCAGCCGATACGCCGCTGCTCTGGGCGCTGCGCGACGAACTCGGCTACACCGGCACCAAGTTCGGCTGTGGCGTCGCCGTCTGCGGCGCCTGCACCGTGCACGTCGACGGCAAGCCCACCCGGGCGTGCTCGATCACCATCGAAAAGGTCGCGGGCAAACGGATCACGACGATCGAGGCGATGGCGTCGGAGCGCATCGGACAGGCCCTGCAGACGGCCTGGATCCGGCACGACGTGCCGCAGTGTGGCTACTGCCAGAGCGGGCAGATCATGAGCGCGGCAGCCCTGCTCGCGAGCAGACCGCAACCGACCGACGCCGAGATCGACCAGGCCATGCGCCGCAACCTGTGCCGCTGCGGCACCTACAACCAGATCCGCGCAGCGATCAGGGACGCCGCCACGGCGCTCGGCGCCTGACGGACACGGAGGCCGCAGCCATGAGCACGAACGAATTCACTGCCTCGCGACGCGACTTCCTCAGGGGCTCAACCGCCACGGCGGGCGCGCTCGTCATCGGTTTCACGCTCCCGGCCCTCGCGCGTCTCGCCGATGCGGCGGCGGCAACGACGGCCGCACTCGCCCGCCCCTTCGCCCCGAATGCATTCCTCCGCATCGCGGCCAACGGCGAGATCACCATCCTGAGCGGGCTCTCCGAGATGGGCCAGGGCGCGCACACGGGCATCGCCTCGCTCGTCGCCGAGGAGCTCGACGCCGACTGGAGCAGCATCCGCTTCGAACAGGCCCCTGTCGATCCGGCTTACAGCAATCCGGCGCTTGGCATGCAGGCAACCGGCGGGTCGACCTCGATCCGCGGCAACTATCTGCCGATGCGCAAGGCGGGCGCCGCGGCGCGGCAGATGCTGGTGACGGCGGCGGCCGCGCGCTGGGGCGTGGACGCGGCGACGTGCCGCACCGAAGGCGGCCGCGTCCACGGCGCCGATGGCCGCTCGCTGGGGTATGGCGAGCTCGTCGAAGCGGCGGCGCGAGTGCCGGTGCCGCAGGATCCGCCGCTCAAGGACCCGACGGACTTCCGCCTCCTCGGCCAGGTGGCTCCGCGTCTCGACACACCGGCGAAGGTCGACGGCAGCGCGCAGTTCGGCATCGACGTGAAGTTGCCGGGCATGCTCACGGCCGTGATGGCGCATGCGCCCGTGCCGGGCGCCAAAGTGGTGTCCGTCGACGGCACGGCCGCCAAGGCCATCCCGGGCGTGCGCCGGATCGTGCGGATTCCGCAGGGCGTCGCCGTCCTCGCCGACGGCTACTGGCCGGCGCTCAAGGGCCGCGATGCCCTGGTCGTCGAGTGGGACGACGGTCCGCTCGGCGGTCTGTCCTCCGGGTCGATTTCGCGAACCCTGCGCGAGGCGACCACGCAACCGGGCCGGGTCGCCCGCAACGAAGGCGATGTGAATGCGGCGGTAGCGAAATCGGTGGAGGCGGTGTACGAGGCGCCCTATCTCGCCCACGCCTGCATGGAACCCATGAACTGCACGGCGTGGGTGCGCGCCGACGCGGCGGAGATCTGGGCGCCGACGCAGGCACCGGGCCCGAATCAGACCGTCGTCGCGCGACTGACGGGCCTGCCATCGGCCAAGGTGCTGATCCACACGACCTACCTCGGCGGCGGTTTCGGTCGTCGTTTTGCCGACGACTTCATCGTCGCGGCGACGTCGATTGCCAAGGTGGCCGGCGTTCCCGTGAAGCTCGTCTACACACGCGAGGACGATATCCGTGCATGGTTCTATCGTCCCGCATCCGTCACGCGCTTCAGGGCCGGCCTGGACGCGGACGGCAACCCGGTGTCGCTCACCGCGCGAGTCGCCACGCCGGCGCTGATGATCGCCGCGGGGTTCGCGACCGACCTTCCGAACGGCATCGACGATTCCGCGGTGGAAGGCATCGGCGACTGCCCGTACGCCTTTCCGAACCTGCGCGTGGAGTACGCGCGGACGGAGCCCGGCGTGCCGGTGTGGTTCTGGCGCTCGGTCGGGCATTCGCAAAACGCCTATTTCCTCGAGTCGTTCATCGACGAACTGGCTGCCGCCGCAGGCCGGGATCCGGTGGCGTTCCGCCGTTCGCTGCTCGGCAGGCAGCCGCGGCTGCGCGGCGTGCTGGATCTGGTCGCGGAGAAGGCGGGGTGGGGCTCACCGCTGCCCTCGGGCGTGCATCGCGGCGTCGCCGTCGCGAGTTCGTTCGGCAGCTTTGTCGCCGAGGTCGCAGAAGTCTCGGTGGACGCGCAGGGCAAGCCCCGCGTGCATCGCGTCGTCGCGGCCGTGGACTGTGGCGCGACCGTCAATCCGGAGATCATCCGGCGACAGGTCGAGGGCGGAATCGCCTACGGGTTGAGCGCGGCGCTGTTCGGCGCGATCACCTTCACGAACGGCCGCGTGCAGCAGTCCAACTTCGACGACTATCCGATGCTGCGGATTACGGACATGCCGAGGGTCGAGGTGCACATCGTGCCGAGTGCCGAGGCGCCGGGCGGCATCGGCGAACCGGGTCTGCCGCCGGCCGCACCTGCGGTCGTCAATGCGATCTTTGCGGCCACCGGCCAGCGGCTGCGCAAGCTGCCGGTCGTGCCCGGCACGGTGTGAGCGGCGCGACGCATTCGAGCAGGACCGCGCCACGACGCACGGAGCCAGCCGCGGGCGCCCAGGACGTCCACGGCCGGCCCCGCGGGACGGTCAGGTGCTTGCGGCGTCCTTGAGCCTCTTCATCGGGCGCACCTTGACCTTCACGGTCGCCGGCTTCGCCTTGAAGATCGTTTCCTCGCCCGTGAACGGATTGATGCCCTTGCGCTTCGGCTTGGCGGGCACGTTCACGACGCTGATCTTGAGCAGGCCCGGCAGCACGAACGTGCGCCCGCCCTTCCTGCCGACCGCCGCGCGGATCGTGTCTTCGAGCGCGGTCATCACCGCGCGCACGTCCTTGGCGGCCGCGCCGCTGGTGCCGGCGAGGTGCTTGACCAGCGCCGACTTGCTGAGCACGGACTTGATGGGCTTCACGGCCGCCTTGGGCGCCGCCTTCTTCACGGACTTCTTGGCCTTTGCCATGTGTCTACGGTGACCTCTAGAGGTTGAGGGAAACGGGCAGAAGATCCAGACCGGCGCACGTTAGGCGAATGCGCCGCGAATTCCAAGCCTCACGAGTTCGCACGGCGCCCTGCCCTGCTATCCTCCGTGCCCGCAATTCACGGCGCGAGGGGTGGAGCGTGACTCACGAATCGGACCGGGCCGCGACGCCGGGGTACTCGCGCATCGTCGGCACCGGCAGCTACCTGCCCGCGCAGGAACTCACCAACAAGGACATCGAGAGCCGCATCGACACGTCCGACGAATGGATCTTCTCGCGCACGGGTATCCGCACGCGGCGCGTCGCCGCCGAGGGCGAGACGACGTCCGACCTCGCCGTGCAGGCGTCGCTCGCCGCCATGACGGCGGCCGGTGTGACCGCCGACGAGATCGACCTCATCATCGTGGCGACGACCACCCCCGACATCGTGTTTCCGTCGACCGCCTGCCTGCTGCAGCGCAAGCTCGGCGTGAAGCGCGGCGCCGCCTTCGACGTGCAGGCCGTCTGCACCGGCTTCGTCTACGCACTTGCCATCGCCGACAGATTCATCGCGAGCGGTCAGCACCGCTGCGCCCTCGTGGTCGGCGCCGAGGTGTTCTCGCGCCTGCTCGACTGGAGCGACCGGCGCACCTGCGTGCTGTTCGGCGACGGGGCCGGCGCGGTGGTGCTGAAGCCCTCCTCCACCCCGGGCATCCTCTCGACGCACCTGCATTCGGACGGCGAGCAGAGCGACATTCTCTGCGTGCCGGGCGCCCTGCACGGCGGCGAGGTGCAGGGGCGCGCTTTCGTGCACATGGACGGTCCGGCGGTCTTCCGCTACGCGGTCCGCGCACTCGACGACGTCTGCCGCGAGGCGCTCGAGCACAACGGACTGCAGGGCTCGCAGATCGACTGGCTCGTGCCGCATCAGGCGAACGTCCGCATCATCGACGCCACCGCGCAGAAGATGGGCGTGCCGCCGGAACGCGTCGTCCTGACCCTGGAGCATCAGGGAAACACGTCGGCCGCGTCGGTTCCGCTCGCGCTGGATGCGGCCGTGCGCGACGGACGCATCCAGGCCGGACACCGGGTCATGCTCGCGGCGGTCGGCGGCGGCATGACCTGGGGCGCCGCGCTGCTGCGCTGGTGACCGCGCGCAGCGCCGCCCTCGCCCGATTCAGCCGCTCACGCAGCGAACCGGCGCCACCCCGCTCACGCCGCCGCGCCCTGCGCCACGCCCTTCGGGTTCGGGCCGTACTCGTTGTCGCCGGGCTGGCTGTCCAGGCAGGCGAGGATCAGCAGGGCGATCGCGCCGACGATCGGCACGATGCCGATCAGCAGCAGCCAGCCGCTGCGCCCGATGTCGTGCAGCCGGCGCACGCCCACGGCCAGCGACGGCAGCAGCACGGCCAGCATGTACAGGCCGCCCAGCAGGCCGAAACCGTGTTCCTCGCTGAGCGTCCCGGTGACGCCGTCGACGACGCCGAGCACGATCGAGATCACGACGTTGAACAGGACGAAGTACCAGTACTCCCGACGCCGTGCACGCCCATCGAACACGGCGTAGTTCCTGAGGACCTTCAGATACCATTCCATCGCAGGCTTCCTCCCTCTTCTATGTCAGACCCAGCATCGTCCTGGCTTCGGCCGGGCTCATGGCCTCGCCGCCGAGATCCTCGACGATGCGTCTCGCCTTGACCACCAGTTCGGCGTTGGTTCTGGCGAGTTCCCCCCGCGCCAGGTGGACGCCGTCTTCGAGGCCCACGCGGACGTGGCCGCCGGCCAGGTACGATTGCGCGACCATCGGGAACATCCAGCGTCCGATCCCGATTGCGGTGAACTGCGCATCGGGCGGCAGCAGGTTGCGCGCATAGACGATCGTCTCGGCCGAAGGCTGGAAGCCGTAGGACACGCCGAGCACGAAGGAGCACAGCAGCGGGCGCTGCAGCGAGCCGTCGGCGAGCAGATCGTGCAGCAGGGCGACGTCACCCGAGTCGAACAGCTCGATCTCCGGCAGCACGCCGGCCTCGCGGATCACGGCGGCCATGCGCCGCACGTTGCGCGGCGTGTTGATGACCACTTCCCTGCCTGAGTTCATGGTGTTGAGGTCGAGCGTGCACACCTGCGGGCGTAATTCGGCGACGTGCCGCACGCGCAGTTCCGGCCGCACCAGCGTCGTGCCGGGACCTGCCACGCTGGGCTCGTCCTCGGATGGCACGAAACGGCCTCCCGGGCCGGTCGTGAGGTTCAGGACCAGCCCGGAGTTCTTGTCGCGAATGCGGTCGACGACCTCGCGGTAGTGCTCGAGCGCCATCGACGGCCTGCCCGTGGCGGGGTCGCGTACGTGCAGGTGGACGACGGCCGCACCCGCCTCGGCCGCCGCGAGTGCGCTCTCGGCGATCTGCTGCGGCGTGATCGGCAGGTACGGCGTCTGCTCCGGCCTCGTCAGGTTGCCGGTGATCGCGCACGTGATCATCACGCGGCTCAGGGGTTGACGCATGAAGCCTTGCTCTTCGCGGCCGTTCGCCCGGCCATGGTAGCTGACTAGCGGCGCCTGGGCAGCGTCCCCATGTACTTGGCGATGATGCCGAGCATGACTTCGTCCGCGCCGCCGCCGATGGACGTCAGCCGCCCGTCGCGATACAGACGGGTGATCGGATTCTCGTTCATGTACCCCATGCCGCCGTAGTACTGCAGGCAACTGTCCGCCACCTCGCGTACCAGCCGGCCGGCCTTGAGCTTGGCCATCGAGGCGAGCCTGGTCACGTCCTCCCCGGCCACGTGCAGTTCGACGGCGCGGTAGACCAGCGCCCGCAATGCCTCGATTTCGGTCTGCAGCTCGGCGAGCCGGAAATGGACGACCTGGTTGTCGAGCAGCGGCGCGCCGAAGATCGACCGCTCGCGCGCGTACGCGATGACACCCTCGATCGCACGCTCCATGCAGCGCAGGCTCTGGGCCGCACCCCACAGCCGCTCCTCCTGGAACTGCTGCATCTGGTAGGTGAAGCCCGCACCCTCCTCGCCGATGCGATAGCGCACCGGGACGCGCACATCCTCGAAGAAGATCTGCGCGGTGTCGGACGAACGCATCCCGAGCTTGTCGAGCTTGCGCGCGACGGTCACGCCCTTCTGCTTCAGCGGCACGACGATCAGCGACTTCGACTTGTGCACCGGCCCGTCGCCGGTGTTCGCCAGCAGGCACATCCAGTCGGCCTGCGCGCCGTTGGTGATCCACATCTTGCCGCCGTTTACGACGTAGTCGCCGCCGTCGCGCCGCGCGTGGGTCCGGATCGCCGCGACGTCAGAACCCGCACCGATCTCCGACACGCCGATGCAGGCGACCTGCTCGCCGGCGATTGCCGGCCGCAGGAACTCCTCGCGCAGCTCGTCGGAGCCGAAACGCGCGAGCGCGGGCGTTGCCATGTCCGTCTGGACGCCGACGGCCATCGGGATGCCGCCGCAGTCGACCTCGCCCATGGCCTCGCAGAACGCGAGGTTGTAGCTCCAGTCGAGCCCCAGGCCGCCGAAGCGTTCGGGCTTGACGATCCCGAGGAAGCCCTGCTGACCCAGCCTGCGGAACAGCTCGTGCGCCGGAAACGCGCCCGCGCGCTCCCAGTCGTCCACGTGCGGATTGATCTCGGCGTGAACGAAGCGCCTGACGGCTTCGGCGAGCCTCTCGTGCTCTCTGGTGAACGGCAACGTCGTCTCTCCCTGCAGGCGCGCCGCATCCCGAGGTGCCGACGCGCGTGAAAAGAACCACCAGCCCGATCTGGGCTGCGCGACGGATTTCGTCACGGCGGCGATGGCGCCGAATCTCGCGGAAATCGCGCGCCAGGGAGTCAAGGCCATCACGAACGCGGGCGGCATGAACCCGGCGGCCTGCGCCGCGGCGCTGCGCAACGTCGCAGTGTACGCCGACGCCGACGCGGACGTCCCGCACGTGGCACTGGCCGACGTCGCGCTGCGCGGCCACGCCATCGAGGCACGCCTCTACGCCGAGGATCCCGCCAGCGATTTCCTGCCCGTGAGCGGCCGCGCGCGCCACTGGCGGCCTGCCACCGGCGCAGGCGTGCGCATCGACGCAGGCATCCGCAGCGGTCAGTTCGTTTCGCCGTTCTACGCCCCGATGCTCGCCAAGCTGATTGCCTGGGGTGAGACGCGCGACCAGGCGATCGACTGGCTGGTCGACGCACTCGAACGCACGCACCTGCTCTTCGACCTGGCGGTCGCGCTCCCGGCGGACACGGGCAGCGCCTGACGAGCCCTCAGCCCGACGCGCCGTTCGCGGTCTCGCGGGCGCGTCTCGCCTGTTCGAACTTCCTTTCGGCGTCTGCCGCTGCCGCCGCATCGCCCTGGGCCCTGTAGACCCAGCGGAGCACGTCGTACGGGCCCTCGTAGAGCGCGACGGGGTAACGGAATCCGATGCGTGGAAAGCGGGCGCCCTGCCCGTCGAACAGGCCGTTCGCGATGGACATCTGCGCCCATGCGATCGCGTCCTCGTGGCGAGCGGCCTTGTACGCGGCGAACGCCGCGAGCCAGGCGAGTTCTGCCGTCGCGGGACGTACCGCGAGTCCTGCCGAGCAGTAGTGAATGGCCTCGCCCCAGCGGCTGAGCTTGCAGCAGCATTCGGCTGCGCGATAACACGCCCACGCCCCTTCCTCCGGCCAGCCACCGAGTTCGGCGCAGGCGCGATAGGCATCGATCGCGGCCGCGTATTCGCCCAGATCCTGGTGCGAGGCGCCGAGGTAATAGAGCCAGCGCGGCTGCCTGGCGTGCTGTCGGGTGTATTTTTTCAGCACCGCGACGTCGCGTTCGAACTTGCGCCGGAGCGCCTCGGGCGTCTTGGGCAGTTCCCGGAAGCGCACGCCGGCGAGCTGCGTGGAGCCGCCGGTGCGCTGGCCTTCGAGCACCTCGTGCGTCGGGCCATTCCAGCGCACCGCCGCCGGCAGCCGGATGATGCGCTCCTTCGCGTAATGACCGGCGTCTTCCGCTACCAGCAGCACGGTGGCGCGCGTCGTCTCGAGCGCGTGGCGCAAGACGAAGCCTGCGTCGAACAGCAGGCGCTCGTCCGTGTCGAGCGTGACCGCCCAGTGAGCGCCGGCTTCCGTCGCGGCCGCGAGCGCGAAATTGCGGGCCGCCGCGAAGTCGTTCTTCCAGGGGAACTCGCGCAGCAGGAACTTCGTGCCGGCCGACTCGCGGGCCACCTCGATGGAACGGTCGCGGGCTCCGGTGTCGATGACCAGGCAGCAATCGACCTGGTCGACCACGGATGCGATCGCCTCACCGATGACGTCTGCATTGCTGCCCGTGAGGGTCGTCGTGACGATCAACTCTGGCGCCCTCTCGTGCCCATGCGAGTCGCGACGCGGGCCCGCGCCGGCGTGCGTTCAGCGGCGATGGTGCGATTATAGGTGGCCGCCGATCCGCGCGGCCGCGTCGGGGTCCGCGTCCTGCGCAGCGGTCCTGGGTCCGCGACGGCCGGTGTGCGCTGACGGTGGCCGTCTGGGAGCCATGTCACGTTATTTGAAACGCGGGACGTTGCACTTCTCATGCAGTGGCGTATATTCGGCACGTAGATGGCTGATTCATATCGGGTTTTTGAAGTGCACTGAATTCCTATAGTTCACTTTAATAACAAACGCCAACTAATTGTCGGATAAAACAAAATTGTCTTCATCGGGGCGAGCCATGGCAACGACGTGGGACGTGTTGGACGACGCAGTGCGCATATTGGTGGGCAGCGGCCCGGTGAAGCAGCGGCTGATCGAGGCGTGGCGCGACCACCTGTCGCCGCTGCACGACAAGGACCTCCCGGACACCCTGCGACCTCGACTGCAGAGCCTGCGCGCGGCGATGCACTCAGCCCATGCAACCGGTGGCATGACGGCGCCCGAGGTCTCGGTGCGCAAGATGTCGGAAGCGGAAGCGGCGGCACATGCCGTCTGCATTCTCGAGATGTATGCGCAGGTCGCCAGCAGCGAAGGCGAGGCGGTGGGCGCACCGCGGCTGCGCGTCGTCGGCACCGCACACGACAGCGACCCGGGCGACCTGCCCGCCTTCCTCAGTCGAGCTTGAATTCGATCACGTCGAAGCGCGTCGTTTCCTCGTGGCGGGCCTGGCGCTTGATCGCGTCGACGAGCTGGCGCTGATCCCAGGGCACGACGTCGTCCGCCAGCTCCTGCACCGCGGGCGCAATCGTGTCCTTGCCGCCGAACGGCTCGAGCACGATGACCGGCTTGTCGTACGCCTTGGCGCAGTGCATCTGGAACTCGATCCATTCCACGCTGCGCCGGTACAAGGCAGCCGGCACGAGCGTCACCTCCGCGTCGCCGATCTGCCGGCGTAGCGACTCCCGCAACGCTTCCTTGTCGCCCGACGGGCGCTGGTCGGGCGTGCTGGTGTTGCGGTAGAAGAAGTTCGGCGCGCTCTCCAGGTACTCGAAGATCCGGTGGTAATCCTCGTCCTCCACCCATGTGTGCGCGACGAACAGACGGATCGGATTCTTCTGGGTGACGCTGCTCATGAGGACTCCTGCCACGTACCGGCCCCTGGCGACGCCTAGTCTAGCCTAGCGCACGCGTTTCGGATCGTGCCGCAGGCCCGTAGAATTGCGGTCTGATGCGCTTTTTGCTCTACAACATCCGCTACGCGACGGGCACGGGCGCGGCATTCCACCTTCCGGTTCCCGGCGCGGGCTACCTGCGGAGCAATTCGCGCGTCCTCTCGGGCATCACGCAGTTCATCAAGTCCAAGGACCCCGACATCGTCGGCCTCGTCGAAGTCGACACCGGCTCGATCCGGACCGGCCGCGTGAACCAGGCCGAGGTCATCGCCGAATCGCTCGGACACTACTCGACCTACCAGTGCAAGTACGGCGCCGACTCGCTGAACACCTTCGTACCGATCGTGAACAAGCAGGCGAACGCGTTCCTCGCGGCGCCCCGCGTGGAAGGCGAGCGCTTCCACTACTTCGACACCGGCATCAAGCGCCTGATCATCGAGCTCGAGCTCGACGACCTGTGCGTCTTCCTCGTGCACCTGTCGCTCAAGTTCCGTCACCGGCACGTGCAGTTGCGGCAGATCCACGAGCTGGTCAAACGCTCGGTCAAGCCGGTGATCGTGGCCGGCGACTTCAACACCTTCTGGGGCGAGCACGAAATGGCGCTGTTCATGGAGGCCAGCGGCCTGCGCAGCGCCAACCGCGAAGGCCTGCCCTCCTATCCCGCGCGCAAGGCGCGTCTCGAACTCGACTTCATCCTGCACTCGAAGGGCATCCGGGTCGACAGCTTCGAGATACCCGCTGTCACGTATTCCGATCACCGTCCGCTGGTCTGCGACTTCCAGGTCACGGGCTGAGCCGGAAGGCCCGGGAGGGCCCCATGACCACCGCCGCAGATTCCGCCCCCCCGCGCCACTGGACGCTCGAAGTCGATGCCGGGCGCATCGTCTGGCTCACCCTGGACAAGCCCGGTGCGAGCGCGAACGCGCTGTCGCGACCGGTCATGGAAGAACTGGACGAACACCTCGCCGAGGTCGAGCGACGGCAACCGCTCGGGCTGGTGATCGCGTCCGCCAAGACTGGCTTCATCGCAGGTGCGGACATCGCCGAATTCGCGCAGGTGTCCACGCCGTCAGAAGCCGTGCCGTGGATCCGCGCCGCGCACGGCGTGCTGCGGCGGCTCGCGGACTTTCCCTTTCCCACGGTCGCCGCGATCAACGGCTACGCGCTCGGCGGCGGGCTGGAACTCGCGCTGGCCTGCCGGTACCGGGTCTGCGCCGACGACCCGAAGCTGACTCTCGGCCTGCCCGAGGTCCTGCTCGGCATCCACCCGGGGTTCGGCGGCACGGTACGCGCCGTGCAGCTCCTCGGCGTCACAAAAGCCATGGACCTGATGCTGACGGGCAGGAACCTGCGCCCCCACCAGGCGCTCGCGATCGGGCTCGTCGACGCCGTCGTGCCTCCGGCGCAGCTTCACGAAGCGGCGAGGCGGTTTCTGACGCAACGGCCGGCCGCGCGCCGCGCGCCGTTCGCTCAGCGGTTGCTTGGCCTGCCGCTCGTGCGGAGCCTGGTGGCGGGCAGGGTCGAGCAGCAGGTCGCACGCAAAGTGCGTCGCGAGCACTATCCCGCGCCCTACGCTCTCGTCGACCTCTGGCGCCGACACGGCGCAGATCCGCGCACGGCCTACGAGGCCGAGGCGCAGTCCGTCGCGAACCTGGTGTGCACGCAAACCTCACGCAACCTCGTGCGGGCGTTCTTCCTGCGGGAGCGACTCAAGGGTCTCGGCGGCCATGACTTGCCCCGGGGCGGCCGGGTTCACGTCGTCGGCGCGGGTGTCATGGGAGGCGACATCGCCGCCTGGTGCGCCGTGCGGGGGTTCGACGTGACGCTGCAGGACCGCGCGCAGGAGTTCCTGCAGCCCGCCCTCGACCGTGCGGCCGCGTTGTTCGCGAAGCGCGCGAAGACGCCCGCGCGGCTCGAGGAGTACCGGGCGCGGCTGCGCGGCGATGTCGCGGGCGCCGGCGTCGGGCAGGCCGACGTCGTGATCGAGGCGATCCACGAAGACGCGGACGCCAAGCGCGAGCTCTACGCGCGACTCGAACCTCGCCTCAAGCCGGGCGCGCTCCTCGCCACCAACACCTCGAGCCTCATGCTCGAGTCGCTCGGCGCGGGTCTGGCGCAGCCGTCGCGGCTGGTCGGACTGCATTTTTTCAATCCGGTCGCACAGATGGCCCTGGTCGAAGTGGTCGAGTCCGCGGTGACGGACCCGCGGGCCACGGCCGCCGCGCTCGCATTCACGAGCGCCCTCGATCGCCTGCCGTTGCCGTGCCGCAGCGCGCCCGGCTTCCTGGTCAACCGCGTGCTGATGCCCTACATGACCGAGGCGATGCTCGCGGCCCACGAAGGGGTACCGCTCGCGCTGATCGACGCAGCGGCAGTGAGTTTCGGGATGCCCATGGGCCCGATCGAACTTGCCGACATCGTCGGGCTCGACGTCTGCCTGCAGGTCGGCCGCATCCTCGCCGCCAGGTTTGGCGGCCCGGCGCCCGACGCCGTCGCGCCGCTGGTCGAGGCCGGCAAGCTCGGCCGGAAGACCGGCCACGGCCTCTACGAATGGCGGGACGGCCACGCCGTGAAGCCGCCGGTGGCAGCCGACGCGCGGGCACCTGCCGACCTGCAGGACCGGCTCATGCTCGCGCAGGTCAACGAGGCGATGGCCGTGCTACGGGAGGGCGTCGTGGCCGATGCCGATCTGGTCGACGCCGGCATCATCTTCGGGTCCGGCTTTGCGCCGTTTCGTGGTGGCCCGCTGCGGTACGCGCGCGAGCGTGGCATCGACGAAGTCGTCGCAACCCTCGACAGGCTCGCGGCGCGTCACGGCGCGAGATTCCGGCCGGACCCCGGCTGGCAGACGTTCGGATCCGGAACCGCGTGATATCATCTGGAATCTTTTGCCACTGCCTTCCGCATGAGCAGCGAGCGCGACGTTGACCTGAGATTCCTGCGGGCATTCTCGCCGCTGGACGGACTCAAGAACGAGAACCTGCGGGCCCTCGCGCGCAAGACCACCGTTCGCGAGCTCGGCCAGGGACGTCTGCTGTTCAAGGAAGGCGACACCGACAAGCGCACCTACTACCTGGTGACCGGCACGGTCGAGTTCATGACCAACGGCCGTGTCGTCGGAACGGTGCGTGGCGGCACGCCGGACGCGCGTCACCCGCTCGCGCCTGTCCTGCCGCGTCGCTGCGTGGCGCGCGTCGCTTCCGACCGCATCGAGTACATCGTGATCGACAGCGACATGCTCGACGTGCTGCTGACCTGGGACCAGACAGGCCAGTACGAGGTGGGCGAACTGCGCGTCGGGGACGAAGCTGGCGACGACTGGATGACGATCCTGCTGCAGAACGGCGCGTTCCATCGCATCCCGCCGGCGAACCTGCAGGCCGTCTTCCTGCGCATGCAGCGCATGAACCACGTGGCGGGCGACGTCATCATCCGTCAGGGCGATGAAGGCGACTACTTTTACGTGATCGTCGAGGGCCGCTGCGTGGTCAGCCGCGAAACGCCGCTGAACCGAGAGGGCATCCGGCTCGCCGAACTCGGCAAGGGCGAGTCCTTCGGCGAGGAAGCGCTGATCTCCGGCGCGCGACGCAACGCGACCGTGTCGATGCTGACCGACGGCTCGCTGATGCGACTCGGCAAAGACGACTTCACCACGCTGCTCAACGAGCCGATGCTGCAGTGGGTCGACTACGAGCAGGCACGGCAGGTCGTCGCGGGCGGCGGCACGTGGATCGACGTGCGGCTGCCGAGCGAGTTCGAGCACTGCCACCTCGAGCCTTCGCTCAACGTGCCGCTCTATTTCATCCGTCTCAAGCTCAAGACGCTGGACCCGGCGGTGCGCTACGTCGTCGTTTGCGACAACGGTCGCCGCAGCTCGGCCGCCGCCTACATCCTCAACGAGCGCGGTTTCGACGCTTGCGTGCTGCGCGGCGGCATCGGTGCGACCGATATCGCCGACGCGCTGATCCGCACAGGCGACTCCTGATCCCGTCGGCTGGCTGCCGCAGGGCACGGCGACGCCCTTCCACGACGTCCGCAGCCGGAAGGCGACGGGGCCGCCCGGAGACGGCCGGGCGCTACATGGTATGGGTTGGCTTGTCCCCGCCCAGCGCTCCCGCGAGGTAGGCCTCGATCTTGCGCTGGGTATTGCCGCGGTCCTGCTCGCTGAACTGCACGCCGATGCCCGCCGTGCGCTTGCCCTGCGCGCCCTTCGGTGTCATCCAGATCACGCGTCCGGCGACCGGCAGTTTCTCGTCCTCGCCCATCAGGTTCAGCAGCATGAACACCTCGTCGCCGAGGCGGTAGTTGCTGCTCGTGGGAATGAACAGACCGCCGTTCTTCACGAACGGCATGTAGGCCAGGTACAACGCGCTCTTGTCCTTGATGGTGAGCGTCAGCAGTCCCGGCTTGTTCGGCTGTCGCGGCGCGTGGGCAGGGCTCATCTCGATGACTGCTCCGTCAACGGGGCCGCAGCGCCGCCCGCAGATCCAGCAGCAGCATCTCGACCACCAGGGGCGGGGACACCGAGCCTCCTTCGAGCAGGCGGCGGGCCTCGCGCAGGCGATCCAGCACCTGGAACGCCGCGGTTATGTTCAACTCGGCCGCTGCCCTTTGCAAGGGCAACCCGGCGCGAAACGTGAGTCCCGTCTCGGCGTCGAGGCCGATTCCGCGTCGCAACGCTGCCCCGAGCCACCCCTCCAGCCAGTCGAGACGCGTAGCAAGGCCCTCCCCCTGCATCTCGTCGGCGGCGCGGGTCACGTCGATGCGGTCGGTCAGCAAGGCGTCGAGCAGGCCGGCCATCTGCTGCTCGAGGCCGTCGAAATGCTCCGCCAGGGCGAGTGCCTTCACTGGCGCACCGCCGGCGACGTCGAGCAGGCGCGGCGACGCTTCGCCGCCGAGTGCATCGCTCAGCCAGCGCAGCGCCGCGCCGGCATCCGGACGGGCGATCTCGATGCGCTGGCACCGGCTCCGCAGGGTCGGCAGCAGCGCGGACGGGCGCGCCGTGACGAGGACCAGCAGCGTGCGCGGCGCGGGCTCCTCGAGGGTCTTGAGCAGCGCATTCTGCGCCGACGTCGTCATCCTTGCGGCCGGGACGAGGATGGCGACGCGGTAACCGCGGCGCAGACTGGTCATCGCGAGCTGTTCGCACAGGTCGCGAACCTGGTCGATGCCGATGGATTTCCTGTCCTTCCCGGTTTCCGGGTCCACCAGCAGGCGCACCCAGTGCACGTCCGGATGCGTGCCCGCGCGCGAAAGACGGCATTCGGCACAGTGCCCGCAGGCTTCGAAACACTCGCCGCGTGCCGAGCACAGGAGCGCTGCCGCGAGCGCCGACGCGAACCGTTCCTTGCCGACGCCGGCCGGGCCCTGCAGCAGCAACCCGTGCGGCAGGCGCCCCGCCGCAAGCGCCGCCCCCAGATTGTCACGCGCGTGCGCGTGCCATGGCAGGAAGTCGATCGATGGCGGGGCAGACCCGTCGTCGCCTGCCGCTGCACGTTCCGCCGCGTCGTCGTTCATGCGCGGTTGTCCCGGACGCCGAGCGATTCCAGCGCGTCGCGCACGTCCGCCTCGACTCGTTCGGGCGCACGGCCGGCATCGACCACGCGGAAGCGGCCGGGTTCGCGCGCCGCGCGTTCGAGATAGACCTGCCGCACCCGCTCGAAGAACTCGACGCGTTCGGTCTCGAACCGGTCCGGTCCGTCGCCGCCATTGCGCGCACGGGCCCGGCTCATGCCGATCTCGACCGGCGCGTCCAGCAGCAGCGTCAGGTCGGGTTGCCGTCGTGGATGGACGATGCGGACGAGCGCGTCGATGTCGGCCGTGGCCATGCCGCGACCGCCGCCCTGGTAGGCATACGTCGCGTCGCTGAAACGGTCGCAGAGCACCCACGCGCCGCGCGCGATGGCGGGCTCGATGAGGGTCGCCAGATGACTTGCGCGTGCCGCGAACATCAGCAGCAATTCGCAGGATGGCGGCATGGCTTCGTCCGAACGCTGCAGCAGCAACTCGCGCAGCCGCTCCGCGCGCGGCGTGCCCCCCGGCTCGCGCGTCTGCACGATCTCGAGCCCGCAGGCGCGCAGCCACTGCGCTGCGCGTCCGACCTGCGTTGTCTTGCCGACGCCTTCGCCACCTTCGAACGTGATGAACCGGCCGGTCACGCGAGCCCCTTCTGTCGTCATGGCGAGATCTGCCGGCGGTACCGCGCCAGGTATTTCCCGACCGCCGCCTCGTGCTCCGCCAGCGTCTTCGAGAACACGTGCGAGCCGTCGCCCAGTCCGGTCGCGACGAAGAAGATCTCGCCACGCTCGTCGGGTTGCACCGCGGCACGCAGCGAACCGGTTCCGGGCAGCGCGATCGGGGTGGGCGGCAGACCCGTCCGCGTGTAGGTATTGTACGGGCCGTCGCGCTCGAGGTCGGCACGTCGGAGGTTGCCGTCGAATGCGGCGCCGAGACCGTAGATGACTGTCGGGTCGGTCTGCAACCGCATGCCGCGGCGCAGACGCTCGACGAACACGCCGGCGATGCGCGGCCGCTCGTCAGCGAGGCCGGTCTCGCGTTCGACGATCGAGGCGAGGATCAGCGCTTCGTAGGCGTCGTGCAGCGGCAGGTCCTGCCGGCGGGCCTGCCAGGCGGCGTCGACTTCCCTGCGCATGCGGTCGCGGGCCTGGCGCAGCAGCTCGAGGTCGCGCGTCCCCTTGCCGAACAGGTAGGTGTCCGGAAAGAACAGTCCCTCGGGATGACGCCCCTCCTCGCCCAGCCGCGCCATGACCTCGGCGTCGGACAGGTCGCGCGTCGCGTGATCGAGCGTCGGCTGGTTGGCGAGCGCCTGGCGCAATTCAGCGAAGGTCCAGCCTTCCACGATCGTGACCGAGTGCTGCACGACGGCCCCGTTCACGAACAGGCGCAGCAGCGTCCGCGGCGTCGTGCCTGCCTCGAGCGCATATTCGCCCGCCCGCATGCGAGCATCGGCGCCCGTGCAGCGCGCATAGAGCGACAGCAGACGCGGCCGTTGCAGCAGGCCGCGCGCCGCCAGGTCGCGCGCCACCGCCGTGAGCGACTGCCCCGGAGCGACCTCGACCGTGACCGACTCGGCGCCGATGGCGAGCGGTGCATCGAGCCACGTACGGACATGGAGCAGCGTGCCGACGAGCGCAAGCGCGGCCGCGAGGACCACGAGCACGACCGCCCGTCGCACGGCCTTCATGCGGCTTCGGCTTCCAGCGCCTCGCGCAGGCGAGGGATCGTCGGACCCGGCGCAAAGGTCTTGAGCCCCTCGACGAAGCCCACTGGCCGGATGCCACGCACGGCGTTGGTGAGGAAGAACTCGTCGGCACGCTCGATGTCCGCGAGCGTGAACTGCCCGACCTCGACTTCGATGCCGAGACGGGCAGCCGTGCGCAGCACGACCTCGCGCATCACGCCGGACACGCCGCAGTCGCTGATCTGCGGCGTGAGCAGCCGACCCTTGCGCACCATGAACAGGTTTGACGCCGTGCCGCTCACGAGCCGGTCGTCCGTCGAGCGCATCAGCCCCTCGTCGACGGCGGGTTCGCGCAATTCGGCGCCCGCGAGCACCTGCTCGAGCCGGTTCAGGTGCTTGATGCCCGCGAGTCGCGAATTGCGACCGAGACGCGTCTCGCAGACGCGCACGAGCAATGGACGCGACGCCTCGGCTTCAGACACCTGCTGCGCCGTCGAGTTGACGATGCGCGTGACCGTGGGTTCCGCAGGCGGCGGATAGCCACGCGGGCCCGGTCCGCGCGTGACGATCAGCTTGACGACCGCTGCGCCCAGACCTTCGAGCACCTTCTCGCATTCGGCTTCGATCAGGTCGGTCGCGGGCATGGGCATGCCGAGCCGGTGGCAACCTTCGGCGAGCCGCGCCATGTGCATCGCGAACCGCTTCACCTTGCCGTCGGATACGCCCATGGTCTCGAACAGGCCGTCGCCGTACTGCAAGCCACGGTCGTCCGCCGAGATGCCCGCGCCCTCGACTCCATTCACCAGTCTGCGTCCGATCAAGTCGCTTCTCCCAATGCGCGCAGGATGCCGTCAGCCTTCGCACGCGTCTCTGCCAGTTCCGCCCCGGGCAGCGAGTCTGCCACGATGCCGGCCCCGGTCCTAAACCCGATCTCGTCCTGCCGCACGGTCAGCGTGCGGATCAGGATGTTGAGGTCCATGTTCCCGCCGCGATCCAGATACCCGAGGGAACCGGTGTAGGCATCGCGCGGCTCGCGTTCCAGGTCCGCGAGGAGCTGCATGCACCGCACCTTCGGGCATCCGGTGATCGTGCCACCGGGGAACACGGCGGCGATCGCCTGGCCCGGAGTGACGTCGTCGCGCAAGGCGCCGCGCACGTTCGAGACGATGTGATGCACAGTCGCGTACGTCTCGATGGTCATGTACTCGTCGACGACGACCGTGCCGCCCCGGCAGATGCGGCCGAGGTCGTTGCGCTCGAGGTCGACCAGCATCACGTGCTCGGCCCGTTCCTTTTCGTTGAGCCGCAGCTCGTGCTTGAGGGCGGCGTCGGCGTCGGCGTCGCCGCCGCGCGGGCGGGTGCCGGCAATGGGGCGCGTGCTGGCCCTGCCGCCGCGCAGTTCCAGCAGACGCTCCGGCGATGAACTGAGCACGGCGAACTCGCCCAGGTCGGCCATGGCCGCGAACGGCGCGGGGTTGGCCCGGCGCAGGGCGCGGTAGAGATCGACGCGGGTCGCGCCGCGCGCGAGTTGCGCACGCCACGAGCGCGAGAGGTTCGCCTGATAGACGTCGCCCCGCGCAATCGCCGCGAGCACTTCGCGCACGCCGTCCTCGAATGCCGCGGGATCCTGCTCGGTAACGGTCGTCGCGAGCTTTGGCGGTGGCTCGCGGCGCGGTGCGGCGGCGGCGACCGCCATGTCGGCCACGACCTGCGCACGCAACGCCGAAGTCAGCGCCTCGTTCCCGGCGCGGATCGCAACGGCGCCGGAGCAACGGCTGCGTACCAGCGCGCCCTGCATGCGCCACGCCACGGCCCGCGGCAGGCGCGAGCGCGGCAGCCGCACCGTGGGCTCCACTTCCGCAGCCAGCTCGTACCCCAGATAGAGAAACCAACCCGAAATGAACGGGACGTCTGCGGGCTCGCCCGACCGGCCATCCGCGACCGCGGCAAACCAGGCGTCGAGCGTGTCGAGAAACCGTCCGGACGATGTGACGGAAACATCGCCGGCGAGCGAGCCGTCACCCTGCTGCACGAGTCGCGCGCCGGGCAGCGCCAGCAGCAGGTCGGAGTTGCCGAGAGCCGATGCGCCGCTCACGCTTTCGAGCAGCACGGGGTAACGGTCGGGAAAGCGCTCGTGCAGCGCGAGGAGATCGATGTCGATGCCGGGGGGCGTCGCGCCCACTCAGGCGAGGGCGCGGAAGACCAGGCTGCCGTTCGTGCCGCCGAAACCGAACGAGTTCGACAGCGCGACTCGCACCGGCGCCTGGCGTGCGGTGCGTGGCACGTAATCCAGGTCGCACTGCGGGTCGGGGTTCTCGAGGTTGATCGTGGGTGGCAGCACGCCGTCGCGAATGGCGAGAATCGAGAAGATGGCCTCGACGACGCCGGCGGCGCCCAGCAGGTGGCCGGTCATCGACTTGGTCGAGCTGACCGCGACCCGGCGCGCATGGTCGCCGAGCGCGCGCTTGATCGCGACCGTCTCGGCGGCGTCGCCGAGTCCGGTCGAGGTGGCGTGCGCATTGATGTAGTCGATCTCGGCCGGGGCGATGGCTGCATCGCGGATCGCCGCCACCATGGCGAGCCTCGCGCCTTCGCCATCCTCGGGCGGCGCGGTGATGTGATGCGCGTCGCCGCTCATGCCGAAGCCGATCAGCTCGGCATAGATGTGCGCGCCACGCGCCCGTGCATGCTCGTACTCCTCGAGCACGACTCCGCCGCCACCTTCCGCCATGACGAAACCGTCGCGATCACGGTCCCACGGACGGCTGGCGCGTTCCGGCTCGTCGTTGCGCTGCGACACCGCACGCGCCTGGCAGAAGCTGCCGATACCGAGCGGCGTGAACGCCATTTCCGCGCCGCCGGCGACCATCGCGTCGGCGTCGCCGTACTGGATCAGGCGACCCGCGATGCCGATGCTGTGGGTCGAGGTCGTGCACGCCGTCACCAGGGCGAGGTTCGGGCCGCGCAGGCCGTAGTGGATCGACACCTGCCCCGCCGCCGCATTGATGATGCTGCCGGGAATGAAGAACGGCGAGATCTTGCGCGGCGACTTCGCTTCGAGCCACTTCGCCGTGTTGTCCTCGATGGTCGAGAGACCGCCGATGCCGGCGCCCATCGCCACGCCGATGCGCGAGCAGTTCCCCTCACCGATCTCGAGCCCGCTGTCCTCGATGGCCTGCGCCGCCGAGGCGAACCCGAATGGGACGAACGGATCGAATTTCCGCACGTCCTTGGCAGACAGGTACCGCTCGACGTCGAAGCCCTTCACCTCGCCACCGATGCGGCACGGGAACGCGCTCACGTCGAGCCTGGTGATCGGCCCGATGCCGCTGCGGCCGTTGACGATGCCGTCCCAGGCGGTGTCGACCGTGCTGCCCAGCGGGGAGACGATGCCCAAACCCGTGACGACGACTCTGCGCCTGGACAAGCTGCGGCTCCCGGGTGGTGATCAGAAAAGAAAACGTAGCCGGCCCGCCCTCCGTGGCGGCGCGGCGACGAGGCGCAGCTCAGGCCTGGCTGCGACGCTCGTTGATGTAGTCGATGGCCTGCTGGACAGTCGTGATCTTCTCGGCGTCCTCGTCCGGGATTTCGGTCTCGAACTCCTCTTCGAGCGCCATCACGAGTTCGACAGTGTCGAGCGAGTCAGCACCGAGATCGTCGACGAAAGAGGACTCGGTGGTGACCTCCTCCTCCTTGACGCCCAGTTGCTCGGCGACGATCGCCTTCACCCGCTGTTCAATACTGCTCATTGTCGTTGGAATCCTCTGCAAGGAAATGAACCCGCACTTCGGCCACCCCTGGTTCGGCCGATGGGGCGCGTATTCTAGGGCATGGCCACGGTGGGGGTCCAATTGGCCGGAAATCCGTTCTAGATCATGTACATGCCGCCGTTCACGTGCAGCGTCTCGCCGGTGATGTAAGCCGCATCGGGCGACGCCAGGAACGCCACGGCACGGGCAATGTCTGCGGGCGCGCCCAGCCTGCCGAGCGGCACCTGGCCGAGCAGCGCCGCCTTCTGCGTCTCGCCGAGCGCGTCCGTCATGTCCGTCACGATGAAACCGGGCGCGACGACGTTGACCGTGATGTTGCGCGAGCCGACCTCGCGGGCGAGGCTCTTCGAGAATCCGATCATGCCGGCCTTCGCCGCCGCGTAATTGGTCTGTCCGGCGTTGCCCATCACGCCCACCACCGAGGCGATGTTGACGATGCGGCCCTTCCTCGCCTTCATCATGCCGCGCAGCACGGCCTTGCAGGTGCGGTAGACGGCGCCGAGGTCGGTGTCGAGCACCACCTGCCAGTCCTCGGCGCTCATGCGCATCAGCAGGCCGTCACGCGTGACGCCCGCGTTGTTGACGAGAATCGACGGTGTGCCCTCCGCCGCCTCGATCGCCTTGAAGCACGCTTCGACGGCAGCCGCGTCGGCGACGTCGAGCACAACGCCGCGCCCCGTGATGCCCGCCTCGCGCAGGCAGGCGTCGATCGTCTGCGCGCCGGCAGCGGTCGTGGCCGTACCGATCACGCGCGCCCCGCGCCGCCCGAGTTCCAGGGCGATCTCGCGGCCGATGCCGCGCGTGGCCCCCGTGACCAGAGCGAGCTCGTTGGCCAGCGTGTTCATGGCGTTCCTCCGCAGGCCGCGAGCGCGGCGGTGATCGATGCCGTGTCCTCGAGCGCGAGCATCTTCAGCTCCGGCCGGCGCTCGATGCGGCGGTTGAGCGAGGTCAGCACCTTGCCAGGGCCGCACTCGACGAACGTGGTGCAGCCGGTGGCGACCATCGCGCGCACCGTTTCGGCCCAGCGAACCGGTTTGTAGAGCTGCTGCTCGAGGGCGCGGCGGATGCCCTCCGGGCTCGAATGCGTCTGCACGTCGACAGTGTACACGGCCGGTACGTCGGGCTGGCGAACTGACGCCTCGGCCAGCCGCGCCGCGAGTTTCGCCGCGGCGCCGACCATGAGACTGCTGTGTACCGGCACGCTGATCGGCAGCAGCACGGCGCGCTTGGCACCCCTGGCTTTCGCCGCCTCGATGGCGCGGGCGATCGCCGTGGCATGGCCCGCGATGACCGTCTGCCCGGGCGCGTTGAAGTTCACGGGCTCGACGACCTCACCCTGCGCCGCCTCGCGACACGCGGCCTCGAGGTCGGCGTCCTCCATGCCGAGGATCGCGGCCACCGCGCCCTGTCCGCGGGGCACGGCCTCCTGCATGGCCTTCCCGCGGCAGCGGACCACGTCCACGGCCGTGCGGAAGTCGAGCGCGTCGGAACAAACCAGCGCCGTGTATTCGCCGAGGCTGTGCCCGGCCATGGCGACCGGCCGCGGCCCGCCCTTTGCGACCCAGACACGCCAGGTCGCGACGCCGGCCGCCAGCATGGCGGGCTGGGTACGCTCCGTGGCGGCGAGGTCCGCCTCCGGGCCCTCCTGACAGAGCTTCCACAGGTCGTAGCCGAGCACTTCGCTCGCCTCGGCGAAAGTCTCGCCGACGACGGGCTCGGCCGCGCCGAGTCCGGCGAGCATGCCGATCGATTGCGACCCCTGCCCGGGAAAGACGAAAGCCAGTGACATCGTTGTGGTTACTCGTGACAACGGCCGCCCGCGGGCCGGACGCACGATTATAGCGACGGTGCCGACCGCCGCCGGCAGATCCACACGGCGGTCGCGGCGCCGCCGACGGCACCGTACGTATGTGCCGCGTGCACCACGGGAATGGCCAGCGTGGCCGCCGTGAACGGCATCGCGCCGTACGCGTGCTCCCAGGCGAGCTTGCCGGCAAACAGCACCGTCATGACGACGGTCGCCGGATCGCGCTGCTGCGTCCACCAGCGCACGAGACCGGCGGCCATGAGGCCGTGCAGCACACCGGAAAACCCGACGTACCACTGCAACTGCGGCTCGAGCAGCAGGAACCCGGCGTCGATGAGCGCGGTCGAAGCCAGCACGATCGCGAGCCACTGGCGCACCGTGTAATCGCGCGCGAAGAGCCAGGCGACGAGCGCGAGCCCGGCCAGGTTCCAGCCGAGGTGCACGAGGTCGTAGTGATACAGGTGGGCAGTGACGAACCGGCCGTATTCGTGGCCCGCGAGGATCGCGGCACGGTCGTAGCGCAGTGCCTCCCACCGGGAGGCGCCGAGCCACTGCGTGGCGACGAGCGCGCAGGCGAGCAGCAGCGGAGCCCGCCAGGCGCGTGCGTCGGTGTGTGCGAGGCGTCGTAGATCCATGCGCGCGCGGGCCCGGTGACGGGGCGGTTTGCTATGATCGGGCCAATTTACCGTCACTCACGGTTGCACACATGAGATTCGCGCGTCCGTTCGCCGTGCCGCGCCGCGCCCGCGGCTTCACGCTCATCGAAATCATGGTCGTGGTCGTGATTCTCGGCATCCTCGCCGCGCTGGTCGCGCCGAACGTGATCCGCCGCGTCGACGAGGCTCGCGTGACCAAGGCGAGGCAGGACATTCGCGCCTACGGCACGGCACTGAACCTCTACCGGATGGACAACTTCCGCTACCCGACGACGGACCAGGGCCTGCAGGCGCTCGTCACGCGCCCCGCCGACCCGAATCTGCGCAACTGGAAGGAAGGCGGTTACATCGACGGGCTCAAGAAGGACCCCTGGGGCAACGACTACCAGTACATCGCGCCCGGCACCCGCGGCGGCGACTACGATCTCTACACGCTCGGGGCCGACGGTCAGCCCGGCGGCGAGGGCACGGATGCCGACATCGGCAACTGGAACATCGAGGAGTAAGCCGTTGCGGCCCACGCCGGCCGCGCGCCGCGCCTCGGGGTTCACGCTGCTCGAGGTGCTCGTCGTCGTCGTGATCATCGGCATCATCACGTCGATGGCGGTGATCTCGGTCCACGTGCTCGGCGGCGACCACGAGATGCAGCGGGAAGCGGAGCGACTGCGGGCCATCCTGCTGCAGGCGCGCGAGGAAGCCATGATGCAGAGTCGCGACCTCGGCCTGCGCATCGACGCGACGAGCTTCGAGTTCCTCGAATACGACGGCCGCGAGGAGCGCTGGCACGCGGTGTCCGGCGACCCGCTGCTGCGCGAACGCACGCTGCCGGAGGGTCTGCGCATGTCGCTGCGGGTCGAGGATCGCGACGTCCGGCTGGAGCCGCGACGTCCCGAGACGGACCGCGACCCGATCCAGCCACAGGTCATCCTGCAGGCCTCGGGCGAGCTCGTGCCGTTCGACGTCCGCTTCACGCGCGACGGCACCGACGAAGAGCGGCGCGTGAGCGGTACCGTCGAGGGCAGCATCGAGCTGCACGACGACCGGCGGGAGCGTCCATGATCCGGTGTCGTCGATGCCGTACGCACGGCTTCACGCTGATCGAGGTGCTCGCCGCGCTCGTCATCGTTGCGCTCGGCATGCTCGGCGCGATCACGGCCGTGAACCAGGCAACCGGCACTGGCACGTACCTGCGCGAGAAGACACTCGCACACTGGATCGCGATGAACGTGATCACGGAGCGGCGGCTGCAGCAGTCGCCACCGGAGCTCAGCGAATCGGGTGATGAACTGGAGTTCGCCGGCCAGCGATGGCGCTGGACGATGAAAGTCACGCAGACCGCGGTCGACAGCCTGCGCCGCATGGACGTCTCCGTGCGCCTCGCGGCGGCGGCCGACGGCAGCTCGCTCGCCACCGTCTCGGGGTTCTACGGGACCGCCGTGGGCGCGGCCGGCGGTACCGCCGTCACCTGGGGCGACGGCGCCACGCCAGGCGGCGACGGTACCGACGACGGCACCGACGGCGGTGACGGGGGCGACAGGCGCGACCGGGGCAACGAGGGCACGCAGGGCAATCGCCCGCGACCGCGGCCGGCACCTTCGGACATGAAAGAGTGAACGCGCGCGGCTTCACGCTGATCGAGCTGCTGGTGGCGATCGCCATCTTCGGCATCGTGGCGTCCATGGCGCTGACCGGCTACACACAGCTGCAGCGGCAGGCCGAATACCAGGCCGAACGTCTGCAGCGAGTGCGCGAAGTACAGCGTGCCGTGGAGTCGATCACCCAGGACCTGACCCAGATCGAACCTCGTCCGATCCGCGAGCCGATCGGCGAACAGCACATCCCTGCCGTGGTGGCCGGCGATTCGCTCGAGTACCGGATCGAGTTCACGCGCGCCGGCTGGATGAACACGGCCGGGCTGCCGCGACCGTCCCTGCAGCGCGTCGCCTACCGCCTGGATCAGCAAGGGCTCTGGCGCGACCACTGGCGCGTGCTCGACCGCACGCAGACGTCCGAACCGGTGCGCGTGAACCTGCTGCGCGGCGTGCGCGCCGTCTCGTTCCGCTTCATGGCGCCGTCCCGGGAGTGGGTGCAGCGCTGGCCGATGATCGAAGGCTCCGGCCCGGTCGATCAGCAGCGGTCGCGTCCCGCGGCCGTCGAAGTCACGCTCGAGCTCGAGGACTGGGGCGTCATCCGTCGCGTCGTCGAGGTGCCCGGCTGATGCGCGCGACGCCGCGGTTCCCGGTGCGGCAGTCCGGCGTCGCGCTGATCATGGCGGTGCTGGTCGTGGCACTTGCGACGATCCTCGCGATCAACGTGACGTTCAACAGCATGCTCGACCAGCGCCGCAGCGCGAACCTGTTCGCGGTCGACCAGGGCTTCGAAGTGGCGCTCGGCGCGGAGGCCTGGGCCGCAGACTTCCTGCGCAAGGACCTGCAGGACTCGCAGCAGGACCACCTCGGCGAGGCGTGGGCCCAGACGCTGCCGCCGCTGCCGATCGACGAGGGCGTGGGCACGGTCGAGGGCCGGCTCGAGGACATGCAGGGCCGCTTCAACCTGAACAACCTCGTCTTCGGCGACGGCACGACCAACGAGGCGGCCGTGCAGCAACTCGAGCGCATCCTGGAAATGGCGGGAATCGAGCCTGCGTGGGCGGCAATGATCGCCGACTGGATCGACTCGGACACGAACCCGGCCTTCCCCGACGGCGCCGAGGATCCGGTGTACACCGGGCTCGATCCGCCGCACCTCGCGGCAAACATGCCGATCACGCGCGTGTCCGAACTCATGGCTCTCCCCGAATTCGGTCCGGAACGGTTGCGGCGCCTGCGGCCGTACATCACCGCGTTGCCGGTCGGCACGAAGCTCAATGTGTGCACGGCGCCCGGCGCGGTCCTCGACTCGCTCGAGGACGGCCTGCGACAGTTCAGCCTCGACGAGAAGGAACTTGCGGCGCGCCGCAAGAGCGCCTGCTTTCCCACGCTCGAGGACCTGCGTGGCACGCTTGGTGAGTCGAAGTACGACGCGGTGCAGGAGTCGCTCGCGGAGTCGAGCGGGTGGTTCCGCGCCACCGTATGGGTCACTATTGGCACTACCCAGTTCACGCTGTACAGTCTGCTCGCGCGCGGGGGCTCCGGTGCGGTGCGGCCCGTCCTGCGCAGTTTCGGAGCCGAATGACCGTATGACCGAGACCCTGGTGATCCGACTCCGGTCGGCCGACGACGCGCCGGCGTCCTGGCTCATCATCGACGGCAGCGGCGCCCGCTCGGGCCCCGTCCAGAACGGTCCGGTCGCCGACGCGCTCGGCGCCGCGCAGGGCCGTCGCACGGTGCTCCTGCTGCCCGCCGCCGAAGTCACGCTCGCCGAGCCCGACCTGCCACCCGTGCGCGGCGCCGCGCGCATCGCGCAGGCGGTGCCCTTTGCGCTCGAGGAGCAGCTCGCCTCGGAGCTGGAGAACCTGCACTTCGCCGTCGGCGCCCGCAATCCGGCGGCGAGCGCGACGCCGGTCGCGATCGTTGCGCGCCATGTCCTCGACCGCTGGCGCAGCACCTGGGAAGCGGCCGGCCTGCACCCCGAAGCCGCCTATGCCGAATCGTCGCTGGTGCCGGCCGCGCCGAACGCGACGGTGCTCGTGCTCGACGAGGGCATGCTGCACGTGCGCCGCCCCGGCGCTGCGGCGTTCGCGCTCGATGCGCTGCCGCTGCCGGCGGCGCTCGATCTTGCACGTGCGCCGGCGCAGGAGTCCGGCGAGCACGTGACGTTCTACGCCGTCGCGTCGGACTACGAAGCCCACCGCGAGGCGATCGAAGGTCTGCGCTCGCGCACGGCCACATTGCAGGTCAAGCTGCTGCCCGACGGCGTGCTGCCCCTGCTCGCGGCGCAACTGCCGGCGGCGAAGCACGTCAACCTGTTGCAGGGCGCCTACGCGCCACCCTCCTCGATCGGCTCGCAGCTCCAGCAGTGGCGCCTGCCCGCGGCACTCGCCGCAGCGACGCTGCTGGTCTTCGTCGGCGGACAGGGCTGGCGGTTGTGGCACCTGCACCAGGCCGAGAAGCAGCTCGACGCCGCCATCGCGCAGACGTTCGAGTCCATCCTGCCCGGGCAGCGGATCGTCGATCCCAAGGCCCAGGTCCAGGGCGTGCTCGCGCATGCAGGTGCCGGACAGGGCGCGTTGCTGCCGGCCATTGCGCTGCTCGCACAGGCCGTGACACAGACGCCGGCGACACGCGTCGAGGGGCTGAACTACCGCGGCGGCATCCTCGAGCTGCGCGTCGTCGCGCCAAGCATCGAAGCGCTCGACGGCCTGCGCCGCGTCATGAGCAGCCGCGGCGCACAGGTGGAGCTGCAGTCGACCAACCCGCGCGACCAGCTCGTCGAAGGCAGGCTGCAGGTGCGCCTGGGGGCCGCATGAACCTCCGCGCCTGGTTCGCCGACCTGAACGCCCGCGAGCGCAAGCTCGTCTACGCGACCGCCGCACTGCTCGCCGTGGCGCTGGTCTATCTCGTGCTGGTGCTGCCCTTCACGTCGACGAACCGCAAGCTGAGCGCGCGCGTCGAGCAGAAGACCGCCGATCTCGCCTGGATGCGCCAGGCGGCGCCGCAGGCGATCGCAGCGGCCGGCATCGCCCACTCCGGCGGCAGCGGCGAGTCGCTGGTCGTCATCGTCGACCGCACGGCGCGCGAAGCCGGTCTGGGCGCGTCGCTGCGCGATCAGAGCCCGGACGGCAAGGCGGGGCTGCGCCTGCGGCTGGAAGGCGCGCCGTTCGACACGCTGGTGACCTGGCTCGCCAGTCTGCAGCAGCAGCACGGCGTCGGCGTCGACGTCGCGATGATCGATGCGGCCGGCCCGGGGCTCGTCAACGCCACGCTCGCGCTCACGCAGCCCGGCGCGACGGGCTGACTCGCACGTACCGGTCCTGGCCAGCGCACTTCCCGTGACTCGTCGCACCGGCTGGCTGATCGCACTCGGCGTCCTCGCGCTGCTCGCCTTCGTCGTCGTGACACTGCCGGCCGCCGTGCTCGCGGGCCCGCTCGGCCGTGCCGGTATCAATGCAACGGGTTTCGACGGCTCAGTCTGGTCCGGCACGGCCCGGGACTGCGCCTGGCGCGGCGCGGCGCTCGGGGATCTCGCATGGACGCTGCGGCCACTGCGGCTCCTGTCAGGTCGTGCGGCCGGTCACGCGCAGCTCTCGCGCGCCGACGGATCAATCGCCAGCGACTTCGACGTATCACTGTCCGGCCGCGACGTGCGGTTGCGTGGCCTGCAGTTCGCGCTCCCGATCGAGGCATTGACGAACCTGCCGCTCGGGCTGCCCAGGGGCTGGCGCGGGCGCGCGACCGGCGCGTTCGATGAAGTGCAGGTCGCCGACGGCTGGCCCGTGGCGCTGCGCGGCACGCTCGACCTCGAAGGACTCGTCACGCCACCGCCGCGCGATGCCCCGTTTGGCAGCTTCCGGGTCGTGGTCCCGCATCCGCACCCGCAGTCGTCGCTGTCGATCCCGCAGGATCAGCGCAACCTGACCGCGCAGGTGCAGGACGCGGGGGGGGCGTTCGCCGTGCAGGGCCAGCTTACCCTGAGCCCGGCCCGGAACTTCTCGCTCGAAGGCACGCTCGCGCCACGCGGCCCGGTGCCATCGGCACTGCAGCAGTCGCTGCAACTGCTCGGCCCGGCGGACGCTGCGGGACGACGCCAGTTCAGCGTCGGCGGCACGCTCTGAACGAGCGACGTGCGGCCGGCGGCCCGTGTCGGGCGGCTGGTCAGGCCGGCGGCCGCGCCGGGCCCGGCGCGGCCCATTCCCGCCACGCCGACAGCAGCGGGAAATACAGCCCCAGCCGGATGGGAGTCGCGTCCCAGGCGTGCAGCAGCGCCGCATAGCGCTCGAGCTGCGGCCGGTAGCGCTCGCGTTCGCGGTCGAGGAACTCCTCGAGCCCCGCGCCCTCGTGCGGGCCCGTCTTGTAGTCGACGATCCAGCGCGTACCCTCCGCATCGACGAAAGTGCGGTCGATCACGACGCTCACGATGTCCGCGCCGATGCGACCGGTGAGCGCGAATTCGGACTGCGCGTCGCGATGCGCCGCCTGCAGCAGCCAGCGCCCGCGCTCGTCGGCGAGCGTGCGCTGCAACGCGTCCAGTACGCGCTCGACCGCCGCGTGACGGTTCTCGTGCGGGACACCGAGCTCCGCGAGTTCGGTCGCGTAGCGGGCCCGCAGGGCGTCGACCTCCGCACGGGCGGCGGGCAAGGCGCCGCCGTCGCGCGCCAGCCGCTGCAGCTCGCGATGCACGACCGTGCCAATGTGCCGCGCAGTCTCCGAAACCCAGTCGAACTCGACGCCGGTCTCCGCCTCGGCCCGCGTGAGCTCCCGGCTCGCGATCTGCGGAGCCGTCGGCAGCGCCGGCTGCTGCCAGCCGTCGGGCAGACGCCGCAGGACGGGATCGCGCGGCACCACCGGCTCTTCCTCGCCCGCAATGGCCGCTGCATCGACGAGCCGCACACGAAACGCGTCCTGCACGTCAGGCACGTTCCACAGCAGGCCGAGTGCGCAATCCTCGCGTGGTGAGCGCACGGATGGCGTCCCAGCCGGATCGCGCCAATCGACGGCGCACGTGCCGAGCAGGTGCAGCGAGCGCTCGGCGCGCGTCGCCGCGACGTAGAGCAACCGCCGCCTTTCCTGCAGCAGCTTCGCCTGTTCGAGACGCCCGAGCCATGCATGCAGCAGGTTGCCCGCTTCGGCGCCGACTTCGTCGATCGGCGCGACGATCAGCCGGTGACCCGCGTGCCGCGGCACCTCGAGCCAACGCAGCAGCGGAGCCGCGTCACCGCGGCCGACGCGATCCAGCCCCGGCACGATCACCGTGTCGAACTGCAGACCCTTGGCCTTGTGGATCGTGAGCAGTTCGACCCGCGTCTGCGGGCCCGGACGCGTGCGCGCGTAGAGGCCTCGCAACGCCTCGGCCAGACGCGCCAGATCGACCGGCTCTCCCGGCGAGTCCGCCTCGACCTGGCCGAGTGCGTCGAAGTACGCGCGGACTTCCTCCAGGTCCTGCGCGCCCTGCAGCGTCGCCGGCCCACCGAGCGCGTGCCACGCGCGTTCCACGGCGTCACGCAGGCCGCAACGGCGCCGCTCCTCGAGCGCCTGTTCGAGCACGGGCAGACAGCGTACCAGCCTGGCCTGCGCGCCATCGTCGAGCCGCGCGCGCCGATCCACGTCGCGCAGCAGCCGCAGCGTCGTCGCGCGACGGTCGTCGCCGAGCAGCGCGTGGCAGTCCGCGAGCCGCAGCCCGCACCACGGCGCACGCAACACGCCAAGCCACGACGCGCGGTCGCCGAGGTGCGCGAGGGCCCGCGTCAAGGCGAGCAGATCGAGTACGGCCGGCCGCGCGCTGAGCGGGTCGATGTCCTTCGCCTCGTAACGCACGCCGCGCCGCGACAGCTCGCGGACGACGTCGACCAGATGTCCCCGCGCCTGCACCAGGATGGCGATGCGCGCCTGCGGCGCTTCGTGCAGACGGGCCTCGACGATGTCGGCGACCCGCTGCGCCTCGTGCGCGCGGCTGCGGCGCAGAAAGGCGTGCACCGTCACGCCGCCGTCGTCCGTTGCCACAGGCGCCGCGACGCTCTCCGCGAACCGCACGGCGCCCCGCAGCACGTCGTCGCGTTGCGGCAGCACGGTGGCGAAGCTGCGATTGACCCAGTCCACGACCGGTCGCGTCGAACGGAAGTTGACGCGCAGCGTCAGCGGCTCCAGCTTGAGCGAACCGAGACCCCGGTCGCGCACGTCGAGGAACAGGCCGACCTCGGCGTTCCGGAAGCGGTAGATCGACTGCATCGGGTCGCCGACGGCGAACAGCGTGCGGCCGTCGCCGCGTTCCCAGCCTGCCGTAAGGCTCTCGAGCAGTCGCACCTGCGCTTCGGAGGTGTCCTGGAACTCGTCAACGAGAATGTGGCGCAGCCGCGCATCCAGGGCGAGGGCCGTATCGGTCGGCTCGTCCGCGGGCCCCAGCGCCTGGCGTGCCGCCATCGCGAACTCGGGATGGTCCGCGGCGTCGCTCGCCGCGAACACCGTCTTCAGTTCGGCCGCCGCGAGCCGCAGCACGAGCAGCAGCGCGGCGAGCACGCGCCACTCCGCGTCGTCGTACCGCGGCGGCGGCAGCACCCGCGTCGCGTGCAGCAGCTCGTGAAGGTCGGCATGCGCCGCGAACTCCGCCATGGCGGCTTCGATGCGAGCCTTGCGCCGCTCGCGCTCCGGCGCTTTGGCATCCTTCGGCAGCACGCCGACGGCCTTGTCGAAACGCCGGCGTGGTGCGCCTTCGGCCGTCAGCAGGAACGTGGCCAGACCCTGCCAGCGCGGCACGTCGGCGACGATCGCGCCTGGCGCGGCGCCCGTGCATTGCCGGATCGGCGAATCCGAGCCGGCGTCGCGCAGCACCACGCCGGAGTCGTGTGCATGGCCGGCGAGTTCGGCGAGCAAGGGCGATGGAAACGCACGCAGCAGCGATGCGAGATGCTCTTCGACGAGTTCGGCACGGCCGGCTTCCAGCACGGCGCGCAAGCCAGCCGCCGCGTCGTCGTCGTCGCCCGGTGGCAGCACGGGCAGCCAGGCTTCGCGTCGCGCGAGCATGCCGGCGATCAGTCCGACCAGCTTGCCCACGTCGTTGTCGAGGTGCTCGAGCAGTGTGGCCACGGCGGCCGCGGCGCGGGTGCCTGCCGACGGCAGGTGCGACAGCAGGCGCTCGGCGGCGAGCTCGTAGAGTCCGCGGCTGTCTTCGTCGACCTCGAGCCCGGCACCGAGCCCCGACAGCACCGGCAGACGGTGCGCCAGCGACTGGTTCAGCGCATCGATCGTCAGCACGCGCAGGCGGCTCGGGTTGTCGCGCAGTGCCCACCCGTGACGGACGTCAGTCGCGAGCGCGCGCTGCGCCAGCGCTCGCGTCTCCGCGCGCAGATCGGCTGCCGGATCGTGACAGTGCCGCAGCGCGTCGAGGATGCGGTTGCGCATCTCGGCGGCCGCCTTGCGCGTGAAGGTGATCGCGAGCAGCGCCTCGGGACGCTCGACGACCGCGAGCAGCGCGAGGAAGCGCTGCGTCAGCAACTCGGTCTTGCCGGACCCCGCGGGCGCCTGGACGATGAAGCTGCGCGTGACGTCGAGCGCATCGCGGCGCGCCTGCGCGTCCGCCTGCAGCAGTTCATCCGGCCGCATCGGCGCCCTCCTCGATGGCGATGACTGCCTCGGCCGAGCGGCACAACCCGGACAGGTGGCAGTGGCGACAGGCTTGCGTCGGATCCGGTGCGAGACTCGCGTCGCCCTGTGCGTGCTCGCGCCCGAGCGCATCGAGCCGGCGTTCCCACTGCTCCAGCAGCGCCTTCCAGTCCGCATACTCCCGGAACGGCTTGCTGGCGACATCAAACGTCGTCAGCGCCGAAAACACGCCGTCGCGGCGTGCCCACCCGGCATAGCCGGTGTGGCCCTTGCGCAACGTCGCGAAGGCCACCGCGCCCACCTCTTCCGGCGCGACCGTGCGCACGTAGAGCGGCAACTGTGGCTGCTCGGGACGCTCGCCGAGCCAGGCCGCCGGACGAGCATCGCGGCCGGTCTTGTAGTCGACGAGCGCGTACGAACCGTCGCCCAGGCGGTCCACGCGATCGAGTACGACGCAGACCTGTACACCGCCGACGTCAACGACGTGCGACTCCTCGACGTGCAGGACCGTGAACGGTTCGCGCTGCGCGTCGAGCGCGAGCAGCTCGAGCACGCGCGCCTCGAGCCAGCGCTGCTCGAAGTCGAGCAGCCGGTGGCGCACCTCGTCGGCGTCCTGTCGCAACGGCCGCAGCACCTCCGACGCGACCGCGGCGACCCGGTCAGCGAGCGCTGCCGGCGACAGTGCGAGCAGCGCCGCCTGCTCGCGAACCTCGCTCCAGAACCTCTGCAGCGCGAGGTGCGCGAGCCTGCCGCGCTCGGTGGGCGCGATGCCGACGACGGGATCCTCCAGTTCGCGGCCGCCGAGCCGCAGCTCCACGGCCGCGCGGAACGGGCACGCCGCCTGCAGTTCGAGCAAGCGTGCTCCACCCTTGACGACTTCGTGCGCGGCGCATGCAGGCAGCGCACCATCGACGATCGTGTCGAGCATCGGCCGTGCATCGAACAGCGCGCGTGCCGGCTCGGGTTCGCGCCACAGCGCGAGGCCGTTCGCCCGTGGGAGTTCCGCGACCAGCGCACTCGGCAGCAGCGGCGCCTCGTCCTCGAACCTCGGCACGCTGCAGAACACGGCGGAGGCCGCCTGGCTCAATCGCGCCAGCGTGCGTCTTGCCGCGCGCGCGGCCAGTTCCGCCGTCGAGGCGGGCACGCCCTGGCACGCCTGCCACTCGCGTGGCAGGAACGGATCGGGGCCCGCCGGCGCGGGCCAGCGCGCCGCGTCCACTCCGGCGATCCAGAGCGCGTCGAAGCGCATGCCCTGGGCCGTGTCCGGATCGATCACGAGCAGTGGCGCCGCGACCTCCTGCGGCTCGAACGGCGTGCGCGCGGCCAGTTCGCGCAGTTGGCGAATTGCCGCGGTGGCCGACAGGGGCCCGGCCACGTCGTCGCCGGCGCCGAATTCGCCGAGCAACTGGCGCCAGCGCTGCACCGACTGGTGTTCCGCGCTGTCGGCGTCGCCGCCCGGCCAGCCGACGTCGGCGAGCAGACCGGCGAATGCCGGTACCCACTCGCTCGGGCGACGCGTGCCATGCCAGCGCCGGGCACGGGCCGCGGCCCGCTCGAAACAGACGGCCGTGACGACGCAGCCGCGCGCCCGCGCATCGGCAGCGACACCTTCCAGGCCACGCCTGGGCAGGCGGGCCTGACGCAGCGCGACGTCGAGTTCGGCGCGTGCATGAGCCTCCGCGGCGGCCGCACGGTCGTACGGCCCCAGCAACAACGCGCTCGCCTGCGCGAGCCTGGTCGGGGCCGCACTCGCCTCCAGCCACGCGAGC
>JAYRRR010000004.1:0-47153 GCA_041910015.1 Steroidobacteraceae bacterium
GTCCAGGTCGCCAAAGTTGTGCGTGTCCTGTTCCCGCCAGCCGGTGATGGACTTGAACTCCACGTTTCCGAGTACGCCGAGATCGTCGACCCGCCACGCGCCGGTCAGGCTGTGGCTGCTCGCATCGCTCGACGTACCGCTCCTGACGTCGGCCGTGCCATTCTTCGGCCGGTCGGTGGTTCCGGGGAGATCCGCGTAGACGTCGCTCAGCGCCCTGGCCGAATCCAGCCAGCGCACGAACGTCGGATCGGACGCCGCGGCGGCCAGGGGCCCCGCGCCGAGGAGCGCGAAATCGCCCGCCTGAATCATCCCGCTCAGGGCATCCTGGCGGCTCAGGCTCTCGCCCGTGATCGGATTGAGCGAGAGTGCATTGAGGCCGACCAGCTGATTGGGGGTCGCGACCTCGTCCATCTCGCTCTTGTCGTACGCATAGTCGACGGTCACCGTGTCGCTCGGCTCCCAGCGCAGGGCCACGCGGTAGGCCTGGCGGTCGAGATCGTCGTAGTCCTGCCCACCGTTCGCGTCGCTGCCATACAGGCCGTCACGCTCGCGCGTCTGTGCACTGAGGGTGGCCTTGAGTGTTCCTGCGCCCTGTCCCTCGGTCCCGAGCGTGGGGGTGTCCAGCATGGCGCGCACACCCCACAGGTCGTCGCTGCCCAGCGTGCTGCTCAAGCTGCCGCTGAACTCGCCGCTCGGCTTGCGCGTGATGAAGTTGATGGCGCCGCCCGTGGAGTTGCGTCCATAGAGCGTTCCCTGCGGTCCGCGCAGGACCTCGACGCGCTCGAGGTCGGCCACGTCCAGTGAATTGCCGACCTGCTTGCCGATGATCACGCCGTCGACGTAGATGGCCACGGACGGATCATTGGAGAGGTTCGACGGAGACGAGCCCGGCACGCCGCGCATCGTGATCGCAAGGTCTCCCCTCGAGCCGGGCGAGATGAATCCGGACATGTTCGGCATGCTGCTCAGGAGATCTGCAGCGCCGTGTACGCCGCGGCGATCGATGTCGCTGGCATTCAGCGCCGAGATGGAGATCGGCACCGACTGCAGGTCTTCCTCGCGCTTCTGCGCAGTGACGACGATTTCCTCCAGCCCGAGACTGGTGACGTCTTCCTGGGCACTGGCCCTGCCCGCCTGCAGGAAACCGCCTGCCGCAACGGCGGCGATCGTCAGCACCAGACCGTTCGAGCCCTGGTTAGTCATCGTTGGCACCTCCACCGTTGTCGACCGACTCGAGCGCATCCACGCACCTTCGATGCAGGAACCCGCGTGAACTCCCCCGCGCGCGCGCTGCCCTTCGAGGCGCATTGCGCCGGCACAATGGAGGGCGATTATTCGGAAGACGGAAATGGCGGAGCCAGTACCATATGGCACCGTCGACGCGACGAGTGGCCGCGCCACCGACCTGCCAGCCGGCGCCGCGCCGCGTCGGGGACGAGTCAGCCTGCCTGCCGCTGTTCGGCGAGGATCAGGTCCGCCAGCTTCTCGGCGATCATGATCACGGTCGCATTGGGATCGCCGGTCGTGATCCTGGGCATGACAGAAGCGTCGGCGATGCGCAGGCCGCCGAGCCCGCGCACCCGAAGCCCGTCATCGACCACGGCGAGTGCGTCGTTACCCATCCGGCAGGTGCCGACCGCCTCGTAGTTGACGCCGACTGTGCGGCGGAAATACGCCTCGAGGGCCTCGTCGCTCTGCACTTCCGGGCCGGGCGCGATCTCACGCCCGCGAAACCGGTCGTAGGCTTTCTGGCGGAAGATCCCGCGGGCAATCCTGATCCCGCGTCGCAGCGCCTCCCGGTCGCGCTCGTGCGCCAGGTAGTTGGTGTCGATGATCGGCGGCGCCAGCGGGTCGGGCGAGCGCAACCTGAGCGCGCCCCGGCTCTCGGGCCGGGTGAGGATCACGAGATTGGTCACGCCGTGCTCGCGTACGAACCCGGCATCGGCGCTGGTCAGGATGGGAATGAAATAGTACTTGAGGTCCAGTTCGGAATGACCCGGGGCGCCTGAGCGCAGGTATGCGACGGCGTCGGTACCGTTGCTGCCGATCAGGCCCTTTCTGGCAGTGAGATACGCGAGGACGGCGCCGAGCATCAGCAGCGGATTCCTGGCGTATCGGTAATCCGTGACGGGTTCCGGGCAGGAAAACTGGATCTGCGTGCCGACGTGGTCGTGCAGGTTCCTGCCAACCCCCTTGAGATCGAGGACCGGCTCGACACCGACAGAACGGATGTGCTCCGCATCCCCGATGCCGGACAGCATGAGCAACTGCGCAGACTGGTACGTCCCGCAGCTGACGACGATCTCACGGCGTGCACGGACGCGCCGGGTCTCCTCGCCCTGGCGATATTCCACTGCGACCGCGCGAGACCCCTCGAACAGCAGCCGCGTGGCGCGGGCGTGGGTTTCGATCGCGAGGCTGGCACGACGCCGGGCCGGTTTCAGGTAGGCGACGGCCGTGCTGATCCTGCGACCGTTGCGAATCGTCCGCTCCGAGGGGCCGAAGCCCTCGGAGCGCACGCCGTTGTGGTCGTCGTTGTACGGAAATCCGGCCTCCTGCGCGGCCCGCAGCCAGGCCTGGATGGCGGGGTTCCCGATCTTCGCGCGCGTGACGCACAACGGTCCGGAGCCGCCGTGGTAGAGATCCTCGCCATGCTCATTGCCTTCCGCTTTCCTGAAATACGGCAGCACCTCCCGATACGACCAGCCCGCATTGCCGGCCGCCGCCCAGCCATCGAAGATTTCCGGCGCGCCACGGCTGTAGCACATGCCGTTGATGGAACTGCTGCCTCCCAGCACCTTGCCGCGCGCATCGGGCAGGACACGGTTGTCGAGATGCACCTGTGGCGCCGTCTGGTAATTCCAGCTGTACAGGCCCTTCTGCAGCATGGGCAGGAAGCCGGCAGGAATGTGTATCAGTGGACTCGAGTCCTTGCCGCCGGCCTCCAGCAACAGCACACGATTGCGCGGATCGGCGGACAATCGGTTCGCGAGGACGCAACCGGCGGAGCCGGCGCCGACGACGACGTAATCGAAAACGGGATCGCCTGTGCGCATCGTGACCGGCCTTCGTTGCTCAGCACGCGTCGACCAACAACGCCCGTGGAGGAGTCAAATGTTGGCGCAGCATTCGATGCGTTAGACGACGGAGCGACGCGCTGGTTACGGAAGCAATGGCTGAGCACGTCTCGCAGGTATCGATCCCGTTGCCGGGCCCCTGGAAGGAAGATCTCCGTCGCATCGCCTTCGGAATGCGCGATTTCCTCAACGACCCGGTCGAGCGGGCGATGAACCGCATGCTGGTAATCACCGACAACGAAGTCTTCCATGAACAGATGAGTCGCCACTGGAACCCCTTGCTCGACAAGTTCTGCGGGGCCATCCGCGCGGAACAGGACCGCGGGAAACTCCGCGGGAAGGTCGATGCCGAGGCCACGATCTGGTTGCTGATGTCTGCGGCGGTGGCCCGGAGCGTCCTTGCGCTGACACCGCCCGACGACGCCTGCAACGAGCGCATCATCGCGCAGATGATGCGCAGCTGCGCCTGAGCCCACACGGAAGTGACCGGCACGGCGGGTTGTCTGTCAACATCACTCGATCGTCTTCAATGTGTCCCGGTCGAACACCAGCCCCATCCACCAATGCATCCATGCACCCATGCATCATGCCTCTCAGCGGCAGGCTTGCACGGTCTGGCGAAACGCGTCATCGAGGTCGTCCAGCTCGTAGCCCAGCGCCCGGCAGGCGATGTCAGGGTCGATGAATGCCTCTGCGGTCTGCAGGCTGGCGAAATGACTCAGGTCGAGCCCCCCTTCCTTGTTCTGCAGGTGGTGAAAGAGTTTGACGCCCGACAGCAGCCCCGAGACCGCCCCCGTCGGTAGCGTCACCACCCGCACCTGCCGCTGGTCGGCCCGCGCGAGGCGCATGAGCATCTCACGCCAGGTCAGGTTCTCCTGGCCGATGGGATAGCACTGTCCGGCCTTGCCGCGTTCGAGCGCGGCGGCCGCGGCGCGCCCGACGACTGTCGCGGACACGCAGGCCGTGCCGCCCTCGCTGTACAGCAGCGTGGAAGTCGCACGGAGGTACTTGACCAGCGAGATCCAGAGCGGCGTCCACCCGGGAACGGGCATGGCTCCGAAAACGTACGGGATTTCCAGCACCATCCCGGCGAGGCCGCGAACGGACGTCGCGACCTGCTCCTGCTCCATGCGGGACCGGATGTAGGGATGCCGTTCGGCGAGCTTCAGATCAGGCCATTGGCGATTGAAATACGCGAGATAGGATCCCAGGATCACGGCCCGTTCGATGCCCGCCTTTGCGGCCAGGGGCAGCAACCGCTCGAGGACCGCAACGTTGGCCTGGCGGAACTTTTCATACGCCGGCTTCGCAAGGACCTGGCGGTCGTCGAGTCCGGCCGCGAACACGAGGCCCCGATGTCCGCGCAGCATCCGACGGAGGTCAGCGTCCGTGGCCTCGGCGAGGTTGGCCAGAACCACTTTGACGGAGGCGGGAAACAGGCCGGCTGGCGGCCCGGGCGGCAGCCCGAGGGCGGTCACGCGCCAGCCTCCCGCCAGGAGTTCCTGGACGGCGTAGTAGCCGAGAAACCCTGTCGCACCGACCACGAGCGCACGCTTCGTCATGAGGACTCCCGTTGCAGCCTGAGTCGTCGCCCACCTGCCCACGCGCTCGCGTGCGCGAGCGTCTCACCGTTCGAAACCCCCGCGGCCCGGCCGCCTCCACACTGCGGCCCATACGCTGAGGCGTCAGCCTTTCAGCGGTGCGACCTTGCAGGTGGCGGAGGCGCGGGCGATCGGGTTGCCGTGCGCGTCCACGAGTTGCGCCTCCGCGAACGCGATCGACCGTGTGGCGTGTACCACACTGCCCTCGCTGTAGTGCAGGCCCGGGTTGCAGACGCGGAAGAACGACACTTTCAGCTCCAGCGTCGGCGCCATCATGCCGACACCGACGCGCGCGGTGATCGCATGCGCCATTGCGGCGTCAAGCATCGAGGTCACGAAGCCGCCCTGCACGATCGTTCCCGAATGGCAGCACGCCTCGGTGGGGTGCCAGCGCAGCCGCGCCCAGCCGCGGTGACGGTCGATCGCCTCGACGTGACCGTCGAGGATGCGCATGAACGCGCCGGCGCGATCGCGCATGTAGTCGATCAACTGCTCCGTATCGAGCGCTTCGCTCACTGCGCCGCCCCCTTCATTCGCGTCCCCTAGTGCAGCCGCGAGTATAGAGGCTTCCCCGGTCGGCATGAACGTCGACCTGGGCCCGTCTGGACCGACCGGCATTTCGCCGCAGGCCGGCATCGATGGCGACCGGCCCAATCGTCAGGCCAAAGGCCGCACCGCGGCTGCCTGCGCAGCGGCACGCCGGAAGCGGCGCGTGGCGGCTGCTCCGTCGCCGGACCTCCGGTAGACTGCGCGCGTTTCGTGTGATCGCCCTGCGCAGGCTCTGTCGCGCGCCGCGACAGGTTGCCAGCCGGTCGGCGCGCATCGGCTGCTTCGTTGCATGGGGTCCTGGTACGTGGCTCAGACAACTGCCCTGCGCGCCGCGGGGCCGGGCGACCTTCCCTCCGTGGACCGCCTGCTGACGCAACCTGGCTTCGCGGCGTTGATACGAGGCGCGGGGCGTCCAGCGGTGGTTACCGCAGTGCGTGCCGAGCTCGCGGCGCTGCGCGTCCGTGCGCTTGGGGGCTCGCTGCCCGCGGCGGCGCTCGAGCCCGAGGCGCTGCTTGCGGCGATTACGCGCCGCGTCTCGGACGCGAACCGTTCGCAGGTCCGGGCCGTCATCAACCTGAGCGGGATCGTGCTGCACAGCAATCTCGGACGCGCGCTGCTGCCCGACGGCGCGATCGCGGCAGTGCTCACCGCCATGCGCGCGCCCGTCAACCTCGAGTTTGACCTCGGCAGCGGGAAGCGCGGTGATCGGGATGCGGCGGTCGCCGGGCTGCTCGCCGGGCTCACGGGGGCCGAAGCCGCCACCACGGTCAACAACAACGCGGCCGCCATCGTGCTGATGCTCGCGGCGTTCGCGGCCCGGCGCGAGACCGTGGTGTCGCGTGGCGAACTGATCGAGATCGGCGGCTCCTTCCGCCTGCCGGACATGATGCGGGTGGCCGGGACGAAGCTGATCGAGGTCGGCACGACCAACCGTACGCACCTCGCCGACTACGAGCGCGCGCTCGGCCCGCGGGCCGCGCTCATCCTCAAGGTGCACCCGAGCAACTACGTCATGCGCGGCTTCACGGCCGCGGTCGCGACACGTGAGCTGGCCCGGGTCGCCCGTGCGCACGACCTGCCGCTCGCAGTCGACCTCGGCAGCGGCGCGCTCGTTGACCTGCAACAGTATGGTCTACCGCCAGAACCGGTGGTGGGCGACGTCGTGCGCGACGGCGCGGACCTGGTGAGCTTCAGCGGCGACAAGCTGCTGGGAGGGCCGCAGGCCGGTCTGGTGGTCGGGCGACGTGACCTCATCGATCGCCTGAACCGCCATCCGCTCAAGCGCGCGTTCAGGCTCGGCAAGCTGACGCTGGCGGCGCTCGAAGCGGTGCTGAAGCTGTATGCGAAGCCCGAGCAGCTCGCCGAGCAGATCCCGACGCTGCAACTGCTGATCCGCCCGGTCGGCTCGATCCGCGCGCAGGCCGAGCGACTGGCCGAACCCATGGCCGCCGCGCTCGGAACGGCCTACGTCGTGACCATCGAACCGCTGGCCAGCAAGGTGGGCAGCGGGGCCCAGCCGGACGCCGACCTGCCAAGCCACGGCCTGGTCGTGCGGCGCGCCGTGCGGCGCGGCCCGAGCCTCGCCCGCCTCGCGCGCGCGTTGCGAGCCCTGCCGACTCCCGTGATCGGTCGGCTCACCGATGCAGCGCTTTGCCTGGATCTCAGGTGTCTCGATGCGGAAGGCGAGTGCACACTGCTGGCGGAGCTGGGCCAGCTCGAACCCTGAGCGCCTGCGCAGCGAGCGACGCGATGGTCTAGGATCGGCTGGAGGGGAAGGCATGCGTATCCGGCGATGCGGCTGGGCTTCAAACCCAGTAGGGGGCGTCAGCCGCTTCCTGGTAGGTTCGACTCCTACTGCCTTCCGCCACCCTGCAGAGGATCGGCGATGACCGCTGTGGGTACCGTTCCGAGATTGACATCACTTTCCCGAGGGGGCGGTTGTGGCTGCAAGATCGAGCCTGGCCTGCTTGCGGACCTGTTGCGGGAAAGCGCCGTGGCCGAGCCGGTCGCAGCGCTGCTGGTTGGCCGCGAGACCGGGGATGATGCCGCCGTCTACCGCCTGAGCGATGAGGTCGCCGTCGTCGCCACGATCGACTTCTTCATGCCGATCGTCGACGTCCCGTTCGATTTCGGCCGCATTGCGGCCGCGAACGCGCTCTCGGACGTCTACGCCATGGGCGGCACGCCGCTGCTGGCGCTGGCAATCGTCGGCATGCCAGTCAAGGTGCTGCCGGTGCCGGTGATTCGCGAGGTGCTCAGGGGCGGCGAGTCCGTCTGTGCCGCGGCCGGCATTCCGGTGGCTGGCGGTCACAGCATCGACTCCGCAGAACCGATCTACGGGCTGGTGGCGATCGGGCAGGTCGCACCGGCCGGCATCCGTCGCAATTCCGATGCCCGGCCCGGCGATGCGCTGCTGCTCGGCAAGCCACTCGGCATCGGCATCCTGTCGGCGGCACTCAGGCGCGATCGGCTCGATGCAGCCGGCTATCAGCAGCTGATCGAAACGACGACACTCCTCAACCGGGCAGGGACGGCGATCGCCCGCCTGCCCGGCGTGCATGCGATGACGGACGTGACGGGCTTCGGCCTGCTCGGTCACCTGCTGGGCGTCTGTCGCAGCTCGCGCGTGCGCGCGTGCGTCGCGCGGGACCGGCTGCCGCTGCTGCCCGGCGTGCTGGACCTGGCGACCGAGGGAATCGTGACGGGTGCATCGGGACGCAACTGGACGTCCTGCAGTGAGTACGTCGAGTTCGACGACGGCATCGATCCGGCGTGGCGCGCGCTGCTCACGGACCCGCAGACCTCCGGCGGTCTGCTGGTGAGCTGTGCGCCTTCCTCGACGACGGCGGTGCTCGCGGAATTCGCGCGCCACGGCTGCGTGGAAGCGGCCGTCATCGGCCACCTGCTGCCGGGCGAGCCCGGCATCCGCGTGGCTTGAATCGACCGCTCTATCGCGCCGGGGGCATCAGCAACCCGGCGCCGAACGCGTAGGGGGTACTCCCTGCCATCAGGCAGGGCTCATGCAGCTGCCCCGAGCGGAGCAGTCGATCCAGCCCGATCAGCAGATCGGCAGACCCGACGTGCCCGGTCTCGTGACCGGTCACCAGGAAGTTCTCGATCGGAATTCCGATGACACGCGCGATCATCTCGAGGAACAGCGCGGCCGTCTGATTGCAGATCACGCGGTTCGGTGCGATGCCGAAGCGCTCGCGCAGGTTTCGTGCGCTGCTCGCGTACCCTTGCGCATAGCGCTCGCGAATGTCGACGCGGGACGTTGCCATGAAGAGGCGCTCGGCGGGATTGGTTCCAGGCGGCGCAACGGGGTGGCGGGTGCCTCCGTACTTGACCAGCACGGCCCCGTTCAGGTCGCTCTGGGTGGTGAACTCGGCGCCACGAAAATCCGCTCGCGACCGATGCGCGGTGTCCATCGCCACGACGCAGGCACCGGCACCGTCGCCATGCGCCCACAGACCCATGCTCGCGACCGACGAGTGATCGACCGTATACGACCAGCGCTCGGCCGTCACGATCGCGGCAACGCCACCGCCGTGAATGGCGAGCCATCCCTGGGCCATGTCCAGTGCCGAGAGCGCACCGAGGCAGCCTATCGTGATGTCGAGACCGAGACAGTGCCCCGCCGCGCCATGACTGCGCATGATCTCCGTCGCGACGGAATAGGACGGCAGGTAATCCCGGGAGATGCCGCCGAAGATCACCAGCCTGAGCGTCTCGGGTTCCACGCCTGCGGCCGCCAGCGCCGCGCCGAGCGCCGCGGCCCCCATGCTGCCTGGATGGTCGTCCTCCCGCGCGTGGCAGACGTTGGTCCAGCCCTGATAGTTGCCCACCTCGGCGCCCGCCATGCGCGCCACCTCACGCACCGGCCTCGCGGGTGGCAGGTAGACGCCCGTGCCGAGGATCGACAGCGCCGTTGTCATGCTCATGGCTCCTGGTCGTCAAGCAGCCGTTCGACAGCGTCGGCGATCTGAATCGCGCGCTGCCGGAGGACATCCCGAGCGACCATCTGTGTAGGGTGGTCGATGACGATGGCGGGCAGCGGCCTGTCGGCCGGCTGATAGGCCATGGCTCGCTCGACCTGATCCCGGAAAGGAACGGTCAGCACCGCGAATCCGGCGACACCGGCCCGCTGCAACGCGATGGAGTCGAGCGAACTGCTCGACGAACAGCTGCCTCAGTCGGAGACACCGCAGAGCACGAGGCCCGGCTCGGCTGCCAGCCGGGCCAGCAGCGCTCCCGGCATCGGCACGCCCGCGTCGCCCTTGAACAGGATTTCCTCGCTGACCTCGATGCCCCGCTCGCGCAGGATGTCCTGTGCCATCGTCAGAATGGCGGTGGAGTTCGGCTTGCCGTGATCGACGAAGGTGACGCGCCGCACTTTCGGTTTGAGAGTGATCGATATCGGGTCGGGCTCGGGCCGCGGTATCGGGTTCACGAGCAACTCGCAGCTCACGTCGCCGCAACTGGCGAGTTGCCGGGCCGGAATCGATTCGCTGATCTTCTGGCTCATGCTCCGCTCCGATGCGCCACCGCCTGGACGACGAAGCCGATTCTACGCGATCGGCCTGCAGATCAGGTGCTGGCCGCCGACCCACCGCGGCACGACGGCGGAAAACCGGCCGCCGGCCGCCCCGCACTCGATGAACGAGAGCTGGTCAGGGTCCCGGAGCGGCGAACGCAGTGTGCCCCATTCGACTCCGGCGTACTCGATCGGCGACTCGGCGATGCGACCCACGCCGCGCAGTTCGTCGGTGGAACGCCGCGCCTGTTCGTAGATGAACTGCCTGGCCTGGTCGCGGCTGAATTCCCGGGAGACGAGTTCCATGTGATCGGGTGCGATGGCGACGACGAATCCCCCGGAACGGTAGTACCAGGCCGTCTGGCCGTAATGCCCCATGCAGTCCGCGATCGTGCGCAGGATCGCTTCGCCGGTGCTGGCGTAGTGATTGTTGCAGGAGTTCGGTCCCTCGGTCGCGACGACCGACACCGCTGAAGCCTCGGCCGGCACGCCGAACTGCGTATGGAACGGACCCCAGGCGGTGGTCGGATGCTCGGCGATGCAGAACGAGATCCGCCCCGGGTGTCCGATCGTGCCGTGGGAGCGCAGTACGCCGCCGCCCTTGCCGCAGAAGTAGCGCAACATCTGCGCGAAGCGGCCGACCGTTGCATTCGCGCGGTTGTTGGCGCCGAAGGCATTGGCCTCGTGCTCGAAGCCGAGCCGTTCGACGACCGGGCCACTCACGATGACGAGGACGCTGGCCCCGCCGGTCGTCACTTCGACGCCGCTGACGTTGAACAGCGGATCGAGGATCGCCGCCGTCAGGGCCCGCAGCAGCGATCCGTACTCCGTCCGGCAGCCAGCCATCACGGCGGTTGCCGCCACCTGCTCGGCGCGCACCTTGATTTTCTGCTCCGGGATCTCCCCGACGACCCGCGACGCCTCCCAGCCCATGGCCGCCAGCATCGCGTCGACGAGACTGCCGTACGGAGGTATGACTGGCAGGCCGTCGCTCCAGCCATGCTCCATGCAGTTCTCGATGTCCTTGAGAACCTCGTAACTCATGCGGCCGACGTCTCCACCTGAGCAGGAATGCGACCTGCGCTGACGGTCACTGCGCGCGCGGCGTACCCCGCACGACGAAAAGCCGCTCCGGCAAGCCTCTGTCGATCACCGTGCGACCATTTCCGCTGCGCCTCGTGAACCGGACAGAGTCGAAATGTTCCAGCACTTCGATGGTGAGATCCCGGCCCAGGCCAAGCTGCGCCTTGGCCTCGACGACGGAGAAGGTCCCACGACGCTCCGCAAGCGCGTTGATTTCAGCGGCCATCGATCTGAGTGTATCAGGCAGCACGACGCGGCGAGTCCCGAGCCGATGCACCAGTCCCACCCTGAGGGCGCTGCCGATCACGGCCGTGCTCAGCTTGCTGCCCAAGGCCAGATCCCGATCTATTTCCGCGATCGACGGAATGCGGAATCCGGCCTGCGCCAGCAGGTCCCTGAGCCGCATCCAGGCGTCCTGCAACCCGGGACTCGCAGTGGATCGGTGTTCCCGGCACATCGCCCGCCCGCCGACGAGCACCAGCATCCCTTCCCGCACCAGGACGTCCAGGACCGCCGCGTACAGCGACCGGGAAACCGCTCCACCCAATGACCGGAACAACGTATCGAGCTGAATCCCCGCGTCTGCCGGGTGGTTCCCATGCCACTGCCGGACCGTCCTGTACAGTTTCGCCTTCGTCTCGTCGAGCCGGTCCCGCGGCAGCAGCCAGTCACCGGCGTTCGACCGCAGACGCACGGTCCGCTGCGTCAGCGACGGACTCGCGGCCAACGCATCCGCCTCGTCGTCGCGCAGGTTGAGGGACTGCCTGAGTTCGCCGAAGTCGACGAACTGCGAGTGCCGCAGCAGCAGGCCCTCGAGGATCCTGCCCGGGCTGTCGAGCGCCATCGCTTCGAGGTACTGGAGGCGCTGCGCACGCGTCTTGCGCCGTTGCGGCGCGTTCGGGCCCAGCACCGTCCCACCGCCGATGATCGCGGACTCGCCGTCATCCTGGAGCAGGAAGCGGTCACCCCAGCTCACCTGCAGCTCGCGCTCGAGAATGAACTGCACCAGACGGTCGCGGGCCGCTGGCGCCGCGTCATCGGGGCGGCATTGCGCCGCGAAGCCTTCATCGAGGAAGAATGCCCTGGCACGCAGACGTGCGGCGCCGAGGTACACCTTCACCGTCTGCAGGTGCCGCAGAGGCTGCGGAACACCGTCGAAAAGTGCCACGCGAGCATCGAAGCGCGGGCCCGGCGTCGTACTGCCTGGCGCGACGAGCCAGTCGCCGCGCGCGATGTCCTGCCAGTGAACGTTGCCGACGAGGTTCAACGCGCAGCGCTGGCCGGCGCCGCCGGACGAGGCAGGTTCACCTTGCACGTGGAGGCGGCGTACCCGAACCCGGCTGCCCACCCTGGGCGACCGGGACGTCAGCAACTGCAGGCTGTCGCCAGCCGTGACGCACCCGGCGGCGGCGGTACCGGTGACGACCAGCCCTGGCCCATTCAGCACGAAAGCGCGATCGATGGACAGCCGAAACCGGCCGCGCGTCGCGCGCTGCCCGCAACGCGCCGCCGCTTCATCCAGGACGGCGAGCAGTTCGAGTTTCCCCTCGCCGGTCAGGCTGGAGACCGTGAGGATCCTGCTGCCTGGCAACAGGGTCTCGATCGCATCGCGTACCGCGTGAGTGCGGACCGCGTCCGCGCAGTCAATCTTCGTGATGACGCCAATGTAATCAGCGACGCCGAGGAGCCGCATGACCCGAAGATGCTCCAGCGTCTGGGGCATGATCCCTTCGTTGGCGTCGACCACGAGCATGCCGGCATCGATGCCGCTGATACAGGCGATCATGTTGTTGAGGAAGCGTCGATGTCCGGGCACGTCGACGAACCCGATCGAGTGACCCTCGTCGGACCGGCGGTACGCAAAGCCAGAGGTGATCGACATGCCGCGACGCCGTTCCTCCTCGAGCCGGTCGGTATCGACGCCGGTGAGGAGCCTGACGAGCGAAGTCTTGCCATGATCCACATGGCCAGCGATCGCGATGATCATCGAAACTGCGCGTTCAACTTCGGGGGCGATTGATCGCGATCCGTCGGCCGGGGCCGCCCTGCTCAGCGCCTGCGCGATGGCTGCGTCGTCGAATATGTTGTCACGAATTCATCGCGCGCGCTCCTCTGTGCATCGGCGGCAGCCTGCGTCATGGGTACGACCGAGTCGAACGCTTCAGGGGTGCATGACCCAGGTGTTGTTCCGTCGGTCCGGGTCATTCACGACGTTCTGCGAATCCAGCGTCACGCTGCCCCACTCGACCTGGTTTCCCGGAAACGCCGGGATATCTCCCTTGGCCTTGGCCGTCAGCACGATCTCGGTGCCGGGAGCCAGCGCAGGGACGGTGGCTGCGCTGAAGAAATGACCGGGGGGCGGGCAACTCCCCGTGGAACCCGGCGGCAGACAGGAGCCGTTGACGCAGCACATGCCCGCGGAACACTGTTCGTTGCCGATATTGCGGCCGGACAGCCAGCCCACGCGCACACTCGTCGCCGGTGACTGTCCCGGACCGTTGTTGCGGATCCTCAGCACAGCCGTCATGTTACGGCCGAGCGCTGTCGAGCACATCAACCCGCGGAGGCTGCGGTCTCCGGGTCTCATGTCGTAGACCGCGAGCGTTCCGGTCAGCTGCAGATCCGCTTCGGCGCGCACGGTGGGCGCGATGAACGCCGTGTTGTTGGTCTCCCGGCTCTCGCGCACGCCGTTGGCCGGATCGACACCGACGCTCATGGCGATCCGGGTGCCGTCAGAGAGCAACGGCAGCGGCCGGACGACGAGATTGAGGCTTGCCACACTGCCCGGCGCCATCGCCAGCTCGGAGCAGTTGATCTCCTGCCCGCTCACCGGGCAACTGCGGAACGTACTCTGCTCGAGACGCACCAGGTCCACCTCACGGGGCAGGGTGATCCTGGTGCGAACATCGGTCGCCAGGCCGCTCCCGGCATTGCGCACCTGCAGTGTGTAGGTGACATCGCGCCCTGCCGTCACCGTGAGCGGCCCTGCCCACTGCGGGTCCAGGTCAGGTAGTGCCACGACTTCCGTGGTCAGCATGGCGATGGCGTCGGCACCGCCGGTTCCCGCGAGCGTGCCGTTGACATCGAGCCCCGCCGTGACCGTGAACTGCTGGGAGCGACCGTTCGCGACGCTCGGCGGTGCCGCGATCTGGAGCGCGATGGACGTGGCCGCGGCCGGTGCCAGCCCGCCCGCCGTACAGGTGACGAGTGCCGTGGGCGCACCGCCGCCGCCCGCGAAGGCGCAGCCGGTACCCACGCCCGTGGCGGGAATCCCCCACGCGCTCCCCGGGAAGCCCACACGCACCTGAATGCCGCTGTAGGGAGCCCGGCCGGTGTTCCGCACCGTGACGATGTAGCCGACGATGCCACGGGCCAGCACCGGATTCGGCGTCGTCTGCTGGAGAGTGATCGTCAGCGACTGCGGGACCTGGGCGAACAGGGCGGCCGGGAACGCCGCCGTCGCGAATGCCAGGGCGAGGGTGGCGAAGGTTCTTCGGTGCATGGCCGTGTCCTTGCGGGTCGCGCGTGTGCAGATCGGTGGCGGCTGTGCGTCGCCGTATCGTCACGACGAACCAAAGCGGGAGACTGGTCTATGTGAACCCGCACAACGCACCGGGCCCTCGCCGGCATCGCTCGAGGGCGATGCGACTCGCTTCGGGCCCTGCTGACCACGGACCGCGACCCCGCGTATCATCGACGCCATCGAGGTCGCGCCATGGCGGCGTGACTCACACCCGGAGTCCCCCGGGAATCCAGGAGTAGCCCCGTTGATGAAGCGACTCTCACGATGGCATTACGCGCTGGCGGTCCTGGGCGCATTCGCGACGTCGCTGGCCGCGGGCGCGACTCAATCCAGGGACGAGCCACCGCCCGCACCGGCAGCCCCGGTGGCCGCGCCGGCGCCAGCCGCGCCCGCAAGGCCGGCGCTGCCGGTCGTCACGGCCGAGGGCACGGTCCAGGTGCCGGCGTTTGCGGCGCCTTTCTCCTCGTTTGCGAGCGACGAAGCCCGGCGCTCCTATCTCCACGAGCACTCGCCGGCGTTCTACGCCTCGCCCATCGCCCGCATGCAGACGCTGCCCATCGCCGGGCAACGTGCGACGCTCGACGAGTACTACCTCGGCCCGTTGATCGCCAAGGCGCGGCAGCGCTACGCGGTGGCGATCGAGCCGCGCACGATCGGTGGCGTTTACACGGAAGTGATTACGCCAGCGGAGGGCGTCGCACGCGACAGGAGCGAACGCGTGCTCATCAACCTGCACGGCGGCGGCTTCACCATGGGAGCACGCACCAACGGGCAACTCGAGTCGATCCCGATTGCCGCGCTCGGCAAGTACCGGATTGTCGCGGTGGACTACCGCCAGGGTCCCGAGCACCGGTTTCCCGCCGCGAGCGAAGATGTCGCCGCCGTGTATCGCGAGCTCCTGAAGACCTATCGGCCGGAGCACATCGGGATCTTCGGATGCTCGGCGGGAGGGTTGCTCGCGGCACAGTCGCTGGCGTGGTTCCAGAAGGAAACGCTGCCGGCGCCAGGCGCGGTCGGGATCTTCTGTGCCTCGGCCGGCCACCTCGGCGATGGTGATTCCGGATATGCCGCACCCGCGCTCAACGGGCGGCCGGTCCCGGCGCCCGGGCAAGCGGATGCTCTCGCACACCTCGCCTATTTCCAGGGCGCCGATCCGCACGACGCGCTGGTCTCGCCGGTCGAGTCTCCGGCCGTGCTCGCGAAGTTCCCGCCAACGCTGCTCATCACGGCCACGCGCGACATGGCGATGAGCTCGGCGCTCCACACCCATCGCCAGCTCGTGAAGGCAGGTGTCGAGGCGGACCTCCACGTCTGGGACGGGCTGCAGCATTACTTCTTCGGCGACGTCGACCTGCCGGAATCGCGCGAGGCCTTCCAGGTGATGGTCGCTTTCTTCGACCATCACCTTGGTGGACACCCACAGCCCTGACCCCCCCGGAAGGGCGGTCCCGGGCGCAGGGGCCGGTTACCGCGGGCGTGGGGCCGGCACGTCGGACTCACGCGCGAGCAACTGCCAGCCGTCCGCCGTCTCGATCCAGACATGGACGTAACGCGAGCGGACCTGAATCGACTTCCCCTCATGCCGGGCCTCGACCGCGAGGTGACCCATCGTGACGACGACGCCTTCATGCCGCAATTTCCCGAGTTCCTCGGCGGTGATCCGCTCGACCCTGGTGACGCCCGAGCGCAGGTGCTCGAGCAGCGCCGCCTTGCCGAGGACGGTCCCCTCGGAGGTCGCGTAGAGGAAGTCGTCTGCCAGCAGCGGTTCGAGTGCGCCGATGTCACCGGTGAGGGCCGACAGGAAACGCGCCTCGGCGTCCTCCGCAGTGGCCGCGAACCTCCCGGCCCGTGTCGCGGGCCCGATCTGACACGCGGCCAGTGCCGCGATCCCGAGGCTGACAATGAAGGCCCGGCCGAGCCGCAGTGTGCGACACGCGCGTTGGCGGCCGACGACCATGCCGGTCGGGCCGCGTTCCCCCGCCGGGGGACAGGGCTGTCGTGCAATCGGGGCGCCCGAAGCCATGCGATGTCACCCTTGATCCCGGAAACGTGATTACAACGGTACCACTCGACCGGGTGACGTGCGCCGGCGGTGGCGCCCGCCCGCTCGATCCCAGCCAGACATTCGACTGTGCGGCAGAACCGGCGGCTGTTGCCGATACACACGTGGCGACGCAGGCCGAGGGCAAGCTGGAGAGCATCAAGCGCGTCGCCATCACGAACTTCTGCGTGCAGTTCGTCTACGGCAAGGAGGCGCGGGGCGACTCCGCCGGCTACTGGGTCGAGTACAGCCGGACGGCTTCCGGCGCGATCCCCGGCGGCCTCGATCCCGGCAGGACCCGGGCAATGGCCGATGCGTTCCTCGACCGCATCGAAGCCGATCTGATGGCGGCCGGCATCGAAATCGTTCCCTACGAGGAACTCGCGGCGAACGATCTGTACCAGAAGTTCACCGCGAAATACGACACCGGGGTCCGCATTGGCGAACACAGACTCGAAGGAGGCAAAGGTCGATCAGCCGGCGCAGAATCCGTGCGTCGTCGGTGAAGAACGGCGCGGCGAAACCACCAGGACCACGGAATCGGAGATGACGGGCGCATCCACCACGACGCGCCGCACCGAGACCACGCGCAGCGTCCGCTTCGACGAGGCCCTGTACTACGACAACGCCGGCAGGATGCTCGAGGCGATGCACCGCATGTTCATGGTCAAGGTGGCGCCGGCAGCGAAGCCGTAGGCCGGCGTGTTGCCGATTCAGGCCATCCGTCACTTGATTCTCAGGACAGCCGTCCCCCTTTGAATCGGCTGGCCCGCCTCGCTGTAGTCGAAATATTCGAGGGACATGGACCCGCATTTCAGGCCGAAGTCGACGGCTTCCAGGCCCTGTGGCTGTTGCGACGCGCTGCGTGCCGCGACCTTGGCGACCGAGGCAGTCTCACAGGTCCTTCGAACCAGCAGGCGCACGCTCCCGTCGTTCATGGCCACCTGTTCGAGGACGATCTTCCTGAACACACTCCCTGTCAATGCCGCCTCCATGAGCGGCGCCGTCCCTGCCTGCGCGTACAGGCTCACGAACAGTGAGAGCGGCAATGCCGCGTTGGCTCGATCGACGTTCCAGCTGGTGGCGGCGACGCGAAACCACCCCGCGCGCTCCGGCACGCTGGACAGCCCCCCTCGGAGTCCCTCCACGAACATGACTTCTTCGGCCGGCGTCGCCAGCGGCGCCAGCGCAACCAGCCCGGCCAGAACACATGCGCGACGACTCATGAACGGTCTCCCCTCGGATTGCGGACGTCCCTGATGCCCAGAACGACCGACGAGGGGAGTCTGGTTCAGGCGCGGCGGCCCTTTCCTTTCGCCCTTCCCGGCTTGGGCTTGCCGACCACCGGGCGCGTGGCACTGCGCCGCGACCGCCGCGTGGCACCGGGTCCCGGGGCGTGTGCCCTCGCCCGCGTGGCACCCGCCCCTGGCGCACCGGCAGCCGCTTTCAGCGCCTCGAAACTGCGGCGCAGGCAATCGGCAAAGTATGCGGGATCCGGCAGCATGTCCCGGCAGGAGATCGCGCACACGCACATCGTCCCGGCATAGCTGAAGGCGGTGACGTTGAGGCCGACACGATCCAGCACGATGCTGATCGGTGCATAGCTCACGAGGCGGGCCCCGGCCATGTACAGTGGCACGCCAGGGCCGCGCACGTTGGACACGATCAGCCCGATACCCGGCAGCTTGATGTTGCTCAGCAGCGTGTGCGCAATCATGTTCGGCACGTGATCGACGAGGTCGCGCATCAGTTCCTTGCCGAGCGCATCGGACATGCGTTTGGCACCGCGGGCCCTGGCCGAAATCGCATGCAGGCGCTCGAGCGGGTCGGCAATCTCGGTGTGCACGGGCATGAATGCGAAGCCGATCTGGTTGCCGTGATCGCCGCCCTTGTCCTCGCCACGCAGCGAGAGCGGCACGCCGGCCATCATGGACTCCTCCGGCAGCTCGCCCTTGCTCGACAGGTACTCACGCAACGCGCCGCCGACGATCGCGAGGAACTGGTCATTGACCGTCGCCTCGCGCACATGCTCCCGCACCCGGCGGAAATCCTCGAGCGGCAGCTCGACGGCCTCGAACACACGATGTGCCGAAACATCGCCGCCAAATCGGGTCTGCGGCAACCGCTTCTTCACCAGCCCTCCGAGGTCGCCGGCGGCGAGCCTGCGCAGACCCGAATCCCGGGGGAGACCCTCCTCGCGGACCTTCGCGACGGCCTCCTTTCCGACTCCGCCAAGGCGCCGCGCGGTGGCGAGCGTGAACCGGCCGAGGGCAGGCATCTTCTTCGCGTTCTGGACCAGTGCACGCGAGCAGAGTTCGATCGCCGTCGGTTCGCGATCGCCGTGGAACGGCTGCCCGCCCGCGTCTTCCTCGCCGTCCGACGAGGTGGGGCTCAGCGAATGCAGGGCCTTCAGGATTTCGTTGCCCGACTCGCCGTCGATCATGGAGTGGTGCATCTTCGTGTAGAGCGCGAAACTGCCGTGCGGCACGCCCGGGACGTGATGCAGGCCCTCGATGACGTAGGCTTCCCACAGCGGCTTGCTGCGGTCGAGCGGCCGCGAATGGATGCGCGCCACCTGGATGCAGAGCTGGCGCCAGTCGCCCGGGTGCGGCAGCGCGACGTGGCGCACGTGGAACTCGACGTCGAAGCTCGCGTCCTCCAGCCAGTACGGGCGGTCGAGCTGCAGCGGCACCGTGACCAGGCGGCGGCGGAACTGCGGAAACTGCTGCAGCCGGCCCGTGAAGAAACGCAGCACGTCCTTGAATCGCACACCGCCGCCCGGCGCCGTCGACGGGTCATAGATGCAGAGCGAGGCCACGTGCATGTAGTTGTTGCCGCGCTCGGCCTGCAGGAACATCGCGTCTGAGCCGGAAAGCTGCTTCATGGTCCAGTCCTCGTCGGAAGTCGTCAGCGTACTCCGGCCCGCTGCCGATCGCGACTGCACCGGCGCCGCCCGCGGCCTTCCGACATGCGACGCTAGCGCCCGGTCGGATAGAAGCGCAAACGATCGATGCCCATGAAGTAGCCGCTCGACGCCTGGTACTTGCCGGAAATCTCGAAGCGAATGGTGTTCAGCCCGGCTGAAAGAGCAAAGCTGCCGGCCTGCGCGGGGACCGGCGGCATGACCTGCGGGGAATAGAGCGAGAGAGGATAGCCCATCGGCTGGCCATTGACGCTGACCTCCACATCGGCGTAATCGGGTGCGCGGGTCACGTAGACTTCCATCGCATATTCGCCGGCCACCGGCACCTCGACGCCAAGCTCGAGTGCCGCTCCCACCGAGCCCCCGGTCCAGAACAGCTGCGAGTCGCCGCTCCAGCCGCTGCCAAACGGCTGCATGGGCTGCGTGCCCGCCCGGCCGCCGGTCACCGAGACCTGCCCCGCATCGACGCTCGCTTCGGCCTCGATGTTGAGGAGCGTCGGCCGTGCCGTCGCACCCGACGCGATTCGCACCGACAGAGGCGTCACAGCGGCAGGCGCCCGCTCCACAGGCGGCTGCGCGCGAGCCATGGGCTGGTGACTCAGCGGTACGGTCGCAACAGTCGGTGACTGGAAGGCCGCACTCTTGCGACAGCGTGTGTTCGGATTGGCATCCGGCAGCAACGCATGACACATCACCAGCGCCTTGCCGTTATTGCAGTCGAACTTCAGCGAGCTGTCGCCCGTCTTCGCGAGGAGGCAGCCGGCGCTCGCCAGCTGCGGAATGACCTGCTTGGTCAGACGGGCTTTTTCGACGACCATGGCCGCCGCGAGGCGGTTTCCCGCCGAACCGCACACCCAGCCCCAGAGGTTCGGCGGATACACCACGTTCTCCAGCGAGTTCGCCGCCGGTCCGAGCGGCACCGGAAAGGCCTCCTTGCTGTTCGCGTAGCAGCTGACGAGCACGGCGGAAAAGGGCGAGGGCAGCGACCCGAAGCCCGCCTCGGACCACTTCGGGCGCGCGAGCGTCCCCATGCCGGTGACGAACTGCTCGGCCTTGCCGGACCAGAAATTCGTCGTCTGCAGGAGCGAAGCCGTGGCACTGATGTTCTCGAAATAGGCTGCCGGCGCCACGCGCACCAGAGCAGCGAGCGCACTCGCTTCGTCGTGAAGCCGCTTGCTCAGGAACTGGCACTTGCTGAAGTCCCCTTCGTCCGGCGGCACACCGAGTCCCATGTGCACGGCGGACGCACACTGCTGCAGCATCGCATCGTCGAAGCCGAGGAACGGAGGCTTGCCACTGCTCATCAGCGCCTTCAGCGCGCGCCGGTGCAGCAGCGGCCGGGCGTGGTTGGCATAAAATGTCGTCTCGGGCGCAACGCCGGCCCCACCGAGACCCAGACTCCCGAGCCCCGCGCTCGCGAGGCTGCCTAGCGCCGTCGCACCGCTCTCGAGTGCATCGATTCCCGCCTGCCCACCCTGCTTCAGGAGTCTCTCCCCTTCGACGAGAAGCTGCCCCACCGCGCCGCAGGTGATGTCCTTCCCCGGGAAGGCGGGCACCACGGCGCAGGCGATCGTCGGATCGCCCACGACGTAGATCACCGTCAGCCAGTCACCTTTCGATGCCGCATCGTAGATCCTCGCGGCCTTGCCGAACGCCTTGGTGACGATCGGCTTCAGTGCCGCGCCGCAAAGGATGTTGGCGGGCGGCCCCGGTGGCAGCAGCTTGCAGGCAATGACGGGGCCGGCGAGTTCGAGCAGCCGGACATGATCGGGCTGGGTCGCCGCACCGTAGATGTCGATGAACCGCTGCGCTTCGGGGTCGTGGTTGGCCGCGCACTGCTGCATGCCGCCCATGCTGCCGCCGCTGTTCACCAGACACTCGAGCACAGCCTTCGCCGCGCAGGTGTCGCTGTCGAGGATGCTGTACTGACACAGCTCGTTGAAGAGCGACTGCACGTTCACGGCCTCGGCGCGCGGACTGACGGCGAGCAGTGGCAAGAGCAGGAGCGCAGCCGCCGTGAAGCGCCGCATCGTGCGGGCCGCGCGCCCCGCTGCCGCCCCGGATCTGGAGTTCCCGTTCATTCGAGCCGCCTCCCCCGCCTGGCTCCCGGCTGCCACACCAGTATCGCTGTTCGCCGGCACTCGAACCACACACAGGCGCCGCAGGGCGTCACCGCTGAGGCGATGAGTACGCCGAGGTGCGCGTATCAGCGCGCGACCAGGTGATTGACCGCTCAGGGGGCGTCGGGCGACGTCAACCCGCGCGCAGCAGCGGCCGGTTCATCGCCACCGCGAGCAGCGCGATCGTCGCGACGGCGGCGACGTGCAGACCGAGGTCGACCACCGTCACCCCGAAGGGGTGGAAGAACTGCAGCAGGAATGCGGCAAACGCGGCCACGCCGAGCGCGCCGCACAGGGCCACCGGGAACGGGTTCAGCGGGCGGGCGCGGCGCAGCGCCACCACCAGCAGCGCCGCCAGCGGCAGGCTCGCGATGACGATGAAACCGTAGCAGTCGCCGCTCGGTCCCAGGCGCAATCCAGGCGGACCGACGCCCAGGCCGTTCTGCACGCAACCGACCCCGCTGGTCGCGAGCCACAGCACCAGCGGTGGCCACGGCAGCAGCACCCAGCGCCGCGCTCGACCGGGGATGCTGAGCACGAAAGCGCTGCCGATCGCCGCGATCGCCGTGAGCAGCGTGGCGCCCAGTTCGAGGCTGTGGCGCAAGTCGGCCGCACGCGCCAGAAACGCCGGCACGTCGGCAAGCCGCGCAACCGGCCAGGCGACGAGCACGGACGTGAACAGCAGCCAGGCAGTCGCACGCACCAGCGGCGGCCACAGGCGCCGCACCGGCCCGAGGCTACCGGCCAGCGATGCGATCAGCTCGTTCGTGTCGGTCCTGTCCATCTTTCCCTTGCCAGTGCCCGCAACGCCTTCAATGCGCGATGCAGGTTCACCTTCAGCGCGCCCACCGACTGACCAGACTCCGCCGCCGCCTCCGCCAGCGACAACTCGCGCAGTCTGAGCGCCTCCACGGCCGCGCGCTGGCGCGCCGGCAGCGCCCGCAGCAGCTCGCCCACCTCGGTCCCGGCGCGCACCGCCTCCAGTTCCTCATTCGCTCCAGGATCGGCACAGGTTTCAGGCGCCGTGCCATCGCTGACCTCGAAGCGCCGCACGCGGACCCCGCGGCGCAGCGCGTCGATGCGCCGGCGCGTGACGATGGCCATCAACCAGGGCCGGAACGGCCGCGCCGGATCGTAGGTGTGCCGCACCCGATGCACCGTGAGCAGCACGTCCTGCGCGACGTCCTCGACGTCCGCAGCACTGCAGCCCGCGCGCCGCAGCGCGGCGCGCACCAGCGGCAACACGTCGCGCAGCAGGATCTCGTAAGCCCGGGCGTCACCTGCCTGGGCAGCCCGCATCCACCCCGACCAGCGCCGGTCGCGCTCCGCTGCCGCATCCGCGTCCATGACCTGCTCATGATCGTGTAACCCATTCGCGTCTGCAACGAATTGACAGGTAGCCCCGCCGACGGGCGTGCCCTTCGACGATCCGCAGCGGGTGTGGTGCGCGTTCAATCATCCATGACCATCGAGGAGTCGACGACCATGCATGCATCCTCCCTGAAGACCGCCACTCTGTCCGCGCTGCTGGGCGCCGCCGCCTGCGCCGTGCTGGCGACACCCGTCCGCGCGGACGACGCGAACAAGGCCACGGACAAGCCGGCGATGGAGAAGTGCTACGGCGTTGCCAAGGCCGGCAAGAACGATTGCGCGGCGGGCGCGCATTCCTGCGCCGGACAGGCTACCAAGGACTTCGACAAGGCCTCCTTCGTCGCCGTGCCGGCGGGCGTCTGCGCCAAGCTGGCCGGCGGCAGCCTGGTCGCACCGGCGAAATGATCCCGTCGCATGGCAACAACCCCATTCCCGCCGCTGCGGGGGTGGGCCTGCGCCTGCCGCACCACGTGTCCGTCCTGGAGCAGGGCCAGGCGGCCGCGTGGTTCGAGGTGCATCCCGAGAATTACATGGCGGACGCGGCGGCACTGCTGGAACTCGAGGCCGTGCGCGATCGCCATGCGCTGTCGCTGCACTCCGTGGGCCTCTCGCTCGGCTCGGCCGAGGGCGTCGAACCTGCGCACCTGGCGCGGCTGAAATGGCTCGAGGGACTGCTGCGCCCGGGCCTCGTGTCGGATCACCTCGCCTGGTGCGTGAGCGACGGGCGCTACTACCCGGATCTGCTGCCATTGCCGTACACGGCCGAAACACTGGGTGTGGTCTGCCGCAACGTCGACGTGGTGCAGCAGGCGCTCGGGCGGACAATGCTGGTGGAGAATCCCTCCAGGTACCTGCAGTTCCGCGATTCGGACATCCCCGAGCCGGTGTTCCTGGCCGAACTTGCGCGCCGCACCGGCTGCGGCGTGCTGCTGGACGTCAACAACGTCTACGTGAGCGCGTGCAATCTCGACGTCGATCCCGGCTCTGAGCTGGACGGCTACCTGTGTGTACTGCCGCCAGGCATCGTGGGCGAAATCCACCTGGCCGGTCACGCGCGAGTCATGCGCGACGCCGTCGAACTGCTCATCGACGATCACGGCTCGCCGGTCGTGGCGCCGGTGTGGCAGTTGTACGAGCGCGCGCTGGCCTCGTTGGGGCGCGTTCCGACACTGATCGAATGGGACACGGCGTTGCCCGGGTTCGGCGTGCTGGTCGCCGAAGCGGGACGCGCTCAGATGCGGCTGGACGCGCTGGAGGAACGACATGCCTGCGTTGCTTGATGTCCAGCGGAGTTTTGCCGGCCTGCTCCTGGGCGACGCCGACGCGGGATCGCTGGCCGGATGCGCTGACGAGGGACGCATTCCACTGCGGCACCGGCTCGCGGTGCACCGCAATACGGTGTGCGGCGGGCTGTGCCATGCGCTGCGGCTGCGATACCCGGCTGTCGCGCACGTGCTGGGCGGGGCACGCTTCGAGCGGACGGCACTGGCCTACGCCGCGACCGACTGGCCGTGCGCGCCGCAGCTCGATGCCTGGGGTGATGGATTCGCTTCGTTCCTCGAGAGCCATGCGCCGCTGGCCCATCTCTCCTGTCTCGGCGACCTGGGCCGTTTCGACGCGCTCCTCGCCGCGTTGGGCGCCCGCGCGCAGGATGCAGCGCAGGAGCAGTGGCCATGGCACCGGCTGAACGCCGATTTCGAGCTGGCCATCGCACCCTCGCTGCAGGTGCTGACCGTGGCGCATGAGGTCGATGCCATCCGCACGGCGCTGCTCGATGGAACGGACCCGGCGCCTGCGCTCGACACGCGAACGCAGGCGCCGCTGCACCTCGTCGCGTGGCGCGACGGGGCAACACTGCGGACGCGGCGCATCGGTGCGGCTGCGCTGCGCTTTCTGCGATCGTGGCTGGCAGACGAGCCGGGCGTCGACGCGCTGGCGGCGGCGATGCGGTGCGTGGCGGCGGCACCGGCGGAGGTCGTGACGGGCATCCAGCAGGAGATCCTGGGCGCGCCGTTCGCGGCCCTGCGTGCCGTCAGCGCCGCCGCCCCCTGACCTGCCGCTGGGGGACACATGCAATACCTCTACCGCTGGCTCGACCGCATTCCCGGCGACCTGGTCGCACTCGTCGCACGTCTTGCGACCTTCATCGTCTTCTGGCGCTCGGGACGGGTGAAGCTCGACGACTGGAGCGGAACCCTCGGTCTGTTCGAAACCGAGTACGCGCTGCCGCTGCTGTCACCCTGGCTCGCGGCGTACCTGGCGACGGGCCTGGAACTCGGCGGCTCCGTGCTGGTGCTGCTGGGACTGGGCACGCGACTGACTGCACTGGCCTTCCTCGGCATGGTCGCGACGATCCAGGTCTTCGTGTATCCGCAGGCGTGGCCCACGCACCTCCAGTGGACCGCGTTCCTGCTGCTGCTCGTCGCACGCGGGCCGGGCCGATGGTCCCTGGATGGCCGGATCGACCGACACCACCGTCCGTGAACTGCCCGCAGGCGACCGGCAGCGAGCGCTCGATGAGTCGCCAGCGATTCGAGGGCAGTGCCCCGGTGACTTCGACGACGTCACGGTCGGTTCAATGCGGCCGCGTTCCCTTGCTGGGATTGAGCGCGGCCCAGAAGCCCCAGCCGAGCAGGCCGAGCGCACCGCAGCCAAGAGTTGCGTACAGACCGAGCGCAGTCCAGAACTTCGCCGGGTCGGCAGCCCGGGCAACGACGTGGCGCGCCACCCCGGATCTGGCCGGCCACCAGGTCATGCCGCTGTCCAACCCCTGCCAGACCAGCCACGCCATGAACGCCGCCGCGAGCAACAGACCCGTCACGACCATCCCCTGCATCGTGCGACACGCCCCCGGCGATCGTGGCGCCGCGCGTGGTGCCGGCGCCGCGGGCGACGCGGGCTGGCCCGGCGGCGGCGACGGCGTGGGTGCGGCCAACGCAGGCGACCCGTATCGAAACTCGGCACGAACCCCCGGCCGCAGCAGGAACGCTGCCAGCCCGACGCACACACCGATCAGCGGCAGCGAATAGCGCGCCGGCGAGCCGCTCACCGTGACCAGCACACCGCTTGGCGAAACCTCCGAGCGAGCCGGGGTCGGCCCTTGCCACCAGCCGGCGAACTGCGTGACCAGGACCGCGAGCAACACCAGCAGCAGGCAGCCCCAGGCCCAGCGCCAGCGCCGCCACAGGCCAAAGCCGGCCACCAGCGTCAGCGCCGGCCCCAGCACCACCAGCAAGCCGCCGCCCAGCGTCGCGTGCTCGGTGCCGTGACTGCCGGCGAGCAGCATCAGCGCGCTGATGAAGCTGATCGGCAACAGCAACACGCTGCCGAGCATCACCAGCACGGCCAGCACGGTCACCGGCCGGGAACGCCGTGGTCGGTCCACCGCTGGCCATGGAGTCATCGTCGGTTCCTTCGATCCGTCTGCCGCGGGTGCCGCGGGGAACATCGGCGCCATGAGCGGTCTCTCAGCCCAGGGCCTGGCGCAGATCCGCGATGAGATCCGCCTCATCCTCGAGACCGATGGACAAGCGCACGAGTCCATCGACGATGCCACGTCGCGTGCGCTCCTCGGTCGTGAGGCCATGATGGGTGGTGGTGACGGGCTGCGTCACGAGACTCTCCACGCCACCGAGGCTCGCCGCGATGGCAAACAGCCGGAGCCTGTCGACGAAAGCGGCCGTGGCCGCGGCATCGCCGTCGTATACGAAGCTGATCATGCCGCCAAAGCCCTTCATCTGCCGACGGGCGACGGCATGTCCCGGTGCCGAAGGCAGCCCTGGATAGTTCACCTGACAGACCTTCGGGTGCCGGTGCAGGAATTCGGCGATCGCCATGGCGCTGGCATTCTGCTGCCGCACGCGCACCGTCAGGGAGCGCAGGCTCCGCGCGAGCAGGTAGGCGACTTCCGGCGCCATGATCTGCCCGAGGTTCTTGCGCCAGTTCCAGATCGCATCGATCAGCGTCCTGGCACCGATGGCGACGCCACCGGTGAGGTCGCTGTGCCCACCGAGGTACTTGGTTGCGCTGTGCACCACGAGATCGGCACCGAGCCCGAGCGGCAACTGGTTGACCGGCGATGCAAAGGTGCTGTCGACGACGGCGAGCGCACCGCGTGCCTTGGCGCTCGCCGCGATGGCGGCGATGTCGAGCACCTCCATGTTGGGATTGGTCGGGGTCTCGAAGTAGACCATGCGCGTACGCGCGGTGAGCGCCTGCGGCAGCCGGCCGACCTCGTGGCCCAGCAGGAACGTGGTCTGGATACCGAGGCCCGGGAGCTGGCTGTGCAACAGTTCGAACGTGCCGCCGTAGACGTCACCGATGCACACGATGTGGTCGCCGCCCTTGCACAACGCGAGGAAGATTGCAGCCTCCGCGGCCATGCCGGAACTGAACACCAGCGCGGCTTCGCCGCCCTCGATCAGTGCGAGCTTCCGCTCCGTCGCACGGATCGTCGGGTTGAGGCCATAGCGCGTGTACAGGCTGCCCTCGACCCGACCCTGGACCACATCCACCACAGCCTGGGTCGATGGGAACCCGAAGGTGGAATGGTTGTAGAGCGGCGCATGCAGGGCGCCGTGTGCGTCCCGTGCATCGCCGCCATGGACGCAGAGCGTAGAGATTCCCGGCGGGGCAGCATCGTTCCGGTGGGGCATGAGCGCGTCTCCCTGGCTGGCGGCGATGCGGAAGGATACAGTTCCGGACCCGCAGGGGGTCACCGAACAGCGCGACGGACCGGGGCGCGTGCTTCGTCGTGGCCACGCTTCGTCCTTGTCGAATCAGTCGAGGAGCACCCGATGACTCCAGCCAACCGAATCAGGCGTCGGCTACCGGTGGTGGTCACGACGGTTGCCGCACTGTTGTTGGCCGCCTGCTCCAGACCCGCGCCGGTGGCGCCGGTCGAGCCCCAGGACGACTCGACGGCCAGTGCGCGCAGCACCGCAGTGCGGCATGCCGACGTGCCGCGCGAAGCCTACTTCGGCGATACGCACGTGCACACCGGCTGGTCCGGGGACGCCGGCATGGACGGCGCCATCACCTCGCCCGAAGACGCCTACCGCTTCGCTCTCGGCGAGGAGGTCAAGTCGAACTCCGGCATCCCGGCGAAGCTGCACCGCGCCTACGACTGGTTCATGGTCACCGACCATTCGGACGGCATGGGCACGATCAACGAGATCGTCGCCGGCAATCCCGAGATGATCGCCGACAAGACGCTCGCGGGCTGGCGCGACGCCTTGAACTCCGGCGACGCGGCGCGCGCCGCGACCGCAAAGAGCGAACTCATCGTCATGCAGTCCACCGGCAAACTGCCGGCGGTCATCATGGATCCGAAGTGGATGAAGTCGGCCTGGGAGAGGACCGTCAAGGCCGCCGAGGACTTCAACCGTCCCGGCAAGTTCTCCACGTTCATCGCCTTCGAGTGGACGGTCAATGCGGGCGGCGGCGACAACCTGCACCGCAACGTCATCTTCCGTGACGGCGCCGACCGCGTCCTGAAGGTCCGCCCGCTGACGACCTTCGAGACGCAGGATCCAGGCAGGCTCTGGGCGTGGATGGCGAACTACGAAAACAGCACTGGGGGTCAGGTTCTGGCGATCCCGCACAACGGCAACATGTCGAACGGGCGCATGTTCGAGGAGCAGCAGTTCGACGGCTCGCCGATGACCGCGGACTGGGCGAGCATGCGCGCGAAGTACGAGCCACTGTTCGAAGTCACGCAGGTCAAGGGTCAGAGCGAGTCCCATCCGCTGCTCTCGCCGAGCGACGAGTTCGCGAACTGGGACCTCTGGGATCGCGGCAACCTGATCCTGAAGCCGAAACCCAGGGGCGCTCTGAAGCACGAATATTGGCGCGAGGCGCTGAAGTCGGGCCTCCGGCTCGAGGGCTCGCTCGGCACCAATCCGTTCATGTACGGCGCGAACGGCGCGACCGACACGCACACCGGGCTTTCGACGACCGAGGAAGACAATTTCTACGGCAAGTTCAAGACGCTGGAGCCGCGGCCCGGCCGCTGGGAGTTCCCGGTCATCGAAGGCCCGACCGGCAGCTACATGGGTTGGGAGCAGGCGGCCTCCGGCGTCATGGGTGTCTGGGCCACCGCAAACACGCGCGAGGCGCTCTGGGATGCGATGCAGCGCAAGGAAACCTTCGCGACCACCGGGCCGCGCATGCGGGTCCGGTTCTTCGGCGGCTATGGCCTCGACGCCGGCGACCTCGCCGGCGATTTCGTCGCCGCCGGTTACGCGAAGGGCGTGCCGATGGGCGGCGTGATCAAGCGCGCCGGGGACGGCGTGCCCACCTTCCTCGTCGCGGCGACGAAGGATCCGGAGGGCGCCAATCTCGACCGCGTCCAGGTCGTCAAGGGATGGCTCGACTCGACGGGTGAGACCCACGAGAAGGTCTACGAGGTGAAGTGGTCGGGCGACCGCCAGCCGGATGCCAAGGGCAAGCTGCCGCCGGTCGGCGATACCGTGGATCGAGGCAAGGCGACCTACACGAATACCATCGGCGCCGCCGAACTCGTGGGGGCCTTCTCGGATCCCGATTTTGACCCGACGCAGAAGGCGTTCTACTACGTGCGGGTGCTCGAGATCCCGACGCCGCGCTGGACGCTGTACGACAAGCTCCGCTTCAACGAGACGGTTCCGGGGAGCGTCCCGCTGGTGCACCAGGAGCGCGCGTTCAGCTCGCCGATCTGGTATGCACCTTGATGCGACGCCTGCTGCGGGAACCGCTGCTGCATTTCCTGCTGCTGGGCGTCCTGCTTTTCCTGGCGTATGGGTGGCTCGATCGCGCCGGCCTCGCTGCGCCCAACGAGATCGTCGTCTCGCGCAGCCAGGTCGAAGGGCTCGTGATGCGATTCGAGCGGGTCTGGCGACGGCCGGCGACGGTCGATGAGCAGCAGGCGCTGATCGACAGCTGGGTGCGCGATGAGGTGTTCTACCGCGAGGCGATCGCGATGGGACTCGAACAGGACGACCCGGTCGTACGCCGGCGCCTGAGCCAGAAGGCACAGTTCATCCTGGACACGGGCACGCAACCTGCACCGCCCACCGATGCCGAACTGCAGGCCTGGCTCGACGCGCACGCCGACCGGTACCAGATCGCGCCGGCTTACGTGCTGCGCCAGCGGTACTTCGACCCGGCGCGCCACGGCGAGCGCATCGATCTGGTGATCGCCCAGGCCAGACGCGACCTTGCGGCCGGCCGCAAGGCTGCCGGCGATCCGACCATGCTTCCGGCGGAACTCGACGGTAGCGCTGACGACGTGGAGCGGCAATTCGGCACCGGATTCGAGGGTGAACTCCGGACGCTTCCGGTCGGGGGCTGGCAGGGGCCCGTGCGCTCCGAGTTCGGATTGCACCTGGTCGAGCTGACGAATCGCTCCGCGGCACGCAGGGCCCGACTGGCCGAGGTGCGGGCCGAAGTCGCGCGCGATCTGGCGAAATCACGTCGCGACGCTGCGCAGGAAGCAGTCTATGAAAAGCTGCGCGCCAGATACGCCGTCCGGATCGAAGCGGAGGAGCCGGCGCGATGATCGGCACGCGGGCACGGCGATGGCTGCGGCTCACCCCGCTGCTGGTTGCGATCCTGCTCGGCACCTTGCCCGCGGGCGCCGACGTCTTCCGCCCGGCATATCTCGAACTGCGGGAGACGGCAGACGGACACTATGAGGTGCTGTGGAAGGTCCCCGCACTCGGTGACCGGCGCCTGGCGGCGGTGGTCCGCTGGCCCGATGGAACGCGAATCGTCACCCAGCCTGCCGGCCACTTCGAGGGCGGCGCGTTCCTGGAACGATGGCGCATCGAGCGTGCGGGCGGCCTGACGAACCAGACAATCTCGATCGACGGCCTGGTCGGCGGCGCGACCGACGTGATCGTGCGCGTCGAGCGCGCCGACGGTACGAGCCAGATGGAGCGTCTGCTGCCCGAAAATGCGCGCTTCACCGTGGCGGCGCCGGCCGGCACCGGTGCGGTCGCGTGGTCATACCTCGTGCTCGGCATCGAGCACATCCTGAGCGGCGTCGATCACCTGCTGTTCGTGCTCGCCCTCCTCCTCATCGTGCGCGGCGGCAGGCGCGTCCTGCTGACGATCACCGCCTTCACCGTCGCGCACAGCATCACGCTGGTCGCCGCGACGCTCGGCTGGGCGCATGTGCCGGGCCCGCCGGTCGAGGCAATGATCGCGCTCAGCATCGTCTTCGTCGCGTCCGAGATCGTGCACGGGCTGCGCGGCCAACCCGGCCTGACGGCGCGCGCGCCGTGGCTCGTGGCGTTCACCTTCGGGTTGCTTCACGGTTTCGGCTTTGCCGGTGCGCTCGCCGAGGTCGGGCTGCCACCGAAGGCGATCCCGGTCGCGCTCCTGATGTTCAACGTCGGCGTCGAGACCGGACAGCTCCTGTTCGTGGCCGCGGCGCTGACCGCGGGCGCGCTGATCGCGCGCCTGCCCGTCGCGCGGCCGGCGTGGACGAACTATGCCCTGCCCTATGCGATCGGCACGGTCGCGATGTTCTGGGTCATCGAGCGGGTTGCGGCATTCTCTTGAGCCGCGTTGCGCTCCTGCAGCTTCGACAGCCCCCAGTTGGCGTACAAGCGTGAATGCACGAAATACGGATCCGCCGCCGTCAGCTCGCCCGCGCGGCCGCTGCGCGGCTCCGGCCCTGAACCGATGCGTGGCCCGGCCGGGCATGTCGGGCGCGTATCGCGTCCAAAACTCAGGCGGCGCCGGGCGGGGCTCCCGCGGAACCTGCGAGGTGGTTGACCGCCCGGAACGCGAACACCATGCCGGGACCGATCGTGCCGCCGGGGCCGGCGTAGGCGCGCCCCAGCGCGGCAGCCGAGTTGTTGCCGACGCAATACAGGCCCGGAACAGGCTGCCCGGCCTGGTCCAGCACCTGGCCGTGCGCGGTGATCGCCGGCCCGCCCCGCGTGCCGGTGTCGCCGGGCTCGACTTTCACGGCGTAGTACGGCGCGGTGTCGATGGGCACGAGGCACGGATTCGGCTTCGCGGAACGCAGCGACCAGTAGCGGTCGTGGACGCTGTTGCCGCGTCCGAATTCCGGATCGACGCCGGTGCGCGCGTATTCGTTGTTGCGACGTACCGTTTCGACGAGGCCCGTCGCATCGACGCCGATCTGCCGCGCAAGGCCTTCGAGCGTGTCGTCCTTGAACAGGAAGTCGCCCCACCATTCCTTCGGCGCCTTGGAGTCGGGGAACGCCACGCTCGGCAGCAACGGACCGAACGGGCAGTTCTTGCGGTAGCGGGCGTCGAACACCCACCACGCAGGAATCGCGCCGCCCGAACGGGCGTGCTCGGTGTACATCGCGAGCTGAAAGCGGTCGTACGACAGTGCCTCGTTGGCAAAGCGCCTGCCCTGGCGATTCACGCACACCGAGCCGCCGAAACCACGCTCGGCAAACACCGGCTGCGCACCTTGCGGCACGGCGGGATTGCGCACGGTCGGCGTACCCCAGCTGAGGTCCATGTGCTCGAGCTTTGCGCCGATCGCCTCGGCCGCGCGGATGGCATCGCCCGTATTGAGGCCGGCCGGCGTCGCGGCCCATTCCTGACGCGTCGGATGCGGCAGGTATTGCTCGCGCATCGCCTGGTTGCGCTCGAACCCGCCCGCCGCCAGCACGACGCCGCGTCGCGCGCGCAGTGTCACCGTCTGGTCGCCGCGCCGTGCGACGACGCCGCGCACGCGGCCATCCTCGACGACCAGGGATTCCAGCGCGCATTCGAGCCACAGCGGGATCCCGCGCTCGAGCATCGCGTGGCGCAGGCCACCGATCAGCGCACTGCCGAGGCACAGCCGCCGGTCACGTCGGGTGCGAAATCGCCAGGGAATGTCGAACCAGTAGCGCAGCACCATGCGCAAAACGACTCCGAACCACCCAGGCGCCTTGGTCGCCATGACGTTCGACTCGGGGATCGTCATGCCGATGCCGTTGAGCGTCGAACCCGGATGGGTTGGCCTCAACCGCTGGAACTCCTCGCCGAGCAGCGCGCCGTTGAACGGTTCCGGCTCCATCGCACGGCCACTCGCGGCGGCACCCGGCAGCTCCTGGTAGTAGTCCGCATAGCCCTCGCTGACACGGTAGCGCAGCGCCGTCTTCTCGTTGACGTACCGGACCATCTCGCCGCCGCTTTCGAGATACGCGCGGACCTTGTCGTCCGTGGTCGTGTCGCCCACGGCGGCCTTGAGATAGGCATAGGCCGACTCGAAATCGTCCTTGCCCTGCCCGTTGAGCGGGATCCAGAGCGCGCCACCCGACGTCGCGGTCGTACCGCCGTACAGATCGCCCTTCTCGATGACCAGCACCTTGAGGCCGAGGTCATGGGCGCGGACAGCCGCGAGCAACGCCGCACCGCCAGAGCCTGCCACGATCAGATCGAATTCGTTGTCCTGCATGCCGTGCCTTCCAGTGTGGGCCGTCCAGATGCGACGTGTACGAAGCATATCCCATCGCAGGATACGCCAAGGCTGCCGGCATGCAGGCGGCGAACGCAATCAGCAGCAGCGGCCAGAGCGCACTCGACGCGCCGAAGGCCAGGCCCGTGTCCCCCATCAGGATCGCCGCGGCCACCAGCAGGCAGCTCGGCAGCACCGCGACGTAACCGTCGGCCACAGTCCGCAGACCGCGCGCCGCCGGCAGCCTGCGGAACTCGCGCCGCGCCGCTGCAGTCATGCTGGCAGTGGCTTCGAAGCGGCTTCTCCGACAGGCCTTTCAGCGTCGTTGAATCGAACGGCACGCCGTGCATGCGAGCGTCCATTGCGGGTTCTTCAGAGACTGGCGTGCAGGGCGACGCGGCCGAGTTGAAAAGCCAGCCCGGCGATCCCGGAGCCGAGCACCACCGGGATGACGCCCACCTTGAACCGGAAGATCGCGATCGCCGCGGCCAGCCCGATCACGGCCGAGCCCCATTCGAAGCGGCCGCCGGCCCCCTCAGGCCAAAGCACGTGCCACGCGAAGAACACGGCGAGGTTGACGATGACGCCGACGACGGCAGCCGTGATACCGGTCAGCGGTGCGGTGAACTTCAGGTTGCCGTGGGTCGACTCGATGAACGGGGCGCCGAGGAAGATGAACAGGAACGACGGCAGGAACGTGAAGAAGGTGACTACCGTCGCCGCCGCCGCGCCGGCGAGGAAGAGCGACTCGCTGCCAAAGATGGCCGTCGTCCAGCCGCCAACGAAGCCGACGAAGGCGACGACCATGATCAGCGGACCGGGCGTCGTTTCCCCAAGGGCGAGGCCGTCGATCATCTGCGGCGCGGTGAGCCACTGATAGTGATCGACCGCCCCCTGGTACACGTACGGCAGAACGGCGTAGGCGCCGCCAAAGGTCAGCAGCGCCGCCTTGGTGAAGAACCAGCCCATCTGGGGCAATGCGCCGTTCCAGCCGTAGACTGCGATGAGCCCACCCAGCACCATCGCCCACAACGCGAGGCACGAGACCAGGACCGCCCGGAACCGCACCCACGAGAAAATCGCGTGTGTCGGCGTGAGCGTCTCGTCGCCGATGATGGCCGGGCCATGGTCTCTCTTCGCCGCACCGTGTCCACCGCCGATTCTGAACTTGTCCGGCGCGTAGCTGCCGCCGAAAAAGCCGATCAGGCCGGCCATGAGCACGAGGAACGGAAACGGCAAGTCCAGCGCGACGATGGCAACGAACGCTCCGGCCGCGATGCCCCAGAGCCAGGCATTCGTCAATGCACGCGAGCCGACCCGGTAGGCCGCATGGACGACGAGCGCGGTCACGGCAGGCTTGATGCCGTAGAAGAACCCCGCGATGACCGGGACGTTGCCGTAGGCCATGTACACCCACGACAGCGCGACGAGGATGAACAGCGACGGCAGCACGAACAGCCCGCCGGCGACGATGCCGCCCCAGGTGCGATGCATCAGCCAGCCGATGTAGGTGGCCAGTTGCTGGGCCTCGGGCCCGGGCAACAGCATGCAGTAGTTCAGCGCATGGAGGAACCGGTTCTCCGAGATCCACCGACGGCGCTCGACCAACTCCTCGTGCATGATGGCGATCTGCCCGGCCGGCCCGCCGAAGCTGATGAAGCCGAGCTTGAGCCAGAAGCCGAAGGCCTCTACACGCGTCGGCATCGCCGGTGCCGCGGCGGCGGCGGCGGCAGACTCGTCATTTGTCATCGGGAACCTGCAGCGCTGCGTAGTACGCGTCGAACACCGGCAGGGATGCAGCGAGCAGTTCGTCGTCGCCGGCGTACCGCGCCTGCAGCCCGCGCACGAGCATCTCGAAGCCAGAGGCCTCGTCGACGGGGATGCCGCCAACGTCGATGTAGTGAACCAGCTGGGCGAGGCGCCTGAGGGCCGGGGCTTCGAGCAATCCGAAGCTCTCCGCCACGACCTCGAAAGTGACCTTGTCGCCGACGTGCGTGAACGTGGCACCGTCGAAGTCGTAGCCGAGTGCCGAATTCGGGCACTTCTTCGGGTCGCTCAGCCAGGTGAACGACGGGTTCCTGTCGACGAAGCGCTGGACCAGCCACGCCGTCGCGAGTCGGTCGACCCATGGACGCTTGCGCGTCGCCCAGGTGCACCCCTGGTACTCGGCGATGGCACGCGGTGGGATCGCAGCCAGGGTAGACGCCGGCTCGTCGGGCGAAAGATGGAGTTCAACCTCGCGGTGCAGCGCGGCCAAGGCATCGGCGGCTTTCTGGCTGTGCTTGCCTGAAAAGAAGTCGCGGGTCTGGATGGCCTGCAGCTGCACTTCGAGGCTGCGCAAATTGCTGTGCAGTTCGCCTGCCGCTGCGTTCTTGATGCGCCTGCGCGCGTCCTTGACCGACTGCAGGAACTCCGCGTACTGCCCGGATCGGTCGAAGAGCGCCCGGAACGTGTGCTCCTGGTCTGCATCGCGGGCCTGGACGACGAGCAGGTGCGCATCTGCGCCGGCCTCGGCAATCGTGCTCTCGAGATCCCAAAGCGTGCGTGCGCTGGCGGCGTGCTCCGGAAGGACATAGACGCCCTCCCGCAGCGTGCCTGCACCGGTCGCCTTCAGGGCTCGCCAGACCCGCACACGCAGCCCGCTTGGACTGGTCGGTAGCGTCGCGGTCAGGACGAGCCAGCTTGTCCGCATGCAGCAATCATCGCTTACCGTGATATCTGTTGCAATCACATTGGCAATGACACACTCGCTGGCGGAATGCCGACGTGCTCTTCGCGGTCCATGTCCCTTCGATCGACCTCCCCTGTCCGCGCCGCAGCGCTGCTGGTCGGCGCGATCGATTGCCCGGATCCTGGACAGCTGCCGCCTCGATTGCTTCATCGAAGCGCGGCGCACGCGAAGCATCGCTGCACAAGCTCCCGACTGACCCCGGAGTATCCGCGGCAAACCCGCGGCGACTGACCCGCCGCTCGCGCCTGTCACTCAGTGGAAACCGGAGACCCCACTGACTGTCTAAGCAGCGCCGTGGCCAGGCGTCGTCCACTCGCGACAAGTCTTCAAGGTCTGCTCAGTCGCCAGCGGTTCGCCGGTAAGTCCGCAGCGCGCACTGCGCGACTCGCGCAGGAAGTGCGCGCACTGACGGCACACGCCGAACGGCCGCTGGCCGTTCAGGCGCTGAAGCGTCATCAACACACCGCGCAGCGACTCCTCCAGCGTGGCAGCGTTCGATGGCGGCAACGCCAGTTCCCGCTCGATGCGCTGTGTCCAGGAATCGTTCAGCACCGCGCGGCCGGCGCGGGTCAGCCGCAGGTGGACGCGCTTGCCATGCCGCTCATCGGGCTCCTTCACCAGCAAGCCCTTGTCCTCCAGCACCGCCAGGCTCTGCGAGACCGTACCCCGGGTGATACCGAAGTACTCGGCGATGGCGATGGGCAGGTCACTGTAGCGGTTGGCGCGGGCCAGATAACCCAACACCAGCACGTGGATCGGCAGCAGACCGTGGCGCGCAGCATCGTCCCGCACGCTCTGGTGGACCAGAGCACCCAGTCGTTCCAGCAGCGGTGTCAGTTGAGCCATGCCGGCCATTGTATCGCCTCGATGCAAGTCTTGACACTCAAGATGCATCGACTCTATGCTTTCTGTGTATCGAGTCGATGCACAAGCTCGACCGCGAACACCGATCCACGTCAACCACGGGGCCGCGCTGGCCGACCTGCGGTGGTCCCGCACAGGTCGCGACTGCCCGGCCCCGGCCCCACCCCGAGCACACAGGAGTCAGACATGCAACGCTCACTCGCCGCACTCGCATTCCTGATCTGCGCAGTCCCTGCCGCGTCAGCGGATGCACCGCAGGTCCCGTATCCCGAGGGTTACCGTGATTGGCGCCACGTCAAGAGCATGGTGATCCAACCCGGCCATCCTCTGCATGGGTCCTTCGGTGGCATTCATCACCTCTACGCCAACAAGAAGGCCCTGGAAGGCTACAAGACCGGGAAGTTCCCCGACGGCAGCGTCATCGTGTTCGATTTGCTGGAGGCGCCCGCGGCCGACAACGCCATCACCGAAGGCAAGCGCAAAGTGGCCGGCGTGATGCACAAGGACGCAAGGAAGTACTCGGCGACCGGCGGCTGGGGCTACGAGGGCTTCGGCGGCGGCGACCAGGGCAAGCGGGTGGTGGGGGCAAGCGCCGCCACCGCCTGCCATGCGTGTCACGTCGCGCGGAAGGAGCAAGGGTTCGTATTCAGTTCCATCCGTGATTGAGGATGCGGAGTGAGCGATCATCCGGCCGCACCCGACTGGCAGGTGCGCAAGTGGTTCAACACCGAGTCCCCGCTGGGCCTGGCCGGCCTGCGTGGCCGGGTGATCGCGCTGCATGCCTTCCAGATGCTCTGCCCGGGCTGCGTCATGCACAGCATTCCGCAGGCCGAGCGCCTCCACCGGCAATTCGCCTGCGAAGGGCTCGCCGTCGTCGGCTTGCACACCGTTTTCGAGCATCACGACGCGATGCGGCCCGTGTCGCTGCAGGCGTTCCTGCATGAGTTCCGCGTCACGCACCCCGTTGGCGTGGACGCGCCGACAGCCGGCCAGCGCATTCCGGCGACGATGCAGGCCTATGGCATACAGGGCACGCCGACACTGGTTCTGATCGACCGGGCCGGACGCATCCGCCGCCAGCACTTCGGGCGTCTGGATGACCTGACGGTCGGCGCCGAGGTCATGCGGCTGCAGTGCGAGACATGCTGAAGTCGCACCACGATGACTACGCCGCTCGCCGAACCGGGAGCATCGACTGATCGCGCCGTGCATGCCGTGACCGCGCGCCGTTTCACGCGATATGGCCGCATCGTGTGCGATGCCGGAAACATCGGGTACCCGATGCAGCACGAAGTCTGCACGGAGGAGATCGCCGAGGTGGCACGGTGGTTGCGGCGGCAGCTGAACGCCTGACGCTGCACTGCACTGCGAACGCCAGCCGATGGCCCACCCGATCGTACATTGCTATGCTGGCCGCGACGTATCCGGGGGAAGTCGTGCGCACGCAGGATGTGTGCACGCTGGCGCAGGCCAACAGGGGAGAGACGCAATGAACGCGAACCGTCGATCGATGCAAGCAGTGCTGGCCCTCCTGGCGGCCGTGGTGGCGGCGCCGCCAGCGTCCGCAGACTACGTGGCCTCGCCGGAGGAAATCCGCGCTTTGCGGACGAAATTCGCCAAATCGCCACCCCAGCCGGCGGACTACGCGGCGCAGCCGTATCCGGGCGCGAAGTTCGATGCGGAGTGTTCCGCCGAAGCGACGGCACCCCAGCTGCCCGAGGGTGCGGGTTACTGCTTCTACACGCTCGACCCGCTCGACAAGGTCCAGACCTACCTCAAGGCGGCGGGCAAGCCGCGCAACGGTGGCGTTCATGTCACGGTCGGAGAGGATGTCCTGACCGCCAATGGCATCGTCAAGATCGACCGGGTGACGATGATCAAGTACTGGACCAACAAGGACAGGATGGCCTACTACGACAGCTTCCCCGACAGCCCGCCGCCAGCGGCCGACTTGATCGCCCCGCTCTATCCCGGTGCGACGTACGACAAGGATTGCTCGGCGGCGAAGAGCCTCGAGGCCAAGGGCAAACCGAAATGGCGGCAGGTGTGGTGCTTCGTCGCCAACGAACCGTATGCGAAGGTCCGTGATGCGTTCGACCTCGACGTGCGATCCACTTCGAAACGCGGCGTACAGGTCGACCTGACGGACGTGAGCCCGACGCCCCCTGTGACGCGGATCGAGTACTGGCTGACCGCAGAACCGCCGCAAGCCGCGGCAGCTGCGACGCCGGCCACGACGCGCGCCGAGCCGTCCGCGAGCGCCGCGGATCCTGCGGCCGAGCCCGCGTCGGCGCCAACGGATGTCGTGAAAAAGTCGAAGGAGACCGTCGACAAGCTGCGCGGCCTGTTTGGTCACTAGCCTCGGTCGTACGCCCCCGCGCCCGCGGCCGCCTGCACCGGCGACTCGCGTGGCTGGTCCTTGCGTCCGCTGCGGACCAGCGCGCCCTCGCCGAGCGAACTCGCGATCCTGACCTGCGCCATGTCGACGCAACGGCGCGCCAGCACCGCGGCGCCGCGATGATCGCCTTGCTGAACGGACTCGGACATTGCGTTGGCGGGCAACGTCTGCGCTTCGTTACTTGAATGCGGGTTCAAGACCCGCCCGCAGCATTCCAGCTCCAGCCGCCGACAAGTGGTGTGCGTCGATATAAAGCGATTGTCCGTCGAGACTGGCCGGACAGCGCCCCTCTGAACAGAGGACCGCAGCGGGGTCCATGAGCTGGCCAGGCGTGACGGCGCGGCTGACAATTGAATCAGCCGGCCCGGAACGGGCCATATGCTTCGCCAACGTCGTGGCCACACGTGAAACATCCTGACCGTCGATGACGGCTCGCGCGAGTGCTACGGGCACGAACTCCTGCTGCGTCGGCACTTCGCGCAAGACCAGTACCTCGGCGCCAGCGGCTTGCAACGCCGCCACCGTACGCGCCAGGGCGGTCTCGAAATTGCGTCGGTTCGCGGCGGCATGCCCGCCGCCCAGCGCATCCCGGGTGCTGTACGGATCGAGCCAGCGATCGACCGGGTTGAGCGCTGGATCCCACAGGTAGGCTGACCAGTACGACGTCAGCACCACACTGCGAATGTCGAACTGACGCACGGCACGCACCACCATATCGTTGAATTCACGACAATGATGTGATCCAGTCATTCTCGCTACATCGACGCCGAGAAGCGGCGGGCAACTGCTGTAGGTCGCCTGCCACAATTCCTTGCCGTGTTCCGCCGCCATTGCCGACAGCACCGGAACGATCGCGTATGCGTGACTGTCGCCCCATACCAGCACACGGCCATGCACCGCGCCTGCCGAATCCGATCGACAGAGTTCGCCGATGCTGACGACCTGTGGCGGACCCGCGTGGCAGCGGTCGTCGCCCGACCCATGCAGTGTGCGTTGCGCATCGAGGACAAGTGCTGCCGGCGGAATTCGCCCGGGCCGGCCGTCGAGGCCGATGAGCAGGACCGACAAGAGCGTGCATGCCGCGGCGACGAGAAGAACATCGCTCATTCGATAGGAACGGCCCAGGGGCGCACTGTCGCGATAGGGTGTCTCGATGAGACGCCAGGACAGGTAAGTGAGTAGCGCGACCGCGAAGAGTGCGAAAGCCACGAGCACCGGTCCCGGATCTGGCCCGAGTCGATAGCGCATGAACACCAGCACAGGCCAGTGCCAGAGGTAGAGCGAATACGAGGCCGCCCCAATCGCGACAATCTTCGGCAGACTCAACAGCCTGCCGACAGGAGTCCCGGGAGCGAACGACACTACCAGAGCTGTTGCGAGCACAGGCAACACGGCAGCAATCCCCGGATACGGAGTCTGTGGCGACAGACAGATCGCGCCAACCAGCATCGCGGCTGCACCGAGGAATGCGAGACCCGTCCGTACTCTGCTCGAGACGGCGGCGTCTTGACTCCGCAGCACGATCAAGGCGCCGACCAGAAACTCCCACAGTCGCGTCGGCAACAGATAGAACGAGGCTCCTGGATGCTGGTGGGTCCCCCAGATCGACAGCGCGAGGGATATGGCCGCAACGGCACCCACCAGACTCACTGCATGCCGTGGCGACCAGCGCCGCACCGCGAGCAGCAGAAAGGGAAAGAGGAGATAGAACTGCGCTTCTACACCGAGCGACCACATGTGCAGCAGGGGCAGTTCGGGTCCGGAATCCGCAAAATAGCTGTGCTGGCGCCAGAAGTACGAGTTACCGACCCAGGCCAGCACGGCAATGGACGATTCCGCCAGATTGACGAGGTCCGTGGGAAGCAGCACCAGGTTCCCGATGAACAGCGTCACCGCGACCATTGCGATCGCTGCCGGCAGCAGCCGGCGCACGCGGCGGAGCAGGAACCATTCGAGGCTGAAATGTCCTCTGTCGAACGCGAGCACAATCTGTCGCGTGATTACGAATCCGGAGACGACGAAGAAAATATCGACGCCGGTAAACCCGCCGTGAAACACGCCGATTCTGGAGTGGTAGAGCACCACGAGGATCGCCGCAACGCCCCGCAACCCTTCGACGTCCGGTCTCCAGCTGTCATGCGGCCGTGCCGCTGCCGGCGGCAGGCTCACCCGGGCATCGTCCATGAGTTCAGTGTGGGCGGCATGAAAAGCGGTGAGGCTTCAGTCTTGTGTCGACGGACGCATCCAGATCGCGAGGCGTCAGGCCGTCCTGCTCCATGCGGAGCCTGACTGATCGCCTTCACCGGATCGGCGAGCCCGAAGTCGTAGTGCTTGTTCTCGTACGCTTCGATCAGCGTGACGAGCACGTCGCGCTCGCCCGCCTGCGGGGCGCCCTCGATCCTGCGGGCGACATAGTACCCGTAGCCGACAAAGGCCCGAAGGAAACGGTGCCACTGTCTCACCCCGCTCTCGAAGCCCATGTTGTAGATCGCGCTCTCCGACCAGATCGCGTCCGGACTGCCGGCCGCGAACGGCAGCGCATCCATGGACGCGTTCACGGTACCGATGCGGCCCGCAAGACCTGCCTGCGCGGCGCGCTTCCGCTTCGCCTCCGGGTCCTTGCCGGTCGGCCGCGATGTGAAGGTCGATCAGCAGGTTCAAGTTGTCCACGAGGCGATCAAAGTGATCTGACCACACGCGCATCGGCCGGCCGGATCGGGCGTCCCGTGGCCTCCGGCCATGCTCGAGCGCTATTCTCTTCCGGGGAAGCCTCACATCCTGGTCGATCGATCGAGCGCTTCGGGGGGGAATCATGACCATTCTGCGCAGCGTTTTCACGCTGCTGTTGCTCGCGGCGCTCACCCGGACCGATGCGGCCCTTCCTGGGCTGGTCGCCCAGCCCGAACTCGCGGTCACTCCGGCGAGCGATGGCTGGAATCTCACAATCTCGGTTCCGCGCGAGGTGGCGGTCACGCAATACAACGTCGAGGTCGCCTATCTCGACCCGAAGGACGGCAACTGGAAGTACCCAGGGCTGCTGACGAGTGCGTTCCCGGGCGGCAGCCAGGCGACGCTCGCGATCACGCCGGACATGCTCGCGCAGTTCTCGCGGACCGCCACCCGATGGCAGGTGCGCGCGAGGCATTCGCAACCGCCCGGATCATGGGGCGAGTGGATCGAGTTCGATGCACAGCCAGCACCACCGCCGCGCATCATGGTTGCGGCGCCGTCGCTCGACGTGTGGGACTGGAACGCCACGACCCAGAAGGGTGCATGGGCGGGCGAAACCCATCTCGACCAGCTCGGCACATCGACGCTCAAATTCCGCTGGAAGCCGCAGACACCTGAGGGCGAGGCGGCGCACTGGGAGCTCCGCACGGGACCGGCGAGTGGCTCCTTCGAGAATGCGGGCAAGGTCGACGAAGGCATGCTCGCGATGCCCGAATCCGCGGATGGCTGGGGGACCTTTGCGATCAACCTCGGCGACTACAAGCTCAAAGGCCCACCGGACCGCTACCACGTGGTCGTGCGCCACATGCAGCAGCAATCGCGCATCGTGAAGATCGCGCGTACCCGCGAGGAACGGGAGACGCGGCAGTCGCTCACGGGCAAGCTCGTCGCACTCAGCGCAGCACCCGAATTCGCGACGGCAATCGCGGGTCCCGAGGCGACGGCCGCCGAATTCAGCAAGAACGCCCGCCAGCAGAACCACATCGAGGTTCGCTTCCGTTACGAGTTCGACCGTGCCCCAGGAGGCAGCCTCTATCCCGCGCTGCTCGATGCGGGCGGCAAGGTCTCCGGGCGCAACTTCTGGGAATCCGCACCGCTTGTGGGCAGCACGGGCGAAGTGGCCGTACGGATGACCCTGACCTGCCCGACCGCCAATTCGCCCGTGCTGTACGTCAACAAGGTGAGAGCCACCATCACCGATGCGGCCGGCAAGGATCTCTTGACGAAGATCGTGCCACTGCCGCGCACCTATGTCTTCATCTGCAAGTACAGCGGACATCCGGGCGAGCGCTACGACATGCGTTTCGTCTCGATGCCCGATCTCAGCTCAGGCAACGTGTCGCTCACCTGGGGCAAGGATCCGAAGGACAGCCGCGTGAGGTATCCCGTCGGCTACACCATCTGGGGCGACATCCCGAAGGGCGAGAAGGTCCTCCACCGCAGGCAGATTCTCGGTGAGGGCGGTGTCGTGCTCGATGAGGATGGCGAGTGGTACGAGGTGTCGACCGTAAACAACTTCGCTCCGGTCTCGCTGGACGGTGGTTACAAGGTGAGCGCAACGATCATCTGCTGGAAGCCGGCGCTGCCGCAGTACCTGCCGAAGTTTCGGGTGACCGGGATCCGGGAAACGTGGCGCAGTTCGAAGGTGACGGTGGGCGCCACGTATCCCGTGAATATTCTCGTCACCTGCAAGTAGCCAGACCCGGCCCATGCCGGCGACTCCTTCGCCGGCTGCGAGCGCAGCCGCACCCTCGCGAACAGCGGCGTCGCGAACGTCGGCACCGGGGAGGCGCGCCCGCGCTTGCCCGGCTTTGCATCCGGTCGGATCATCGGCGATGACGGGATCCGAACCGCGGGAGGTATGCCTATGGCCGGCGCGCCGACGCCGTTGTCCTCGATTCCCTGGCCGTGGGTGCTGGGGCTGTTCCTGCTGCTGACCCTCGGCGTCGCCACCGTGCTGTGCGCCCGTACGCCAACCGAGCGCGAGACGCATGGGCCGTTTGCAATCGAAGCGCGGACAAGGAAGGCTGGCGCCGGTGGCTTTCCGAACCTCTCGGGCAATCCGTTCGAGCGCACGGACGTCAGCGCCTTCCGCCTCTACCACGGGGGCAAGCGTGTGGCAGTGGACGCCGGCAATGGCATTTCGGTGGATGAGTTCTGGGAGGCCCGGTTCCTGGACGATGCGCCGCGCCCCACCGTCCTGCTCGCTACCACGGGCCTGTGGCTGATCACCGAAGACCATGGCACAGCGAACGTGCAGCGTTTGGTCGAGCAGGAGACCGCCGGAGTCCACTGGCAATGGCTCGATGGGGCGGATGGGCAGCCATTGGCGCCGACTGTGGTCGGTATCCGCGATGCGCGTGGCCAGGCCCGCAGCGAACGCGCTGGATCGTTGCTGTTGATCAACAACGCGATCCTGCTCGATGTGCGCACGCTGGCCGTGCAACGCCTGCGACTGACCGATTCTGCGATCCTGCAGCAAGCCGATGGCTACAACGGCAACAACCGGCCGGTGTTGCGGCTGTCGCCAGGGCGCACGCAGTACGCGTTGCTCGGCGAGCGACCGGGCGAAGGCCGCACCGAGTACGCCGTGGTCGTGGCCGACCCGGGCCGTCAGCAGGCGTACGCCCTGCCCCTCGATCGCAATGCGACCCGCCTGGCCGATGCCGCCGGCGCGACGCCGGCCTGGTTCGCGCATCACTTCGCCTGGAGCGCCGATGCCTCGGGTGCGGAGCGACTGGCGCCACGCGGCCTGGCGCCGCTGCCTTGGCTCGGCCGGCTGGTGCACTTCGGACCCGACCTGGTCGAGTATCGCCTGCCCGCCGCGGGTCCTGGCCTGCGGCCGACCCTGGCGCAATTCATGGTCGAACGTTTCGGCGCGCAGATGCTCGTATCGGCCGGCCAGGACCCGAATGAGTCCAGGTTCCGCGTCCGCGGCTTCGACTACCGAATCGTCTTTCACCCGCAGGACCGCTCGCTCAATCTGGTGCACGACCCGGGCTTGCACGCGACGACGCCGGCAGCCTATGCCCTGATCGTGGAGGCAGGCGAGGCGTTCAACGCGCTGCTGGCAACGCCCGCCCACCAGGAGCAGTTCGCCGGGTTGCCCGACTGACTGGTCACGACACACGCGCAACTGGTCGCCGATCGAGGTCGTCACGCTCGATCCAGAGCGAGAGGCCGTCGCTGGCCTTGCCGATCACGTCGCCGGATGGACCTTCGGAAACCAGCGCTCGACGACGTCAATCGCGAAACCCAGCCTCAATGGGGCCTTGTGCGAGCCCGAAACGAGCAAGCGCTTCTCGATCAGGCCTGCAAGTCCCAAACAGCCTCAGCCTCAGTCTCGATCACCTCGACGAATCGCCCGGCACTGAAGCCGTCGGGGTACGGACTCCAGCTGGACTCGCTTGCATCTGCTTCATGCGCCTCGTCGACGCCGTGGTTCCCGGCGAGCAGTCCTCCTGGTTCGTTCAACAGGTGACGATCATCGCGAAGCGCAATGATCAGCTCTTCGACGGAGACCTTCAGAAAACCGCCGAAGCGCTGGTAGTCGCATTTGAAGTGGTCCCTACGCTGCATATGTCGGCGATCCACACGTGTTGCCGGGTCGGTACCCAATGCCCCTGCCCAGGCCCTCGCCCTCATCGTCGCGCAGTCATGCTCATGTCTCACTGTCGCAGCAGGGCCGAAAGGCGTCCGCCCGGACCGTAGTCGAGATCGTCCAAGCGCCAGTCGCCGTCTTCACGCACCAACTCGAAGGTGATGACCCGCTGACGCCAGGCATCGGCCAAACGCACCGGCACGAGGGCCCGTCCGCGGTGCATCTGAGCCGTGCCCACCGCAAAGCGGGTGGGATACTCCTGGCTATCGGTGTAGGGATCACCGTCGATGGGGGGCACCTCATCCCTCGGCCGGGATTTGGCCAGGTAGGCCGCCATGAGCCGGTTCAGCACCCTGGATTGCAACGGGACCTTGGCCTGCGCGGTGACGGCATTGAAGCTCATGTCGTCGCCGAAATGCCGCTCCAGCAAGACCTCCACACGACCCGCGGCGCTGGCGGCAGCCGCTCGCGTACCGGCTGCCCGGGACAGGGTCCAGACCCGGTTGTCCAGGCCCAAAAGCACCGTGTCGGAATCGACCTGATGAAACTCGAACGTCCCCTTGTCGCAGCTCACCCGCAAACCCTCGACGGCGCGCTGGCTGAACCCCAGACTCTGCGCCGAGCGCATCGCGGGATCAGGCAGATTGCCCTGGAACAAGGCTTCGGCGGGATAGCGAGTGGACTCCAGTTGCGCAACCCCGCCGCAATCCAGCGGTGCGGGACCGTTCATCGTGCGCGCTTGCAGGCGCAGGATCTTGCCAGTGAAGTCGGCGCTGCCGGCCAGCGGCGCGCCCCAGGGAGCTGGCAGAGAGTGAGTGAAGCGCCACGCACCGAACAGCGCGGCAGGAGAGGCCATCGCCGGCACAGTCACCAGCAGGCCAACGCTCAACAGGCAGAACAGGGAGAACCCGCGCGTCATCGAGTCACCCGGGCCAGGGGGTGGCTGGAATCCATGGGCCCGACTGGTGCCGCTCCCAGGTCGTGCCATCGCGGCTGCGCCACAGGGCTTCCGTCACGCACGCTGACCCCCTGCCGCCGGCAGACCGCGATCATGGGGTAGAAGCCCGTGGTCAGCACCCGCGTCCGGCGGACATCATCGCTGCCATTGTCCTGAACGCCTTCCCCAAGGTACGAAGAAACCGCGGCACGGTAGCAAGGTGAATACGATACTCCTCCACGAATCATGATCAGCAAGCATCTTCCCTTCATCACCCTCCCTACCCTGTTCATTGCCGCCTTCGCGCGGCCCTGAACCCGTGCCCTGCGTCTGCCTGCCACGGGCAGGGGCGGCGCAGCCCGACGGCAACCGGAACGTCAGCGAACCGGCTTGCGGCCGGTGAACATCGCGCGTACCAGGTTTTCCCGATGACGAAGGCTGCTGAAGGCGACGCCGGCCACGTGGAGTGCGACCAGCGCCAGCGTCGCGCCGGCAAACCACTCGTGCAGGTTCTCCATGGATTCGCTGCCCCAGAAAGCATCCGTGGTCTGCAGCCAGCCGCTCACGCCCGTGCCCACCAGCGCCAGCAGCAGGGCGATGATCATCGCCGCGCCGGCGGGATTGTGGCCGAGGTGGCGCGCCTCGCGGCGCGCCACCAC
>JAYRRR010000005.1:0-16360 GCA_041910015.1 Steroidobacteraceae bacterium
CATCGGGCAGATGCGGCAGGCGCTCGCCAGGGCCGGCAACGAAGCCTCGCGGATCGTCGTGTTCCCCGGGGCGCCGCACGGATTTCTCGCGGACGACCGGCCGAGCTGCAGGTCGAAGGAAGCCACCGACGCCTGGACGCAGTGCCTCGCGTGGGGCCGCCCGCATGGGGCCGGCTGAGGCAGCCGAGGAACGCGCAAGCCTCTGCAGAGCACGCAAGCGTCTGCGCAAGACGCAAGCTCCAGCCCGTCGCTCAGGACGGACAGGGCCCGGGAGGGAGTCATCCCCTGTTGCGTGTCGTCGGCGACGAGCGCTCCGATACTGGCAGTCGCCGCTGCGCTTGCGACGCGCGCCGGGCATTTCTCGCTGCACCAGCCCCGGTTCATGAAGGGCGCAGCGGGACTTCGGTTATCCGATATTCTGGCGCCCGCTGCCGCCTCATACCATCGCCTCAGTCTGGCTGGGAGCAAATGCCCGGACTGTGTCGGCCCCGAACGACGGGCGAAGGGAGAGCATCATGAAAATCGGCAGTCATCGGACAGCACGTTCGCTCGTGCCGTTCATCGCGTTGTTGGCGCTCGGTGCCGGGATCGCCGGCTGTTCGGGAGACGACGGCAAGGACGGGGCCGATGGCGCGCAAGGGCCGGCCGGTCCGGCCGGTCCCACGGGGCCTGCAGGTGGCACGGGGACGACCGGGCCGACGGGCCCGGCGGGTCCCACGGGGCCCGGCGTCACGCAGGCGGCGGTGGAAACCTGCGCCGTCTGTCATGACGACGGTTCGTATGCGGACGCCACCAAGGCGCACGCCCTCGTGAATCAGGTGACGGTCAGCGTGCCGGCGTTTGCGGTCGACGGCGGCGACCTGGTGCTCACCTACAACGTCAAGGTCGACGGCAGGAACGCCACGGGCTTCACGAAGGTGCGGTCCGATTACCGTTATGCGGGCGGCCAGCACTTCGATCTCGGCGATCCGGTCGTGACGGATCAGTCCGGGGGCGATTACACGCTCAGGATCGTGGGTGGCGCCGCCAATGCCGGCGTCGACTCGCGCTACTTCTTCCGCATCTCCGATGCGGCCGAGACCCTGAACGTCGGCGTGTGGGGTGACTATCCCGCCGCGGCCTATGCGGCGCTGGTGAGCGACCAGGCCTGCAACAACTGCCACGGCGCCGGCATCGCGCCGCACACGTACAAGCCCTACGACTACCCGACGATGGTCGCGTCGCAGTGCGTGGTGTGCCACACGAGCAGCGGCTACTCCTTCATCGGCGAGAGCTGGGTCGGCCTGATCCACGGCATCCACAATGCCCACGACCGGCCAAGTGGCTCGTACACGTTCAAGACCACGGAGTTCGACACGACGTATCCCACGTACATGACGAACTGCGGCGTCTGCCATGACAGCACTCCTGCGCTCGACGAAATCAACGACATGCCGGTGACACCGCAAGGATGCTTCACCTGCCACGAGTCGATGGCGAGCTGGGACTTCACCTCGTCCGGCCTGACGTTCCACGAAGGCTATGACGAGAGCACCGACTGTCAGACCTGCCACAAGCCCGGCGGCGTGAGCAAGCTCGTCTACGTGGCCGACTTCCACAACGGGCTCGCCACCGAGCGCGGCGGTGTCATCTGGAACGGCGTCGACACCTCCGTGACCTACGGTGACAGGATCGACATGCAGATCACGGGCATCGTCGACGACGGCACGAACCTGAAGGTCTCCTGGACGGCGGCGTACGACGGTTCACCCGTGAATCCGTGCAACGCAACACCGGCCGACGGTCTGCCGGCGTTCCATGCCATTCCCGCGTTGCCCGCGGTTCCGCCGGCGACCACGCCGACCAACCGCAACAACATGAGCATCATCCGCAGCTATGCCCAGGGCGACGACTTCATCATGGGTCTCGGCACCTCGCCTGGCCAACCGGCGGCGGTGAGTCTGAGCACGGCCAACACGGTTTGCGTCGGCAACGTCGCGACGACGACCATTCCGGCCGAAGTCGCCCCGGCCGGAGCGATCCGAGGCATCGTGGCCCTGCAGGGCAAGCCCTGGGTGCCCGCGGTTGCCCCGGCCGACGCGGACGGCGTGATGCAGGTCCGCGCTCTCACCCCGACGCGTGAGTTCGTCCTCGGCACGGGAGCCTTGCCGGCCCAGTTGCGTCGCGACATCGCCGACACGGGCGCCTGCGTCAAGTGTCACGTCGGCTCGCTGTACCAGCACGGCGGCAACCGCGTCGACAACGTGGAGATGTGCAACATGTGTCACAACTCGGCGTCGACCGAGCAGGACATCCGCGTCGCGATGAGCGTCGACCAGTCCGACTCGTATGACGGCCTCAACGGCCAGACCTACGAGCTGAAGACGATGCTGCACCGAATCCATTCGGCAGGCCACGAGGGGCACCAGCCGATCGTCATCTACCGGGGCTTCGGCATCTATGCCTGGGCGTCGAGCGAGAGCCTGCTGAGGAACTGGCCGGGTGCCGGCGCATCGTTGCCGGTGTTCGGTTCGGCGGACGCCAGCGGCAATACGGTGGTGAAGAATCACAACTTCCACACGCCGACGTATCCGCGGGCGTTGAACGACTGCGCGGCCTGCCATGTACCGGGCTTCCAGGTCATTCCCGACGCGACCCGGGCGGTGGCGACGACGATCGACGCCGGCGGCACGACCTGGGGCAATCAGCTCGACGACGTGCTGCAGGGTTCGACGACGGCTGCTTGCACGAGCTGTCATTCGGGAGCGGCTGCAAGGACGCACGCGAACCAGAACGGCTGGCAACCGACGGCGTTCCCGAACGGGCGCCAGACCATCATCGACGCGGCGAAGTAAGGTCGCGTTCGATCGAGTCCGCAGCGGGGTGGGCCTTCGGGCCCGCCCCGTTCCGTTTCAGAACTTCCACAGCACACCGACCGAGGGCACCAGCGGCAGCCAGTGCCGCCGTTCGCGGTCGAGCGTGGCGACGCCGTCCGCGTCCGTCGCATAGCGCAGGTCCGTGCAGCACGGATTGCGGCGGTCGAGCAGGTTCGTGACCTCGGCGTGCGCCGTCAGCGTGCCTCGCGGCAGCGTCCACTCGTGGCTCACGCGCGCGTCGAGCGAGCCGAAGTACGCATAGCGTGCGGCGTTGGGGGCCCCGACGACGACGTTGCCGTCGGGGTCGAGGCCGATCGGCGTCACGGGCCAGCCCGTGTGGTACTGGCCCGCCAGCGTCGCGCGCCAGGCACCTTCGGCCCAGCCGAGGCCGGCATTGAACGTGTGCGCCTGGTCCCAGCTCCGGCGGACGTCGTCGCCGGCGACGCGGTCCGTGACCCGCGACCACGCATAGGAAGCCCAGCCGCTCCAGGGGCCGCGCTCGCGCACGGCGATCAGCGCTTCGAGCCCCTCCGCCCGCGCCGACGACGGTGCGATCGCGACGCGGTCCCAGCGCAGTTCCGGAGCCAGCGAGAGCGGGTCGTAGAGGTTCTCGTAGCGCGTGCGCAGCCGGTCGTGGTTCTTGCGATAGGCCTCGACGCGCAGTGTGACGCTGTCGTCGAATGAATGCTCGACGCCGACGATCGCGTGATCGGCGCGCTGTGCAGGCGAATACGCGGCGACGCCGTCCTCGACCGGCAGTTCCTCGACGCCCTGAAACTGCTGGTAGCGGCCCAGGCTCGCGAGCAGTCGCGTCGCGTCGGTTGCCTGCCAGGCCAGGTTGAAGCGCGGGCCCCATTGATCGTCGCCACCCGGTCCGTAGGTCTGCTCGTCCCAGCGCAGGCCGAGCTCCGCCACCAGCGCGTCGGTCAACCGGCCGCGCAGCGTCCAGTAGACGGCCACGTGTTCGCCGGAGGGCCGCGGCGCAAGCTCGCGCCGGAAGCTGGACGCACCTGGAAAAGGGTAATCGGGCGCGAAGATCACCTCGCCCCGGTAGTCATACCGCGCACTCAGTGACCGCAGTTCGATACCTGCGCGCTGCAGCCAGCGCGCCGTCGCATGTCGTGCGTCGAGCTTGAGCCCGAGCACGTCGTACTCGCGACGGTCGTCGGCGTGCCCGACGCGCTGCCCGGGTTCGTCAACCGAGGCGACGCGTTCGGCGGAGACGTTGGTGAATGACAGCAGCGCCGACGTCGCGAGACTCGCCGACCACTCCTGCTCCAGCGTGCCCCAGACGTAGGTGTTGGAGTACCCGGCGTCGGCATGCTCGGTGCCCGCCGGGTTGGTGATCCCCGCCGTGTCGTTGGCGAGCAGGACGTGCAGGCTGCCTCGGGTGGCCGGCGACCACGCATAGTCGAGCCGCGCGAAGCCGTCGGAATAATGCGGCTCGCCGAGGTCGGAGCGCGTCCAGTCGGAGATCTCGTCGAGGTTGCTGCGGCGGGCCGACACGAGCCACTGCCCGCGGCCGTCGGCGAATCGCCTCGAAGCGAGCGCACCGACGTGCAGCAGGCTGACACCGGCCTCGTAATACGCGTCACGTTCGGGGCGCAGCGAGCCCACGTCGATGATGCCGCTCATGCGGTCGCCGAAATCCGCGGTGAACCCGCCGGCGTGCACGTCCAGGCGGCCGATGATGCGCTCGTCGAGCACGCTCGTGGGACTCTGCAGCAGCCGCAGGTGGAACGGCTCGTACAGCGGCAGCCCGTCGAGCAGCACGAGCGTCTCGTCGGCGTCGCCACCGCGCAGATGCGCGAGTCCCGAGAGCCCGTTGCTCGCAGCGCCCGGCAGCCGGTGCACGGCCTTGAGGGCATCCTCGGCGAAGCGCGGCAGGGCGTCGAGCGCACCCTGCGCCAGCACGGTATGCACGTCGGGCACGTCCGCGACCAGCGCATACCGGCTCGCGCTGACCACGACTTCGTCGAGCGACGGCGCGGGTGCGACGGCGCTTCGCTCCCTTGTCGCGGACGGGTCCGGGCGTTGATCGGTGCGGACGAGCGCGTAGCTGCGGCCGTCGAGCCTGCGCAGCTGCAATCCGAGCGGCGCGATCACCTGCGCGATGCCCTCGAGCGGCGGGCCCGCCGCCGGTTCGCTGGCGACCGTCGCCGACGCCGGCACCAGCTCCGTCGTGTAGACGAGCTGCACACCGGCGGCGCCGGCGAGCTCGCGCAGTGCGAGGTCGACGGGGCGTCCGGCATACGGCGCGGCCGCCATCGCCTGCAGGGAGACGCAGGCGAGCACGACGGACACGACGCGCCGGAGCCGGACGCGCGGTGTGGAACGATGAGCGGCGTGGGGACGGGAAGGGCGCAGGCGCATAGGCGTCCGGGACGGGCCCGCGACCCCGCGATGTTAGCGGAGGCGTCGCGTGCCGCCTACGACGCGCGTCGCGAGACGCGCCGCCTGCGCCTTCAGTCGACCGCCCGCTCGATGCGCAATTGCCCGCCGGCGAAGCGATGACGCAGCGCGGGGGTGGTCGTCATGACCGCGGCCACCGCCGATGCGGGCGCCATGCCGGCGACCGAGCCCTTCAGCTCGGTGCCTTCGGCCATGCGCGCCGCATCGCTCGATGCGTACACGAGCTGGCTGCCGGTCTCGCGCGCCGCCCAGCCCAGGAATTCGTTCAGCGAGCGCCCGTCGATGACGAAGGCCGGCGCGATTGCCTGTGCCCAGCCCCACGCCGGGTCGTTGGGCGCGATGGCCCGGCGTCGCATGGTGCCGTCGGCGGCGACGGTCATGGCTTCGCCGGCCTGTGCCACGATGGGCTCGCGGCGGCCCGCGATCCTCACCCGGCCTTCGCGCACGGCCACTTCGAGCGCACCCGCGCCGAGTGCGGCGCTGTACTGCGTGCCGAGGTGACGCACGTCACCGAGCGCCGTCGCGACGACGAAATCGTCGACGTGCCCGGTGCCCGTGTCCACGTAGACACGCCCGGTCTCGAGCGTCGCCTCGTCGGCTTCCGTCAAGGCGAGCATCGTGCCGGCGTCGAGACGCAGCTCGAGACCGTCCGCGCGACGCAAGGCGACACGTCCGCCGACGCCGGTGCGCACATCGTCGCCCGCTTGCAGGCGGCGACGCGCATCGAGCGGTTGCCACGAGCCGTCGTCCCCGCGGCGGATCTCGACGGGCCCGTCCAGTCGGGCGACGGTCGCGACGTCGTGCGGCGACACCAGACGCGGCAACGCGAGCCAGACGGCGACACCTGCCACGGCGACGGAGGCCGCCGCCGCCACCCAGTGCAGCCGGCGTCGACGCATTGCCGCTGCGCGGGACGCCACCGTGACGCGCCATTCGGCTGCCACCGCGGTGCGCATGGCCTCGGCCATGCCGGGCGGTGGCGGCATTCTGGCGCCCGCGGCCCGCAGCAATGCCGCCAGTTCCCGTTCGCCGTCGGTCCCTGTGTCGTCGTCGCTAGGTTCGTCGTTCATCGCTTCGCTCTCATGCTCCGAGGCTCGTCAGCACGTCGTTTGTCGACGCCCCGAACACGGCCTCCACCCCTTCCCTGAACGCGATCCTGGCCCGCGCCAGCAGCGATTGTGCCGCCGTGCGGCCGATGCCGAGGCGCTCGCCGATTTCCTCGACGGAGCGGCCTTCGACGTATTTCCATTCGAGCGCCTCGCCGTAGCGGCGCGGCAGGCGGTCGAGCACGGCGTGCACGAGGCGGCGCAGGTCGGCACGATCGGCGTTGCGGAACGGGTCGTCCGACGCCGGCGCCTCGATCGACTCGAGCGCGGCCCGCACCTCGTCGCTGTCGTCGATCAGCACGACCCTGTCGGTCCGCCGCTGCCGCGCGCGCACGTCGTCCGCGATCTGTCGGCGGCAGATCTGGCAAAGCCAGGTGAACAGCGCCGCCTCGCCGCGCCAGTCGCCGAGCGCGCGCATGGCCTTGATCAGCGTGGCCTGCACGACGTCCTTGGCGGTGTCCACCTGGTGGCCGACGCGTGGCAGCGCGAACCGGTACACGCGCGGAAAGTATGTCTCGAAGAACAGCGTGAACGCGCGCTCGTCGCCCGCGAGCATCGCGTCGACGAGGTCGCGGTCGTCATTCATCGGGATGCCATCGGGAGCCACATGCCCAGTAAGACGGGGCCCGGCGTGCAAATCAACCGGCGACGCTCAGCGCGTGCCGGCGCGCGTGTAACCCTTTGATTACAGGGCATGTATCGGCTCGGTGGGATTCACGATTGATTTGCGCGGTTCGCAACGTCTTACCCCTGCTCCAAGACGGGGCGTGTGGCGAGGGATGGACGTGGAGCGGACCGGGCGCGAGACGGCAGCGGCGGCGACGGAGCAATCCCATCGGCTTGCGTCGCGGTTGCGGCCTCCCGGACAGGGCTACCGGCTCGAGCCCGTGGGCGTCGGCGCGCCCGGCCGTGCCGGCCTCGAGTGCTACGTGCGCGACGCGTTCGCGGCGAAGCACGGCGCGGCGGTGCGCAGCTTCATGCCGACGCTGCTCGGCTTTCACGACCGTGGCGACATCCTGCGCGGCGTGGCGGGCGTGCGCAGCGCGGGCGATGGGCCGCTGTACCTGGAACGGTACCTCGATCGTCGGATCGAGGACGCGCTCGGTGCGGAACTCGCGGCGCGCGGGTTCGCGCCGGCACGTCGCGCCGAAATCGCCGAGGTCGGCAACCTCGCCGGCGCCAACTGCCGCGCCGTCGTGCGGATGGTGGCGCACATCCCTGCCTGGCTGATGGCGCATCGCTACACGTGGATCGTCTTCACGGCGACCGGCGCGCTGCGCCAGATCCTCGCCGGTTTCGGCGCGCCGCTCGTGGAGCTCGCCCGTGCCGACGGCGCACGCGTCGCCACGCAACGCGACGAATGGGGTCGCTATTACGAGACCGACCCGCGCGTCTGCGCGGGCCGTCTGCGCGATGCCGACAGCCTCGCGGGCTTCGTGCGACGGGGCAGCGGCCATTAGCGCGTTGTGGCGGGCACTGTGCGCCGGGGATCCGTCCGTCGTCGCGCTCCGGGACGGTCGTCGCGAGGTTTCGTACGGCGTCCTGCCGACGCTGCTGCTGGAGGAGATCCGGTGGCTGCACGCGACAGCGGCCGAGCGCTACGCCCTGCTCGCGGACAACGGCGTGCCGTGGTCCCTGGCCGACCTGGCCCTGCATTTCGGCGAGGTGCTGTCGATCCCGTTGCCGCCGTCGTTCACGCCAGCACAGCATACGCACGTGCTCGACGATGCGGGCGTCGACGCGGTGCTGACCGACGACCTCGAGCATGCGCGCGCGCTGTTGCCGCACTGGCGTATCGACGGGCGAGGTCCCGCGTCGGGGCTGCATCGCCTGTGCCGCACGCTCGAACCGGCACGGCGGCCTGCCGTTCCGGGCGGCACGCGCAAGATCACGTACACGTCCGGCAGCACGGCGATGCCGAAGGGCGTGTGCCTCGGTGCCCGCGCGCTGGAGGCAGTCGCCGTGGCGATCGCCGACGCCACCTACGGAACGCGGATCGAGCGGCACCTGTGCCTACTGCCGCTCGCGACGCTGCTCGAAAACGTCGCGGGCATCTACGCGCCGCTGTTGCGCGGCGCGACGTGCGCGTTGCCGTCGTGCGCCGAGACAGGGATGGACTATGCGGGTCTGGACGTGACGCGTCTCGTGCGCAGTGTTGCGGCGCATCGTCCGCAGAGCCTGATCCTCGTGCCCGAGCTGCTGCAGGCGCTCGTGGTCGCGGCCGAACGCGGCCACCGACCGCCCGACTCGCTGGCGTTCGTCGCGGTCGGCGGCGCGCGCGTCTCGCCGTCGCTGCTCGAGCGGGCCGCGGCGGCGGGAATTCCCGCCTATGAAGGCTACGGCCTCAGCGAGTGCGCGTCGGTCGTCTGTCTGAATACGCCCGGCGCGCGCCGCCCGGGCACCGTCGGGCGGCCCTTGCCGCACGTGCGCGTGCGCATCGACGACTCGGGCGAAGTGCACGTCGCGGGCAGCACGATGCTCGGCTATCTCGGCGAGCTGCCGCGCGCCCGCGACCAGAGCATCGCCACGGGCGACCTCGGCGCGTTCGACGCCGACGGCTTCCTGCACCTGCAGGGGCGCGTGGGCAACCGCTTCATCACGAGCTTCGGCCGCAACGTATCGCCCGAGTGGATCGAGAGCGAGGTGTCGCAGCGTCTGGGGGGCTGCCCGCTGCTCGCCTGCGGCGAGGCGCGGCCGTGCGCGGTCGCGCTGGTCGGGACCGGCCCGGAGATCGACGACGCCGCGATCGCACAGGCCGTCGCCGCCGCGAACCTCGCGCTGCCGGCCTACGCACAGGTGCGGCACTGGGCGCGCGCGCCGCGGCCATTCTCGTTCGCCGACGGCACGCTCACCGCGAACGGCCGCCTGCGGCGTCGCGAAATCCACGCGCGTTACACCGCCCTGATCGACTCGCTCTACGACGGCACGGCGCTCCCCTCGTGAGGCCACCACCGGAAGCCACGACATGCACCTGTATGAACGACTGAAGACCGAAACGGCGACCGACCGCGATCGCCTGCTCGCGGCGCCTGCGATCCAGCGCGTCCTGCACGGCGACGTGACCCCGGGGCTGTACCGGCGGTTCCTCGTCCAGGCCTGGCACCACGTCCGTCATACCGTGCCGCTGTTGCTGGCGGTGGAGACGCGGCTGCCGGAGCGTCACCGCTGGCTGAAGGAAGCCGTCCTGCACTACGTCGACGAGGAGGCGGGCCACGAGCAGTGGATCCTGAACGACATCGTGCATGCGGGGGGCGACCGCGCCGCGACGACCGCTTCGCAGCCGTCGCTCGCCACCGAAGCCATGGTCGCCTACGCCTACGACACCGTCATGCGGCGCAACCCGGTCGGCTTCTTCGGCATGGTCCACGTGCTCGAAGGCACCAGCGTCGCGCTGGCGCTCGCGGCCGCCGATCGCATCCAGGCCGCGCTGGGCCTGCCCGCGAAGGCGTTCAGCTACCTGCGCAGCCATGGCGAGCTCGACCAGCAGCACGTCGGCGACCTCGAAGGCATCCTCGGCCGGCTGCACGACGAGGACGACTGCCAGGCGGTGATCCGCTGCGCGCGGGGCATCTACTGGCTCTATGGCGAGATGTTCCGCGGGCTCGATGCCGACGAGGCCGCGCCCGCGGACGTATCGTTGGAGCTCACCGCGTGAAGGCGGTGCACGCGCGTGTACTCGTCACCGGTGCGAGCGGCGGCATCGGCCGGGCGCTCGCGACCGAGCTGCATCGCCGGGGTGCGGCACTCATGCTCGTCGGCCGTGATACCGCTGCGCTCGACCGCATCGCGGTGGCGCTCGGCGGCGCATCCCACCGCGTGCGCGTGGTCGCGGCCGATCTCGCCACGGCAGCGGGCCGTGGCGACATCGTCGCGCAGGCGATCGACTGGGACTGCAACGTTCTCGTCAACAACGCCGGGCTCGGCGAGTTCGCGTTCGTCGACGAGCAGACGGACACGGATCTCGAACGCCTCTTCGCGGTCAATGCGCTTGCGCCGATGCAGATCACCCGTGCGCTGCTGCCGCTCCTGCGTCGCTGGCCAGAAGCGGCCGTGCTCAATGTCGGCTCGGTGTTCGGCAGTCTCGCCTATCCCGGGTTCGCAGCGTACTCCGCGAGCAAGTTCGCCCTGCGCGGCTACACCGAGGCCCTGCGGCGCGAACTGGCCGACACGCGCGTGCGCGTCCACTATCTCGCACCGCGCGCGACGCGCACCGGCATGAATGCGAACGCGGTGGAGCGCATGAACGCCGAACTCGGCGTCGCGATGGATTCGCCGGAGATCGTCGGTCAGGCGGCCTGCGACATGCTGGAGCGGGACCGCCTCGATGCCGTGCTCGGCTGGCCCGAAAAGATCTTCGTGCGCCTCAATGCCCTGCTGCCGCGAGTCGTCGACGGCTCGCTGCGCAGGCAGCTTCCCATCATCCGCCGTCACGCGCAGGTCGCCACGGCCGAGCGGGCGACAGCCCCCTGACAGGAGTCTCCGATGAAGAACACACGTGTCGTGGCGCTCGCCTGCGCCAGCCTGTTCGCCTTTTCGACCCTGGCCGGTGCGCCGGCCGGCCCGGCATTCGACGCCGAGCTGCTCGACCTGCAGCAGGCCTGGGCTCGCGCAAACTACGAGACGCCCGCCGGTGCGGCGCGTGTGCAGGCTTTCGAGACCCTCGAACAGCGTGCCGAGCGGTTCGTCCACGAGCATCCGCAGCGTGCGGAGGCGCTGATCTGGGAGGGCATCATCGAAAGCAGCTACGCCGGTGCCAAGGGCGGGCTCGGCGCGCTGTCGTTGTGCAAGAAGGCGAGGGCGAGCCTCGAGGCCGCGCTCGCGCTCGATCCACGGGCGCTCGACGGCTCGGCTTACACGAGTCTCGGTGCGCTCTATTACAAGGTGCCTGGTTTCCCGCTCGGTTTCGGCGACGATGACGAGGCGGGCAAATTGCTGCAGAAGGCGCTCGCGCTGAACCCCACGGGCATCGATCCGAACTACTTCTACGCCGAGTACCTGTTCGAGCAGGGGCGTCACGAAGAGGCGCTGAAGTACCTCGATCGCGCCGCGCAGGCAGCGCCGCGTCCAGGTCGCGAGTCTGCCGACAAGGGCCGGCGCGAGGAAATCGCCGCACTGCGTCGCAAGGTGCTGGGCAAACCCGGCTGAGCTCAGCTCACGCCGCGGGCACGACCGCGTATCCTGCGGCGAGTTCGGCGAGCAGGCGTGCAAACTCCGGCGCCAGCGGCGCCTCGACGACGAGCGGGTCGCCGCCGCCCGGCGTCGTGGCGAACTCGAGCCGCGTGCACGCGAGCAGCAGCCGGCGCACGCCGAACCGCTCGGCAAACAGTCGGTTGTGGCGCCCCTTGCCGTAGGTCGAATCGCCGACGATCGGATGCGAGGCCCCGGCGAGGTGGCGCCGGAGCTGGTGCCGGCGGCCGGTGTGCGGCTGCAAATCCAGCAGCGCATAGCGCGAGGACGGATAGCGGTCGACGCGGACCGGCAGCTCGTAGGTGCCGAGCCGCCGCCACGCCGTGGTCGCCTCGCGCGGCTCGATGGCTTGCGGCCCGATGCGCTCGTCCTCGACTGCGGCCAATGGCTGGTCGATGATGCCGCACGCGGCCGGCCAGCCGCGCACGAGCGCCACGTAGGTCTTGACGACGGCGCGTGTCGCGAACGCTGCCGTCAGTTCGCGCGCCGCTTCCGGATCGAGCGCGAACACGAGCACCCCGGACGTCGGCTTGTCGAGGCGGTGCACGGGGTAGACGCGCTGCCCGAGCCGGTCGCGCACGAGCTGCAGCGCGAAACGCGTCTCGTGGCGATCGATCGGCGAGCGGTGCACGAGCAGGCCCGAGGGCTTGTCGACGACGACCATGCGCTCGTCGCGATGCAGGATCGGCAGCCCGCCGTCGTGCACCGTGGCGGAATCCGCGACGGCCGTCATCGGACGAGGTTCAATGCGGCGGCCCACGCGAGCGCGATGCACGCGACGGCGGCCACGCCGACGACCCATTGCACGCGCGTGCCGAACGGAACTCGCCGCAGCGCGAGCAGGAAGCCCGCGAAGCCACCCATCGCAAAGCCGGTCAGATGCGCGAGCACGTCCGTGCGTTCGCCACCGGCGCCCATGAACGCCAGCATGCAGACACCGGCGATGATCGGTGCCCAGCGATGGGCCCAGCGTTCGCTCTGGTCGGCGCGCCGCCGCCAGGCATAGGCGGCGAGCAGCCCCAGCATCGCAAACACCATCGTCGAGGCTCCGGCGGACACGTGCTCGGCCGGCTGGAACGACGCGTTCAGCAGGTTCGCCATCGCCGCGGCCGCGAAGCCCGCACCAAACGCCACGCCCGCGCCGAGCAACTGCGCCGCGAGCCAGCCGAAGAACGCGCCGAAGCCAAGGTTGCCCAGCAGGTGCGCCACGTCGAAATGCAGCGTCAGCGCCGTGACGACGCGCCAGAACTCACCGGCGCGAAACGCGGCGGTGTCCAGCGCGCCCGCGACGAGCCAGTCCGAGCGGAAGGTCTTGTGTCCCGCGAGCCACGCGATCAGCACCAGCAGCACCACATAGGCGAGTGAACCGGCCGAGGCGTGCGGTTGTGGGTGCTCGACCTGGAAGACGCGGCGGCGCGCGGCGTTCTCGCGCTCGTAGATACGCAGTTGCCGGGAGGCGGCCACGACCGCCTCCGCCGCGACGACGACACGCCAGCCGCCAGCGTCCGCCACGACCTGCGAGTCGATGCCGACCGCGTGCAGCACGAAGACGCGTTCCTCGCAGGCGGGGCGTCGTGGCGACCAGTAGACCTCCACGAGCGGTTCGAACGGGTCGGACAGTCGTTCCACGGGGGCGGAGGACCTGGACAAGCCGGAGCCGCGGCGGGCGACAGTGTCGCGTATTCGCTAGCATTGCGCGACCTGTCGACTCGAGGTGTGCGATGCAACGACGCTGTCTGCCCGGTCTCCGTCTCGGCCTCGGGCTGCTGGCGCTCGCGGGGCCGGTCGCCGTACTCGCCGACGCCGCTGCGGCCGCAGGCGACGATCGCTTCGGCCCCGCCGATCTCGCACGACTCGCGGACGTCGGCGAGCCGGTGCTCTCGCCGGACGGCTCGCAGGTCGTGTACAGCGTCACGGCCACGAACGCCGAGGAAGACCGGCAGCAGGCCGACCTCTGGCGTGTCGGGTACGACGGCCAGGGCCGCACGCAGCTCACCTTTACGGCCAGGCGCGACGAGTGGGCGCCCGCCTGGTCGCCTGACGGCCGCTGGCTCGCGTTCCTGGCCGACCGAGGCGCCGAGAGCACGACCCAGGTCTGGGCGATGCCCGCGGCGAGCGGCGAAGCGCATGCCCTCACGAACTTTCCGGGCGGTGTCGCCTCCTTCGCGTGGTCGCCCGACGGCAAGCGGCTCGCGGTGATCGCTTACGACGCGCCCGCCGCGTCCGACGCGCCGGAACCGAAGAACCCGCCGCCGATCGTCACGGAACGTTTCCATTTCAAGCAGGACGAGAGTGGTTACCTCACGTCCGAGCGACAGCATCTCCATGTCTTCGATCTCGGGAGCGGCCAGTCGGAGCAGCTGACCTCGGGCGCGCACGACGAGTGGCTGCCGTCCTGGTCGCCGGACGGCCGACTCATCGCCTACGTCACCAAACGTGGCGCGGACCCGGACCGTCATTCCAACTACGACTTGTACGTCATGGAGCCGCGCGCCGGCGCCACCGAGCGCCCGTTGACGAGCTTCACCGGCGCGGACAACGACCCCGAGGTCGCGCTGCCGCCGCAATGGTCGCCGGACTCGCGTCGCATCGCCTATCTGCAGGGTGGCGAGGACAAGTGGGTCTATTACTCGCCGACCGAACTGGCGATCGTCGATGTCGCGTCGGGTCGCAGCAGCGTGCCGGTGCGACTGGACCGCTGGGTGACCAACCCGCGCTGGTCGCACGACGGCCGGTTCCTGCTCGCCGTGGTCGAGCAGAGCCGTGTCGCGCACCTGACGCGCATCGATCCACGCACGGGCAAGGTCGCGCCGCTCACGTCCGGCCCGCGACTCGACGTCGACTTCGCGGTGGCTCGCGATGGCCGCATCGTCGTGCTGGGCGGTGACGACGTCACGCCCTACGAGCTGGCCGCGCTTGAAGGAGGCAAGCTGCGCCCGCTCGGCTCGCACAACGCCTGGCTCGCGCAGAAGCGCCTCGCCCGCGCCGAGGACATCAGCTTCCACAGCCGGGACGGTACGGCGATCGACGGGTTCGTCGTCCGGCCCGTGGACTACGTGTCGGGCCGCAAGTACCCGGCGATCCTGCGCATCCATGGCGGGCCGGTCTATCAGTTCAGCCACGAGTTCATGCCCGACTGGCAGGCTTACGCGGCGCGCGGCTACGTCGTCGTGGCGGCGAATCCCCGCGGCAGTTCGGGCCGCGGCTTCGACTTCGCGCGTGCGATCTACGCTGACTGGGGCAACGTGGACGTGCAGGACGTGCTCGCGGCCGTGGATCACGTCGTGGCTGCGGGCCTTGCCGATCCGGGGCATCTCGGCGTCGGCGGGCGCAGTTACGGCGGCATCCTCACGAACTACGTGATCGCCAGCGACACGCGGTTCAAGGCGGCCGTGAGCGGTGCCGGAGCCTCGAATTTCGCGGCGCTGTACGGCCATGACATGTACGTGCGCGAATACGAGTTCGAGCTCGGCGCGCCCTGGCGGAATCGCGAAGCCTACGATCGGCTGAGCTACCCGTTCTTCCACGCCGACCGCATCGTCACGCCGACGCTGTTCTATTGCGCCGACGCGGACTTCAACGTGCCGTGCCAGGGATCGGAGCAGATGTACCAGGCGCTGCGCTCGCTCGACGTGCCGACGCAGCTCGTCGTCTACCCGGGCGAGAACCACGCGCTCACGGTGCCGAGCTATCTGCGCGACCGTCTCGAGCGGTTGCTCGCGTGGTACGACCGGTGGCTCAGGAGGTCGACTTCGCCCTGAGAATCGCGCGCGCCGCATTGCGACCCGCCGTGCCGCTCACGCCACCGCCGCCGTGCGTGCCGCTGCCGCACAGCCAGAGGCCGTCGATCGGCGTGCGATGGTCCGACCAGCCGGGCAGCGGGCGCATGAACAGCGCCTGGTCCAGGATCAGTTGCCCGTGGTTCAGGTCGCCTTCGGTCAGGCCCCAGCCCTGCTCGAGATCGACGGGCGTGATCGAGCGCAGTTCGCGCACCGACTCGCGGAATGCCGGATAGTGCGCGGCGAGCGTGTCGATGGCGCGACGCTCCAGTACTTCACGCTGTGACGTCCAGTCGCTGCCGCGCAAGGCATGGGGCGCGAACTGGAAGTGGATCGACACGACAGGCCCCGACGTCGTGATCTCGAGGTACGGGGCCTCCGACATCTGGCCGTACTTGGCGGCGTCGTAGGCGCGTTCGAGGTACTCGAGTGTCGGTGCCACGACGAGCGTGCCTTCGGGCAGGCCGTGCCGGCCGTCGGTGAGCACGTGCACCCTGGCGACGGAGCCGCGCATGCGGATCGAGCGCACGTGCCAGGCGAATTCGGGCGGCAGCTCCGGTGCGCCCACGAGTCCGAGCAGCGTGCGCCGGGGATCGGCCGCCGAGACGACGAGGCCGGCGCGGATCTCCTCGCCGCCCGCGAGGGCCACGCCCAGGGCGCACTGGCGTTCGACGAGAATGCGCTCGACGGGCGTACGGGTGCGCACTTGGCCGCCGTGGGACTGCAGGCAGCTCACCAGCGCCGCGACGACCTTCTGCGCGTCGCCTGCGCTGCCACGATGCGCCAGACCGCCGCGATTGCGCCATTGGTGGATCAGGTTCAGGCCGCCGCCCGCGGACATCGCGCCGAGCGTGAGCCCGTGCACCGCGAGCGCGCCGATGGCGGCCCTGAGCGGCCCGGACTCGAACCATTCCTCGGTGAATTCGATCGCGGTCATCGCCAGGCTGCGGACGACGCGGAACATGTCGCGGCGGCCGAGCCGGCGCAGCTTCCATGCGAGCGCCGCAAGCGGCAGGCCGTC
>JAYRRR010000006.1:0-67699 GCA_041910015.1 Steroidobacteraceae bacterium
ACGTGCTCGCGCGCGCCGATGTCGTGGCGCTGGGCCCGGGGCTCGGTCAGTCGCCGTGGGCGATGGAAATCCTCGGTGCCGTCCTCGCCGCGGACAAGCCGCTGGTCGTGGATGCCGATGCGTTGAACCTGCTCGCGCTGAGTCCGTGTCGACGCGACCACTGGGTCCTGACGCCACACCCAGGCGAGGCCGCGCGGCTGCTCGGCACCACGACCGAGGCGATCCAGCGCGACCGTCTGCGCGCGGCCGCGGAACTGCAGGCGCGCTACGGCGGCACGGTCGTGCTCAAGGGCGCGGGCTCGATCGTGCGGACGACGACGCAGGGGGCCTGGATCTGCGATCGCGGCAATCCCGGTATGGCCACAGCCGGCATGGGCGACGTGCTGACCGGCACCATCGCCGGCATCGCTGCGCAATGTGGCGACCTGGAGCTCGCGGCCCGCGCCGGCGTGCTGGTGCACGCGGAGGCCGGCGATCGTGCCGCGGCCGTCGGGCAGCGCGGGCTGCTCGCGGGCGACGTCATCGATCGGCTGCGCGCCTGCGTCAATCCGTCGTGACTGCCGTCGTCATGGCTGCGCGGGCCGTCGGAGCGGCCTCGTGAACGTGCTGCATACCGCCCGTGGCGCCGAGGCGATGCGGGCCCTGGGGGCGCGGTTCGGCGCCGCGCTGCTGACGGCCTCGAGTGCCGATTCGCCTTCGCTGCTCGTGACCCTGTCCGGCGAGCTGGGGGCGGGCAAGACGACGTTCGTCGGTGGGTTGCTGCAGGCTCTGGGGCATGCCGGGCCGGTCCGCAGTCCCACCTACACGCTGATCGAGCCGTACCGGCTGGCCGGTCGGGACGTCCAGCATTGCGACCTGTACCGGTTGCGGCACCCCGCCGAGATCGAGGACCTGGGCCTGCGCGACCTGCGCGGACCGGGCTCGATCCTGCTGGTCGAGTGGCCCGCAAAGGCAGCGGGCGCACTGGGCCAGGCGGACGCGGAGGTGGTGTTGCGGTACGCCGGTGCCGACGCCCGCGAGGTCGAATGCGCCGGCCGCACCGCCGTCGGCCGCGTCATCACGGCCGCATGGTGAGGGCGAGTGTCACAAACCCGTCGTATCTTCATCATTTCGTTGAACTTAATGACGGGGTGGCATAGAGTCCGCGCCATGTGCCCGCGCGGACCCCGCCTGATCGCGTTTTGCCTGGCCTGGCTGGGTCTGCTGTCCGTCGCGACGCCGGTCTGGTCGGGCACGGCGCGCGTGAAGGACTTGCGGCTCTGGTCCGGGCCGGAAGGCACGCGGCTCGTGATCGAGACGAATGCCGCCGTGCAGTACGACGTGTTCACGCTCGACGGCCCGGACCGCATCGTCGTCGACCTCGCCGGCACCGACCTGAATCACCAGAGCCTGCCCGCCGGGCAGGGACCGGTGCAGCAGGTGCGCTCGGGGCCGCGGGCCGGCGGAGGTCTGCGTCTCGTGCTCGACCTCAAGTTGCCGCAGAAGCCGAGGAGTTTCGTCGTGGGGCCCGACGCGACGGCGGGCCACCGGCTGGTCGTCGAATTGCCGGGTGTGGCGCCCGTGATGGTAGCGGCCGCTTCGCCACCGGCTCCCGGGCCCGCCGCGGCGACGGGGGCCGGCGCTGCGGCGGCTCCAGGTGCCGCGACGCCGAAGGCGGCGCCGAGCGGCAACGAGATGCTCGCGATGGTCGCCGAGACGTCGAACGCCGTGGCGGTGCCCGCCGCGACGCCGAAAGTGACCGACGTTCCGCCCGCGCCGCCGGTGAAGTCCACGGCTTCCGGGCCGAAGGGCCGCGAGCTCGTCATCGCGATCGACGCGGGTCACGGCGGACAGGATCCCGGCGCGATCGGTCGCGGCGGCACGCGGGAAAAGAACGTCACGCTCGCCATCGCACGCAAGCTTGCAGCCGCCATCGACGCGGAGGAGGGCATGCGCGCCGTGCTGATCCGCGACGGCGACCACTTCATCACCCTCGGCGGGCGCACGCGCAAGGCGCGTCAGCTCGGCGCCGACATGTTCGTCTCGATCCACGCCGACTCGGTCCTCAAGCGCGAGGTCAGCGGTTCGTCGGTGTACGTGCTGTCGCTGCGCGGCGCGAGCGACGAGGCGGCGCGCTGGCTCGCCGAGTCGGAGAATGCGGCGGACCTGAAGGGTGGCGTGGCGCTGGCCCAGGACGACCTGCTCGCGTCGGTGCTGCTCGACGTGACGCAGAAAGAGGCGATCAGCGACAGCGTCGAGGCGGCGCAGAGCGTGCTGACGGCGCTCGGCGGCGTCGGCACGGTCCACGGGTCGCGACGTGTGCGTCACGCCGGGTTCGTCGTGCTGAAGTCACCGGACATTCCCTCCATGCTCGTCGAGACCGGTTTCATCTCGAATGCGGCCGACGAGCGTCGCCTGCGGGACGCGGATCACCAGCAGAAGATCGCCGACGCGATCCGCACGGGCGTGCGGGCGTACTGGCACGACAATCCGCCGCCCGGCACTCAACTCGCCGCGCTCACCCGCGAGAAATAGCCGACCGCGCCGATTCCTTCACGGGTTTTCCACGGTAGTGGAAAATAGGCGGATGTCACCTGTTCCGCGCATCCGGGTGCTGCCCGAGCAACTCGTGCACCAGATCGCCGCCGGCGAGGTGGTCGAGCGCCCGGCGTCCGTGATCAAGGAACTCGTCGAGAACAGCCTCGACGCCGGCGCGATGGCCATCGAGATCGAGGTGGAGAAGGGCGGCGCGGAACTGTGCCGCGTCCGCGACGACGGCTGCGGCGTGGCGGCGGACGAGCTGCTGCTCGCGCTCGCTCGTCATGCGACCAGCAAGATCGGCAGTGTCGACGACCTCGAGGCCGTCCGCACGCTGGGCTTCCGCGGCGAGGCCTTGCCGAGCATCGCCTCTGTCTCGCGCATGCGGATGATCTCGAGACCACGCGAGGCCGCGACGGCGCAGATGGTGCAGGCAGTCGATGGCGCGCTGACCGGCCCGACACCGCACCCGCACCCGACGGGCACGACGGTGGAGGTGCGCGACCTGTTCTTCAACGTGCCGGCGCGGCGCAAGTTCCTGCGCGCGGAGCGCACCGAGCTCGCGCAGGTCGAGCGACTCGTCGAACGGCTCGCGTTGAGCCGGTTCGACGTCGCGTTCCGCCTGGCGTCATCGCGCCGCGTGCTCGTGGATCATCCGCCGGCCCGCGACGAGCGTGCGCGCGACGCGCGCGTCGCGGCGATCCTCGGCGACGACTTCGTCGCCCACGCGATGAAGCTCGAGCACGAAGCGTCGGGCCTGCGGCTGCACGGCTGGTTCTGCCTGCCGACCTATGCGCGCAGCCAGGCGGACCAGCAGCACTTCTACCTGAACGGCCGGCCGCTGCGCGACAAGCTGGTCGCGAGTGCCGTGCGTCTCGCCTATCGCGACGTGCTGTTCCACGGCCGCCATCCGGCCTACGTGCTCTATCTGGAGATCGACCCGGCCCGCGTGGACGTCAATGCGCACCCGCAGAAGCTCGAGGTGCGGTTTCGCGAACCGGGTCTCGTGCACGACTTCCTGTTCCGCACCCTGGAGCGCGCACTCGCCGAGACACGGCCGACCCAGCCCGCAGTCGACTCGATTCCCGCGGCCCGCGCGTCGTGGAGCCTGTCGGCCGCTGGTGCGATGGCGGGCAGTCACGAGGCGATGGCGCTCGATCGTGCCCCGGGCGCCGTGGCCGCGACGGACCTCTATCGCGCCTTCGACGCCGTGCGCGAGGTTGCGGTGCCCGGGGAGGCGACGCCGGCCACACCCGACGCGCATCCACTCGGCTACGCGATCGCGCAACTGCACGGCGTGTACATCCTCGCGCAGGCGCAGGGCGGCCTCGTCCTCGTCGACATGCATGCGGCGCACGAACGGACGACCTACGAGCGCCTGAAGGCGTCGTTGCAGTCGGACCGTGTGGCGGCACAGCCGCTGCTGGTGCCGGTCGTCGTGCACGTCTCGACCGCCGACGCCGACGAAGCGGAATCCCATGCGGAGCTCTTTGCCAGTCTCGGGCTCGACGTGGACCGCGCCGGCCCGACCCAGCTCGTGGTGCGCTCGACCCCGGCACTGCTGCCCAACCTCGACCCGGCCGTGCTGGTCAAGGACATGCTCGCCGACCTGCGCGAGCAGGGGCGAGCCGCCGCGTCGGCGGCCTTCGATCGCGCACTCGGGACGATGGCCTGTCACCAGGCGGTGCGCGCCAATCGCCGTCTCGCCGTGGCCGAGATGAACGCGCTGCTGCGGGAGATGGAGCGCACGGTCCGCAGCGACCAGTGCGTGCACGGCCGGCCGACGTGGTCGTTTGTCGGCATGGACGAACTCGACCGCCTGTTCCTGCGCGGCCGATGAAATCCGTCGATGGTCCGCGCCTCCCGGCTCCGGACGCCGTCTGCCTCATGGGGCCGACCTGCACGGGCAAGACCGCGCTCGCGCTGCGACTGGCGGAGCGCTTTCCGCTCGAAATCGTCAGCGTCGACTCCGCGCTGGTCTATCGCGGCATGGACATCGGCACGTCCAAGCCGTCGGCCGCCGAACGCGCCGCGGTTCCACATCACCTGATCGACGTCTGCGACCCGTCCGAGCCGTATTCGGCCGGGCGCTTCCGCCGCGACGCGCTCGAGTGCATCGCGCGCATTCGTGAACGCGGGCGCGTGCCGCTGCTCGTCGGCGGCACGATGCTCTATTTTCGTGCACTGACGCACGGCCTTGCCCCGCTGCCGGAGGCCGACGCCGCGGTACGGGCCGCGATCGACGCGCAGGCGCGCGCCTCGGGCTGGGGGACGCTGCACGCGGAACTCGCGCGGGCCGATCCGGAGGCGGCCGCGCGCATCCGGCCGCTCGATGCGCAGCGCATCCAGCGCGCCCTCGAGGTCTGGCGGCTCACGGGCCAGCGGATCTCGGACCTCCAGCGTCGTGCCGAGCCCGCTCCGCTGCGGCTCGCGAGATTCGCGCTGATGCCGGTCGATCGCGCGACGCTGTACCGGCGCATCGACGCGCGCTTCGACGCGATGCTGCAGTCGGGTCTGGTCGACGAGGTACGACGTCTGCGATCGCGAGGCGACCTCACGCCGGACCTGCCGAGCCTGCGTGCGGTCGGGTATCGCCAGCTCTGGGCACACCTCGCCGGTACGACCTCGCTCGACGCCGCCGTCGAGGCGGCCCGGCGCGCCACCCGCAACCTCGCCAAGCGGCAGTTGACCTGGCTGCGTGCCGACCCGGACACAAGCTGGATCCGCGCCCTTGAAGAGCCCGAATTCGTCCCGATATCCGCCGCACTGAATGGTGCTTGTGGAAATCGGGGCTGAAGGCCCTGTGATAGACTGACGTCGTTCTTGCTGGGTCCAAGGATCGATTCATGACGGGCCGTTTCAGGGAAGATTCCGCGCAGGAACGAACGGCGACCGACAAAACAAGGAGACTCCGCAAATGGCCAAGGGCCAGTCCCTCCAGGATCCATTCCTGAACGCGCTGCGCAAGGAGCGCATCCCCGTATCCATCTACCTCGTCAACGGCATCAAGCTGCAGGGCCAGATCGACTCGTTCGACCAGTTCGTCGTCCTGCTGCGCAACAGCGTGAGTCAGATGGTCTACAAACACGCCATTTCCACGGTCGTGCCGGCGCGCAATGTGCGCCTGCCGATGGGTGACGACGATCTGCCGCCGGTCGAGGACGCTCCGGCGGCCTGATGATCCCGATCCGGGGGCGGAGCGCCATTGTTCGAACGGCCGGGTAGCGGCGAACGCGCCATTCTCGTCTGCGTGGGCCTCGGTCGAGCACCCGAGCCCGACCGGATCGAGGAATTCCAGGCACTGGCGAGATCCGCCGGCGCCGAGGTCCTCGAATCCGTCGTGGCGACACGCCGGAGCGCCGACCCGCGCTTCCTGATCGGCTCCGGCAAGGTGGCGGAACTGCGCCGACGCATCGTCGAGCGGGGCGCGGACCTCGTCGTCGTCGACGGCACGCTGAGCCCGAGCCAGGAGCGCAACCTGGAGAAGGAGCTCGAGTGCCGCGTGCTCGACCGGGCCGGCCTGATCCTCGACATCTTCGCGCAGCGGGCGCGCACCTTCGAGGGCAAGCTGCAGGTCGAGCTGGCGCAGCTTCAGCACATGTCGACGCGTCTCGTGCGCGGGTGGACTCACCTCGAGCGGCAACGTGGCGGCGGCATCGGCCTGCGCGGGCCCGGCGAGACACAGCTCGAAACCGACCGCCGCCTCATCGGCAAACGGATCAAGACGCTCAACGACCGGCTCGACAAGGTGCTGTCGCAGCGCGAGACGACGCGACAGGAACGCAAGCGCGCCGATGTGCCGACCGTCGCACTCGTCGGCTACACCAACGCCGGCAAGTCGACGCTGTTCAACCGGCTGACGCGGGCCGGGGCCTATGCGGCCGACCAGCTCTTCGCGACGCTCGACCCGACCGTGCGACGCCTGCATCTGGCGCCCGGTCTGGAGACGGCGCTCGCCGACACGGTCGGGTTCGTGCGCGACCTGCCGCACGAACTCGTCGCGGCGTTCCGTTCCACGCTGCAGGAAGCGCGCGAGGCCGACCTGCTGCTGCACGTCATCGACGCCGCCGACCCGGAGCGCGCCGAGCGCATCGCGCAGGTCAACGAAGTGCTCGAATCGATCGGCGCGGCGGGCCTGCCGCAGGTCGCTGTCTACAACAAGATCGACCGGACCGGTGAGGCTGCCCGTGCGGAAGTCGACGGCAACGGCGTCGTCGACCGCGTGTGGCTCTCGGCACACAGCGGCGCCGGCGTCGACCTGCTGCTCGCGGCGCTGCACCAGCGGCTCGGGGTCGACCTCTGCCGTTGCACGCTGCAGATTCCGCCGCACGCGGGCCGGGCCCGGGCACGGCTGTTCGAGGCCGGCGCCGTCCTCGCGCAACGGCCGCTCGACGGTGGCGTGATCGAGGTCGACGTGAGCCTGCGCCGCCAGGACCTCGAGCGCATCTGCCGCGACGACGGCCTCACCCTGCCGGCGGGCGGCGCGCCTTGTGCCGACGCGGGCCGGTTCCTACAATCGGGCGGATCGCAGGCGACACGGGGTGCGGCATGATCGATGCTCCCGCGCCCTTCGCCGACGATTCCGCCCGATCACCCCCGACACCTGAAGCATCCGGAGCTCGCGCACCCATGGCCTGGAATGACCCGGGCAGGAATCGCAATCCCTGGGGCAATCGCCCCGACAAGGGAACGGCCGACCTCGACGAGGCCCTGCGCAACCTGCAGCGAAAACTCTCGCAGATGTTCGGTGGCGGCGGCGATGGCGGTCGCGAGGACGGCGGCGGTGGTGGCGGCTCGGGCGGCGGCGCCATCCGTGGCTTCGGCTTCGGCACGGTGGCCGTGGTCCTCGTCGGCGTCTGGGCCCTGACGGGTTTCTATGTGGTGGACGCGGCCGAGCGCGGCGTCGTCACCCGCTTCGGGCAGTATGTCGCGACGACGGAGCCCGGCCTGCGCTGGCACGTGCCGTGGCCGGTCGAGGCGCGGCAGATCATCAACGTCGAGACGATCGAGGGCGTGCAGGAACAGACGCGCATGCTCACCTCCGACGAGAACCTCGTCGACATCAATCTCGCCGTGCAGTACCGGCGTGCGGAGCCCGTCGCCTACTCGTTCAATGTCCGGGATCCCGACCAGACGCTCAAGGAAGTCGCCGAGAGCGCCATCCGCGAGATCGTCGGCCGCAGCCGGCTCGACTTCGTGCTCGAGGAAGGCCGTCAGGAGATCACCGCGAAGACCAAGGAGCTGATCCAGCGCACGCTCGCCTCCTACAAGACAGGCATCGAGGTGACCACGGTGAACCTGCAGGGGGTGAACGTGCCCGAGCAGGTGCAGAGCTCGCAGCGCGACGCGATCAAGGCGCGCGAGGACAAGGAACGCCTCGCGCTCGAGGCGCAGGCCTACTCCAACGACATCCTGCCCAAGGCAAAGGGTTCGGCGGCCCGGCAGGGCGAGGACGCCAGCGCCTACAAGGCGCGCATCGTCGCCGACGCGCAGGGCGAGGCGGAGCGCTTCACCCAGCTCGTCGCGAGCTATGAACGTGCGCCGGCCGTCACGCGCCAGCGCCTGTATTACGAGACCATGGAAGAGGTGTTTGGCAACACGAACAAGGTTCTCGTCGACACCAGGGGCAGCGGCAACATGATCTACCTGCCGCTCGACAAGCTGACCGAAGGTCGCGCGCGCACGCTGACGCTCGACGAGCAGCGGCAGATCCCCGCGACGGTGCAGCCGCGCGACCAGACGGCCGCATCCGAGACGCCGGCCGCGACGGTCGACGCGCGCCGCGAACGGGGGACCCGCTGATGTTCAATCGTGGCTACCTGCCGCTGATCCTCGTCGGTGCCGCGCTGCTGCTCTTTTCGATGGCGGCCTTCACCGTGCGCGAGACCGAACTCGCGCTGAAGTTCCGCTTCGGCGAGATCGTGCGCTCCGACTATCCGCCGGGCCTGCATTTCCTGACGCCGTTCGTGAACAACGTCGTCAAGTTCGACAAGCGCATCCTGACCGAGGACTACCCGGCCGAGCAGTTCCTGACCAGCGAAGGCAAGATCCTGCGCATCAACTTCTTCGTGAAGTGGCGCATCAGCGACGTCTCGCGCTATTACCAGTCGACGTCGGGCGGCAGCGAGGACGTCGCGAACCGCCGTCTCGGCGAAATCGTCAAGGACGGCATCAAGAGCGTGATCGCGCGCCGCACGATCCAGCAGGTCGTGGCGGCGGATCGCAGCGAGTTCCTGGGCGAGGTGCTGAAGATCGCGGGCGGCAACGTCGGCAACCTCGGCATCGCGCTCGTCGACGTCCGCGTCAAGACGATCGAGCTGCCCGAGGAAGTCAGCGAATCGGTGTTCAACCGCATGCGGCAGGATTTCGCGCGCCAGGCGGCGCAGTTGCGCGCCGAGGGCTCCGCGGTGTCCGAGCGCACGCGCGCCGAAGCCGACCGCCAGCGCACGGAGATCCTGGCCGAGGCCTATCGCCAGGCGGAGATCATCCGCGGCGAGGGCGACGCGGCCGCCGCCGACATCTACGCCAGGGCCTATGGGCGCAATCCGGAGTTCTATGCATTCTATCGCGGCATGCAGGCCTATCGCCGCTCGCTCGGCAAGCAGGGCGACGTGCTCGTGGTCGCGCCCGAAGGCGAATTCTTCAAGTACCTGAAGGACGCCGGGCCCTGACCGGCGGTGGCCGGGGCGCCCAGGGGCAGGCGGGATGGACTGGAGAGACCTCGGGGCGGCCTTCGCCCTGTACCTCGTGCTGGAAGGCATCCTGCCCTTCGTGAACCCCTCGGGCGCCCGGCAGACGCTGGCGATGCTGTCCCGGATGGATGAGCGGGCATTGCGCCGGATCGGTCTCGGCAGCATGATTGCAGGTTGCGTCATCCTTTTCCTGGTCCGCGGCGGGGCCTGATCGGCGGCAGTGGCCGCCGGCCGCCCGTCCTTCATCACTCGCCATCCCTTCATGCCCAAGAACGTAGTCGTCATCGGCGCCCAGTGGGGCGACGAAGGCAAAGGCAAGATCGTGGACCTGCTGACCGAGCGGGTCGGCGCCGTCGCGCGCTTCCAGGGCGGGCACAACGCCGGTCACACGCTCGTCATCGACGGCGCGCGGACCGTGCTGTCGCTGATCCCGTCCGGCATCCTGCATCGCGGCGTCGAGTGCCTGATCGGCAACGGCGTGGTGCTGTCGCTGGAGGCGCTGTTCCGCGAGGCGGACACGCTCGCGCAGCGCGGCATCCCGGTCTACGAGCGGCTGCGCATCAGTCCGAACTGCGCGCTGATCCTGCCGTCGCACGTCGCGCTCGACCGGGCGCGCGAACGCGCGAGCGGTGCCAACGCCATCGGCACGACCGGCCGCGGCATCGGGCCGGCCTACGAGGACAAGGTGGCGCGTCGCGCCGTGCGTCTCGCCGACCTGCTGCATCGCGAGCGTCTCGCGGCACGGCTCGGCGAGGTGCTGGACTATCACAACTTCGTGCTGAGCCGCTATTTCAGCGCCGAGACGGTCGACTTCCAGCGCACGCTCGACGAACTCGTCGCTCACGCCGCGCGGGTCGAGCCGCTGATCTGCGACGTCAGTGTGCGGCTGCGCGAGCAGATGCGGGGCGGCGCCAACGTCATGTTCGAGGGTGCGCAGGGCGCGCTGCTCGACGTGGACGTGGGCACGTACCCGTTCGTGACGTCTTCCAACACCATTGCGGGCGAGGCGGCCGTCGGCACCGGACTCGGGCCGCGCGACATCCACGCCGTGCTCGGCATCGTCAAGGCCTACACGACGCGCGTGGGCACGGGGCCGTTCCCGACGGAGCTGTTCGACGTGACGGGCGAACACCTGTCGCGCGTCGGTCACGAGTTCGGCGCCGTCACGGGGCGGCCGCGTCGCTGTGGCTGGTTCGACGCCGTCGCACTGCGTCGCGCGGTCCTGCACAACAGCATCACGAGTCTCGGCGTGACCAAGCTCGACGTGCTCGACGGGCTCGACACGCTCAGGATCTGCACCGGCTACCGCATCGACGGCGAGGTCCGCGACGAGCCGCCGCTGCTGCCGCACAGATTCTCCGAGTGCGAACCCGTCTACGAGGAGCACCCGGGCTGGACCGGACCAACCCACGCGATCACGGAATTCGCGAAGCTGCCGGTCAATGCGCGCAGGTATCTCGCGCGCATGGAGGAACTCGCCGCCGTGCCGGTCGACATCGTCTCCACCGGCCCCGACCGGTCGCAGACGATCGTGCTGCGCCACCCTTACGACTGACCGCGACCGGCCCCGTCAACCCTCAGCGACAGTGCCCTCATGACGCCCCACGAGTCTCCCTGGATGGACGATGACCTCCGCATGCTGCGGGAGGCGATTTCGCGCTTCGTCGAGACGGAGTTCCTGCCGCTCGACGCCAAGTGGCGCAAGCAGCACCACGTCGACAAGGAGGCATGGCGCAAGATCGGCGCGGCCGGCTTCCTGTGCATGGACATTCCGGCGGAGTACGGCGGTGGCGGCGGCGACTTCCGGCATGAGACGCTGCTGTACGAGGAGCTCGGTCGCCGCGGCATCTCGGGCTTCGGCCAGGGCGTGCACAGCATCGCCGCGCACTACGTGCTGAACCACGGCACGGAGGAGCAGAAGCAGCGCTGGCTGCCACGCATGGCGCGCGGCGAGCTGATCGGCGCCATCGCGATGACCGAGCCGGGCGCGGGCTCGGATCTCAAGGGCATCCGCACGCGCGCAGTCCGCGACGGCGAGCACTACGTCGTCAATGGCTCGAAGATCTTCATCACCAACGGCGGCTCGGCCGAGCTGTTGATGCTGGTCGTGCGCACGGACGCGAGCGACCGCGGTCGCGGCCTGTCGCTGCTGATGGTCGAGACGGAGGGCCTGCCGGGCTACCGCGTCGGACGCGTGCTCGACAAGCTGGGCATGCCGGCGCAGGACACCGCCGAGCTCTTTTTCGAAGACGTGCGCGTACCCGTGGACTGCCTGCTGCAGCAGGAAGGCAAGGGCATGCACATGCTCATGGGCGACCTGCCCTACGAGCGCCTGCTGATCGCCGTGGGCGGCATCGCCGCGATCGAAGGCGCGCTCGACGAGACCATTCGCTACGTCAAGGAGCGGCAGATCTTCGGCCAGCCGGTCGCGGCGTTCCAGAACACGAAGTTCAAGCTCGCGGAGTGCGCGACGAACACCCGCGTGGCGCGCGTGTTCGTGGATTACTGCATCGGCCAGCTCGTCGCCGGCAAGCTCGACCCGGAGACGGCCGCGATGGTGAAGTACTGGGTCACCGACATGCAGCAGAAGGTCATCGACGAGTGCCAGCAGCTCTTCGGAGGCTACGGCTACATGAACGAGTACCTCGTCTGCCGCCTGTTCGCCGACTCGCGCGTGCAGCGCATCTACGGCGGTACGAACGAGGTCATGAAGGAACTCATCTCGCGCTCGCTCTGAAGCGAACCCGCCACGCCTCCGGGCGCGGCGCAGCGGACCCTGTTTTCGCGGCGTGCCGCGGCTCATAATGGTGCGCTGCACAACGCCACCCAGAGCCGCCGCCATGACTGACCGCATCGACAAATTCGGCCTCCAGGTTGCCCGTCCGCTACTCGACCTGATCGAGCAGGAGGCATTGCCCCACACGGGCGTTGCCGCGGACACGTTCTGGAAGGGGTTCTCGGACCTCGTCCACACGCTCGGGCCGAAGAACCGGGCGCTGCTGGCCCGCCGCGACGAGCTGCAGGCGAAGATCGATGCGTGGCACCGCGAGCACCGCGGCACGCCGGTCGATGCGGTCGCCTACCGGGCATTTCTGGAACAGATCGGCTACCTCGTGCCCGAGGGGCCGGATTTCACGATCGACACGGCCAACGTCGACCCCGAGATCGCGAGCATGCCGGGCCCGCAACTCGTCGTGCCGGTCATGAACGCGCGTTACGCCCTCAATGCCGCGAATGCGCGCTGGGGCAGCCTCTACGATGCGCTCTATGGCACCGATGCCATGGGCGATCTGCCGCCGGCGGGCGGCTACGATGCCGGCCGTGGCGCGCGCGTCATCGCCTGGGCCAGGAAGTTCCTCGACTCGATCGCGCCGCTGGCGGTGGGCAGTCATGCCGATGCCAGGGCGTACCGCGTCGCCGACGGCCGGCTCGTCGTCGAGACCGGCCAGGGGGCCGCGTTCCTGCGCGAGCCGGCGCTCTTCGCCGGCTACGACGGCGAGGCCGCCGCGCCTGCCGCCATCCTGCTCCTGCACCACGGCCTGCACGTGGAGATCCGCATCGACCGGTCGGACCGCATCGGCCGGGACGATGCCGCGGGCGTCGCCGACGTCCATCTCGAAGCGGCCATCACGACGATCATGGACTGCGAGGATTCGGTGGCGGCGGTGGACGCACCGGACAAGGCGCTGGCCTATCGCAACTGGCTGGGGCTGATGCGCGGCGATCTCGTGGAACAGGTGGCCAAGGGCGGTCGGACGTTCGACCGCGCCATGAATGCAGACCGCCCGTACCGTGCGCCGGACGGCAGGCCGTTCGCGCTCAAGGGCCGCTCGCTGATGCTCGTGCGCAACGTCGGGCATCTCATGACCAACCCGGCCGTGCTCGACCGCGACGCCCGCGAGGTTCCGGAGGGCCTGCTCGACGCGATGTGCACGACGCTGATCGCGATGATCGACCTGCGCAAGAAGGACGGTCCACGCAATTCGACTCAGGGTTCCGTCTACGTCGTGAAGCCGAAGATGCACGGCCCCGACGAGGTCGCCTTCGCCGACGAGATCTTCACACACGTCGAGCAGACGCTCGGCTTGCCGCGGTACACGGTCAAGATCGGCATCATGGACGAGGAACGACGCACGACCGTGAACCTCAAGGAGTGCATCCGCGCCGCGAAGTCGCGCGTGTGCTTCATCAACACGGGGTTCCTCGACCGCACGGGCGACGAGATCCACACCTCGATGGAAGCCGGCCCGATGGTCCGCAAGGCGGAGATGAAGTCGCAGGCCTGGATCCAGAACTACGAGCTGGCCAACGTCGAGATCGGCCTCGCCTGCGGCCTGGTGGGCCGCGCGCAGATCGGCAAGGGCATGTGGGCGATGCCCGATCTCATGCACGACATGCTCGAGCAGAAGATCGGGCATCCACGGGCGGGCGCCACCTGCGCCTGGGTGCCGAGCCCGACCGCAGCGACGCTGCATGCGACGCACTATCACGCCTGCGACGTGATGGCGCGTCAGGCGGAACTGGCGCGCCAGGGGCGTGGCGACCGTCTGCCTGGCATCCTCACGATTCCGCTCGCGCCCCGGACCGACTGGTCGGCGGCCGAGATCAACGCCGAACTCGAGAACAACGCGCAGGGCATCCTGGGCTACGTCGTGCGCTGGGTCGACCAGGGCGTCGGCTGCTCGAAGGTGCCGGACATCAACAACGTGGGCCTCATGGAAGACCGCGCGACCTGCCGCATCTCGTCGCAGCACATCGCCAACTGGCTGCACCACGGCATCGTCACGCGCGAACAGGTCATGGAGGTCATGCGCCGCATGGCCGCGGTCGTCGACAAGCAGAACGCCGGCGATCCGCTCTACCGGCCGATGGCGCCGGCGTTCGACGGCCCCGCGTTCAAGGCGGCGTGCGATCTCGTGTTCGAGGGCACGAAGCAGCCTTCGGGGTACACCGAGCCGCTGCTGCACCGGTATCGGCAGGTTGCGAAGCGGCGCGCCTGACAGGCGACACCGGGAGGCCTGCGGACGACTGGGCGTCGCCTTCTGGAGCGCAGATGCCTGGCAGACGCTGGTCGATGCAGACACCGGGGGGCGCTCCGGCGCCAGGTGAGTGGCGACCGGGTCGGTGCCGTCGCAGTGACGCGGCCTATCGCGGGCCGATCCATTCCGCGGCGGAATAATCGATCGCGGTGTAGTTCATGGCTTGCGGCAGCTGGGGGCGGCCCGCGCATTGTAGTCGCGCACCCGGCGGGCACGCGAAAATGAGGGCTGCCGTGTCGAGTTCGCCGCTGTCGAAATATCTCTCGCGAGAATCAGTGGCTGCAGGCTGGGAATGTCTCGAACCGGTCGTGTGCCGAGGTCAGGCGGAAACGGCTGTCGGTGACGGCGTGCAGCCAGCGGGCGCTCTTCACGACGCCTCCGAGAGCGAACAGATGGATGCCGTGAAGGGGCGAGGGCGCGTCACCTGCTTCACGAACCAGGCCGATCAGCCTCTCGTCCGGGTGAGCCGCCCGGCCGGAAACCTTGCGAAATGCGTTGGCGTTGTGGACCAGACCGCGCAGCGATGCTCCCACACCGCACGCCATCGCGCAGCGGATGAGTTGTAAGGTCGGCGCGGGGCCCGTCACCCCCACGCGGACCGGCAGGGCGATCTCCGCGGCGACCTGCCTCGCCCAGGTGTGGATGGCGTGCGGATGGAAGCGGAACTGCGTCACGATGTGCATCGACAGGCCATCGCGTGCCGCGAGCGCCTGCTTGTCCCGCAGCGCCCGGGTCTCGAGAATCTGCAGACTGTGGGAGAAGGGATGTCCCGGGCGACCGGCGTCGCCGGCGACGAGCAGAACCTGCCCGACGCCTCCGCCGGCAAGATCGCGCACCGCCTGACGCAAGGCCCGCGGGCAGTTCCACGATGCGCAGCGTGAGGCAGTCGGCGAGCTGCACGGCGAGATGTTCCGGCAGCACCGCCACGAGTGGCGTGCCGGCCACGATGAACGGCACCTCGAGCACGTTCTGGGTGCTGACGCACACGTCGAGCGCGACGTTGCGCTGCCGCCGGCATGATGCGCCGCAGGATGCGCGGCAGGGCCAGCGGCACGAAGCAGTTCGGCACCATCATCGGCACTTCGCGCCGCGCCGTATCGGGCTCGAAGGTGGGGCTGGTTCCGAGCGCTGCCTCGATGCCGAGGAGGGTCTCTCGCACGGGGCGGATGAGCGCCCGCGCGCGGCGCGAGCTGCAACACGCAGCCCACGCGCACCAGCAGCGGATCGTCGAAGTGCGTGCGCAGGCGGGCGCCGCCGCCGCTCATGGCCGGCTGCGAAGCGAAGACCCGCCCGGCCGCGCGCGTGGCGTTCTTCTCGCGCAGCAGCGCGTCGAGCGCGAGCTACAGGTTCAGATCGAATCGGTGCCGCTGCATGGCGGCGACACGCCCCGACGTCCGCGAATGCCTCCTCGGGCGCCACGACGCTCAGGGCGGGCGAGGAGACCGAGAGGATCGCCGTCTCGATGCCGCATTCGTCCATCACCGCAATGGCCCGTTCCAGGGACCACTGCGGGACGGGGATGCCGCCGTCGGGCAGCTTGATGCCCGCCGCCTGCAGGGTCGGCAGGTAGGCGGACGGCAGGGAGTGGGCGTGAACGTCCATCACGTCGCGCCGAGGTGGAGCGAATGCGTCCACTGCGGACAAGTTCGATTCCTTCGCTGCCACGGGCGCCGCCACGACGTCGGGCATTGCTGCCAGGACGTCGCGGCGGCTGGCGTCGTGCGTCATCAGAAATTTGCGCTCAATTGCAATGCGACGGTTCGGCCGCGTTCGTTGACCGCGCTCTGGTTGCCTGCGGGGAGGAAGGGTGTCGGATAACCGAAAGCGCCCGCCACGTCGTCGGCAAGATTACGGCCGATCAGGCGAACCTCCCAGCGGTTGTCCTGCGCGCCCACGGCCATGCCGACGTTGATGCTGCTGAATCCGTCGCCCGGCGGCGAGATGTTCGGCGTCTGCTGGTAGTAGCGCTCGCTGCGATAGTCGACGGCGCCATCGAGTCGGAACTCCAGCGAGGCCCCGAGCGGCCTCGCGAAGTTGAAGCCGGCGCTACCCGTCCACTTCGGCGCGAGCGGGATCGGATCGTGCGTGTGCCGGTCCTCGGCATCCGCGTAGGTGTTGTTCACGAACAGCTTGAGGCTCGGAATCACGTACCAGTAGCCCTCGACTTCGAAGCCCTGGCTGCTCAGGTCGGTGTTGCCGACGACGAACTGGATGCCGTCGAACGTGACCAGCTGGAAGCCGTCCACATCGGTGCCGAAAGCGGCGATGTTGAACAGCCAGTTGCGGTCCGAACCCTGCAGCTTGAGACCGATTTCCGCGGTCTTGGCCGTTTCCTTGTCGTACTCGGCCGTGTCGAGATGCGTGACGGACTGGGCGTAGCCGCCGCCCTTGGTACCCTTGCCATACGAGGCATACACCATGGCATTGTCGTTCACGTCGTACTGGACGCCGAAGGAGTAGTCGACGTTGTCCTCGGACCGGTCCATCGAGAATGCGGGATACGGCGGGAAGACGACGAGGCTGAACAGACCCGGGACGAGCACGTCGCGGCCGAGATCGACGTCCTTGTCCTCCTTGGTCCAGCGCACGCCGGCGGTGAGACGGAACGCGTCGGACACCTTGTAGTTGCCCTGCGCGAACACCGACATGGCTTCGTTGTCCTGGACGAAGTTGGTCTGCTGGCTGCCGGCCAGGTTCACGCCCGGCACGGGGCCGAACGGATAATTGGCCGTGATGATGGTCGTGTTGTCCAGCTCGCCCTTGAGGTAGAGGGCGCCCACGATGTAGTCGAAGGCCTTGTCGGCGGGAGAAACGAGCCGGATCTCCTGGCTGAACTGCTTGCCCTCTTCGTCGACCCGGCGCGTCGACCAGTCGCCCGGCACGACGTCGACGTCGGACACGTTCTCGTCGGTGTAGTCGGAGTAGGCCGTGATCGACGTGAGCGTGTGCTCGCCGAGCGTCAGATCGGCCGTGAGAACGTACTTGTTGAACTCGAGGTCCTCCCACTGCTCGTTGCCCTTCTCCGAAGGCGTCGTGATGGCGTTCTCGCCATCGAGGCGAGTCTCGATGGTGCCCGGGTACCCTGCGAGCGCCGCGAGGATCTCGTTGATGCCGGTCGAGGCGATCTGCTCGACGGGCGAGCCTTCGTTGCGGCCGGTACCGTGCTGCACGAGTGCGGTGATGTCCAGCGTCTCGGTCGGGTTCCAGACGAAGACGCCGCGAATGGCATTGTCCTCGCTGCGTGGCGCGTGATTGTCCTTGATGACGTTGTGCGTCCAGCCCTCGTCGTCGCTGAGCTGGCCGGAGATGCGCATCGCGAATTGGTCCGAGACGGGAATGTCTACGCCACCGGTGAAGAGTGTCGAGCCGCGTTCGAATTCGTAGGAGCCACGCAGGTCCGCGGTGAAGCGGTCGCCCGGCTTGCGCGTGACCAGGTTGATGGCGCCGAGGCTGGTGTTCTTGCCGAGCAGCGCCGCCTGCGTGCCGCGGATGACCTCGATGCGCTCGACGTCGAACATGGCGTTCGCGAATTCCACAGAGCGCGGCGCATACACACCGTCGACGAACAGGCTCACCGAGCTGTCGAACGAAGGCACGCCGGGATAGGAACCCAGGCCTCGGATGGTGACACCCACCTGGCTACCCGTCGGCGCCTTGGCCAGGTTGATGCCGGGCGCGACGCTCGCGAGCTGCAGCAGCGTGGCGGAGCCGGTGTTCGACAGCGCCACCTGGCTGACCACACCGACGGTGGCCGGGACCTCCTGCATGGTCTCGACGCGCTTGCGCGCCGTGACGATGATCTCCTCGATCACACCTTGCTGTGCCCTGCCTTCGGGAGCGGGCGCGGCCTGTTCCTGGGCGAGGCTCGTGCCCGCCACCACGGGGCTCAGGAGCAGTGCGATCTGCATGCCAAGTCGCGTGCGACCGGAACTCGTGCGCTTCGCAAAGATTCCCAGATCCGATGTCGTCATGTTCGCAAGTCCCCTGCGTTGCCCGTCCGGTGCCGGGATCGGGCCGCGGCAAGATGTGTGGAGGGAGGGGACGGATCGATGCGCTTTCGCATCTGCGTGGCGCTTCGCGTCGCGCAGTCTGCGGCGTCATGCCGGCGCCCGGTCTGCGTCCCCCTCGACTCATGTGCGGGCTTGCTGCGACGGGGGTTCCGCCGACACGCCAGCACGTACATGCACAGCGATCTAATCAGAACTGGACAGGACTGTCAAGATGAAAAAAATGTCGCGTTGTACGGAATGTTTTATTCGCAGCATGACGCCCAGGATGGCCTGGTGCCCCGTCTGCAGGTCCGGCCCTGGTTGGCGTCTGCGGTCGCCGTCGCGCACCGGATCGGCAGCCCGAGTGGCGCCGGTCCACGACGATTTTGCCGTTCAGCACGATCATCACCGGCTTGCACGGATTGCTGGTCCTCACCATCAGGACTGGCCTGCGGCAGAATCAGGCCGGCTCGCTTGCCGGGTGCCACTTCGCCGAGGGTCTCGCGGTCGATATGACGGCCCGCGTCGTACCGGAAGTCGATGCCGGATGCACGGCGCCGTTGATCCGGAGCGTTGGTACATGGGTGCCCCTGTGCTCGACTGTCCTGGCGATCAGGGCGGGATCGCTGATTGGTCACAAGGTCACGCCCTGTTCGGGCCCGTTCCCGCCGGCTTCCACTGCCTCGAGCGTGGCGGATTGCTGCACGGTATGGACCGTCACGCGCAGGCCGAGTTTGTGCGCGACCCGATCCGGGCGCGCAGGACCGTCTTTGGCAGGTGATGGAGATTGATGGCATTCGGGAAACACGGGATTGGCTCAGACGTGACGCTGCAAGCGGGAACAGGCGCAGGCGCCCCGAAGTCGACGGCGCGAGGGTGGGTGTGGATCGGCCCCGCCATGAGACATCCGCCCTCGGCGGCGACGTCGCTGCGTCCCCTGAGCGGCGCTGCGAATACGGCCGCGATCTGGCTGTCCTTGGAGCCCACGTCGCGCAATTTCGGCAGCACCGGACGGCCGCCGAAGACCCACGAGCACGGCGAATGGAGAGATCGAGGGATTCGGCCTCTGGACCGTTCAAGAGCACCTCGGGATTGACCGCTGCCCCGGTGACCAGGCATTGATGCTTCCGCTTCAATGGACGAACTGTACAAACAGTGCGTTAGTGTCACAATGGATGTGTGGAGTGATATGACAAGGGCTTCTGTCACCACCCCGTCGCCGCCGCACCCGAGTTCCGCGGCCCAGGTCGCCCACGACCCGGGTTTCCAGTGGATCCTGAATCGTGTCGCACTGAAACGGACGGACCGCATGCCGACAGCCTTTCCCTTGGTGCACTGTCTGGCCGCATACGGCGGCATCACGAAACGGGAATGCATGTACGACCACGACGGGGTGATCGGACTCACCGAGCGCGCGTACCTCGAATTCCGGCCCGGCCTGATGGAGCCGGCCATACTGATCACTGCCATCGATGGGGTGTTCGAGGCGACCGGCTTCAAGCAGCCCCTCAGTCGGCAACCAGCTGCTTCCATTCAACTGACGTTCCGACAGCCCTGGTCCACCCAACATTGCTGGGCCGGTCAGCGGGAGTTCCGGACCGACGACGAGAAGCTCGGCGCCCAGATGCGCCACGGCATGAGGCTGGAGTTCTCGCAGGAGGACATGCAGATAGCCGAGGTGCAGCCGGCGATGATGGGGGATCATCTGTGGTGGCTGAGTCCTGTCATGCGGTCGGGGACGCGGCGTCGGTACACGAGAGACGCCTGCTTGCCCGTCTCATCGAGGCCGGGCGACCGAGCGGTGTCGCGAAGGGCGATCGAGCACAATCGTGGTCGGGGTCACCTCGGCGCGGCCGCACGGCGATGCATGTCCCGTGCTCGGCCTGGAGGCACGTGGTGCGTCGATCACATGTCAAGGAGAATTGCGTGAAGCTCTATTACTCACCGGCCGCTTGTTCGCTGGCGCCGCACATCATGCTGCGCGAAACGGGGTTGGCATTCGAGCTCGTGCGCGTCGATATCAGGCAGCACAGGACGGCGGATGGCGGCGACTACTATGCTGTGAACGCAAGGGGCTCGGTTCCCGTGCTGGAACTCGACGACGGCGAGCGGCTGACCGAGGGACCGGTCATCGCGCAGTGGATCTGCGACCGCGCGGGCCGTACTGACCTCATGCCGGCCTGCGGGACGATGGCGCGATATCGCGTCGCGGAATGGCAGGGCTACGTCACCTCGGAGGTACACAAGTCCTATTCACCGCTGTTCAGGCCCGACTTCAACGAGGATGGCAAGGGCTGGTTTCGTGGAGCGCTGCGACGAAAGTACGAGTGGCTGGAGCAGCGCCTGCATGACTCGGAGTATCTGACCGGCGCGACGTTCACGGCCGCCGACGCGTATCTGTTCGTGGTGACACGCTGGGCCAGTCAGGTCGGGCTCGACCTCGATGATCTCGCCGCACTGCAGGCCTTCATGATACGAATCGCCGGCCGGACGGCCGTGCGGACGGCGCTTGCTGCCGAAGGGCTGTTCATGTGATCTCAGGCCCGAGGAAATTCCCGAGGACGCCACGATATCCGCCGCTCGACGGTCCTCGGGCGCTGGACGTGGGTCTTTTTCCGTTCACGGTGCTCAAGAATGTCCCGCGGGGCTCGATCGTCCGCTGGCTCTCCGGGGTCGCCATGGCTGATTGCGAGGTCGACGAGGGTGCCGTTGTGCGCGCCGTGCCGCGCTACATGCTGCACTGCGGTTGCGCGAACCGGGCCGAACTGCCATTGGCGGATTCTGACCACTTCGACGTCACGCGCGATTCGGGCGACCACCTCGGCGTGGGGCACGGGCGGTCACCTCTGCGCCGGCATTCACGTGGCGCGGCTCGAAATGGCGTTCATGCTGGAGGTGCTGCTCGATGGGGGTGCACGTCTCAGGTCGACGAGCCGACGATGGGAACGAACCGCGGTCTCCATGGGTTCGGGAGTCTTCCGTCGCGCATCGACTGAGGTGACGGGCGTCCGGTCCGTGCGAAGGGGCACGTCGCAGGCCGCGACTCCGGGTCGTGGCCGGGACAGGCCGGTCATTCGACGGTTCGGGGAGGCCGACGAAACGGCGGCAGCGGCCGCTTCATGATGTCCGCGATGCGTGCCGCCGATGCCCCGAGCCCCTGCAGCGTCACGATCACGGCGTGGCTTTCGTAGTTCTTCAGGTCTGGATCCTTGAGCATGCGGTGCATGGCAGCGATGCCCATGCCCTCCATGAGGTCCACGGCGACTTCGAGTGACGGTACGCTCAGCAGGCCGGCTTTGCGTGACTGTTTCAGGTCACGGATGGGCAGGGCGGCCGCCCGGGTGTCCATCAGCCGGACCTGTGCCACGAATCCACACCATGCGCGATCGGTGGCAGCCTTTCTCATCCACAGCCGTATGCCCATGCCGAGACGGATCAGCGGGTCCTCGATGTCGCGCATGGACTCGGTGATCGTCTCGTGCAGATCGTCACTGAGCCATTCCTTGGCGGCCGTCAGCAGTTCGTTCGTGCTGCGGAAGTAGTTGTAGAACGTGCCACGCGCGATGCCGGCTGCCTCGATGAAGTCGTCGATGACGGCGTTCTGCTCACCCTTTTCGGCGAAGACGTGGATCGCCGAGGCGATGATCTTCGCTTCCGTCCGGGCGCGGCGCCGCCGCCCGACGATCGTTCGGTGGTTGACGGGAGAGGCGTCCTTCGCAGGCTCGGTCGTGGTACGTCGATGATTCTTCATGGGTAGGTTGGAAGCCGTCGCAAAGCGAATGTAAGGCCATATCCTATCGTCAGAATGACACGACGTACAGTTCGATTTGCTGTAGTGACTGCGGCCGCCGCCAACGGTGGGGCACGCGAACGACAGGGACAATCGTGTCAGGTTGACAGAACAGTCTAGTTTTGATCGAATGCCGCAAGTGCGGTCTGACGCCTTCGCCAGCGGGGAGCAGGGGCAATGAAACGATTCATGCTGCGTACGGCCCTTGCCATGGCGCCGCGTTTGCTGACCAAGACGGCGCGGAAACATCCGCACTTCCGTGCCGCAATGCGCAAGCACGACTGCATCGTGCAGATCAAGCTCAGGGACAACAGTCTCGGGCGCCATCTCGTGTTCGCCCATGGCACGGTGCGTTCGGAAGCAGGCATCCATCCCAGGCCCGATGTGGCCATGGTGTTCAAGAACCTGGACGCGGCCCTGATCTTCTTCAGGCCCAGGCAGAACATGCTCGAGGTCGTGCACGCCGCCAAGAACTTCCTGGTGGTGCTCGAAGGGCCCGACAAACTGGCCGTCTGGTTCATGCAGCTCATGAGCCAGATGCAGTCGGCGGGCCTGCAGTTCGGCACGCCGATGGGCGACGGGGTGGTGCGCTATACCACCGCGGCCAATGGCGGCCCGCTGTTCGCGTACGTCAAGGACGGGCGCGTCATCCGCACGACGCCCATCGATTTCGACGAGAAGGATGCGGCCGGCTGGACGATCAAGGCACGTGGCAAGAGCTTCACGCCGCGCCGCCAGGCCACGCTCAGCAACCACGCGCTGTCGCTCAAGTCGCTGGCGTATTCGGACGACCGGCTGCTCAGGCCGATGAAGCGCGTGGACTTCGATCCCAATGGCGAGCGCAATCCGCAGAACCGCGGCATTTCCGGCTACGTGCCGATCAGCTGGGACGAGGCGCTCGACATCGTCACCGGCGAGATCAAGCGCATGAAGCGCGAGCACGGTCCCGGTGCGATCGCCGTGTACAACAGCTCACATCATCAATGGGGCAACGTCGGCTACTACATCAGCGCCCTGACGCGTTTCGCGAACCTGATCGGGTTCACCCGGGTTCACCAGAATCCCGACAGCTGGGAAGGCTGGTACTGGGGAGCGCTGCATCACTATGGAAACGCCATGCGCATCGGGGTGGCGGGAGCTTACGGAACCGTCGAGGACTGCCTCAAGGAATGCGAGATGATCGTGTTCTGGTCAGGCGATCCCGAGTCGCTTGCCGCTGCCTACAGCGGCTCAGAAGGCACGGAGCGCCGTGGCTGGGCACGTCAGCTCGGCATCGAGTTCGTGCACATCGCGCCGAATCTCACCGCGACGGCGCAGCTCTTTGGCGGCAAGTGGCTGCCCGTGCGGCCCGGAACCGATGCGGCGCTCGCGCTTGCCATCATGCACGTCTGGGTCGCCGAAGGACTCTACGACAAGGAATATGTTGCCACGAAGACGAACGGCTTCGACGAATGGCGTGACTACCTGCTCGGCCGTGACGACGGTGTGCCCAAGACGCCTGAATGGCAGGAGAGCGAGACGGGCGTCCCGGCCCACGACGTGCGCGCGCTCGCCCGGGCCTGGGGGCGCAGGAAGACCTATCTCGCCCCCGGCAGCGCCGGCACGGGCTTCGGCGGCGCCTGCCGCAATGCCACCGGCGCCCAGTGGGCGCGCAACCTGGTGCTGATGATGGCGATGCAGGGCTGGGGCAAGCCCGGCATCAACATGGGCAACCTGCAACTCGGCACCCCCGTCGATCTCACGTTCTATTTCCCGGGTTATGCCGAGGGCGGCATCTCCGGCGAGCTGCAATGGTCGGCGTCGGCCGTCAACAACTACCAGCGCATGCCGCACGTGCTGACCATGAACCCGGTCAAGCAGATGGTGCCGCGGCAGCGGCTGCCCGAGGCGATCACGCAGGGGCGTGCCACCGGCTACATCTGGGACGGCTCGTCGATGGAATCGCAGTTCGCGCCGTTCCACTACCCGATGCAGGGGTACTCGCCGATCCACATGCTGTACCGCTACGGCGGCTCGTCGTTCGGAACGATCGCCAGGTCGGGGCGCTTCATCGACATGTACCGGCATCCGTCGCTCGAATTCGTCGTCAACCAGTCCATCTGGTTCGAGGGCGAAGCGAAGTTCGCCGACGTCATCCTCCCGGCCTGCACGGCCCTCGAGCGCTGGGACATCGGCGAATGGGCCAACTGCGCGGGCTATGTCCACCATGCGCAGCACCAGGTGAATCACCGCGTCGTGACCATGCAGCACAAGTGCATGGAACCGCTTGGCGAGTCGAAGTCCGACTACCAGATCTTCCTCGACATCCTCACGCGTCTGGGACTCGGCGCCCTGTATTCCGAGGGCTGCACCGAGCTCGACTGGTGCCGGCGGGTGTTCGAGTCCTCGGATGTCGCGAAGCACGTCAGCTGGAAGGAGTTCCTCAAGAAGGGCTACTACGTGGTGCCGCCGGACGCGGAGGGGGCGCGGGCGGCCGTGGACTTCCGCTGGTATGCCGAGGGCCGCACCAAGGACGTGCCGGAGCCGATGCCGATGCCGTCCCAGTACAGCGACGAGTTCGGCAAGGGCCTGCAGACGCAGAGCGGCAAGATCGAATTCGTCTCCTCGTCGATCAGGCGCGGCGATCCCGACAATCCGGAGCGTCCGGCCCTGAATCGCTACATTCCGGCCTGGGAAGGGCTGCAGACCGTCGAGCGGGCGAACAAGTACCCGCTGCAGATGATCTCGACGCACTCGCGGTACAGCTTCCACACCTACAACGACGGCAAGCGCAGCGCGACCGTCGACATCGAGGACCATCGTCTCGATGTCGATGGCCACTACTACCTGCTGCTGCGGATCAACCCGCAGGATGCGGAACGCCGCGGCATCCGCCACCACGAGCTCGTGCGACTGTACAACGACCGTGGCGCCGTGATCTGCGCAGCCGACGTGTCGCCGCTCGTGATGCCGGGCGTGGTCATGGGTTACCAGGCAAGCGCCGAGTTCGATCCGGTCCCGGACGGCGACGGCTTCGCCGACCGCGGTGGTTGCCTCAACATCCTGACGCCGGACCGGCCGCAGATGCAGGGAACGGAGGGCATGGGTGCCAACTCGTGCCTGATCGAAATCGAGCCGTGGCAGGCGCAAGCGTGCGCCGGCGCCCGGCAGGTCGCCTGAGCGAGGAGTCGACCATGGCCAAAGGCTGGTATCTGATCATCGACGTCGCCTCGTGCGAGAACTGCTACAACTGCGTTCTCGCGACCAAGGACGAGTACATCGGCAACGAGTTTCCGGGCTACTCGGCCCCGGAGCCCAAGCTCGGACATCACTGGATCCGCATCGAGCGCAAGGTGCGCGGCAGCGGACCGATGGTGGACGCGGCCTACATGCCGACCACCTGCAATCACTGCGACAACGCGCCCTGCGTCAAGGCCGGCGGCGGAGCCGTCACCAGGCGGCCCGACGGCATCGTGCTCATTTCGCCGGAGAAGGCGCAGGGCCGGCGGGATCTCGTCGCCTCCTGTCCGTACGGCGCGATCTGGTGGAACGAGGAACTGCAGCTGCCGCAGAAGTGGACATTCGACGCCCACCTGCTCGATGCGGGGTGGAAGACCACACGCGGCGCCCAGGCCTGCCCGACCCGCACCATCAATCCGGTCTATCTCGAAGAGGCCGAGATGCAGGAACGGGTGCGCAAGGAAAGCCTGCGCGTGCTGCGTCCCGAACTGGGCACGCGTCCGCGCGTGTACTACAGGAACCTGCACCGTTTCGATTCTGTCTTCATCGGTGGCACGGTCGTGGCGCAGACCACGGCGACCGAACTCGACTGCGTGGCCGACGCCACGGTCGTGCTCAGCAGCGGTGGCAAGGAGTTCGCCCGCACGCGGACCGACGCCTTCGGGGAATTCAAGTTCGATGGTCTCGATTGCGGCAGTGGCGCGTACTCGGTGAATGTCGAGCACGAGAGGTGGGGAGCGGCCCGCGCCGAAACGACGCTCGGAGAGAGCTGCTATCTCGGGGTGCTGCGGCTCGCGGCGGGTGCAGCGGGCGCCAGCGCGCAGCACAGGCATTGAGGCGAGCACCGGAATTCCGGGCAGCACTGGAAATTCAAGGAGTCAGGCAGTGAAAGTCGCCGTCATCGGTCTCGGCAACATGGGCGGCGGTATCGCCAACCGCATTCTGCAGGCTGGCCACGAGCTGACGGTCTGGAACCGCAGCGAGGCCAAGATGACGCCGCTCGTCGCGGCGGGCGCCAGGGGCGCCGCGTCGGCCCGGGCCGCCGTCGAGGACGCGCAGGTCGTCGTCACCAGCCTCATGGACGACAGTTCGGTGCTGGAAGGCGTACAGGGCCCGCGGGGATTCCTCGCCGGCATGAAGCCCGGCGCCATCCACCTGTGCGTGACAACGATCTCGCCGGCCTGCGCCGACCAGCTCGGGTCGATTCATGCCGCGCACGGCACGCGCTTCGTCTCGGCGCCGGTCGCGGGTCGTCCGGATGCGGCCGCGGCCGGCAATCTCACCACCTTTCTCGCGGGCGAGCGCTCGGCGGTCGAAGAGGTTGCCCCGCTGTGCATGGCATTTTCGCGCAAGACCGTGCGCATCGGCGAGCGACCGGGTCTCGCCAATTCGATGAAGCTTTGCGTGAACTACACGGCCATCTCGATCATCGAGCTCATGGGCGAGGTCTATACCTTCGCCGAGCGCAGGGGTATCGACCCGAGCGCGGTGTTCGACTTCTACATGGAGGCGTTTGCGCATCCTGCCCTGAAAGCCTACGTCAGGAAACTCAGGGAGAACCAGGTGCTATCGAGCGAGGGTGGCTTTGCCATGACCGCCGGCCTCAAGGACGTGCGCCTGATGCTCGCGGATTCGGCCGAGGCGGGCGTCTCGTTCGAGATCGCGAAAATCGTTGAGAGAAAGATGGTGAAAGCCATCGACAGCGGCATGGCGCAGGCCGACTGGAGCGCCATTGCCGCCATCACCCGCTCCGAATCCGGCCTGGGCTGAGGGAGCACACGATGGACGAACTGCTCGCGATCTTCGGATTCGCGTGGATGACTCTCTCGGGCATCCTCGGGGCGTACATGGGCGTCAAGCACGAGCGGCTCGCGGGCACGCTCGAGCAGCTCGCCCGGTCCGGCCGTCTGCTCGACTATCACCGTGAGCAGAGCGCCTTTCGCTGGGGCATCACCGTACATGCGCACGGCTTCCTGTTCTCGCTCGTCTGCGTCGCCGTCGCGCTGTGGATGCCGCGGATGGTCTATTCGACCACGGCGGTCGCCGGGCTGGCGGTCGCGCTCATGATGGCGACGGCGGTCTGGTGGCTGGCCGCGCTGTTCGGACGGGTACGGGCTCTCATGGGCATCGCGGATCTCATGCTGCTCGGCTCGCTGGTCGCGGCCGGGATCGGGCTGGCCGGGGGCCGCCTCTAGCCATTCGTTCGGGCGGGCTTACACGGGCGCGGCCGGAGCAACGGTCGCACGGGCAAGGCATCAACGAGGACCAATCATGTCACTGCAGGCTTTCATTCCGACTCCGGAGTTCGAGGACTACAAGAAGCTTTTCGCGGACAACTACCGGCTGACGCGGCGCGACGATGGTGTGATCCTCGCCGAAGCCCACACAAGGGGCGGCCCCATCCAGTTGAGCGTGGAGAATCATCGCTCGATCGGCCAGCTCTTCAAGGTGATCGGGGCCGATCCGAAGAACGAGGTCATGATCTTCACCGGAACCGGTCCGAACTTCATGGCGGCCGTGGACCCCGATGGCTTTGCGCTGGAGAAGAAGAACCTCGAGTACTGGTCCTACGAATATGCCTACAAGGACGGGCGCATCAACGTCGCCGCCCTGATCAACGACCTCGAAATCCCGACCATCGGCGTGCTCAACGGCCCGGCCTTCCACTCGGAACTGTGCCTGATGTGCGATCTGACGATCTGCAGCGACGACACCATCATCTTCGACCCGCACTACGAGATCGGCGCCGTGCCCGGCGACGGCATCCACAGCTGCTTCCAGGAACTGCTGGGCGTCAAGCGCGCCGCCTATGCGCTGTTCACGGGGCAGGCCATCGATGCAAGGAAGGCCCTGGAATATGGCATGGTCAACGAGGTCGTGCCGCGGGAACGGCTGCTGGAGAGAGCATGGGAGCTGGCCGACCACATCATGAAGCAGTCGCGGACCACGCGGCGGCTGACAGCCCAGGTCGTCCGGCGCCCGTGGAAGCAGCGGATCGTCGACAACCTCGACGGCGGCTTCGGCATCCAGATGTTCTCGCACATTGCGCAGAGGGAGGCCATGCATTCCGCCGAGACCGGCTCCCGGGTCATGAGCCGCGTCATGACGGACGCGGCGGAAGGCGGGAAGCCGCGCTAGCCGCGCGCCCGGACCCCAGGAAACATCGCGATGCCGATTCGTCTCAATGGCAGGAATTACGTCGACGGTCGCTGGACCGACTCGGAGTCGGCCCGGACGTACGCGGTCGAGAATCCGGCCGACCTGCGCGAGACGTGCCATCGCTATCCGCTCAGCACGGCAGCCGACGTCGAACGTGCGATCCGCGGCGCGGCCGCGGCGTACGTGCAATGGCGCCGGGTATCCCTCGGCGAGCGCGCGACCATCCTGCGGCGCGCGGTCATGCTCATGCGTGCGCGGCGCGAGGACATCGCGCAGGTCATCACGCTCGAGAACGGCAAGCTCGTCGCCGAGTCGCTGACGGAGATCGATGCCGCGGCGCTGGAGCTCGAGTTTCAGGTCGGCGAGGGCGAGCGCCAGCTCGGTCGCGCGGGCGACTGCTATCGAGGCGGGTTGATGGCCTATGCGCGCCGCGAGCCGCTCGGTGTGGTGTCGGTGATCGTGCCCTGGAATTTCCCGTTCAACGTGCCGTGGCGCAAGATCGGCCCGGCGCTCATGGCGGGCAACACCGTGGTCTTCAAACCGGCGAGCCAGACACCGGCCGTCGGCGAGCTCGTCATGCAGCTGCTGATCGAGGCGGGCATTCCTCCGGGCGTCGTCCAGTTCGTCACCGGCTCGGGCAGCGAACTGTCGGAGGTCCTGGTCGCCCACCCGCTGATTCGCGCGATCACGTTCACCGGTTCCACCGAAGTCGGGCGGCGCATCGCGCAGCGGGCAGCGGCGAATCTCGCGCGGACGCAGCTCGAGATGGGCGGCAAGAACCCGATGGTTGTGCTGCGGGACGCAGATCTCGACCTGGCCAGCCAGGACGCGGTGATCGGTGCGTACTCGTGCGCGGGCCAGTGGTGCACGGCCACGAGCCGGCTGATCGTCGAGGAGCCGGTGGCCGATGACGTGGTCGATGCGATCGTGGAACGGATCGCCCGCATCCAGGTCGGCCCGGGCCGTCATGCCGGCAGCACCATGGGGCCCGTGGCCGGGCGCCACCAGCTCCATTCGGTGCTTGCGCACATCGACCGGGCCCGCGAACAGGGCGCGCGCTTTCTCGCCGGCGGCAGGCGCTGCGAAGCCGGCGATCTGGCGCACGGCTGCTTCATCGCGCCTTCGCTGGTCGATCGCGTCGGCGAGGAACTCGACGCGGCGCGTCAGGAGATCTTCGGCCCGGTGCTCACCGTCTTCCGCGTCGCGGATTACGCCGAGGCGCTGCGTCTGGCGAACGCCACACCCTACGGGCTCTCGTCGTCGATCTACACGCGTGGCATCGAAAAGGCACTGCATTTCGTCGAGCACTCGGAAGTGGGTCTCACGCACGTCAATGTGCATTCCGCCTACAAGGAGCCCCAGCAGTGCTTCGGGGGCATGAAGGAGTCCGGCTTCGGGCTGCCGGAGGCGGGAAGCACGGGCATCCAGTTCTTCCAGGAAGAAAAATCCATCTACATCCGCAAGGGCCAGGCGCTGCCTGCGGCCTGAAGCAAGTCAGGGGACATCGCGTTCATGTTACTCACCAAGCAACAGAAGATCACGCTCTACACCAACCTCGTCCGCGCCTGCACGCTCGACCGCATGATGATGCGCATCATCCGCACGGGCCGCATGGTGGGCTTTTATCACGAAGGTGGCATCGCCCTGGCGCCTGGGATCGCCGCGGGGGCCTTCCTGCGCAAGGACGACATCATGTTCCCGCATTATCGCGCCCACGGCATCGCGCACATGCTGGCCAAGGGCATCGACCTGAAGCACTACGTGGCCGAGCACATGGGGCGCGTCGACGGATGCTGCAAGGGACGCTCGAGCTTTCACGTGTCCTTCCCAAAGGATCACGTCTTCGGCTGGTCAGGCAACATCGGCTCCAACTTCCCCCCGTGCGTTGGTTACGGGCTCGCCGCGCGCTACAAGGGCACCGACCAGGTGGTCATGAACTGCTCGGGTGACGGTTCCTATCAGGAAGGACGCGCCCACGAAGCGATGCTGATGTCCGCGAACTGGAAGTTGCCGGTCATCTTCTGGTGCGAGAACAACGGCATCGCGCAGCACAGCCCGCTCACCGACCTGTTTCCCGTCTCCGACATCTCGCGTCTGGCCCAGGGGTATGGCATTCCCTCGAAGATCGTCGACGGCCAGGACCTGCTCGCCGCCGGCGAAGCGGCGCTCGAGGCGATCGCTCACGTCAAGGCCGGCAAGGGCCCGATCTTCATCGAGCTGAAGACCCTGCGCGTGCAGGAGCACAACGTCGGCGGCCTCAACAACGAAGGCGCGACGCCGCGCGACCCGAAGCTCATGCAGGAATGGCGCGAGACGCGTGACCCGGTGAAGATCGCCGCCGCCGCGCTGCTCGAGCAGAAAGTCCTGAAGCAGGCCGACCTCGACCGCATCCAGGCCGATGCCGACAAGGAAGCCGACGAGATGGACGCCTGGTGCGAGCAGAGCCCGAAAGCAACCCCGCCGGTTTCCGAACTTCTTGCCGGCGTGTACGCCGCTTGACCGAGAGAACAGCCATGACCGCAGGCATTCGTGAGTTGACGATCAGTGAGGCCATGAAGGAAGCGCTGGCCGACGAGATGCGCCGCGACGACAACGTGCTGATGCTCGGCATCAGCATCCGCGCGGGCACGTTCCCGCACACCAAGGGCCTCTACGACGAATTCGGCGCCCGGCGCGTGCTCGATACGCCGCTGTCGGAAACCGGCTGCTTCGGCGCCGCCTTCGGCGCGGCCCAGGAAGGGCTGCGCCCCGTGCTCGACTTCATGTACGCGGGCTTTTCCTATTACGCCGGCTCCGAGGTCTTTCTGCAGGCCGGCCAGTATCACTTCCTGCACGGCAGCCAGCACCCGGTGCCCATGACCATGATCGGCACCTGCGGGGCCGGGCGCCGCGTCGGCAACGAGCACGCCACGCTGCCCTACGGCGCGCTGATCCACCACCCGGGAATCAAGGTCTGCATGCCGTCGACGCCCTACGACGCCAAGGGGCTGCTCAAGGCGGCGATTCGCGACAACAACCCGGTGTTCTTCCTCTGGCACACGACCATGATGACGGTCAAGGGTCCGGTGCCCGAAGACGACTACGTCGTTCCGCTCGGCGTCGCCGACGTCAAACGCGAGGGCAGTGACGTGACGGTGCTCGCCAGTGGCCTGCAGGTGCATCGCGCGCTCGAAGCCGCCGAGACGCTCAAGGATGAAATCAGCGTCGAGGTCGTCGATGCGCGGAGCTTCGAGCCGTTCGACCTGCCCTGCCTGCTGAAGTCCGTCGAAAAGACGACGCGCCTCGTGACCGTCGACGAGGACTTCGAGCGTGCCGGGTTCGCTGCCGAGGTGTCCGCGCTGATGATGGAGCACGGTTACGACCTGCTCGACGCGCCGGTCAAGCGCGTCTGCCATCCGCCCATCCCCGTCCCCGGCGGTTACATGGACGCCTACACGATGCCGACGACCGAGCGCATCGTGGCTGGCATTCGCGACGTCTGCCGCTGAGGGCTCGCCATGATCCGCGACGTGATATTGCCGCAGCTTGCGATGGGCATGTCGGAGGGGACGATCGTCGAGTGGGCCGTGGCCGAGGGCGCGCACGTCGACAGGGACGCGCCGTTCGCTTCGATCGAAACGGAGAAGGTCGTCAACGAGCTTCCCTCGCCATACCGCGGCTTCGTGCATCTCTGCGTCGAGGTCGGCGAGGCTGTGCCGGTGGAGACAGTGATCGCCCGGATTGCCGAAACGGAAAGCGAATATCGCGAACTCGTCGGCTCTGGCTCGCCGCAGGTTGCCGCGACATCCCGGATCACCACCGCCGAACCTTTCGCCGCGGCGACGGCGGCAATGGCCGAAGCGCCTGCGCGCCCTCCAGCCAGCGCTGCGGCCACCGCCGAGCCGGACGCCGCGGCGTCAGGAATGATCGCCGCAGTTGCTGCGCCGGCTCCGGGCCGCGCGGGCCGCGTGCGCGCCACCGGACTCGCGAGAAGGATCGCCCGCGAACATGGCCTCGATCTTCGGAGCCTGACAGGCAGCGGGCCGGGCGGGCGGATCGTGCGGCAGGACGTGCTCGCGGCGCTGGAGCGGAAGCAGGCGACAGCGACGGCGACAGCGCCGGCGCCGGCTGCAGCGCCGACCGCAGGCACCACGGCTGCGCCCGCCATGCGTGAAAAGGCCCGCGTGCCGCTGACGGGCATGCGCAAGACCATTGCCGATCGCATGATCCGGTCGAAGACGACCGCAGCGCACACGTATGCGTTCTTCGAGGTGGACGTCACCAACCTCGTGCGCGTGCGCAACACGATGCTCGATCGCGAAAAGGAACTCGGCGGGCGAATCTCGATGGTCTCCCTGCACGTCAAGGCGTTGTCCATCGCGTGCCAGCAGGTGCCGATCTGCAATTCCACCCTGACGAACGACGAAGTCGTCGTCTGGGACAACGTCAACGTCGGCATCGCCGTGGCGACGCCCGGCAGGACCGAGTATGAGTCGGGTCTCCACGTGCCCGTCATCCGCAACGTCGAGCGTCAGGGTGTCGTGGAGATCGACCGGCGGGTGCGCGATCTGACGGAGCGAGCGCGCAACGGGCGACTTTCGTCGGCCGAGATGACCGACGGCACGATCACGCTTTCGAGCACGGCGGGTTTCATGCCGGGCCAATGGTCCGTGTCGACGCCGCTGATCAACCAGCCGCAGGTCGTCAACTTCCAGCCGGGATCGCCGATCCAGAAACCCGTGGTCGTCGATGGTGAGATCGTGGTGCGCACGATGCTGCCCTGCGGGCTCAGCTACGATCACCGCGCGATGGATGGCGAGCCGGTTGGCCGCTTCATCCGCAAGCTGTCGGACCTGCTCGCCCATCCGGAGCTGATGCTGTTGTAGGAGCTGCCCGAGGCGCGCTTCGCCGAGGAGCTGGAGCGGCTCTGAGCGTCCGGCACGAGGCCTGCTCAAATCAGACCGGCCCGCTGGGCCGTGCGCGCCGCCGGAATCATCCACCGGCGGATGTTGCGGTGCTGCCGCCCCGGGTCGTCCACTGCGCGCGGACGCGTGAGCGGGAAGGGCAGCCGGTCGGGACGATCGGCTGCCAGTGCCTCCGCGAGCAGCTTGCCCATCAAAGGCGCCATGACGTTGCCCCAGGCGTTGAAGTGCATCAGCCCGTACAGACCCGGGCGCAGTTCGTAGGCACCCGGGAACTCGACGTCGCGAAGTGCCACACGACCCGTCCAGTAGGTCTCGAGCTCGACCGGGACGTCACGCGGCCGGCCAAGTACGCTGCAGCCACGCGAGCTGGGTTGCGAAGTGCCAGGCCGCGTCCTGCGGTTTCGCGATGGCCGGTATCGAGGACAGCACCAGCCGCCCGTGGCGATCCTTGACCAGCGGATTGAGGTCGATCGGGTACTGCGCGAGCGTCGCACCGCCCGGCATGACCTGCAACCGCAGTGGTGTCGCCAGCGGTCGCGTCGTCAGCGCATAGGCAGTGAGCGGATAGAAGCAGCGCGCGAACTCGGGGACGATCGCCGTGGGGCAGGCGTTGGTGCAGAACACTGCGCGATCCACCCGGACGCTGCCACGCGCGGTCGTGACGCACCAGCGCCGGCCAGTGCCTTCGATGCCCAGCGCCTCGCTGTCGCCGTGTACGGCCGCGTCCAGAGGCGCCGCCGCGGTCGCCATGCCGTTCGTGAACAGATAGGGATTGATGCGACCGCCGTCCTCGAGCATCACGCCGTGGTCGTATCGCGTGCTGCCGGACAGGGCGTGAACCTCATCGCCGTGCAACACGCGTGTGTTCTGGATGCCGAGCCGCGTCAGGTACTCGAACGCCCACATGAACTTCTCGACGTCATCGGCATCCTTCATGACGTTCAGGTAGCCCGAGCGGACGGCATCGCAATCGATCCGCAGCCTCTGGCTGAGGTCGAACGGAATCGTGTGGTGTTCGCGGAACGCCTCGAGGAATGCCTTGCCACGACCGGGAAACGTCCCTGGCCCGCCGATGTCGCGCAGCAGCGGCAGGACGTGGCCCGCGTTGCGACCCGACGCACCCCATCCCGGCTGACGCCCCTCGAGGATGGCGACCTGCACACCGCGCTCGGCCAGGTGCAGCGCGAGCGAGCTGCCGGCCAGGCCCGCGCCAACGACGACCACATCGACGTCGATGTCGCCGGCGAGTGCGGGAAAGGGCGGCTACGGGCCCGCCGGCCGTGTCCAGCCGCTGCGCTCGACGGGCACGAGGCCGAGGTCGTACAACTCGAACTCGCTCCGCGCATGCCTGTCGCGTTCGGTCAGTGGTTCATCGCGGCCACAACCGGCGGGTGCGGCGCCGAGGCCGAGTGCCAGTGCGGAGCGCAGGACGTCGCGCCGGTTCATCGTCATGCTCAGTGCTCTAACGTCAATACGGCCAGACCGGAGATCATGAGCCCGATCCCGCTCCAGTCACGGACCGAGGGCCGTTCGCCCAGGAATGCAACGGCGAGCACGACGACCCACACGACGCTCGACTTGTCCATGAGCGCCACCTTGGCAAGGTCTCCGAGCTGGAGCGCCTTGAAATAGCAAAGCCAGGAGGCACCGGTCGCCAGGGCCGAAAGTGTCAGCAACAACAGCGTCCGGCCGGGCAGGTCCAGGGGATTGGACCACTTGCCGGTGATCAGGACCAGGGGCACGACGAGCGCGGCAACCACGAGGGTCCTGATGGCCATGGCCAGCTCGGAATCCACGTCCTGCACGCCCATCTTGGCTAACACGGCGGTGAGCGCGGCAGAACACGCCGACGCCAGGGCCCACGTTATCCAGCCTGCCGAGGAGACCATGTCACTCGCTCCGACGTTCCGGCGAAGGCGGCAGTTTGTGGCATCCGGACGGAGACGGCACATTACCAAAAGAGAATTATACGCAACGCAAGGTGTATCCAATGTCCTGCCAACGGCTCACCCTGCCGGCCACACCGCCATGCCGGCGCGACCGGGGGAGACACAGGATGAATGCCATCAGCTCGCAGATCGCCGACGACCTGGGCAGGCCAACCGAACTGGTCGCGCTGTCGGCCCAGGAACGCGCCATCGAACAGGGCAGCCGCGCCCTGCACGGCAACGTGAGCGATCGCGTGCTGCGGATGTTCGATGCGATCCGCCAATATGGCAGCCCGCGCGCCGCTCTCGATCGCGCGGTGTTCTTCACCGAGTCGTTCAAGACCACCGAAGGCCAGCCGCTCGTACTGCGCTGGGCGAAGGCGCTCGTGCACGTCTGCGAGAACCTGCCCGTCACGATCTTCGACGATGAACTGATCGTCGGCCGGCCGAACACCTGGCTCGGCCGTTATGGCCTCGTGTATGGCGAGCTCGACGGCAGTCTGCTCGAGGCCGCGGCCGAGGCCAGCGTGACGCAGGCCGGGCAGAAGGGCGCGATCGCGATGACTGACGAAGACCGTCGCGTCGTCGCGGAGGTGCTGTATCCGCACTGGAACGGCCGCGATTTCGGCACGGCCTTCGTGCGCGCGCTGCCCGAGTCGACGCGGTTCTACTTCTTCGGCCCGGACCGCGACAACACGGCGAGCGCGACCGGCGTCGGCATGTGCTCGGCGATCTGGCGCCATTCGCAGAACTGGGTGCACGACTTCGCCAGGATCCTCAACCTCGGGTGCTTCGGCATCCGGGCCGAAGCCGAGGCCCGCATCGCCGCACTCGAGGATCCGCACGACGTCGCGCTGAAGAAGCCGTACCTCGAGGCCGTCGTGCTGACCTGCGACGCGATCTCGACCTGGGCGCGCCGCTACTCCGAAAAGGCCGCGCAGATGGCGGTGACCGAGACGCGGCCCGGGCGCAAGCGCGAGCTCGAGCGCATCGCCGAGGTGTGCGCGCGGGTGCCCGAGCATCCCGCGCGCAGCTTCCACGAAGCGGTGCAGGCGCAGTGGTTCGCGCAGCTCTTTTCACGGCTCGAGCAGAACATCGGCGGCCAGGTGAGCCAGGGCCGCATGGACCAGTACCTGTACCCGTTCTATCGCCGCGACGTCGATGCCGGCACGCTCACGAAGGCGCAGGCCGAGGAACTGCTGCAGTGCGTCTGGCTCAACATGATGCAGAGCACCGAGATCAAGATGTCCCCGACGGCGGCCGCGAGCATGGAGGGTTTCGCGCACTTCGAGCAGATCACGATCGGCGGACAGACCCCCGACGGCCGCGATGCCACGAACGAGCTCACCTATGTGATGCTCGACTCGGCGCGCCCGCTGCAGTCGAGCTATCCCGAACTCGCGGCACGCATCCACTCGGGCACGCCCGACCGGTTCCTGCACGCCGTGGCGGAGGCCATCAAGGATGGCAAGGGCACGCCAAAGGTGCTCAACGACGAGCAGATCGTGCCGTTCTATCTCGCCAACGGCGCCACCGTCGAGGAAGCGCTCGACTACGCGGGCTCCGGCTGCATCGAGTCGCGGCTCGTCAACCGCGAGACGCACGTCACCGGCAACAGCGCGATCAATTACGGCTCGGTGATCGAGATGACGCTGCGCGACGGGCGCATCAAGGTGTGGAAGGACCTGCGGTTCGGCGTCGCGACCGGCGACCCGCGCAGCTTCGCCACGTTCGACGACGTCTGGCGCGCCTTCTGCGCGCAGCTGGAGAACACGCTGCGCCACATCATGACGCAGCAGTACGTCGCGCTGGATCTGAAGCCGCGTCATTTCGCGGCGCCGTTCGCCTCGATGCTGCACGAGCTCGCCACGAAGGCGTGCATGGACCTGCACCGGCACGGCGAGTACATCCCGGGCGGCATCGACCTCTCGTGCATCGAGTCGATCGGCAAGGGCACGGCGATCGACTCGCTCGCGGCGATCAAGCACCTGGTCTACGACACGAAGAAGCTCGGCTGGGACGAACTGCTCGACGCGATCGAGCGCAACTGGGAAGGCTGTGAGGCGACCCGTCAGCTCTGCCTCAACGCGCCCAAGTACGGCAACGGCATCGACTGGGTGGAGCAGATCGGCTTCGACATCGAGAAGTTCATTCTCGACTTCCTGCGCCGCCATCCGAAGCCGCACGGGCAGGCGTTCATGCTCCGCTGCATCCCGGTCACGATCCACGTGCCGATGGGTCGCGTGGTCGCGGCGACGCCGAACGGCCGTCCGGCCGGCGAATACCTCTCCGAGGGCATCTCGCCGTCGCACGGCATGGACGTGCAGGGGCCGACGGTGTCGCTGCGCTCGATGGCGCGCGCACGCTGCCTCGGTTACAAGGAGAAGGCCGCCGACCTCATCAACATGAAGTTTACGCCGCAGACCGTGGCGGGCGAGGAGGGCACGCGGCGCCTCATGCAGGTGCTGCGCACCTGGTGCGACCTCAAGCTCTGGCACCTGCAGTTCAACATCCTGAACCGCTCGACGCTGCTCGCCGCGCAACGCGATCCCGAGAAGTACCGCAACCTCGTCGTGCGCATCGCCGGCTATTCGGCGTACTTCGTCGACCTCACGCCGATGCAGCAGGCCGAGATCATCGCGCGCACCGAGGAGCAGATGTCCTGACGCGTCCGGGGGGGGGTGATCCATGAACGCGCCCGCTGGGGTCGTCTTCAACATCCAGCGTTTCTCGACGGACGACGGGCCCGGCATCCGCACGACCGTGTTCCTGAAGGGTTGCCCGCTGCGCTGCAAGGCCTGCAGCAATCCGGAAGGCCTCGCCGCACGGCCGCAACTGCTCTACCGCACGTCGAAGTGCATCGGCGCGTCGCAGTGCGGCCGCTGCCTGCCGAAGTGCCCGGCACACGCGCTGTCGGTGGGTGAAGACGGCAAAGTGCGCGTCGACTTCGCGAGTTGCACGGATTGCGGGTGCTGCGTCGAGGCGTGTCCGTCGCAGGCGCTCGAGATCGTCGGCAGGCAGATGAGCGTCGACCAGGTGCTCGCCGTCGTGGAGGCGGAGCAGGCGTTCCATTCCCGCTCGGGCGGCGGCATCACGCTCTCCGGCGGCGAAGTCCTGCGGCAGTCGAAGTTCGCGGCGGCGCTGCTCGAGGAAGCGCGCAGGCGCGGCATGACGACCGCGATCGAAACCTCCGGCATGGGCCGCTGGCAGGCGCTCGCGCGGCTGCTGCCCCACTGTGACAGCGTCCACTACGACATCAAGTGCCTCGACCGCGAGCGGCATCGGCGGTTCACGGGCCTGCCGAACGACCTGATCCTGCGCAACCTCCGCAGGCTCTGCGAGGTCTTTCCGCACGACCGCATCGTCGTGCGCACGCCGTTCATCCCCGGGGTCAACGGCACGGTCGAGGACGTGCGCGCGATCGGCGGGTTCCTGCGCTCCATCGGTGACGACCTGCACTACGAGTTGCTCCCGTACCATCGCTACGGCGAGGCCAAGTACGGTTTCCTGGGCATGACCCCGCCGATGACTTCCGTCGTGCCCGGCGCGGAAGCGGCGGCGATTCATGCGGAACTCGCGCGTTACCGTGTCCGCGAGCGCGCCACGGTGCCGTTGTCGCCGCGACAGGGGCGGCCGCTGCTCGAGCGGATAGGGGTCAGGGTCGACCCGGAGGGGTCTGATCCCACCCGACCCCACCCGCGCAGAGGGGGCGCTCCCGCTGCAACCTGAGGCACACTGGCTGCAACCGCGGGCGCATTGGTCCCGCGACGTCACGCGAATACTGCGACCTCACGTACACGACAGGAGTCCGCAACATGTATTTCGCAGACGACGCGCTGCTCCCCGAGAACCAGGACGAACTGATCATCACGGCCGCACCCTACGGCCCCGAGTGGCTGCCCTCGGACTTCCCGGAAGACGTCCCGGTCACGCTCGACGAGCAGGTGCAGAAGGCCGTCGACTGCTGGAACGCCGGCGCCACGGTGCTGCACGTCCACGTCCGCGAGGCCGACGGCAAGGGCAGCAAGCGGCTGTCGATGTTCAACGAACTGATCGCGCGCCTGCGCGATCGCATCCCGGAGATGGTGCTGCAGGTCGGCGGCTCGATCTCGTTCTCGCCGGAGAACGACGGCGACCGGGCCAGATGGCTCCGTTACGACACGCGTCATCTGCTCGCCGATCTCACGCCCAAGCCCGACCAGGTGACGATCGTGGTCAATACCTCGCAGATGAACATCATGGAGCTCATGAGCGCCGACGACACGCAGGGCACGCAGTATGCGAATCCGGCCGTCCGCTCCGCCTGGAGTGACATGGTCGTCGACGCGACGCCGTCGTTCTTCATCGAGCATCTGCAGCGGCTGCGCGCCGCCGGCATCCAGCCGTATTTCATGCTGGCGCACGTCGCGCAGCTCGAGACCTGCGAGCGGCTGATCCGGCGTGGGCAGTACATGGGGCCCTTCAACCACTGCTACGTCGCGATCGGCGGCGGCGCCGCGGGGCCCGATCCGTTCCAGATGATGGACTACGTGCGTCGCTCCCCGCAGGGTGGCGTGCTGCAGATCGAGGGCATCATGCGCAACGTGCCGCCGATGATGGCGATGGCGATCGCGATGGGCCTGCACGTGCGTGTCGGCATCGAGGACAACCTCTGGCGGCGCAGTGGCGAGCGCTTCACCTCGGTGCAGCAGGTCGAGCAGATGGTGCGGCTCGCGCGCGAACTCGGCCGCGACGTGGCGACGGGCACCGACGCACGGCGCATCCTCCGGGTCGGTACGGTCTACGACAGCGTCGACGAGACGCTGCAGGCGCTCGGCATGTCGCCGAATCGCAAGCCGGGACAGCGGGGCTTCCTTGTCGGCTGAGCGCAAAATCGCGTCGCGCGGCTCGGGTCGCGCAAGCGCATCCACCGGGCCGGCGGCGACGCCGGCGCGGCCGGTGCCGGGCGATACGAGCTGTCCCGTCGGCGCGCTGTCGGAATTGCCGAACCTGCTGCGCGAGGCCGGCAACGACCCCTGGCAGCTGCTCGAATCGTTCGGCGTCACGCCGGCGATCATGGCGCAGCCGATGACGCCCGTGCCCTTGCGCCTGCACGGTCAGATCATGCAGGCGGCGGCCGACGCCATGGGGCGGGACGACCTCGGGCTGCTGGTTGGCCAGAGGTCGACCATGGAGAACGCCGGGCCGCTGCGCCTGCTGGTGCAGAACGCCCGCACGACGCGCGACGCCGTCGACGGCCTCGTGCGCTACCTGGGCCTGTGGTTCCATGGCATCCAGCTCAACCTGACGCGCGACCAGGGCTACGCCTGCCTGTCGATCTCGGTCGACAGGCGCTTTCCCGGTCGCGATCACGTGCTGACGGGCTTCCTCGCGGCGCTGGTGAAGCAGCTCGAGGCGATCTTCCCGCGAAGCTGGCGGCCGTCGCTCGTGCACATTTCGTACCGGCGGCCGCCATCGGCCGCGAAATACGCGCGGTTCTTCCGCGCACCCGTGCTCTACGACCAGCCGCGCCACGCGGTGTTCTTCCCGGCGTCCGCGCTGGACGAGACACGACCGGGCTCGCAGCAGATGCTCGAATCGTTTCTGCGCGGCTACTTGGGCGATCTGGAGGCGCGCGAGCAGCCCGATTTCGTGTCGCGCGTGCGCCACGTGATCGAGAACCTGCTCGCGAGCGGGCATTGCTCGATCGAGCGCGTCGCCGAGCTGTTCTCGGTCCATCGCGTGACGCTGCACCGCCACCTGAGCGGTTACGGCACCACGTTCGAGCAGTTGCTCGACGAATCGCGCTGCGAACTCGCGCAGCGCATGCTCGAGCAGACGGACCTGCCGGTCGGCGAGATCGCGACGGCGATCGGCTACGGTTCGGCGGGAAGCTTCGTCCGCGCCTACAAGCGCTGGCACGGGATCACGCCGGGTGCCGGCCGGCGACGTCGGCCACAGCCCGGACGCACCGGGTCTGCGATGCGGCTCGCGCCGCGGACGTGACGGACGCGCATCGATCACGGGGGATGAGGGGGAGCCATGGGAGGGTACACAGCGCCACCGGTCGACGACGTTGTCGCGCGCCGTGGCAGCTCGTCCCGATTCTACGCCTGGGTCGTGTTCGCGCTGACCTGCGGCCTGATGCTGTCGGATTACGTTTCGCGACAGGTCATCACGCCAATCTTCCCGTTGTTGAAGGGCGAATGGTCGCTGACCGACATGCAGCTCGGGGCACTGGTGAGCGTCGTGGCCCTGATCGTCGGCGTGGGCTCACTGCCGATCGCGCTGGCCGCGGACCGCTGGGGCCGCGTGCGCAGCATCAGCGTCATGGCTGGTCTCTGGGGCATCGCCACCGTCGGTTGCGGGCTCGCGCAGACCTACGGGCAGATGATGTTCGCGCGCGCGCTGGTCGGGCTGGGGGAGGCGGGGTACGGCAGCGCGGGGTCGGCCATCCTGTTCCACGTGTTCCCGAGGCGTCGTCACGCGGTCGTTGGTGCCGCATTCCTCGCCGCCGCGTTGTTCGGCACCGTGGGTGGCGTGTTGGCCGGCGGCGTGATCTCGACGCGCTACGGCTGGCGCACGGCCTTCATCGGCGTCGGCATCGCCGGCCTGCTGCTCGTCGCGCTGTACCCGTTCGTCGTGCGCGATTATGAGACGGTGCCACTGCTCAAGACCGATGCCGCGGGCGCCCCGGCGCGACGCATGCGCGTCGGCGAGACCGTGCGCGAACTCTTCGCGACGCGCACCGCGATCCTCACCTACGTCGCGAGCGGTTGCCAGATGTTCGTCACCGGCGCGGTCGTCGCGTGGATCCCGAGCTACCTGAGTCGCTACTGCGGTCTCGCCGCCGACGAGGCCGCGATGCAGGCCGCCGTGGTCGTGCTCGTCGCAGGTGTCGGTATGATCGCGACCGGATGGACGGTGGACACGCTCGGCATCCGCGACAAGCGCAACAAGCTGCGAGTTCCGGCGGCCTACTGCGTGCTGTCGGCGATCGTGCTCGCCACTGCGTTCGCGCTGCCGCCCGGCACGATGCAGTTCGGCGCGATCCTCGTCGGCATGTTCGCCGCGGGTGCACACACGGGCGCCACCGGCGCCGTCATCAGCGACGTGACGCACCCGGGGTTGCGTGCCACGGCACTCGCCACCGTCGTGCTCGGCAACAACCTGATCGGTCTCGCGCCGGGCCCGCTGGTGGTCGGCACGCTCTCGGACGCCTTCGGGCTCAAGCTGGCGCTGACGACCGCCGCATTGGCCGGCATCCTGTCGGCCATCTGCTTCCTGCTCGCGGCACGTGCCTATGAACACGAAGCGGGCCGGTGTGACGCATGGGTGTCCGGCGCCGCAACGGCGCGGGCCGCAGTCTGACCAGGAGAACATGATGGAACTCGAAGGCAAGACCGCGATCGTGACCGGCGCCGGGCGCGGCATCGGCGCCGGCATCGCGCGCGTGCTCGCGCGTGAGGGCGCGCGTGTCGTCGTCATGGGTCGTCATGGCGCGGAAACCGGCCCCGTGGCCGAGTCGATCGCGGCGGCGGGCGGCCAGGCGATATCGGTCGTCGCCGACGTGACGCGGTGGGACACGCTCGAGGCCATGGTGCGGGCCTCCCTCGATCGCTTCGAACGCATCGACATCCTCGTCAACAACGCCGGCACCGAGGGTGTCCCGCGGCTGCTCGCCGACATCGCCGTCGAGCAGTGGGACCGTATCCTCGACGTGAACTTGAAGGGCGTGTTCCTGTGCTGCAAGGCCGTGGTGCCCGCGATGGCCGACGGCGGCCGGATCGTCAACATCGGTTCGATCGCGGGCCAGCGCATGACCTTCTTCGGCAGTCTCGATTACACGGTGTCCAAGCACGGGGTCGAAGGCTTGACGCGGCACCTCGCCTGGGAACTGGCCGACCGGCGCATCACGGTCAATTCGATCTGCCCGGGCGGGGTCCTCACGCCGCTCATGGAGGAGGGGACCTCGGCCGAGTTCCGCGACAAGGTGACGCGGAGGCTCGTGCCGCTCGGGCGCATGTGCACGATGGAGGAGATCGGCGAGGCGGTGAGTTTCCTCGCGAGCGACCGCGCGCGGATGATCACCGGCCAGTCGCTCGCGGTGGACGGCGGCACGCTGACCGGCTACGGCGAGGACCTGCGACCGGTCATCCGGGGCCGCATGGCGGCCGCGGCCGCGGGCGGGCATTGACCCGGCGTCGCCCACACCTGTGGCATCGAGGGAGACGACGGACATGACGCACGATACGGGTCGGGATGGCGCGTGCCCCGACCGCGACGCCGCGATCGGCGGTCCCTGGGACGCGGCGCTCGAACAAGTGCGCGCGTGGGATCCGGCCTGGGCCGAGACCTGTCTGCGCATGTGCACCAACCCGTGGCGCAGTGGCGTGCTGTCGCGCCGGCTCGTCGAACTCATCGGCATCATGCTCAACGCCCAGTGCACGAACCTCGATCCGGGTGGAACCCGGCGGCACGTCCGCGCGGCGCTCGAGGCGGGTGCGACGGGCGAGGAAATCCTGTTCGTGCTCGAGTGCGCGGCGCTCGGCGGCATCCACTCGTGCAGCCTCGGCGCACCGATTCTCGTCGAGGAGGCGCGCGCCGCAGGCCGGGCCGTGGCGCCGCCCGCGGCAGTGCCCACGCCGACCTGCGACCGGCTGCGCGCCATCGGCCAGTGGAACCCCGCGTGGGACGACTTCTACGCTCTCGATCCGGCCTGGACCGAGGAGTTCATCGCGACCGGCATCCCGGTTTACACGAGCGGCGTGCTGCCGGCAAAGGAAGTCGAACTCCTCTGCATCGCCTTCGACGCGTCCTTCACGCATCTCTACGCGCCCGGCACGCGCCGCCACGTGCGGGCGGCGCTCGCGGCCGGAGCGACCGTGGAGGAGATCATGGAAGTGCTCAAGCTCTGCGTCGTGCAGGGCGTGCAATCCTGCAACCTCGGCGTGCCGATCCTCGCCGAGGAGCTGGCGCGATGGGAGCGCGCGCCGGTGGATGCGACGACGTCCGGCCGTTGCGACGAGCGTGCGCCATGAGCGCGTCGCGCCTGCACCTGCTGCTGCCCGGCTTCGTCATCGCCGGGCTCGTGGCGCTCGCGGCCTCGTGGCTCGCCGAGCACTACGGCGCTCCGGTCATGCTGTTCGCGCTGCTGCTCGGCATGGCCGTCAACTTCCTGTCGCAGGACGAGCGCTGCCGGCCCGGCATCGACTTCGCGTCGCGCAGCGTGCTGCGGCTCGGCGTCGCGCTGCTGGGCGCGCGCATCACGCACGCGCAGGTGCAGTCACTGGGCGGCGCGGCGCTCGTGCTGACGGCGGGCGCCGTGGTGCTCACCATGGCCTGTGGCGTGCTGCTCGCTCGCGCGACGCGCCAGTCGACGGCGTACGGACTGTTGACGGGCGGCTCCGTGGCCATCTGCGGCGCCTCAGCCGCGCTCGCGATCGCCTCTGTCCTGCCGCGCCACGCAGACCACGAACGCGACACGGTCATGACGGTCGTGGCGGTCACGGCGCTGTCGACGGTGGCGATGGTGCTTTATCCGCTGGTGGCGGCCGCTGCAGGGTTCGACGCACGTGCGTCGGGCGTGTTCCTCGGCGCGACGATCCACGACGTGGCGCAGGTCGTGGGCGCGGGCTACAGCGTGTCGGCCGAGGCGGGCGATACGGCGACCATCGTCAAGCTGTTTCGCGTCGCGCTGCTGCTGCCGGTCGTGTTCACGATCTCGTTTGCGCTGCGCCGCTCCGGCGCGGGTGCCGGAGGCGGGCGCGGCCAGACTCCGCCGCTGCTGCCCGTCTTCCTGCTCGGCTTCGCGGCGCTCGTGGTCGTGAACTCGCTCGGCTGGCTGCCGCCGCTCGCGGCTGGTTCGCTGCAACAAGCTTCGCGCTGGTGCCTGCTGGTGGCGATCGCGGCGCTCGGCACCCGCACCTCGCTCGGCGAGCTCGCGCGCGTCGGCTGGCGGCCGGTCTCCCTGATCCTCGCCGAGACGCTGTTCGTCGGCGTGTTCGTGCTCGCGGGTCTGGCGCTGCTGCGCTGAGGAAACATCGGCCGGCCGGCACCGATACCGCGAGGCGGCGAACGGCGAAGGCCCCCGGTGCGCAGGCAGCCGGCGGCACCCGCAGCGTGACGCGGTCCACCGTCTTGCCGAAGAAGTGATAGCCGGAACCGCCTGCGGCCAGCAGTCCGAGCAACTCGTCGGCCTGCCGCACACGCGCTCCGCCGATGACGGTGGCGCCGCGCCGCATGTGGGGGTTCGCCACCAGCGTGGCCGTCGGTCCGATCACCGCCGCTTCCTTGCCTGGCCGCAGCGGTTGCAGCAGGCCCTCCAGCGTGCCGTTGAGCAACGACGTGCCCGTGGTGATGAGCACGTCGGCTTCGGGGATCACTTCCGCAGCGCGCTCGACCGGGATGAAGTGCGGCAGCTCCTCGGGTTCCAAAGTCGCCGGTTCGAGTTCCAGGACGTTGAAGGGCTGTTGTCGCCGGTGCAGTTCGCGCATTTAGGGAGGAAAGGTGCCAACCAGCGCCACCCGCTGATCCGGCGCAATGGCCGGTTGCCCGGCACAGGTCCTGCGGCCGATACAGGTCGTCCAGCAGCGCGGCCGCGTTGCGCCCCGCGATCTTGCCCGGCACCGGCATCGCCCGGGCCGAACTCGGGCAGCACACCGCCTCGGGCACGCCCTCGATCGGCGTGGCGCAAAGACCGCCCGCGCCATTGGAGAGCTTGACGCCGGCGAAGAAGATGCCAAGCCCCACGCGTTCGACGGACAAGGTGCCGGCGTCGCGGCCCAGACGCTCGAGCACGGTGGTGTGCAGGTCGGAGAGCAGACTTGGTGCCCAGGAGAGGACTCGAACCTCCACGGTGTTACCCGCTAGTACCTGAAACTAGTGCGTCTACCAATTCCGCCACCTGGGCAAAGGTTGCGGCCGGGCACGGAGGCCGGGCTGGAAGGCCGGGCAATTTACTGACGCCCCTCCAGCCTGTCAATCTAACGCAAATGCGCAGAACCCGAAACCGACGTCCGTCCGCCGCCAGCCAGCGTCCCGGCAAGAGCCCGCGCGGCCGCGCCACCTCGCGCCTCGCCAAATCCACCGATCTCGTCGTCCTCGATGTGCTGCGCAAGGCAGGCCGTCCGCTGAAGCTCGAGGAAGTCACGGCGTCGTTCAGCCCCTCCGGCGTGGGCGAGGCCGAGGCCCAGCTCGCCGACCTGGTCCGGCGCGGCGAGGTCATGATGAACCGGCGCGGCCAGTATTGCCTGCGCGAGCAGCTCGCCGGCCTGGTGGTCGGCACGGTGCAGGCGCATCGCAACGGCGATGGCTGGCTGCTGCCCGACGACGGTTCGGCGCAGGTTTACCTGCCCGCGCACCAGATGCGCGAGGTCCTGCACGGTGACCGGATCGCCGCCCGCATCGAAGGCCCGCGGTTCCGCGGCAAGGCGCAGGGCACGATCGTCGAAGTGCTCGAGCGGCGCACGAAGGAAGTCGTCGGACGTCTGCACGTCGAGGCGGGCATCGCCGCGTACCTGACGCCGGACAATCCACGCATCACGCAGCGCGTGCTGGTCCCGGGCGGGCAGCTCGGCGGGGCTCGGTCCGGGCAGATCGTGCTCGTGGAATTGATCCAGCAGCCTTCGCGCACGACGGGACCGGCCGGGCGCGTCACGCGCATCCTCGGCGACCAGGGCGCGCCGGGCATGGAGACCGACATCGCGATCCACTCGTTCGGGCTGCCGTTCGAGTTCCCCGACGATGTGGTCGCCGAGGCAGAGGCGTACGGGACGCGCATCCCGCCCGAGGCGATCGCGGGGCGCGAGGACCTGCGCGACATCGAACTCGTCACGATCGACGGCGAGGACGCGCGCGATTTCGACGACGCCGTCTGGTGCGAGCGCAAGGGCAGCGGCTGGCGGCTGATCGTCGCGATCGCCGACGTGGCGCACAACGTGCGGCCGGGCAGCGCGCTCGACGTCGAGGCGCGCAGCCGCGGCACGTCGGTGTATTTCCCCAACCGCGTGCTGCCGATGCTGCCGGAGGCGCTGTCCAACGGCCTCTGCTCGCTCAAGCCGCGCGAGGACCGTCTGTGCGTCTGTTGCGAGCTGCGCGTCAGCGACGACGGGCGCATCACGCGATCGCGATTCTTCGAGGGCGTGATGCGCTCGGTGGCGCGGCTCACGTACCGGGACGTGGGCGCCTTCCTTGCCAATCCGGGCGCGCGGCACGACGACCCGCTCGAGCGTCTGCGGGAGCGCCTGCTCGCGTTGCACGGCGTCTACCGCGCGTTCACGCGGGAGCGGTCGGGGCGCGGTGCGCTCGAGCTCGACAGCCCCGAGTTCAAGATCAAGTTCGACGCCGAGGGCCACGTCGCGGCGCTGGTCGAGTCGCCGCGCAACGACGCGCACCGCCTGATCGAGGAGTGCATGATCGCGGCCAACGTCGCGGCGGCGCGTTTCCTCGACCGGCATCGTGTGCCGACGCTGTATCGCGTGCACGGGCTGCCGGAGATCGACCGGCTCGAGACGCTGCGCACGTTCCTGCGCGAGTTCGGGCTGTGGCTGCCCGCCGCCGACCAGATCACGCCGGACCACCTGCGCGACCTGCTGGCGAAGATCGGCGACCGGCCCGATGCGGGGCTGATCTCGACGGCGGTGATCCGCTCCATGCCGCAGGCGGTCTACCAGCCGGGCAACATCGGCCATTTCGGCCTCGCGCTCGAGCACTATGCGCACTTCACGTCGCCGATCCGCCGCTATCCCGACCTCGTCGTGCACCGCGGTCTGCGCCAGGTGCTGCGGGGTGGCGACCCGCAGGAGCTGATCGCGTGGCACGGGCCCTTCCCGGCGCTCGGGCAGGACTGCTCGGTGCGCGAGCGTCGCGCCGACGAGGCCACCCGCAGTGCCGTGACGTGGCTCAAGTGCTGCTACATGCAGGACCGGATCGGCGAGGAATACGACGGCATCGTCTCCGGCGTGGTCGATTTCGGCCTGTTCGTGCAGCTCGACGGCCTGCAGGTCGACGGGCTGCTGCATGTGTCCGCGCTCGGCGCGGACTATTTCGGCCGCGATGCCTCGGGGTACCGGATGGTCGGTCGCAACTCGGGCCGGGTCTTCAAGCTCGGCGACCGGCTGCGCGTGCGCGTCACCAACGTGTCGCTCGACGATCGGCGTGTCGACTTCGAGCTGGCCGGCGAGTCCTCGCCCACGCGTCGGTCGACGGGCCGGTTCCTGCGTCAGGGCTCACGGAGGCGACGCTGATGCCCCGTGGGCGCGACCGACGCGATGACGGTCACCGCCGGCCGTCGGAGCCGCGACACGACTCGCGCTCGCGCGGCGCGCCGGGATCGCACCGCGGGCCGCCGTCGCATCGCGAGGCAAAACCGGCACGGGCACCGGTTTCGCACGCCAACCTCGCTTACGGCATCCACACGGTGCGCGTTCTGCTCGTGCGTCATCCGGATCGCATCCGCCGGGTGTGGTTCGCCCGCACGGGCGGCGAGCCCAATGCGCGGCTGGACGAGGTGCGTGCGCTGGCGGACGGGGCCGGGACCGCGATCGATCTCGCCGATCACGACGAACTCGACCGCCTCGCCGGCGGTGAACGCCACCAGGGTGTCGTCGCGGAGATCCTGCCACGGGCCGCGGATCCGGAGACGCAGCTCGAGGAAGCGATCGAGGCATCGGGCGACGAGCCTGCGCTGCTGCTCGTGCTCGATGGCGTGACCGATCCGCACAACCTCGGGGCGTGCCTGCGCAGCGCGGACGCGGCGGGCGTCACCGCGGTGATCGTGCCGCGCGACCGGGCCGCGGGCCTGACGCCGGTCGTGCGCAAGGTCGCCGCGGGAGCGGCCGAGAGCGTGCCGCTGATCGCGGTCGTCAATCTCGCGCGCACGCTGCGCGGGCTCAAGGACCGCGGGCTCCGGCTGGTCGGCACCTGCGGCGACGCGCCGCGCACGCTTTATGAGGTCCCGCTGACCGGGCCCACGGCGCTCGTCATGGGCTCGGAAGGCGAGGGGATGCGACGCCTGACGCGCGAGGTCTGCGACGACCTGGTGTCGCTGCCGATGGCAGGGGCCGTGGAAAGCCTGAACGTGTCGGTGGCGACCGGCGTCGTGCTGTTCGAGGCCGTACGGCAACGACGGGCGCAGCGTTAGGGCCGCAGGGAAGCTTCGCTGGCCGCCCGCCCCGCACTCCGCTACAATGTACGGCTCCGTGCGGCCAGCCAAGGCCGCGCGGGTGTTCCAACTCCTTGTCGCACCGGCATTTTTCCGGGCGACTCGAATCCGCAAGGAGACTCTCGTGCGTCATTATGAAATCGTCTTTCTGGTCCACCCCGATCAGAGCGAGCAGGTTCCGGCCATGGTCGAACGCTACCGCGGCATCATCGCCGCGGCCGGCGGCGTGATCCACCGCTTCGAGGACTGGGGCCGCCGTCAGCTCGCCTACCCGATCGCCAAGGTCCACAAGGCCCACTACGTGCTGATGAACGTCGAGTGCGACAAGCCGACACTCGCCGAGCTGACGGGCAGCTTCCGCTTCAGCGACGCCGTCATCCGCCACCTGGTCATTTCCGTGCCGGGTGCCATGACCGAGCCGTCGCCGATGGCCCGCGCCGAGGAAGAGGGCGGCAGCCCCGCCGAAGGCAGCGGCGGCAGCGCCGGCAGCGAGGATGCCGCCGCGGCCTGAGTCCGCCGACGCACCTCATCGACATCAGAGCCAATTCACACTGGGTGACCTCACATGGCACGCTTCTTTCGTCGCCGCAAGTTCTGCAAGTTCACGGCCGAAGGCGTCGAGCGGATCGACTACAAGGATCTCGCTACGCTGAAGGGCTACATCACCGAGACGGGCAAGATCGTCCCGAGCCGCATCACGGGCACGCGGTCGAACTATCAGCGGCAGCTCGCGCTGGCCGTCAAGCGCGCCCGCTTCCTCGCGCTGTTGCCGTATACGGATCAGCACTGAGTCCGTGACCTGTGAGTGACCCGCGCAGTCTCGCGCAGCGATCGCGGGCCGGCGGACCACGCACGAACATGAACCGATCGCTGGCCAGGTGGCTCGCCGACAATCCGGGCGGGGCCGTCGCGCTGACGGGCCTGCTGGGCCTGCTGCCGCTGCTCGGCGTGGGGTTCGCGTTCTTCCTGCCGGGCGCCGTGCCCGCTCTCGTCACGCTGGTGCGCGGCGCGCGCATGGGCGCGGTCGTGGCGCTGGGCGGCAGCGCGTTGCTCGGCGCGTCGATGCTGCTGTTCGGCCGGCCGATGGCCGTGGGTCTGATCTACTCGGTCTGGGTGCTGGGGCCGCCGCTGGCGCTGGCGCTGCTGCTCGAGAGGACGGGCTCGCTGTCGCTGTGCCTGCAGGTCGCGACGCTGGCCGGCACGATGATGCTGGTCGTCCTGCACCTGTCGTTCGGCGACCCGGAGCAGTTCTGGGCGCCGTTCGTGCGCGACCTGGCGCAGGAGATGCAGAAGCACGGCCTGCCGACCAACCTCTTCGACGAAGGGCTCGCGGAGACGCTGGCCCGGACGCTGTGGGGCTGGGTGGTGGTCCTGACGATGCTGCTCGCGATGTGCGCACTGTTCCTGGCGCGCTGGTGGCAGTCGTTGCCGGAGCACGCGGGCAGTTTCGGCGTCGAGTTCCGCGGCCTGCGTCTGGGCCGGGTGCTCGGCGTCGTGGCGGCGGTCGTCGTTGCGGCGTCGCTGTGGCTGGCGGAGCCGCTCGTCGACGACATCGGACGTCTGTTCGTGGGCGCGCTGGTCATGGTCGGGCTCGCGGTGATGCACGGCGCGGTCGCCCGGCGCAAGCTGGCGGCCGTGTGGCTGTGGCTTACCTACGTCGCGCTCGTGCTGCTGCCGCCCGCGGCGGTGGCCGTGCTGGCGGGGTGGGGATTCGTGGACAACTGGTTCCGGTCGCGACGCGTGGAGACGGTGGCGTAGCGGCGCAAGCACAGACGACAGTCGACCGTCCGGATAGATCGAACGTTCGAGGAAACAAAGATGGAAGTCATCCTGCTGCAGAAGGTTGCCAACCTGGGCAACATCGGCGACAAGGTCAAGGTGAAGCCGGGTTATGGCCGCAATTTCCTGCTGCCGTCCGGCAAGGCCGCGCTGGCCACCGCCGCCAATCTGAAGAAGTTCGAAGCGCGTCGCGCGGAGCTCGAGAAGGCCGCGTCCGACTCGCTCACGCGCGCCCAGGGGCGCGCTCGCGAACTCGAGAACTTCAAGCTCGACCTGCGCGCCAAGGCGGGCGCCGAGGGCAAGCTCTTCGGCTCCGTCGGCACGGCCGACATCGCCGAGGAGCTCACGAAGGCCGGCATCGCCATCGAGCGCAGTGAAGTGCGCCTGCCGGGCGGTCCCATCCGGCTCGTCGGCGAGCATCACGTCAAGCTGCACCTGCACTCCGACGTCGAGATCGACCTCCCGATCACAATCACCGCTGTAGACTGATCCCGCCCCGTTCGAACGGGGTAGCATCCGTCGTCATGGAGCAGCAGGACAGCGACGGCGGCCGGGGTTCCCGCGTTCGCCGCAGGCCGCGGCCCGGCGTGCCGGACGAGGCTGCCGTGCTGCGCGTGCCGCCGCAATCGCTCGAGGCCGAGCAGGCCGTGCTCGGCGGCCTGCTGCTCGACAACAGCAGTTGGGACGCGATTGCGGACCGGCTGCGCCCGGACGATTTCTATCGTCGCGACCACCAGCTCATCTACGAGGCCATCCTCGAGCTGTCGCAGAAGGGCGAGCCCAGCGACGCGGTGACGCTGGCGGAGCAGCTTGCGAGCAAGGGCCTCGCCGAGGAGACGGGCGGGCTTGCCTATCTCGCCGGGCTGGCGCGTGATACACCCACGGCGGAAAACATCAAGGCCTACGCGGACATCGTCCGCGAGCGGTCGTTGCTGCGGCAACTCATCCGGGTCAGTGGGGAAATCGCGGGCAGCTGCTACGAAGCCGAGGGGCGCCAGGCGAACGAACTCGTCGACGATGCCGAGCGCCGCATCTTCGAGATCGCCGAGAAGGGGCGCCGCCAGGGCACGGGCTTCGTGGCCGTGCGCGAAGTGCTCGGTGCCGCGATCGATCGCCTCGACATGCTGCACGCCTCGCAGGGACAGCTCACTGGGCTCAGCACCGGCTATGCGGAACTCGACAAGATGACGGCCGGCCTGCAGCCCGGCGACCTGGTCATCGTCGCCGGCCGCCCGTCGATGGGCAAGACCACGCTCGCCCTCAACATCGCCGAGAACGCCGCCATCGCGCTCAACCGGCCGGTCGCCGTGTTCTCGATGGAAATGTCGCGCGAGCAGCTCGCGTTCCGCATGATTTCGTCGCTCGGTCGCGTCGACCAGAGCCACATGCGCACGGGCCTGTTCGGCGACGAGGACTGGGCGCGCATCAACAGCGCGATCGCACAGATGAAGACGGCGCCGATGTACATCGACGATTCGGGCGCGCTCACGCCGACCGAGGTGCGCGCACGCGCACGCCGGCTCGCGCGCGACACCGAGAAGCTCGGCGGGCTGGGGCTGATCGTCGTCGACTATCTGCAGCTCATGCAGGTGCCGGGCAACAAGGAGAACCGCGCGACCGAGATCTCCGAGATCTCGCGCTCGCTCAAGGCGCTGGCCAAGGAGCTCAAGGTGCCGGTGATCGCGCTGTCGCAGTTGAACCGCGGCGTCGAGCAGCGCACCGACAAGAAGCCGGTGATGTCGGATTTGAGGGAATCAGGGGCGATTGAACAGGACAGCGACCTGATCATGATGATCTACCGCGAGGAAGTGTACGACAAGGACACGCCGCGCAAGGGCATCGCGGACATCATCATCACCAAGCAGCGTAACGGCCCGACCGGCGAGGTGCATCTCACCTTCCTCGGCAAGTACACGCGCTTCGAGAACCTCGCGCACGGCGACTACGGCCACTACGACAGCGGGCCGCAGTACTGATCAGCCCGCGCCCGCAGCCGGGACACATCCAGTCAATGAAGAGCCACGCCCTCATTCGCGCGGTCGTCGACGCAGCGGCGCTGCGTCACAACCTGCGCCAGGTGCGACGCATCGCGCCGGACAGCCGCGTGATGGCGGTCATCAAGGCGAATGCGTACGGTCACGGGCTCGTCCCGGCGGCCAAGGCTTTTGCCGAGGCCGACGCATTCGCCGTCGCGAGACTCGAAGAAGGACTCGCGCTGCGCGCGGCGGGGCTCACCAACCGCATCCTGCTGCTCGAAGGCGTGTTCGGTCCCGATCAGCTCGACGTGGCTGCGCGTGAACGTTTCGAGCTGATGGTGCACAGCGTCGAACAGCTCGAGCTGCTCGAGGGCCTCGCGGGCGGCGATCCCGTCACCGCGTGGATCAAGGTCGACACCGGCATGAACCGCCTCGGGTTCCGCCTCGAGGCATTCGCTTCCGCGTATGAGCGACTGTGCCGCAACCCGCACGTGACCGCCGCGCCGACGCTGGTCACGCACCTCGCGTCGGCCGACGACCGGCGCGACCCCCGGACGCGCCAGCAACTGGCGGCTTTCGAGGCCGCCACCGCCGGCCTGCCCGGTGCGCGCAGCATCGCGAACAGCGCCGGCGTGCTGGCGTGGCCCGCGGCGCGCGCGGACTGGGTGCGGCCCGGCCTGATGCTCTATGGCGTCTCGCCGTTTCCGAGCGGCAACGGCGCGGAACTCGGCCTGCGTCCGGCGATGACCTTGCGGACCGAAGTGATCGCCGTGAAGGACGTGCTGCCGGGGGAGACAGTCGGTTATGGCGGCGCGTGGATGGCCCAGCGTCCAACCCGTCTCGCCGTGGTCGCCGCCGGGTACGGGGACGGTTACCCCCGCGGCACCCGGTCGGGGGCGCCCGTGCAGGTCAACGGCCACAGGGCGCCGCTGGTTGGCCGCGTCTCGATGGACATGATTGCGGTCGATGTCACCGAGCTGCCCGCGGTCGCGGTGGGCGATCCGGTGGTGCTGTGGGGTGGAGAAATCCCGGTCGAGGAGATCGCGGCGCACGCCGGCGCGATCGCCTGGGACCTGCTCTGCGGCGTGAGCCAGCGCGTGCAGCTCGAAGCCGGCTAGCTCTCGAAGAACCCCATCTTCACGCCCGCGAGCTGCAGGACGTCGTTGTCGTGCAGACGGCGCGCCTGCGGCCCGATCGGCGCCCCGTTGACGAGCGGATAGTCGCCTTCCTTGCCGCTCTCGACGTGCACGATGTAGAAGCCGTCCGACCGGCGCGTGATCGCAGCCACCTGCACGCCCGGGCGGCCGAGCGTCGTGAGCGTCTTGACCAGATCCAGTTCGCGGCCTGCGAACTGGCCGGAGAGCACCTGCAGCTTGGCGCGCGGCAGCGTGCCGTTGGTGAACGCGGGGGCGATCGACGCCGGCGCAGCGGCCGCCGCGGGGCCGTTGCCCGCGGGCGGCGCGATGCTTGCCGCCTTCTGCGCCGCACCCGCGACCAGCGAGGCCGCCTCGCGCGGGTTGATGACCATCGTCTTCTGGAATTCGTCCTGCGATTCGTCGGTCTCGCTGTCGACGAACCGCAGCGCGTGGTGGCCAACCGTGATCACGTCGCCGTGCTGCAGCGCGTGCTTCTTGATGATCTTGCCGTTGACGTACGTCCCGTTCGTGCTGTTCAGGTCTTCGAGGAACGAGTCGTTGAGGATGTTGATGACCAGAGCGTGGTGGCCGCTGACCGCCGGATTGTCGATGCGGATGTCGTTGTCCGGCAGCCGCCCGACCGTGTAGCGCTCCTTGCTCATGTTGTACTCGGCGAGCGTCTGCCCGTCGAGGTGCAATACCAACCTGGCCATGAGTGAACTGCGCTCCCTTAGCCGAACATCCCAAGTATGCGGTCGAGCACGCCGCGCTGCGCCGGGAACGAATCGAGCACCCGGACCAGCACGACCGAGACGTTGTCCCGACCCCCGTTTTCGTTGCTCAGTTGCACGAGCTGTCTGGCGACCGCGTCAAGGTTAGCACCAAAGGTGTTGATCGTTAACTGAATGTCGGAATCGTCGACCATGTCGCACAGGCCGTCCGAGCAGAGCAGGTAGACGTCGTCCCGCTCGACCGGCACCTCGGTGATTTCCACGTCGACCGTCGGCTCGACCCCCAGCGCGCGGGTCACGTAGTTCTTGGCGGCCGCACGCTGGGCCTCTTCGGGCGTGTAGAAGCCGCGGGCCACGAGCTCCTGCAGCAGCGAATGGTCGCGGGTGACCTGCTCGAGCGTGCCCTGGCGCAGACGGTAGAGCCGGGAGTCGCCAACGTGGGCGACCGTCAGCCGGTCGTCGAAGAACAGTCCGGCCACGACGGTCGTGCCCATGCCCTCACAGTGCACCTGCGTCTTCGCCGTCTGGTAGATGATCTTGTTGGCACGGTGGATGGCGTCCCGCAGCAGAATGCCCGGCCGGCTGAGGCCACTCGCGTCGTCGCGCAGCGTCAGGTTCTCGCGCTCGACGGCGTCCTTGAGCAGGCCCAGCACGGTGCGGACGGTGATGCCGCTCGCCACTTCGCCGGCCTTGTAGCCGCCCATGCCGTCGGCAAGCACGACGACGCCGATGTCCGCGTCGGTGCCGATCGTGTCCTCGTTGTGCTCGCGCACCCGACCGGTGTCGCTGAGCCCGACGCAGCGCAACTTGCCCTTCATTCGCATCGTCGTCGCTCTGTCAGGCGGCCCCGCACCGCGCGGCCAGGTCGCGCAATGCGAGCGCGAACGCGGCACCGTTCGGATACCTCGACACGGGTTCCTTGGCGAGCGCGCGGTCGAAGAACCCGTCGAGGCCTGCGGGCAGCGCCGGGTTGATTACGCGGATGCGCGGATGCGGCTCCTGCGCGATCTTGATCATCAGCGTCGGCATGTTGTCGCCGCGGAAGGGCAACTGGCCGGTCAGCAACTGGAACAGCGACACGGCGAGCGAGAACAGATCGGAACTTCCCGTCGGGTCGCGGCCCTGCAACTGCTCCGGCGACATGAACGACGGGGTACCGAGCACGACTCCCGTGCGCGTGCGCCCGGCGTCCGTCAGTCGGGCGATGCCGAAGTCCGTGATCTTGAGTTCTCCGCTCGGCGCTTCGAACATGATGTTGGCGGGCTTGATGTCGCGGTGCACGACCTGGTTCAGGTGTGCATAGTGCAGCGCATCGGCCAGTCGCGCCACGATTTCGAGCGCGATCGCGGGGGGCAGCAGCCGCGTCTCGCTGGTGTACTCGACCAGGTGGCTGCCCCGGAGCAGTTCCATGGCGATGTAGGCCGTGCCCCGGTCCTCGCCGGCGTCGTAGATGGTGACGATGTGCGGGTGCGACAGGCGGCCGGCCATCTCCGCCTCGCGGAAGAACCGCGTGCGCGCCTGGTCGAGGTCCTCCGGCTCGAATTCATCGCCGAGACGGATGGCCTTCAGCGCGACCTCGCGGTTGATCCGTGGGTCGCGCGCGCGATAGACGATGCCCATCGCGCCCTTGCCCAGCTCGTTCAGCAGTTCGTAGCGGCCGAGTCTCACCGGCACCGCATGGCGTGTGGCAGGCTGTCGGCTCCGCCCGCCGGTGGAGTCGACGATCATCGTGGAATCGGCCTGGCTGCGTATCGTCATGTTCGGACGGCAGTATAGGAGGGGGACTGGGCCCGGAATTGCCGCCGGCGTCACAGTCCGGAGGCGTCGGCCGCCGTGCTAGCATCCGTCCGCTTCGCAGCGATTCTCCATCCGGCCGTCATGGCGCGACCCAAGACCAGCTACGTTTGCGGCAATTGCGGCGCGCGCACGGCGCAGTGGCAGGGCCAATGCCCGGCCTGCGAGGCCTGGAACACGCTGGAAGTCGCCGTTTCATCGCTCGCCGCGGTTGCGCGTCGGGCCGCGTCGGGCGCGGCCACCGCGACCGGGCCCGCCAGCAGCCGGACCGTTGCGGAAATCGCGCAGGAGCGCGACGTCCGGGCCCGCACCGGCCTTGGTGAACTCGACCGCGTGCTCGGGGGCGGCCTCGTCGCCGGATCAGTCGTGCTGCTGGGCGGTGATCCCGGCATCGGCAAGTCGACGCTGCTGCTGCAGGCCGCCGACGCTCTGAGCCGCGAGCGGCCGGTGCTCTACGTCTCGGGCGAGGAATCCGTGCGCCAGGTCGCGGCGCGTGCGCAGCGCCTCGGGCTCGACGCGACGAGCCTGCGTCTGGCCGCGCAGACGCGGGTCGAAGCGGTGCTGGAGGAGGCGATCGCCGCGCGTGTCGAGGTGCTGGTGATCGACTCGATCCAGACCATGCAGACGGAGCTGAGCGAGTCCTCGGCGGGTTCGGCGGTGCAGGTGCGGGAGTCGGCCGCGCGGCTCGTGCGGTTCGCGAAAGAGACGGGCACTGCGGTCCTGCTGATCGGTCACGTGACCAAGGAAGGACAGATCGCCGGGCCGCGCATCCTGGAGCACATGGTCGACACCGTGCTGTACTTCGAGAGCGACCCGGCGAGCCGCTTCCGGGTCGTGCGCGCCGTCAAGAACCGCTTCGGGAGCGCAAATGAACTCGGCGTTTTCGTCATGGCCGAGCAGGGTCTGCGCGAAGTGCGCAATCCCTCGGCCATCTTCCTGTCTCGGCATCCGCAGCCGGTCGCCGGCAGCGTCGTGACGGTCGTGCGCGAAGGCAGCCGTCCGCTGCTCGTGGAGGTGCAGGCACTCGTCGACGACGCCCAGGGGATGAACCCGCGCCGCGTCGCGGTCGGCTTCGAGTCGAGCCGGCTGGCACTGCTGCTCGCGGTGCTGCATCGTCACGGCGGCATCTCGACGGCCGGTCGCGACGTGTTCGTCAACGTCGTCGGCGGCGTACGCATCGGCGAGACCTCCGCCGACCTGCCGGCGGTGCTCGCGGTGACGTCGAGCCTGCGCGACCGGCCCGTGGCCGTCGATACCGTGTGTTTCGGCGAGATCGGGCTCACGGGCGAGATCCGGCCGGTGCCCTTCGGCGAGGAGCGCCTGCGCGAGGCCGCGAAGCAGGGTTTTCGGCGTGCGCTGGTGCCGGCGGCGAACGCGCCGCGCAAGGGCGCAGCGCTCGAGGGCATCGAGGTTGCGGGGGTGGGCAGCCTGCAGGAGGCGCTCGAGCAGGCGACGTGAAAGGGCGCCGTGCCACCGCGGTCATACGCTGTCGCAGCGTCAGCAGGCGCGGCGGCAGCAGCAACAACGGCGGCAACCAGCTGGCCCTGCTGTAACCGAAACCGTAGCACCGGCACCTAACCCTGCGGCTTGTCGACCTGCGCGCTCGCGACGGGCCGCAGCCGTACCGTCCGGACGGCGTTGTCGGTGACCTGCAGCACTTCCAGCGAATAGTCGCCGATGCGCAGGCGTTGCCCCGGGACCGGTATCGTCTCCATCTGCTCGACGATCAGGCCGTTCAACGTGCGCGGGCCGCTCGCCGGCAGCGTCCAGCCCATCTTGCGGTTCAGCGTGCGCACACTCGCGGAGGCGTTGACGACGAAGCTGTCGCTGCGCTCGCGGTGGACGTCCTTGTGCAGGATGCTCGTGTCGGACGTGAACTCGCCGACAATCTCCTCGAGCAGGTCCTCCAGCGTGACGAGCCCCTGCACGTCGCCGTATTCGTCGACGACGAACGCGACGCGGCGCCGCTGCCGCTGGAACTGCAGCAACTGCGTGTTGAGCGAAGTGCCCTCGGGCACGTAGTAGGGCTCGCGCGTCTTCGTCAGCGCGACGAGCTGGTCGCGGTCGAACTCGCCGCGCGCCAGCAGCCGCGCGACCTGCTTCATGTGCAATACGCCGACCAGCGCCTCGAGATTGCCCTCGTAGACCGGGATGCGCGTGTGGCGGCAGTCGCGGATCTGTTCGACGACGTCGTCCCAGTCGTCGGTGAGGTCGATGCCGTGGATCTCGTGCCGCGGCACCATGATGTCCTCGACGGTGATCTTCTCGAGGTCGAGGATGCTCATCAGCATGCGCTGGTGGCGGTGCGGGATCACCGTGCTCGCTTCGGCGACGACCGTGCGCAACTCCTCGCTGCTGAGCGAGGTGCGGCTTGCCTCGTCGCGCGTGATGCCGAGCAGCCGCAGTACGCCATTGGCGATCAGGTTGGTTGCCGCGACGATCGGGTAGAGCACCTTGAGCAGGCCGGTGTAGACGACGGCGGCCGGCAGCGCGATCCGTTCGGGGTAGAGCGCGCCGAAGGTCTTCGGGGCCACTTCGCCGAAGATGATCAGCACGACGGTGAACACGGCGACGCCGACTGCGGCGAGGGTCTCGCCGCCCATCTGCAGCGTGATCACCGTGACCAGCGCCGCCGCGGCCGAGTTGACGAAGTTGTTGATGATCAGGATCGTGCCGATCAGGCGGTCAGGCCGCTCGAGCAGCTGCTCGGTCATGCGCGCCGACGAGCTGCCCTCGCGTGCGAGGTGACGCAGACGGTAGCGGTTGACGCTCATCAGCGCCGTCTCGGTGGCCGAGGAGAAGGCCGAGAGCAGGATGGCGACCAGCAGCAGCAGCGACAGGACGGGCAGCGAGGGGACGCCCATGGCGGCGGTTCGGCCTCAGCCCCAGTGCTTGCCGAGCACGTTCTCGAGGATGATCTTGCTGCCGAAGTAGGAGAGTCCGAGCAGCATGTAGCCGGCGAACGTCCAGCGCAGCGCCTTGCGGCCGCGCCAGCCGAAACGCAGCCGGCCGAGCAGCAGCACGCCGAAGACCACCCACGCCACGATCGCGAGCGTCACCTTGTGCACGAGATGCTGTGCGAACAGGTTCTCGACGAAGAATGCGCCGCTCACGAGCGCGAGCGTGAGCACGGCGAAGCCGGCGAGGATGCTCTGGAACGTGCCGGATTCGAGCGACTCGATTGGCGTCAGGATCCTGAGCCAGCCGAGCGGCTGGCGGCTGCGCAGCCGCCGATCGACGATGACCTGTGCGAGGGCGAGGGTCATGCCGATGGTCAGGAACGCGAAGGCGGTGGTCGCCATCGCGACGTGAAAGGCGAGTTCCCACCCCGCGCGGCCCATGGAGAACTGCCGCGTGCCTTCGGAGAACGCCGCTTCGAGCACGGCGGCAATCAAGAGCAGTATCGCGGCCACGCCGCGCCGGCCGGGTCGCAGCGCCATCAGGATGGCCGTGACCGAGATGACCAGTGCAACCAGCGCCAGCGTGTCGCCGAGCGACAGCGCCGCATAGGGCTCGAGGCGACGCTCGTCCAGCAGCGCGGCGGCGTGGACGAAAGCGCCGACCGTCGCGATCGCCACGCTGGCGATGCGGCCGCCCCGGCCGTGGGCCGACGGCGGCTGGCTGCGATACTGGTACGTGGCGATGGCGAGCCAGCCGGCTCCGATGACGTAGCAGGCGACGGCGATCAGTGGCAGCAGCAAGCTGGAAACCGGCATGTTGGTACGACCACCGCATCATGCCACGGACCCGCCGGGCTGAGGAGGACGGCAAACCGGCCCCGCCGGATGCCTATAATCGCGCTTTCCCGTCCGCCGGTCCGGCCGGACGCGTCCCGTCACCCCGAGGTTTGCGCCCCGTGTTCGACAAGCTTTCCGCACGTCTGGCATCGGTCGTCGACGGCCTGCGCGGCCGTGGCCGCCTGACCGAGGAGAACATCGGCGACACCCTGCGCCAGGTGCGCATGGCGCTGCTCGAGGCGGACGTCGCGCTGCCGGTGGTCAAGACCTTCATCGACGGGGTCAGGGCGCGCGTCGTCGGTCAGGAGATCCACAAGAGCCTCACGCCCGGCCAGGCGCTGATCAGGATCATCCACGAGGAACTCGTCCGCGTCATGGGTGAGGGAGTACGGCCGCTGAACCTGCGCGTGCAGCCGCCGGCCATCGTGCTGCTCGCCGGCCTGCAGGGCGCCGGCAAGACGACGACGGCCGCCAAGCTGGCGTCATGGCTCAAGACGCGCGAGAAGAAACGCGTGTTGCTCGTGTCGACCGACGTGCGCCGTCCCGCGGCACTGCTGCAGCTCGAGCGTCTCGGCCAGCAGCTCGGCATCGACGTGGCCCCGGCGAGCCCGACGCAGCTGCCGCTCGTCATCGCGCAGGAGGCGCTGGCGCTGGCACGGCGCGGCGTCTACGACGTGCTGCTGGTCGACACGGCGGGCCGCCTGCACGTCGACGAGCAGATGATGGCCGAGGTGCGCGAGCTCGGCCGCGCGTTGAATCCGATCGAGACGCTGTTCGTCGTCGACAGCATGGCCGGCCAGGATGCCGTCAACGCGGCTCGTGCATTCGGGGCCGCGCTGGCGCTGACCGGCGTCGTGCTGACCAAGGCGGACGGCGACGCGCGTGGCGGCGCGGCACTGTCGGTGCGGCAGATCACCGGTCAGCCGATCCTGTTCGTCGGCACCGGCGAGAAGCCCGACGCGCTCGAGGCGTTCCAGCCGGACCGCATGGCGTCGCGGATCCTCGGCATGGGCGACGTGCTGTCGCTGGTCGAGGAAGTTACGCGGCAGGTCGACCGCGCCGAGGCGGAGAAGCTCGCGCGAAAAGTCGCCAAGGGCAAGGACTTCGACCTCGACGACCTGCTGGGGCAGTTGCGGCAGCTCGAGCAGATGGGGGGCGTCGCGGCGCTCATCGACAAGCTTCCGGCGCAGCTTGCGGCCAAGGCAGGGGCGGTGCCGCAGGGGAACGAGAAGGAGGTCCGGCGACAGATCGCGATCATCTGCTCGATGACCCCGCAGGAACGCCGCTATCCAAAGCACATCGACGGCTCCCGCAAGCGCCGTATTGCCGCGGGCTCCGGCACTCATGTGGCCGAAATCAACCGGCTGCTCAAGAACTTCCTGCAGATGCAGAAGATGATGAAGGGCATGGGCAAGGGCGGTCTGGGGCGCATGATGCGGGCGATGTCCGGCCGCCTGCCAGGGGTCTGACCCCAGTCAAGAAAATCTTGACGGGGGTCCCTTCAAGATGTTCTTGACTGGGGTCACTTGACTGGGGTCAGACCCCTCCACCCCCTCCACACCCACAAGCATTTCAATGGCCTCGAAATTTCGTTATAATTCGCGGCTCTTTTTTGACTGGGCATGGCGAGGCGCCGCCCGGTCGCGAACCTGAGGCATCGAAGCAAGATGGTGACGATCCGTTTGCAGCGCCGCGGCGGCAAGAAGGAGCCCTTCTACCACGTGGTGGTGACTGACAGCCGCCGCGCGGGCGGCGGGTCGCTGGAGCAGGTGGGGTTCTACAATCCCGTCGCGCGCGGCAGCAGCGAGGAACTGCGCCTGGACCTGTCGCGAGTCGACTACTGGCTCGGTGTGGGCGCCCAGGTCTCGGATCGCGTCGCGCAACTGGTCAAGAGCTACCGCAAGAGGCAGGTCGCCGCGGCGGCCTGAGCCGGGGCGCGCGGCGCAGCATGATCGCGCGCCAGCGGTCCGCCAGCCCGGGCGCCGTGTCGCTGGGCCGGGTCGGGTCACCGTTCGGCGTGCAGGGCTGGGTCAAGGTCACGTCCTACACCGAGCCCGTCGCCGGCATCGCCGACTACCCGCGGTGGACACTGGTCCAGCGCGGCGAGGCCCGGGAGGTCCGCGTGCTCGAGGCAAAGCGGGCCGGGTCGCAGGTGGCGGTCAGGCTCGAAGGCATCGAGACGCGCGAGGCGGCGCAGGCGCTGACGGGGGCCGAGGTGCAGGTGGAACGCTCCGAGTTGCCGCCGGTCGGCCCGAAAGAGCACTACCTGCACGACCTGGTCGGGCTCGAGGCGGTGAACCGTGAAGGCGCTCCGCTCGGGCACGTGGACGGCTTTCTGGACCTGCCGGCGCACCCCGTGGCGGTGCTGCGCGCGGGCAAGGTCGAACGTCTGGTGCCGCTGGTCCCGGAGCGACTCGTCGCGGTGGACCTTGCGGCGGGGCGCGTGACCTTCGACTGGCATCCGGACGACTGAAGGGCTGGCACAGGGATCAGGGTAGGCACGATGCGGATCGTCGTCGTGACGCTGTTTCCCGAACTCGTCGAACAGGCCGTCCGGTTCGGCGTGCTCGGCCGGGCGCTCGAGCGCGGCGTGCTCGCGGTGGAGACGGTGAACCCGCGGCAGTTCGCCACCGACGCGCACGGAACCGTGGACGACCGGCCCTACGGCGGCGGCCCGGGGATGGTGTTGAAGGCCGAGCCGTTGCGGCAAGCGATGGCGGAGGCTGCCGTGAGGGTGCCGGCGGCGCGCCGTGTCTGCCTCGCGGCGGACGGGGCACCGCTCACGCAGCGAAAGGTGGCAGAGTACGCGGGTCTGACGGAACTGGTCCTGGTGGCGGGGCGCTACGAGGGCATGGACGAACGGTTCGTCGAGGCGTGCGTCGACGAATGCGTCTCGATCGGCGACTTCGTGCTGAGCGGCGGCGAACTGCCGGCGCTCATGGTGATCGACGCGGTGGCGCGCCTGTTGCCGGGCACGCTCGGCGACGCGGAGTCCGCCGTGCTGGAGTCGTTCGGCGACGGCCTGCTCGACTGGCCGCACTACACGCGGCCAGAGGTGTGGGCGGGCCGGGCGGTGCCGCCGGTGCTGATCGGCGGCAACCACGCGGCGATCGCGCGCTGGCGGCGCAGGCAGTCGCTGGGGCGCACGTGGCAGCGCCGGCCCGACCTGCTGGCGCGCCGGGAGTTGAGTGACGAGGAGCGCAGGCTCCTCGCGGAATACCAGGCGGAGCCGGATGCGCCGCGACAAGAGCATGGACGGAACGCAGACCAAGTGGTGAAGAAATGAGCAATATCATCGCCGCGCTCGATGCCGAGCGCATGACCCGCGCAGTGCCCGACTTCGGCCCCGGCGACACCGTCGTCGTCGAAGTCAAGGTGAAGGAAGGCGAGCGCGAACGTGTGCAGGCCTACGAAGGCGTCGTCATCGCGAAGAGCAACCGCGGCCTGAACTCGTCGTTCACGGTGCGCAAGATCTCGCACGGCGAGGGCGTCGAGCGTGTGTTCCAGACGTACAGCCCCGCCCTCGGCAACATCACGGTGAAGCGCCGCGGCAACGTCCGTCGCGCCAAGCTGTATTACCTGCGCGAGCGCACGGGCAAGTCCGCCCGCATCGAAGAAAAGGTCTGACGCGGGACGGGCGCGCCTCGCATGCGTGCCATCCGCAGGGTGCTGCACTGGATCTGGGCGGGTCTCGACGGCCTGCGCAAGGTCCTGCACCTCGTCCTGCTGCTGCTGGTCTTCGCGCTGATCGGCGCGCTCTTCTCGCGTCCGATCCCGTTCGTCCCGGACAGGGCGGCGCTGGTCGTCGCGCCGCAGGGCCCGCTCGTCGAGCAGTTCACGGGCGACCCGTTCGAGCGCGCGGTTGCCGAAGCCGTCAGCCGGGCCACGCCCGAGACGCGTCTGCGCGACGTCGTCGACGCGATCACCGCGGCCAGGAAGGACGAACGGATCAGTTCGATCTACCTCGATCTGGGCGGCCTCGACGGCGGTGGCACGGCCAAGTTGCAGGAAATCGCCCGCGCGCTCGACGACTTCCGCAAGAGCGGCAAGCCGGTCATCGCGTTCGGGGAGTATTACGATCAGCCCCAGTACTATCTCGCGGCCCACGCGGACGAGATCTACCTCGACCCGCAGGGCATTGCCTACATCGACGGCTTCGCGAACTACGGCCTGTTCGTCAGGGACGCACTCGACAAGCTCTCGATCGACTGGAACGTGTTCCGGGTCGGCCAGTACAAGTCCGCGGTCGAGATGTTCACGCGCAACGACATGTCGCCGGCCGAGCGCGAGGAGAGCCTCGCGTGGTTGAACTCGGTCTGGGCCACATGGAAGGCCGACGTCGCCCGGGCGCGTGGCTTCGAGCCGGCGGTCCTGCAGGCCTACGCCGATGACGCGCCGGCGGCGCTGCGGGCGAGCGGAGGCGACCTCGCCAAGGTCGCGCTGCAGGCCGGGCTGGTGACCGACCTCAAGGGTCGCTACGAGGTCGAGGACCGTCTCGCCGAGCTGACCGGCGAGGACGAGGATGCGCACTCGTACCAGGGCATCGACTATCTCTCGTATCTCGCCAACGTCCATTCCTCCGAGGCGCTGGCGTCGAAGCCGGTCGACAAGGTGGCGGTCATCGTCGCCGCGGGCGAGATCCTGCCGGGCGAGCAGGCGCCGGGCACCATCGGTTCGGACACGCTCGCGGCGCAGTTGCGTGAGGCGCGCTTCGACGAGGACGTCAAGGCCGTCGTGCTGCGCATCGACAGCCCGGGCGGCAGCACGTTCGCCTCCGAGGTGATCCGCCGCGAGGTCGAGGCGCTGCGGGCCGACCGCAAGCCCGTCGTCGCCTCGATGAGTTCGATGGCCGCCTCGGGCGGCTACTACATCGCGATGGACGCGGACCGCATCGTTGCGAGCCCCACGACACTGACGGGCTCGATCGGCATTTTCGCGATGTTCCCGACGTTCCAGCGCACCCTCGCGCGAGTTGGCCTGCACGTCGACGGTATCGGCACGACGGCACTGTCCGGCGAGTTCAGCCCCGTGCGGCCGATGAGCGAGGCGACGCGCGACATCCTGCAGCAGAGCATCGACCACGAGTACCAGGGCTTCATCACGCACGTCGCACAGTCGCGCAAGCAGGACGTGGCGGCGATCGACGCCATCGCGCAGGGGCGCGTGTGGTCGGGCGTCGACGCCAGGCGGCTGGGTCTGGTCGACGAGCTCGGTGGTTACAGCGACGCGATCAGGCTTGCGGCGAAGCTTGCCAGGCTGGGCAAGGACTACGACGTCGAGCACTTCGACCACGACGTGGGCATCAGCGAGGCGCTCGGCATGCGAGTGCGGGCGGCGCTCGCGCGGGCGCTGGCGGCGCTGTTGCCACGCGGCACGTTGCCGGCGTTGCCGGAGGCCGTGCGGCCCGTCGTCGCGGAACTCGAGCGAGTGAACCGCCTGCGCGACCCGCGCAACGTCTACATGTACTGCCTGGCCTGCAGCGTCGACTGAGGTGATGGATTCGCTCGTCGTGCTGCTGAAGGCGGCAATCCTCGGGATCGTCGAGGGACTGACCGAGTTCCTGCCCGTGTCGAGCACGGGTCACCTGATCCTCGCGGCGACGCTGCTCGACTTCCACGACGCACGCGGCAAGCTGTTCGAGATCGTGATCCAGTCGGGCGCGATCCTCGCGGTCGTCCTGGAGTTCCGTCACAAGCTCTGGTCTACGCTCGTCGACGCACCGCGGGAGCGTGCCGCGCGCCGCCTGCTGCTCAACGTCGCCGTGGCGTTCGTGCCGCTCGCCGCGGTGGGCCTCGTCTTCGGCGACATGCTGAAGGCGCGCCTCTTCAACGCCGCGACCGTCGCCACCGCGTTCATCGTCGGTGGCCTGGTGATCCTCTGGGCCGAACGGCGCGGGCATCGCGTCCGCGTCGAGCGTGTCGACGACATGACCATGCTTGATGCACTCAAGGTCGGTGTCGCCCAGGCGTTCGCGCTGGTACCGGGCACGAGCCGGTCGGGGGCGACCATCATCGGCGGCATGCTGTTCGGCCTGTCGCGTCAGGCCGCAACCGAGTTCACCTTCTACCTGGCGGTTCCGACGCTCGGCATCGCGTCGCTCTATTCGCTGTGGAAGGAGAGCCGCATGCTGCACGTCGACGACCTCGGCATCTGGGTCGTCGGCATGCTGGCGGCGTTCCTGTCGGCGTTCGCGTGCGTGCGCTGGCTGATCCGCTACGTCGCAACGCACACGTTCGTGCCGTTCGCCTGGTACCGGATCGCATTCGGCATCGTCGTGCTGCTCACGGCCTGGTCGGGCCTGATCGACTGGTCGGCCGGAAGCTGAGAAAGCCAGGCACAGCGCCTCGCGGACGCCGTGCGGTGCTGCCAGATCAGGTCTCCGCGACGAAGCCCTTCCACGTCGCCATGTAGTCGACGAACGCGGGGCCGAGACCTTCGGAGCGCAGGTAGGCGCGCGGCACGGGCAGCGGGACGGCGGCGAAGTCCGGATTGGTCCGCACCTGCTTCGGGAAGTCGTGGTGCAGGATGCCGGCGCGCCCGAGGACGACGAAGTCCGCGCCGTGTTCCAGACAGCGGCGTGCCGTCGCGGCATCCATGATCTTTCCGGCGACGCCGACCCGCACGTCGCCGCGCTCGAGTTCCGTGAACCAGTCGATCAGCGGCCGTCCCTGGAATGCCTCCTCGCCGGGCGCCTTGAAGACGTCCCACAGCGACAGGTCGATGAAGTCGACGCGGCCGTCGGCGACCAGCCGCCGGAAAGTCTCGCGCGCTTCGTCGAGCCGGATGCCGAACCGCTCCGGCGACAGTCTCACCCCGAGCGTGAAGCCGGGGTGACAGCGGCGACGGATGCCGTCGACGATCTCGAACAGCAGCCGGCAGCGGTTCTGGAGAGAACCGCCGTACGCGTCGGTGCGTCGATTCGTCTCGGCGCTGAGGAACTGGCAGAGGACGTAGCCGTGCGCGCCGTGCAGCTCGACGCCGTCGAATCCGGCCCGCTCCGCGCGCACGGCGGCGGCGATGAAGGCGTCGCGCAGCGCGTGCACCTCGTCGAGCGTGAGCGCGCGCGCGGTCGTCTCGGCGTCATCGGAAGGCGCCACGGGCTGCGTGCCGATCAAAGCCGGTGGCGAGCGCATGCCCGCGTGATGCAACTGCACGATGCCGATGCT
>JAYRRR010000007.1:0-4036 GCA_041910015.1 Steroidobacteraceae bacterium
GCGGGACAACGTGGTCAACTCGTCAGGGCGCTGCACGGCCGCTGCTACCAGCGATCGCTCGTCGTCGACGCACATCTGCCGCGCGACATCGGCCGAGTGCAGGCCTGTGGCGATCAGTCCCGCGCCGGCCGGGTGCTCGCGGGTCCGCCAGGCCTCGTAGATCGCGCGGCCGCCGGTGACGATCCGGCAGACGGCATAGCGACCGTCCTCGGACTTGATCGCCTCGGCGGATGCTCTCAGCCAGTCCATGCGGTCGCCTGCGCGAACGCCGCGAACATCGCCGCGCGCACCTCCTCGGCCGTCACGGTTTCCTCGCTCGCGATCATCGCGAAGTTGGCCGCGATCCGGCCTTTTTCGGCCACCAGGCGCGCCAGCGTGCTGTCGTCCACGCCGCGCGCCTCGCGCAGGTAGCGCAGCAGGCAGCGATTGCCGAACGCCACCAGCGGCGTGACGGTCGGCTGCGTCGCTGCCGGCTCGGTCGCTCTCGGCCGCTGCGCGCGCAGTTGCCGCGCGATCGTCCAGCACTGCGGCGCCGTCGGGATGCGCTCGGGTCCGTCCGGGCCGAGTGCGTGCTCGACGACACGCGCGAACTGGCCGAGCTGCATTTTCGCGAGGCCGCGCCAGTACGCCTCGCTGCGCAGGTCGGTCAGCGGCACGTTGAAGCCGGCGCACAGCGTGCCGAGGTGGTCGGCGAATTCGCTGCGGTCAGTGCTCAGCACGGCTCGCCTCCTCGGCCTCGATTTCGTCGGCCGTGCGCAGCCGGCGCGTGGGCTTTCCCGCGGCGTGGCCGGAGCCATTCGCGCGCGGCTTCAGCGCGAAAAGCCCCTGCCACCCGTGCGCAATCGACTGTTCCACTACCGCCGCCTGTTCTGCGCCGAATGCGGCCAGCTCGCGCTGGGCGGCCGGTATCGAAACCGGCTTCAAGGGTCGCCGAATCTGCGTGCGGTAGTCCGTCCACCGTTTCCACGAAACGGCGTCGAGTCCAGGTGGCGAGTCCTCGCCACCGTTCCCTTCCCTTCCTTTCCCTTCCCTTCCTTTCCCTTCCCTTCCAGAGCGAGTACTCGCCGAGTCCTCGGGTAGCGGTCGCCTAGGACTCGACGGCTTGTCTATTTTCTGGTGCTTCGTGAAGCCGGCAATTTGCAGGAACGTCCTGCCGTCGGCCTGGTACTCGGTCAGTAGGCCGGCGCCTATCAGCTCGAGCAGTGGCGGCTCACAGTCAATGTCGTCGTAGGGGAATACCTGTGCCTTGAGTTGCTTGGCGCTGCGGTCCAGGGTCCCGTAGTCGTCCGCGAATACCCACGTCCCGACGAACAGCAGGCGCGCGAGTACCGACAGGCCACCCACGGTGTCGTCCGTGAAGAATTCAGGCTTGATGGTGCGGATGCGGGGCATGGCGGCGTCAGTCGCGATGCAGGACTGAGCCGCCGTACCGCTTGTAGATTTCCGCCCATACTTCGCGGCGCGGTACGAACACACATTCGGAATGCCATCCTCGGCCGCCTTGCAGGTCTTCGGTCGCCTGCACCGCTGTCCTGAATTCCTTCCGCCATGCCTGCCACATCGACTGGAATACTCCGCACAGCATGGCGAATGGGATCAGGCACCAGCGGCCGGTGTCTTTCCAGAACCACATGACGTAGTCCGTCATCTTCGATTCGTTGCGCGTCCAGCCGATCACGCGGTTCTCGATGACCGACCAGGTCTCGAGCGCAAGATCATCCGCGGTGAAAGGTTCGGGCTTTACCGCGAAGTCCTGCGATCTGAATTTCACGTCGACGCTATAAGGTTCGCCGCGCGCGTGGTAGACCCAGTAGTCGGTCCCGTTGCGATCATCGTCCTCGCTCGCTTTCTCGACGCGCAGTGCGCCCGGCACGTTGGACATCAACACCGTAGCGATATCTTTGTCCGCGCTGATGCCCTGCGACATCCGCAGTTGTTCACCGAATTCATATTCACGCGGCATTGGCTTCGGCTCCCCATGATGTCCAGTCCGCGCGACCACCACGCGCGAACATTTCGAGATACGGACCTGGACTGCATGACTCAACCAGTCCATAGAATTCCGACGGCTTACTGCTATGACCGCGCGGCCCGCGCGGCGCACTGAACAGCGTTCCAACGTCTTTGCGCTTGAGCGGCAACGATCCACGAACAGCAAACAGGACGTGTTCGGTCTGTCCGCGAAAATAGTTACCCATGCCGAAACTCGGCTTTGCCCAAGTGATACAGGTGACGTAGCGGAAGCTCCACCGCTCAAGAAGGGCGAAACCTTTCGGCAGCGATCGGTTCGTGATCCATAGGTACAGATGGGCGTCTTGTGCCGCGTATTGACCGACGGGCAGATCGAGCAGCGCATCTATCGACATCGTTCCGTAAGTCGGCCGGGATCTGCCGAGTTGGTCCTGGTCCCCTTCGTCGCCCCAGTCCCACGGCGGGTCGATGACGATCGACGAGTACACGCCTAACGCCTGCTCAGTCTTCGACGCAGCGACGATCGCGGCGCGGTTCTGTTCGCGCTTCGCTTCGCGGGCGCGCTCTTTGACTTCGCGCTCCGCTTTGGTGAGCGTCGTTTCACCGGTCTGGATCTTTTCCGCGAGATCCGGCGCTACGTTGGCGACCCGTTCGAACTTCTCAACGGTGCCGCGATCCACGCCCGCGGCGGCTGCCTTAGACTTCGATCCCTTGTTCGAGCTGCCACGGGTTCCAGTGCGCCCACTCAAAGTGGGCGCACTGGTCAGCGTCCCGTCGTCATTGCGCGGTCGCGCCTTCGCCTTCTCGCTGCGGGCGGCGTTAGCGGCGTCTTGGATTGACTTCTGCCGTGCGGCCCACTCATCCGACCCGGCCTTCAGGGATCGCCAGACGGCGTATTTCTGCCCGGCGCCTCCGGACCATTCGCGGCGGGCGCCGTTTCGATCCCAGACGCGTAACCACGGATCGCCGCCAGAAAACTCGACGAACCGCGGTTCGCAATGCTCGTCAATGCAAGCCTGCAGTCGGTGGCGCCCGTCCAGCACCTGACCTTCGTAGAGTTCGATCGGCTCGATCAGCCCACGGTCCCGAATTGATGCACGCAGCTCGGCGAATTCATCCGCTGACATGGCCGGCAACTTGGAGCAGATCGGATGGATTTGCGGGTGAGGACCTGTCACCTAAGCACCCTCCGGCGCCGGTCCACCCGGCGCAGCGTCGGCCAGGAGCCGCGCTATGGACGGAGGGGATTCGGTCACCGCTTTCCCCTCGAGTCCCGGTCATTCCCTGAGATTCCCGTGAGCGGGAAGTCGACCGCGAGTAGGTTGGCGTCGTGGATGCGCTTACGGATCACGGGGACGATCAACTGCTCGACGAACTCGGCGATCGTGACGCCGTCGACGTCGCAGATGCGCACCAGCGCGCGGTGATCCTCGGCGTCGAGTTTGGCGCGGATGTCCTGGCGGTCGAGGCTCATGCCGCGCGGCTCTTTCGCGCAGCGAGAAAATCATGCAGCCGCTGAACGCGGCCGATGGCCGGATCGGATTCGTACTCCCCGGCGAATTTCTTCAGCCACTCGTACTTGACGGGGGCGCCCGCGCGTTCGGCGATTTCTCGCAGAGGTAGATCGCTTTCGGCGAGGAGCTTTCGGGTTCGTTCAAGCAGGGTCATACCCCGGATGTTAGGTAAGCTTTTACCCGCCTGTCAAGTAACCGATTACCTCCCCCTCGCGCCGGCCGTCGCCGCCGAAGCGCGGTAAAAAATTACTTGACGGCTCGCCCCAGATGGGTAAACTCTTACCCACGCCCACCCCGGGCGCTGGAGTGAGAGATGACCGAGCCCGCAACCGTCACCGCCTACCACTTCGTTGGCGCCACGCTCCGCGACGGCCGACCAATCCCGCCGGACGGCGAGTGGCTCGAGCACGACGGCAAGGTCGTGATGTGCAACAGCGGGCTCCACGCCAGCCGCCACCCGTTCGATACATTGCAGTTCGCGCCGGGCTCGACGCTCTGCCTCGTCGAGTGCGAGGACATCGTCACCGAGCACGACGACAAGCTCGTGTGCC
>JAYRRR010000008.1:0-2593 GCA_041910015.1 Steroidobacteraceae bacterium
GAGGAATTCCGGATCGTCGTGCGTGACGAAGATGCCCTTGAGGTTCCCGCTCATGCGGCCCACGGTTCGTCCCCTCGGTCGCACTCGCCGCAGGTCGCCACGAAGTCGCGCGCACACCGGCACCAGGCACGCAGCGATCGCGGCTCAACGCCCCGTTCGCGCATCAGCTTCGCCACGCGGCCGGCGAGTTCGCAACGATCGAAATCGAGTCGCACGTCGAGGCCGGCGAGCCATCGCACCGGCATGGGTTCGCCGCGTTTGTGCAGGATCGCGACGCAGCCGACGTCGGTCATGTTCCGCGCGAGCCTCCAGCGGTCCGTGACGTAGACCGGCAGTTCCGGCTTGAGTCCCTGCCGTCGCAGCCCGGCGAGATCGTGCCAGGTCACCACTGCACGGCCGCCGGGTTCGTGCCGACCTGCCCGTTGGGGCCGAGGATGTACTGCCGCACGCGCTTGCCGGCGACCACGACGACGGGATTGGGTTCGCCGCCCGGCAACACGGCGGGGGTGTCCGGCGAGTTCGGTTCGGCCGCGACGCGGCGCGGGTATTGGCCCGCGGCGAAGTGACCGGAGGCCGGCGCGCTGTTGCGGACGTAGGTCTGCCAGGCCCGCGACCAATCGGCGTATTCCCAGCCTTTTGCGGCTGCCTGGCTGGCGAACAGTTCCGCCAGCGCGGCGGCATCGACGTCCGGCAGGTGGGTGCTGGCGTAGGCGAGGTCCGGGGTGAAGTCGTTCGGGATCGTGGTTTTCCGCGGTTTGGCAGGCTCCCCCCGCTTGCGGGGGGTAGGGGGGCTCTTAGGATTTAATATGGTATGGTTTGGATGGCATAGCGGACCGCCATTGGCGCTTTCATGGCGTTCGCTATGGCGTTCGCTATGGCGTTCGCTATGGCGTTCGCCATCGTTTCGCCATCTCGCGGCGGCGCCGACCCGCCCTGACGCCCTGTTCTTCTCTGCGATGGCGTTTGCTTTGTCGCGGTGCTGCTCGAGCCGAGGGTTAGCGATGCCTCCTTCGGTCTGAGGGAACTTCTCGCTGATGGTCGGCCACAACTTTCGGAACGTCCTCTCCTCGTATCTCACGGCCCTGGCCAGCTTCTTCACGTCGTTCGGCAACGGCCCGGAGCCCCACTGGTATGCGAGGAGCAGCAGATACAGCGATTGTTCTTCACCGGACCAGGTGAACGTGGACGCCAGGAAGTCGCCCACAAACAGCGGCATAAATGGCTGCTTGGTCACGGCTGAAGCCCCCGCTCGCCGTGCTCGAACCGCGCAGCCCGGCAGCGGATAGCCGGCCCGGCGGTCTTCGCGAAAGACGGGTTATCGCTCGCGCGACAGAAGCGCCCCCAGTGGACGTCCATGCCGAGATTGTCGAGCGCACGGCCGCGCCCGCTCGCCAACAATTCCGAAACGCGGCCCGACCGATGCAGCGTCCATGCCCGGTACTCCCAAGGCTGGCCGGCGACGATGTAGCCGCTGTGATTGGTCGCCGCGCATACCGCGAGCAGCTTCGCCAACTCATCCTCACTTGGCTCACGCGGTTTGACCTCAAGCCAGTAGCCGGCCCCTGGGTAGCGCGCGGCGTCATGGCTGTCCGGACGGAATCTCAGAAAGAAATCCGGCAAGTACGGGCCGGACGGCGTGTTAAATCCCTCGGGCTCGTACTGCCAGTCGATGTCCAGTTCGTCCATGAACACCGCCCACCGCGCCTCCAAGCGCGAGCGGAACCGATAGCCCTTGTATTCAGTCTCGATCGCTTTCACCACAGACCCCTTCTGCGTCCCTGACTGGAAGCGGCGCGGAAGGCGGCAGGGGGTCCGCTGTTCGGGGGCTACCCTATCCGCGCGCTGTCCGATGAGATCGATCATTGCGTCGCGAGCCCCCGCGCCCGCTCCAGGCGGGCGACCTGCTCAGGCGAGCGCGCGGCGACGAGACGGCGCAACTCATCGAAGGCTTGTCGGCGCCGGATCGGCGTGCCGGCGGTCTGTAAGCGCAGCGTGGCCAGGTCGATTGCGGTTTCAAGGGCCGCGTCATGCAGGGTGAGGGGGGGTTGCGCGGTCATCGCCGCTCGCTCCCCGGTGCGCCCTCGCCTGCCGCTGTGATTCCCTCGGCCTTTAGGCGAGCTTGCAGTAGCGTCGAAATTGAGACTTGTTCGAGGGCCCAACGATGAACGATGTCGCGGACGAGTTCGGAGCGATCCCGCCCGGTGACGCGGGACACCGCATCAAGTGCGGCATCGGCCTCGACGGTGATCTTGGCGCGAAGGTCGCGAAGCTCGATGCTCATGCCGCGCGGCTCTTTCGCGCAGCGAGGAAGTCATGCAGTCGCTGAACGCGGCCGATGGCCGGATCGGATTCGTACTCCCCGGCGAATTTCTTCAGCCACTCGTACTTGACGGGGGCGCCCGCGCGTTCGGCGATTTCTCGCAGAGGTAGATCGCTTTCGGCGAGGAGCTTCCGGGTACGTTCAAGGAGGGTCATGCCCGGATGTTAGGTAACTCTTTACCCCCCTGTCAAGCAAACCGCCGCAATCGGTAAAACATTACTTGACGGGGAGCCAGAAATGGGTAAACTCTTCCCCACGTCCTCCCCCGGAGCC
>JAYRRR010000009.1:0-45204 GCA_041910015.1 Steroidobacteraceae bacterium
CTCCGAAGGCGAAGGTCACAGGTTCGAATCCTGTCGGGCGCGCCATTCCAGATCTCTGAACACCGAGTGTGGCGGCGCTCTTCGCGGTCAACTCGGCGGCGGTCGTCTCGGATGCGCACGTGCTCTGCTCCGAGGGCTTCGCAGCGGTCATCGGTCAGCACTGCCTGTGGGGTCTCACGCTCGCGATGCGGGTGATCCACGGACCGGGCGCGCCGTCGGCGTCACCGCCGGCCGTCCCGTTGCCGCCGGCTGTCCCGTGCCTGCCCGTCGCCGTGCCGCGCGGCTCAGGCCATCAGGAAACCGAGGTCGGTCTCGGCGAAATTGCCGATCGACGGCGCAATGGTCGGGATCTGGCTCTCGTCCACGCCGAACCACCGCGACAGCGTCGCCGCGTACTGGTCTGCGGAAACGGCCGGGATGAACCGCCCGCCGCCCACGTCCTCCGGGCCGCCGATCGTGAGCACGGGATACGAGCCGTAGAAGCTGCGCCCCTTCACCGCGTCGCCGATCACGAGCTGGATGCCACCCCAGGCGTGGTCGCTGCCATCGCCGTTCGAGGTGAGCGTGCGGCCGAAATCGGACTGGGTGAATGTCGTGACGTTCGAGGCGACGCCGAGTTCGACGGTGGCGGCGTGGAAGGCCGCGAGGCTCGCGCTCACGTCGCCGAGCAGGCCCGGCTGGTCCTCGAGCTGGTTGTCGTGCGTGTCGAAACCGCCGGTTGCGACGAAGAACACCTGTCGCGACATGCCGAGCCGCTCGCGCACCGCGATCATGCGCGCCACCGTCTGCAGCTGTGTCGCGAGCTGCGACCCGCCGGGGAACGGCGCGGCGAGGGGCGGCGCCGCGGCGAGCGCGGCGTTCACGAGGTCCGCATACCTGAGCGCGCGCTTCTGCACGTCGGCGAAGCCGCGTTCGTAGACCGATCCGTAGGTCGCATTGACGACGCTCTCGAAGGCGGCCCGGCGCGCGGCCGCCGCGCCGCCCGATCCGAGTCCGTTGAATGTCGTCGCGCCCTCCGCGCCCATGACGTACGGCGTCGCCACGGCACCCGCCTGGAACAGCGTGCTTCCCGACAGCGAGACGTTGAGCGCAAGCGGCTGCGACGGGACCTGGCTCGCGAGCACGTCGGCGATGCGGCCGGCCCATCCCGAGCTGGATGTGGCCTCGCCACGCAGGCTGTGCCACTGGCCCTGCTGGTCGTTGTGGGAGAAGAGCTGCGGCGGCAGCGGCACCGCGCCCGCCGCATACTGCTCCAGGGTCGTCGGCACGATGAGCGGGCCCACGTTGGCCACGACCGCGCAGCGCGACGACTCGAAGAGGTCGGCGAGGCCCGGCATGGCGGGGTGCATGCCGTAGAGCACGCCATGGCCGTTGACCGCATTGATCGGCAGCAACTGGTCAAGCGGGATCGCGAGGTTCTGCCGGGACTCGGCATAGGCGGCGTATTCGGCCTCCGAGCGCGGCACGACCATGCTCCAGGAGTCGTTGCCGCCGAGCAGGAACACGCAGACGAGCGCCTTGTAGTCGCTGAATCCGCCGACGCCCGCGGCCTGCGCCCACACGGTGCCCGGGCTGCGGCCCACGGCATAGGCGAGTCCGCCGGCGCCGAGGGCCTTCATGAATCGACGTCGGGTCATGTGGTTCATGGCGTCTCTCTCAGCGGCTCACGACGTATTCGGGCGAGGTGGCGATGAGGTACATCGCCTCCGACACGCGCTGTCCAGCGCTCGTGGCGGGCACCCGCTCGACGGCCGCCTTCGCCTCGGCCTTCAGCGTCGCCGAGATCGGCCCGCCGAGCAGCTTCGCGGCGATCCGGTTCACGAGCCCCTCGGCGTCGCCGGCGAGCGCGACCTCCCGCGCGAAGTCCATGACGACGGCCTCCGCGGGCAGCCCCGGGACGGTCGAGTTCCAGTAGAAGATCACGTTGTAGAAGGTGTTGGTCGTCGTCGTATTCAGGTACTCGGTTGCGATCTGCAGCTCGGGCGCGACGAGGCCCTGGTCCGCGATCTCGCCCGGCGGCGCATGGAAGGGGCTGAAGAAGTTGAACACCGAGGGCGCCTGCAGCGGGCCCTGGCCGAAGACGAAGGCGATCGGGCCGATACGGTACTGGCCGTTCGCGGACTTCGCGTCATACGCCCGCCAGAGCTGCGTGAGCCGCAGCAGCGGCTCCTTCACCTTGCCGGTGGTCTCCGTGACCGTGGCCGGCCGCGCCTCGACGTCGAGCAGCACGGCTCTCACGACCGCCGCAAGGTTGCCGCGCCGGCCCGTACCGTCGTCGTCGAATTTCGCCGCCACGCGTGCGACATAGGCCGGCGACGGATTGCTGGTCACGAGCCGCTGGATCAGCTGCCGGCCGATGAACGGCCCGACGTTGGGGTGGTTGAAGATGTTGTCGAGCGCATCGGCGAGGTCCTGCTGCGGGGTCTGGCCGGCGGGCAACCCGGGTTTCCCGACGCCCGGATAGGTGAGGAGCTTCTTCGCCAGCGGCGAATGCTCCTCGGGGTAGGCCTGCATCGGCAGGATCTGGTTCGCGATCGTGCGTCGCGCCTGCGAGAATCGCGCCGCGCCCGCGTAGTTCCAGCCGGTGTAGACGTTGGCGAAGCCCTCGATCACCGACTGGTCGTAGGTCGGGATCGGCTGCCCCTGCGCGTCCGTCTTCACCGTGCCATCCGGGTTCAGCTCGACGAGGCCGATGCTGAAGAGCTGCATCAGCTCGCGCGCGTAGTTCTCGTCGGGGCGGATGCCGAGGGTCTCGTCGGGCTTCTGGTTGCCGAGCATGTTGAGGTACACGCCCATCGCCGGGTGCAGCGTGACGTCCTCCATGAGCTTGCGGAAGTCCCCGAAGGCGCTGCGCGCGAGCAGGTCGTAGTAGTCGGCGAGCGCGTGCGGCATGTTCTGCAGCGCGCCTTGCTGCGAGACCACCATGATCTCGGAAAGCGCGAAGGCCACGCGCTGGCGCAGCTGGTCCTCACCGGTGATCGAGTTGCGGAACCACGCCGCCTGCCGGTCGGCATTGAGCGAGCCGATCATCTGTACCGGATCCGCGAGCTGCCCGAACGCGGCCTGTACGGCTGGAAGCTGCAGCGATGCGGGTCGGGCCATCTGCTCGTCGATCCACCGTGCATGGGCGGTCGTCGCATCGCCGAGGCCGGCCAGGCGGTCGGCTTCCGCCTCGGTGGCACCAAACGTTGCCTGGTTCAGGAAGCGGTAGGCATCCGGCCGGCTGACCGGCGTCGGTGGCGTCGCCCCGCCTCCACCCCCGCCGGGGCTGCCCACAGGGTCGCCGCCCCCGTCGCCGCCGCCACTGCAGGCGACCAGCGCCGCCAGCACAGCCGCGGCAGCGAGGCGCGTGCGCGTGCGCGTCGCGGCAGTTGCATGCGCGCCCCTGCGCGCGAAGGTGCTCGGCATCACGGGCCTCCCCGTTGTTCGCGGTATTGAATCGACAACGCCGCCGACCGGCGTGCGTTGACGGCGGGACCTGTGATCAGTCGATTCTCCTACTTCAAACGGACGGCTCGCGGCGGCCGGGCTTGGGCCAGATTGTCCGCGCATCGAACAGGGGGCCGGCATGACCGCTCGCGAGTCTGTTGCACGTTCAGGACTGTTTCACGGCTGGCGCCTGGTGGGCTCGGGATTCGTGCTGCAGGGGCTCGTGACTGCGGCTGTCAGCTATTCCTATGGCGTCGTGCTTGCGCCAATCGCGGGCGAGTTCGGTGCCAGCCGTCTCGAGATGATGCTGGGCATCACCGCGTCGACGCTCGTCACCGGCGTGGTCGCGCCGTTCCTCGGCGTCGCCATGGACCGGCAGTCGCTGCGGCGGCTCGCGGTGTTCGGCAGCCTGCTGCTCGGCGGCGGCTTCGGGTTGCTGTCGTTGACCACGGCCATCTGGCAGGTCGCGGCGATCTTCGCGCTGTGCATGGCGCCCGCGATGATCCTGATCGGGCCGACGCTCGTCTCCACGTTGCTCGCGCGCTGGTTCACGCGGCGTCGCGGCACGGCCATGGGGCTCGCCGCGGTCGGCACGTCGGCTTTCGGCTTTCTGCTTCCGCCGCTGTTGCAGCTCGCGATCGGCGCCGTGGGCTGGCGCAGTGCGTTGCTCGGTGCGGGCGCCGTGCTGTTGCTGGTCACGTTGCCCGCGGCCTGGATCATCCGGGACCGCCCGCAGGCGATGGGACTCGCACCCGACGGCGATCCGCCGGGCGAATCTGTTTCGACGGCACCCGCGGCCGGTCAGGCCAGTGCCACGACGCGCGGCATCTTCGCGCAGCAGAATTTCTGGATGGTCGCGATCGTGCTTGGCCTGCTGTTCTCGATCTACAGCGCGATGATGAGCAACCTCGTGCCGCTGGCACGCGACCACGGGCATCCGTCGGAACTCGCGGCGCTGCTGATGTCCGCGGTCGCGGGTTGCGGCATGGTCGGCAAGCTGGTGTTCGGCGTCGTCGCCGACCGCATCGACCTGCGCCTCGGGTTCGCCGCGGCAATCCTGCTCGTGCTCGCGAGTCTCGTGCTGCTGATGGTCGATGCGCGCTATCCGACGCTGTTCGCGGCGAGCTCGCTGCTCGGGTTCGCGGCCGGCGGCATGCTGCCGGTCTGGGGCTCGCTGATGGCGATCCTCTTCGGCGCGACCCACTACGGCCGCGTCATGGGTCTGCTGAACCCGGTGATGATGCCGGTGGTCATGCTCGGAGCGCCGTTCGCGGGCTGGTGCCGCGATCAGAGCGGCTCCTACCTGCCGGCCCTCGTCACCTTCACGGGGCTGCTGTTGTTCGCGCTCTTCGCGCTGTCGCGCATCCGGATGCCCGCGCGGGCGTGAGCGGCGGGATCGAGGCGCAGGGGTCCGGTTCCGGGAGGGCGGCCTGACCCCGATCGCGGCGACTCACGCCCCGCCGATGCCGCCGGCGGCCCCGGTGACCAGCACGACCTCGTCGCGGATGTCGTACGTCCTCATTCGCGCATGAGGGTGCGCACGACATATCCGCCCGACTTCTCGTCCTTCTCGAGCGCGATCAGCTTGCGCGTCGCGGCTTCCTCGAGCAGCTGATTGAAGCTGCGGAAGCCGTGGTAGCTCTCGTTGAACCCCGGCCGCTGGCGCTTGAGCGCCTGCTTGATCATCGAACCCCAGATCTTGTCGCTCTCGTCGCGTTCGTCGGCGAGCGCCTCGATGGTCGTGAGCACGAGGTCGAACGCCTCCTGCCGCTTGTCTTCGTCCGTCTTCCGGCGCGCGCGCCCGCGCGCCTGGCCGTGATCGACGGCCGGCGGCGCGGCGACTTCGGTCAGGGCCTCCGGGAGCGCGGCTGCCGCCGGCGCAACGGCCGTGACGTCGGGATCCGTCGCCGACGGCGTCGACGGAGCGAACCGGGACGCGGTGGCCGATGGCTGCCTCGCGGACGACGCGCCGCCGGACGGCTTGCGGCGTCCGCGCCGCTGCTCTTCCTTGCGCACCAGGTCGTCGTAGTAGATGAACTCGTCGCAATTGGCGATCAGCAGATCCGACGTCGAGCTCTTCACGCCGACGCCGATCACGAGCTTGTTGTTCTCGCGCAGCTTGCTCACCAGCGGCGAGAAGTCCGAGTCGCCGCTCACGATCACGAACGTGTCGACGTGCGCCTTGGTGTAGCACAGGTCGAGTGCGTCGACGACCATGCGGATGTCGGCCGAGTTCTTTCCAGACATGCGCACGTGCGGGATCTCGATGAGCTCGAACGACGCCTCGTGCATCGGCGCCTTGAACTCCTTGTAGCGCTCCCAGTCGCAGTAGGCCTTCTTGACGACGATGCTGCCCTTGAGCAGCAGCCGCTCGAGCACCTGGTCGATGTCGAACTTCGCGTAGCGCGCGTCGCGCACGCCGAGGGCGACGTTCTCGAAGTCGCAGAACACCGCCATGTTGTTGATCGCTGGCTTGGCCATGCCGCGATGCTACACCGTCCCGGCGCCGTGCGTGATCAGAGCCAGCCCTTGCGCCGGAAGTAGACGTACGGCACGACGGCCGAGACGACCATCGCGAGCAGCGCCACCGGGTAGCCCCAGGCCCTGTCGAGTTCCGGCATGTGGTGGAAGTTCATGCCGTAGATGCTGGCGACCAGCGTCGGTGGCAGGAACATCACGGCCGCGACGGAGAAGATCTTGATGATGTTGTTCTGCTCGAGGTTGATCAGCCCGAGCACGGCGTCGAGCAGGAACTGGATCTTCGAGTTCAGGAACGAGGCGTGGTCGGACAGCGACTGCACGTCGCGCAGCGCCGACTTGAAGCGGCCGCGCTGGTCGTTCGACAGCGTGACCGCCGGGGTCTGCTGCACGTACATCAGGATGCGGTGCAGGCTCACGAGGCTTTCGCGCGCCTTCGAGACGAGGTCGCCGTCGGCGCCGATCTGCCGGATCAGCGCGTGCAGGTTGGCGCTGCTCGGCGACTTCTCGCCGTCGCGCGGGAAGATCGAGAGCGAGACGGCGTCGAGTTCCAGTTGCACGCGCTCGAGCAGGTCGGCGATCCGTTCCACGAAGGCCTCGAGCAGGCCCGCAAGCAGCGTCGGCGCCGAGGTGCAGGCCGTGGGCGAGCGCTCGACGTGTTGCATGAACCGCCGCACCGGCGTCGGGTCGACGTAGCGGTTGGTGATCATGCGGTCGTTGGCGAGAATGAACGTGATCGCGCTGCTCTCGGGTCGTTCGCTGTCGAGCTTGGAGCCGATGGTCGCCGTCATGTAGACGGCGCTGCCTTCCTCGTACAGACGGTTCGAGGTCTCGATCTCCTTCATCTCGTCGCGCGTGGGGACGTCGACGGTCAGCAGCGCCTCGACCGCACGCTCCTCGTCGGGCGTCGGCTCGAACAGGTCGGCCCACAGGAACTCGTCCGGAAACGGCGCGGGCGGGGTGTGTTCGACCCAGGTGTAGCCACTACCCGTGGGGATGAGGAGACGCAGCATCGCGAGCCGCCCTGCAGGTTGCGGTGACGGTGAAGGTGCCGATGTTACGGTTTCGGTAACTCCGTCACCGATGCAACCGAACACCGACGCCTCTATCCGGGTTACGGAAGCCGTAACACCGACACCTTACTTCTTCGGCCGTTCCTTCGCGACGAGCGCGTTGACGACCTGGAACAGCTCGTTCTCGCCGCCGGCCATGCTGACGTCGGTGACGTACTTGCCGTTGACGACGACCGTGGGCGTGCCGGTGATCTTGTAGCGGCGGTTGAGGTCTTCCGCCTTCATGACCTTCGTGTCGACCGCGAAGCCCGCGAAGGCCTTCTGGAAATCCGTCTTGCTGACGCCGTGCGACGTGAAGAACGTCTCGATCGCCGCCGGCGTGTCGAGGCGGTTGTGCTTCACGTTGATCTCACGCCAGATCTCGGCGTGCAGGTCCGGGCGGCCGAGCAGCTCCATGGTGTAGAACACGCGCGCGTGCGTCTTGAGCGTGTTGTTCCAGGTGGCCGGCACGCGCACGAGCTGTGCGTCGGCCGGGCGGCCCTTGCGGTCCCAGGCCTCGAGCTTCGGCTCGAGCAGGTAGCAGTGGCCGCAGGCGTACCAGAACACTTCGACGACTTCGACCTTGCCCGGCGCGACGTTCGTCGGCTGCGCGGGCTGCAGCACTTTGTACTGGACACCCTGCTGGGGCTCGGCGGCCGAGGCGCCGCCGGTGGCGAGCAGCAGGAGGGCGCCGACGAGAGCCTGGCGAAACCCGGAGAGGCGGGTGGGCGTGTTCATGCTGGTTTCAGACTGGCGGCAGCCCGTCAGGTTCAACGCATGCCCTGCAGGTAGGAGGCCACGGCGTCGATCACCTCCTCGGACAGCCGCCCGGCGACGGAGCGCATCATCGAGTTCGGGTCCGTCGCACGCGCGCCGGACTTGTAGGCACGCAGTTGCACGGCGGCGTAGACGGCGTACTGGCCGCCGATGCGCGGATAGGCGGCGGCCGGGATGCCGGCACCCGTGGGACCGTGGCACCCGGCGCAGGCCGGCACGCCCGCGCTGGCCTTGCCGCCGCGGTAGAGCTTCTCGCCGAGCCTGACCTTCGACGGCTCGGCCTCGCCGGTGGGATGCGGGGTGGTGGACGCGTAGTACGCGGCGACGTCGTCCGCGTCCTGGTCGCTCAGCGTCATCGCCATCGGCATCATCAGCGGGTTGTTGCGTTCGGCTGCCTTGAAGTGCTTGATCTGCTTGACGATGTAGCTCGCGTGCTGACCGGCGAGACTCGGCCATTCGGGATTCGCGCTGTTGCCTTCCGGCCCGTGACAGCCCATGCACAGGGCGGACTTGGCCTGGCCGGCGTCCTTGTTCCCGGCCGCAACGGCGGTGCCGGTCCAGCCGATCACGGCGACGAGGCCCAGGGCAGCGACGAACTTCGCGGTCATGTCTGTAACCACTCCAGAGACGATCGCGCCGACGACATGCAGGCGCGGAAGAGCCCGGCGGCACGGTCTGCGCGGCCTGCCGGGCCAGCCGCAAATTGTACACTACGGGCCCCGCCGCGCAGGGTCGCCCTGCGATGTCGCCCGCAATCGGTGCCGTCACCCCGCCGCATGTCCATGTACCCGAACGTCCGTTTCCTGACCAGCGCCAACCGGCTCGGCCAGTTGCCGCCCGACCAGGGCGTCGAGGTGGCCATGGCCGGTCGTTCGAACGCGGGCAAGTCGAGCGCCATCAACGCGATCACGCAACGCAAGGGGCTCGCCCGCACCAGCAAGAGTCCCGGCGCGACGCGATTGCTGAACTTCTTCGAGCTGGAACCGGAGCGTCGACTCGTCGACCTGCCCGGCTACGGTTTCGCCCGGGTGTCGGGCGAAGTGCGCGAGCACTGGGGCACGCTGCTGCGCGGTTACTTCGCCCGGCGTGAATCGCTGCGCGGGACGGTCATCGTCATGGACGTGCGCCACCCGCTCACGGAGCACGACCTTGCCATGCTCGCCCTCGCCTCGAGCCGCGGACTGCCGGTCCACGTCCTGCTGACCAAGGCCGACAAGCTCGGGCGCGGCGCGGCGGCCGGTGCCTTGCAGGCCGTCCGGCGCAAACTGCCACGCGACGGCACGGTCACGGTGCAACTCTTCTCCGCACACGCCGGCGATGGCGTGGTCGAAGCGCGCGCCGCGCTGGAGGCGCTGCTCGACGGACGACGGAAAAAAGAAACCCCGGCGGGACCAGCGGATCCGGCCGGGGCAAATCAACCCGGTATTGGGGGATGACCGGGCACGTGTTGCGCCCAGGGAGGTAGGCCAACACGGAGCGTCGTGGACGCTCGGGAGTTGAGACCGGGCCACCTCGTGAAAGTTCCGCGCGTGGCCCGATCTCTGCAACCCGGGGCCCGTGATCCTTGCGGGTCAAGGGCTTGCGATCAGAAAAACGTCCAGGTCACGCCGAGCGACACCATGTCGACGGTGTCGGCATCGGAGATGTCGAAACGCTCGTACTCGGCGCGCACGCCGAGACCCCAGACGCGGAACTGCGCGCCGACGCCGTAGGTCAGGTCCGTGCCGTCGTCGCTGGCGTTCACGCCGAGACCGGGTGCCTTCAGATCGGCCTCCCAGTCGATCGCGCCAACGCGCGCGAACAGGTCGACCGGACCGATGGGCACGAAGCCGACCGCCGACAGCGACAGTCCGCTCACGTCCGCCTCGAGCTTCTCGCCGGCAACGTGATCGTCGCCCGACCCGAGGTCGACATAGTTCGCCTCGACCGACAGCCAGTCGAGGAACCGCCAGCCGGCGATCGCCTTGAAGCCGGTGCTGTCGGCGTCGAAGCTGAAGTCCTGACCCTCGAACGTCTCGTCGTAGCTCACACCGCTCTGCCCGACGCTCGCGCCGAGATAGATGCCGTTGTCGACCGCGTAGGCGGGCGCTGTGGCGAGTCCCAGGATCGCGGCCGCGGCCAGTACAGGAATCTTGCGCATCATCGTGCTCCTTGCTTACTTGCCGAATTCCCAACGGAAGCCGACGCCGTAGGTCTCGGCGTCGTCCGCGAAATCGCCCTGCACGCCCAGGCCAACGTGGTCGGTGATGAACCACAGCGCCCCGACACCAAACGAGGTGTCGTCACCGGAATCGGACAGGTCGACGTAGTTGATCGAGCCCTCCAGCTCGAGCGCGGCCACGGGGCGAGCCCGGATGCCGACGCCGAGCTCATAGCCGTCGTCGTCGGCGTCGAAGCCGAAGCCGCGGCCCGAGGCGTCCGCCTCGACCTCGGTGTAGCCGACCCGGCCGAAGAGATCCATGGTCGGCGCGAACGACCAGGCATACCCGCCACCGATCGCGAACTGCCGGGCGTCGATGTCGACGCTGGCGATCGAGACGCTCTGGTCCACGTAACGGCCATAGACGAACCAGTTCTCGGCAATCTCGAGCGACCCGCGCAGCAGGAATCCGTCCAGGTCCTTGTCGACGCCGTCGATGTCCGTCGTGACGTAGGCGAGGTCGGCGTAGGTGTAGCTGAGGCCTTCGGCCCGAGAGGCGATCAGGGGACACAACGCCAGCGTGGCCGCGACCATACCCAGCAGAGGTTTCCGCATGCAGGACTCCTTGGAAGATTGACTTGGTGAAAATGCTACAGACTGTCACCCAAGGAAGACAGCCGGAAAATGCATAGTCTGCGAACTGTGTTGTGCTGTAGCAACGAGGGCTTGCAATCGCGCCCAAGGTTGGCCCGGGTCAGTGTGCCTCGTCCCAGTTGCGGCCAACGCCCGCCTCGACCTTGAGGGGGACCTGGAGTTCGGCCGCGGCGGTCATGTGCCCGGCGAGCTCGCGTGCCACGGCCTCTGCGTGGTCTTCGCCGACTTCGAGCACCAGTTCGTCGTGCACCTGCATCAGCAGCCGCGCCCCGGGCACGCCGGCGAGCCAGCGATGCACGTCGATCATCGCCCGCTTGATGATGTCGGCGGCCGTGCCCTGCATCGGCGCATTGATTGCGCTGCGCTCGGCATACGATCGCAGGGCGGCGTTGCGCGAGCGGATGTCGGGCAGGTAGAGCCGGCGGCCGAACACGGTCGTGACGAAGCCCTGCTCGCGCGCCATCTGGCGCGTGTCGTCCATGTACCGCTTCACGCCCGGATAACGTGCGAAGTACCGCTCGACGTATTGCTGCGCCGCGCCCCGCTCGATGCCGAGCTGGCGCGCGAGACCGAAGGCGGACATGCCGTAGATCAGGCCGAAGTTGATCGCCTTGGCCGCTCGCCGCTGTTCCGCCGTCACCTGGTCGCGGGCGTCGACGCCGAAGACTTCGGCGGCCGTCGCCTGGTGGATGTCCTCGTTGGCGGCGAACGCTTCCCGCAGGCCGGCGTCGCCGGAGAGGTGTGCCATGATCCGCAGTTCGATCTGCGAGTAGTCGGCCGCGATCAGCACGTGCCCCGGCGGCGCGACGAAGGCCTGACGGATGCGACGGCCTGCGGGCGTGCGGATCGGGATGTTCTGCAGGTTCGGGTCGGTCGACGAGAGCCGGCCGGTCGCCGCCACGGCCTGGTGATACGACGTGTGGACGCGTCCCGTGCGGGGATTGACCTGCTCCGGCAACCTGTCGGTGTAGGTCGAGCGCAGCTTCGCGAGCCCGCGATAGTCCATGATCACGCGCGGCAGTTCGTAGCCCTCGGCGAGTTCTTCGAGGACGTCCTCGGCCGTCGAAGGCTGTCCGGACGGCGTCTTGCGCTTGACCGGCAGGCCGAGCTGGCCGAACAGCACGTCCTGCAGCTGCTTCGGTGATTCGACGTTGAACGGACGGCCGGCGATCTCGTGTGCGCGCCGCTCGAGATCGACGAGGCCCCTGGCGAGCTCCTGGCTCTGGCGCCTGAGCATCGACGCGTCGACGAGCACGCCGCAGTGTTCCATCTCGAGCAGCACCGGGACGAGTGGCTGTTCGATTTCCGCGTAGAGCTGCGCGAGACCCGGCGTTGCCTGCAGCCGCGGCCACAGCGTCCGGTGAAGTCGCAGCGCGACGTCGGCATCCTCGGCGGAGTATTCGCCGGCCGCTTCGACGCCCACCTCGTTGAATGCGATCTGCTTGGCGCCCTTGCCCGCCACGTCCTCGTAGTGGATCGTCTCGACGCCCAGATAGAGCCGCGCAATCGAATCGAGGTCGTGGCGCGTCGCCGTGCTGTTGAGCACATACGATTCGAGCATCGAATCGAAACGCATGCCCCGCAGCTCGATGCCGTGATTGCGCAGTACGTGCGCGTCGTACTTGAGATGGTGGCCGAGCTTGCCCTTGCGCTCGTCTTCGAGCAGCGGCTGCAGCCGGCGCAGCACGTCGGCGCGGTCGAGCTGCTCCGGCGCGCCCGGGCCGGTGTGCGCGAGCGGCACGTAGGCGGCGTGACCGGGCTCGACCGCAAACGACACGCCGACGATTTCCGCCCGCATGTAGTCGAGCGAACTGGTTTCGGTGTCGAACGAGATCAGTTCGGCGTCCTGCAGCATGCCGAGCCAGTGCTCGAACCGTGCCGCCGTCAGCACGAGCTCGTAGTGGCGGCCGGGGGCCCAGCCGGGCGCCGGCGCCGCGACGGGAGCCGCGGCGGCATCACCGGGCGCAGCCGTGAGCGGCGCCGCGAGCGAACGGCTGAATTCCCCGCGCGCGACGTCGACGTCCCCGCCCGCGACGGTGTCGAGTCCCTTCAGCAGCGAGCGCAGCTCGAGCCGCGTGTACAACTCGCGCAGTTTCGCCGTGTCGGGCGCGCCCAGCCGCAGGTCCGCCGGGCCGAAAGGCAATTCGACGTCGCACCGGATGCGCGCGAGCCGACGCGAGAGCGCGAGATCCGCGTGCGAGGCGCGCAGGCTTTCGCCGACCTTGCCCTCGATGCGGTCCTGGTGCGCGAGCAGGCTGTCGAGCGTGTCGTATTCGTTGAGCCACCTGGCCGCGGTCTTCGGTCCGACCTTCGGTACGCCGGGAATGTTGTCGGAGCTGTCGCCGACGAGGGCGAGGTAGTCGACGATCTGCTCGGGGTAGACGTCGAACTTGAGCTTCACGCCGGCGCGGTCGAGCGACGAGTTGGTCATCGTGTTGACGAGCGTGATCTGCTCGGTGACGAGCTGCGCCATGTCCTTGTCGCCAGTCGACACCAGCACGCTCATGCCGCGGGCTGCGGCCTGTTGCGCCAGGGTGCCGATGACGTCGTCCGCCTCCACGCCGGGAATGCGCAGCAGCGGCAGGCCGAGCGCCTCGACTGCGGCGACGAGCGGTTCGACCTGCACGCGCAGGTCGTCGGGCATCGGCGGACGGTGGGCCTTGTACTCGGCGAACAGGTCGTCGCGGAATGTCCTGCCAGGTGCGTCGAAGACGACCGCGACGTGCTGCGGAGCCTGCTCGCGCAGCAGGCGATGCAGCATGTTCAGCACGCCGAGCACTGCGCCGGTCGGCTCGCCGCGCGAGTTCGTCAGCGGCGGCAGCGCGTGAAAGGCTCGATAGAGATACGACGAGCCGTCGACGAGGACCAGTGTGTCGGCGTCAACCACCCGGTCCCCCGGGCGTGCCGCCCGGCAGAGGCGGCGGCGGCATGCGGTCGTCGGCGGGTGATGCGGGTCTGGACGCGGGCACGGCGGGCTTCGGTGCCGGGGCCACTGGAGTTTCGGGTGCGGCGGTCGCCTCGCCCGGCGCCCTCGCGCCGCCCTCGGCCGGCGTTCCGCCGGGGCCGCGGATGACGACGTTCGTCGACTTCTCGGGCAGGATCAGCGGGCCCTTGAGTCCGCAGCCGACCAGCGTCGCCGCGAGCAGTGCCGACGTCAGCAGGCGCGCGGAGCGCTGGTCGGTCACTGCGCTTGTCCCAGCGTCGCGACGAGGTGATCGGCTCCGCGGCCCGGCGCTTCGATGACCGACATGGTCAGCCGTGAGACGCAGGTGAGACGGCCCGCATCGTCCTCGATGCGGATGTCCCACACCTGTGTGCGGCTGCCGAGGTGAACCGGGCGGGTCGTGCCGGTCACTCGACCGGAGCGGACCGAGCGCACGTGATTGGCGTTGATTTCCTGACCAACGGCGTAGAACCGCGTCGTGTCGATGCACAGGTTGGCAGCAGTGCTGCCGAGCGTCTCGGCGAGCGCCACGCTGGCGCCGCCGTGCAGCAGCCCGAACGGCTGGCGCGTCCGCTCGTCGACCGGCATCGAGCCGCGCAGGTAGTCCGGCCCCACTTCCGTGAAGCGGATGTCGAGGTGGGCGGCGAGGTCTTTGCCGCCGGCGGACAGGCGCTGGACGTCGGCCAGCGTGATGGACTTGAACCAGATGCTCATCACTGCATTATGGGGTCTGACCCCAATCAAGTTTATCTTGACTGGGGTCAGACCCCAGGGCTCTGTCGCCGCGCGCCCGGGCAGGGCAAAATCGCATGCTGCATAGCACAAAGCGGCATTTGCCGGAGAACACCATGGCCGACTATCGACCACCGCTGCAGCAGATGCGCTTCACGATCGAGCATCTGGCCGAGTTCCGCGACGTCATCACGCTGCAGGCGTTCGCGTCGGTCGACGCGGAGACCACGGATGCCGTGCTCGAAGAAGCGGCGAAATTCGCGGGCACGGTGCTCGCGCCGACCAACGTCGTCGGCGACCGCGCGGGCTGCAAGGTCGTCGATGGGGCGGTGCATGTGCCCGCCGAGCTCACCGCGGCCTATGCGAAGTTCCGCGAGGGCGGCTGGCCGGGCATCGCGGCGAACCCGGACTTCGGCGGCCAGGGCCTGCCCAAGACGGTCGCGATCGCATGCGACGAGATGTGGGCGGCGGCGAATGTCGCCTTCGCGCTCTGCCCGGAGCTCTCGCAGGGCGCCATCCTCGCGCTCGACCGACATGGCTCCGACGCGCTCAGGCAGCAGTATCTCGCCAGGCTCGTCGCGGGCGAGTGGACCGGGACGATGTGCCTCACGGAACCGCAGGCGGGCTCCGACCTCGCGGCGCTCACGACCCGGGCCGAACCGCAGGCCGACGGCTCGTACCTGCTGACGGGCCGCAAGATCTTCATCACCTGGGGCGACCACCCGATGACGGAGAACATCGTGCATCTCGTGCTCGCGCGGCTGCCCGGCGCGCCACAGGGCACCAAGGGCATCTCGCTGTTCCTCGTGCCCAAGTTCATGGTCGGGGACGACGGCGTGCCTGGCGAGCGCAACGACGCCTGGCCGGTCTCGGTCGAGCACAAGATGGGCATTCACGCGAGCCCGACCTGCGTGATGGCGTTCGGCGACGGTGGGGGCGCGCGCGGTTTTCTCGTCGGCAAGGAAAACGAGGGCCTGGCCGCGATGTTCACGATGATGAACTACATGCGTCTCGGCGTCGGCGCGCAGGGTGTGGGTCTCGCGGACCGCGCTTATCAGGCGGCGGTCGCCTACGCGCGCGAGCGCATCCAGGGTCGCGCGGCCGGCGAAAAGGGTCGCGTGGCGATCATTCGCCACCCGGATGTCCGTCGCATGCTGTTGCTCATGCGCTCGCTGACTCAGGCGAGCCGTGCCATCTGCTACTACGCGGCCTCGTGCCTCGATCGCGGCAACCATGGTGACGCGCCCGAAACCTCGGCGGCGTGGCTGGCGCGCGGCGACCTGATGACGCCGATCGCCAAGGCGTTCGCGTCGGAAGTCGGCCAGGAAGTGACCGAGCTCGGCATGCAGGTCCATGGCGGCATGGGTTATGTCGAGGAGACCGGCGTCGCGCAGTTCTACCGCGACGCGCGCATCGCCTCGATCTACGAGGGCACGAACGGGATCCAGGCAGGCGACCTCGTGGGCCGCAAGCTGCTGCGCGATGGCGGCGCGACGGTGTCGGCGTTCGTCACCGACATGCGCGGCGTCGACGCCCCGCTCGCGAACGCGGGCGAGGAGCTGGCGGCGGTGCGGCTGTGGCTCGCCCGGGGCCTCGACGAGATCGTCCAGTGCTCGACGCATCTGCTCGCCGGCGAGCGCAAGGACCCGGAGCTTGCCGGCGCCGCGGCGTTCAACTACCTCATGCTGGTCGGCACGGTGATCGGCGGCTGGCAGCTCGCGCGCGGTGCGCTCGTGGCCGTCCGCGCGCTCGGGTCGGATGCGCCGGATGTGGCGTTCCACAGGACGCAGGTGCTGCTGGCGAGGTTCTACGCCGAGCACGTCATGCCGCGCGTGGTCGCCTGCGGTACCGCCGTGCGCGCCGGCAGCGCCACGGTCATGGCGCTGACCGCCGACCAGTTCTGATCGACCCGTGGACGTCGCCGCAGACTGGCGGCCGTTCGAGCGCGTCGAACGGCTGGCGCCACCGGCGTTGCGGTCGTGGCTCGCCGAACCGGGCCTGCTTACCGCGCGCATTCGCGCACTGTTCGGCGACCGCATGCGCTTCCGCATGCTCGGCCCGCTGCGTGTCGCGCAGGTGCCGGATGAGCTGCAGCGCCGGCTCGGGCTGCGCGAACCGAGTTGTCTGCTGCGCGAGATCGAGTTCTGCTGCGACGCCGAACGTGTCGTCTATGCGCAGACCGTGTTGCCCGATGCGACGCTCGACGCACACCCATGGCTGCGCGAGCTCGGCGATTCGCCGATCGGGGAGACGCTGCGACGCGCCGACGCGCCGCTCGACCGCGAACCGCTGGAGTACGCGTCGCTGCCGCTCGACAGCGCTCTCGCGCTCGCCGCCTGCGCCGATTCGCGTTCCGCGTCGGGGGACGCGCTGTGGGCGCGACGGGCCGTGTACCGACTGGGTGGCCGACCCATACTCGTGCAAGAGGTCTTCCTGCCCGCCCTGTTGCGCGCGGCGGACCCCGCCACCGGATCGAGGACCACGTCATGACCACTACCGCTGCCCCGTTCACCGTCCCCCAGGCCACTGTCGCCATCGCTGGCGCCACGACGCGGTTCCCCGTGCACCGCATCTATTGCGTCGGACGCAACTACGCGGCGCACGTGCGCGAGATGGGCGCGAATCCCGAACGCGAGCCGCCATGCTTTTTCATGAAGCCGGCCGACGCCGTCGTCGAGAACGGGGCACCGGTGCCGTATGCCTCGCGCACCTCGAACCTGCACCACGAGGTCGAACTCGTCATTGCGATCGGTCGCGGCGGCCGCGACATCCGGCAGACGGAAGCGCTCGAGCACGTGTTCGGCTATGCCGTCGGCAACGACCTGACGCGTCGCGACCTGCAGGCCGAACTCAAGGCGGCCGGGCTGCCCTGGGACGTCGCGAAGGGTTTCGACGGCTCCGCGCCGCTTGCCGCGATCCGGCCCGTCGCTGAAGCCGGTCACGTGACCCAGGGCCGGATCTGGCTCGAAGTGAACGGGCAGCGACGTCAGGATGCGACGCTCGCGGAGATGATCTGGAGCGTGCCCGAAATCATTGCCGAACTGTCAACGCTGTTCGCATTGCAGCCTGGCGATCTCGTGTTCACGGGTACGCCCGCGGGCGTCGGCGCCGTGCAGCGGGGCGACAGCATCGTCGCGGGCATCGACGGCCTCGACACCCTGCGCACGACGATCGTTTGAACTGGGGTCTGACCCCAGTCAAGACTTTCTTGAAGATCTGGCGGTCCAAGAGTTCGCATTGTTGAGATTCCATTAAGAGGGGTCTGACCCCATGCGGCTTTACTCCTACTGGCGCAGCTCCGCAGCCTATCGCGTGCGGATCGCGCTCAACCTCAAGGGGCTGCGGTATGAGACAGTGCCCAAGCACCTGCTGCGCGCCGGCGGCGAGCAGCGCAAGGCCGACTACCTTGCGGTCAATCCGCAGGGGCTCGTGCCCGCGCTCGTCGACGACGGCTTCGTCGTGCCGCAGTCGCTCGCGATCTGCGAATACCTCGAGGAGGTCCACCCCGAACCGCGCCTGCTGCCGGGCTCGGCGCGCGAGCGCGCGACGGTGCGCGGCATGGCGCTCGCGATCGCCTGCGACGTGCACCCGCTGAACAACCTGGCGATCACCCAGTACCTGAAGACGGAATTCCGCGCCGACGCGGATGCCGTCAATCGCTGGATCGCGCACTGGATCGCGCGCGGCTTCGTCGCGCTGGAGCGCTGGGTCGACGCCTGTGCGCAGGGCCGGCCGGCGGCGGCGCAGCAATACTGCCACGGCGCGCAGCCAACGCTGGCGGACGTCTGCCTGGTGCCGCAGATGTACAACGCGCGACGCTTTGCGGTCGACGTCGCGTCTTACCCGCGTCTCGTGTCGATCTGCCGGCACCTCGAGCCGCTGCCTGCGTTCGCGGCGGCCCGGCCCGAGGCGCAGCCGGACGCCGAGCCGTCGTGAGCCCGCCGGGCGCCGCACTGGACACCCGTCGTCGACCGCCGGAGACTGCCGCGTCATGGTCACTGCCGTCGTCCTGATCAAGGCCGCCACCGACAAGGTGCCCGAACTCGCGCAGACGCTGGCCGACCTCGAGGGCGTCAGCGAGGTCTTTTCGGTTGCCGGCCAGTACGACCTGGTGGCGCTGGTCCGCGTGCGCGCGAACGAAGACCTCGCGCACGTCATCAGCGAGAAAATGCGCAAGCTACCGGGCATCACGAGCTCGGAAACGCTGATCGCGTTCAAGGTCTACTCGAAGCAGGACATCGAGGCCGCGTTTCAACTCGGCCTTGACTGACACCGTCGGTCGCCATCCATCCAGTGCGGTATTTTCCTACCATTCCATTCTAGTATTTGAAACGTAAATACCGATCGGACTCCAAAGAGGTCGATTCTCGTATTGACGAATTGAGAATGGGCGTTCATTCTCCCACCTCTGTCCTGACGCGCCCGCCGGCGCGTCGTCCGTTTCGAGGTCGGCATGCGTTTCCCCCGGGCTCACGGCCCCCTTGCGCTGTTCGCTGTTCTTTCCGGTGCGTTCGTGTCGACCGCCTGCCAGAAGCAGGCGGCACCCCCCCAGGGCGGGCCGGTTCCCGTCACCGTCGTGACGCTCGCGTCGCGACCGGTCACGCTGACGCGCGAACTGCCGGGTCGGTCGACCGCCTACCTTGTGGCGGAAGTCCGTCCGCAGGTCGATGGCCTCGTGACGCAGCGGCTGTTCACGGAAGGCGGACGCGTCGAGAAGGGCCAGCCGCTTTACCAGCTCGATGACGCGACCTACCGCGCCGACCACGACAGTGCGCAGGCGACCCTCGCGCGTGCGCAGGCGACGCTGGTCACGGCGGAGCTGAACGCGCGACGCAGTGCGCAGCTCATGAAGATCGATGCCGTCAGCCAGCAGGACGACGAGACCGCGGCGGCCGCGCTGCGTCAGGCGCAGGCGGACCTGAAGGCGGCCCAGGCGGCGGTCGACCGCGCCCGGGTCGTGCTTGGCTATGCCCGCATCAGCTCCCCTATCAGCGGCCGCATCGGCAAGTCGAGCGTCACACAGGGCGCGCTCGTCACGGCGAACCAGGCCGCCCCGCTTGCAACGGTCCAGCAACTCGACCCGATCTACGTCGACCTCACGCAGTCGAGCGCCGAATGGCTGCAGTTGCGCCACGACCTCGAGGCCGGCCGCCTGCAGGGCGCGCCGGATATGCCAGTCGCGATCCTGCTTGAGGACGGCTCGACTTACGCGCACCCCGGCAAGCTCGCTTTTGCCGACGTGACCGTGGACCCGACCACCGGCAGTTTCGGCCTGCGCGTCGTGGTGCCGAATCCCGATCACCTTCTGCTGCCCGGCATGTACGTGCGCGCCGTCGTCGGCACGGGCGAGCGGCCGGCCGGTCTGCTCGTGCCGCAGCAGGGCGTGACGCGCGCGCCGCGCGGCCAGACCACGGCCATGATCGTCGCGGGGGACGGCAAGGCCGAGTTGCGCGAAGTCCGTGTGAGCCAGGCGATCGGCGACCAGTGGCTGGTCGAGGACGGCCTCGCGGCAGGTGATCGCGTCATCGTCGAAGGCCTGCAGAAGATCCAGCCCGGTGTCCCGGTCCAGCCCACGGAACGCGGCGCGGAGCCGGCGCCCGTCGGCGCGGGCAACGGCGGCGCGCCCAGGTAGCAGGCAGGCCACATGGCGCGCTTTTTCATCGACCGGCCGATCTTTGCCTGGGTCATCGCGATCCTGGTCATGCTCGCGGGTGCACTGTCGATCACGCGCCTGCCCGTCTCCATGTATCCGGATATCGCACCGCCGGCGGTGTCGATCAGCGCCTCCTACCCGGGCGCCTCGGCGGAAGCCGTGGAAAACGCCGTCACGCAGGTCATCGAGCAGAGCATGAAGGGCCTCGACGGCCTGATCTACATGTCCGCGACCAGCTCCGCGTCGGGGCAGGCCTACATCTCGCTCACGTTCCAGTCGGGCACCGACCCGGACATCGCGCAGGTCCAGGTGCAGAACAAGCTGCAGCTCGCCATGCCGCTGCTGCCGCAGGAGGTGCAGCGCCAGGGCGTGAACGTGACGAAGTCGCGCACGGGCTTCCTGATGATCGTCGGCCTGGTCTCGAAAGACGGCCGCATGAACCGCGAGGACATCGCCGACTTCGTCGGCTCGAACCTGCGCGACCCGCTGAGCCGAGTCGAGGGCGTTGGCACGGTCCAGCCGTTCGGTTCGCCCTATGCGATGCGCATCTGGCTCGATCCCAACAAGCTCGACACCTACGGACTGTCGGTGGCCGACATCACGGCCGCGGTGCGTGCACAGAACGCGCAGGTGACGGTCGGGCAGCTCGGCGGCACGCCGGCGGTCGAGGGGCAGCGGCTCAACGCGACGATCAGCGCCCAGTCGCGCCTGCGGACGCCGGAGCAGTTCCGGCAGATCGTCGTACGCAGCCATGCCGACGGTTCGGCTCTGCGGCTCGGCGAGGTGGCCCGCGTCGAACTCGGGGCCGAATCCTACGATGCGATCTCGCGTTTCAACGGCCAGTCCGCCGTCGGCATGGCGATCTCGCTCGCGACCGGTGCCAACGCGCTGGCCACCGCCGCGGCGGTACGCGCGCGGCTCGACGAACTGCGCCCGTTCTTTCCGGCGGGACTCGACGTCGTCGTGCCGTTCGACACGACGCCGTTCGTGCAGCAGGCCATCCACGAGGTCGTCAAGACGCTGGCGCTGGCGGTCCTGCTCGTGTTCCTGGTGATCTTCGTGTTCCTGCGCAACTTCCGCGCCACGCTGATTCCCACGATCGCCGTCCCCGTCGTGCTGCTCGGCACGTTTGGCGTGCTGGCCGCGCTCGGCTTTTCGATCAACGTGCTCACGATGTTCGCGATGGTGCTCGCCATCGGCCTGCTCGTCGACGACGCGATCGTGGTCGTCGAGAACGTCGAGCGCCTGATGCACGAGGAGGGCCTGTCCCCGCTCGAGGCGACGCGCAAGTCGATGGACCAGATCACCGGCGCGCTGGTCGCCATCGGCGTCGTGCTCGCCGCGGTGTTCGTGCCGATGGCGTTCATGACCGGCTCCGTGGGCGTCATCTACCGCCAGTTCTCGGCGACCATCGTCGCCGCGATGGCGCTGTCCGTCTTTGTCGCCATCGTGCTGACGCCGGCGCTCTGCGCGACGCTGCTCAAGCCTGCGACAGGCCACGCACCGCACGCGCCGGGGAGCCTCTTCGGCACGGCCGACCGCGCGTTCAAGGGCGGCCTGCGGCGCTACGAGGCGGCCGTGCGCCGCGTGCTCGCACGCAGCGCACGCTTCATGCTCGTGTACCTCGGGCTCGCGGTGGTCATGCTGTTCGTGTTCCAGCGACTGCCCAGTGCGTTCCTGCCCGAGGAGGACCAGGGCTTTCTCGTCACGGTCCTGGCGGCACCGCCAGGGTCGACGCAGCAGCGCACGCTCGAGTCGGTCCTGAAGGTCGAGGACCACTTCCTGCGGCACGAGCCGGCGATCAAGTCGGTGTTCACGATCGTCGGCTTCAGCTTCGCGGGCAGCGGGCAGAATGCGGGGCAGGCGTTCGTCCACCTCAAGCCGTGGGACGAACGCAAGTCGCCCGACCAGCACGTCGGGGCCGTGGCGCAGCGCGCCATGGGCGCATTCGCGAAGATCCGCGACGCGATGGCATTCGCGTTCGCGCCGCCCGCCGTGCCGGAACTCGGCGTGGCGACGGGCTTCACGTTTTTCCTGAAGGACAACGCGGGCCACGGCCACGTCGCGCTGGTGCAGGCGCGCAACCAGCTCCTGGGCATGGTCGCCAAGAGCCGGCTGCTCGCCAACGTGCGTCCGAACGGCCAGGAGGACACGCCACAGTTCAAGCTCGACGTCGACACGGCGAAGGCCGCGGCGCTCGGCGTCGCGATCGCCGACATCAACGCCACGCTCTCGGCGGCGTGGGGCGGCAACTACATCGACGACTTCATCGACCGCGGCCGCGTCAAGCGCGTCTACGTGCAGGCCGACGCGCCGTTCCGCATGAAACCGGACGACTTCCGGCTCTGGTCCGTGCGCAACGCCGCCGGGCGCATGGTGCCGGTCTCCTCGTTCGCGACCTGGCACTGGGAATTCGGCTCGCCACGGCTCGAGCGCTACAACGGCGTCTCGGCCGTGGAGATCCAGGGCGAGGCGGCGCCGGGCGTCAGCACCGGCCAGGCGATGCGGGAGGTCGAGCAGCTCGTGGCCCGGTTGCCGGCGGGGTTCGGCATCGAGTGGACCGGTGCCTCGTACCAGGAACGGCAGGCCGGCGCGCAGACGCCACTGCTGTACGCGCTGTCGCTCGCAGTCGTGTTCCTGTGCCTCGCGGCGCTCTACGAGAGCTGGTCGATTCCGACGGCGGTGCTGATGGTGGCGCCGCTCGGCATTCTCGGCGCCGCGCTCGCGACCGCGCTGTTCGGCCTGGAGCGCGACGTGTACTTCCAGGTGGCGATGCTCACGACGGTCGGCCTGACGAGCAAGAACGCGATCCTGATCATCGAGTTCGCCAAGGCGAACTACGAGCACGGCATGGACCTCGTCGAGGCCACGATGACCGCGGTGAAGATCCGCTTGCGCCCGATCCTGATGACCTCGCTCGCCTTCGGCTTCGGCGTGCTGCCGCTCGCCATCGCTTCGGGCGCCGGATCGGGCGCCCAGCGCGCGATCGGCACCGGCGTACTCGGCGGCATGATCGTCGGCACCGGTCTCGGCATCTTCTTCATCCCGCTGTTCTTCGTCGTGGTCGAGCGCTGGCTCGTGCGTCACGCAACCGCGGGGGCCCACGCGGCCGATGCACCGCCTGCGCTCGACGGAGGCGATGCCCATGGCTGATCGCACCACGACGCGCGTCGCCGCGCTGGCGATGGTCCTGGGTGTGACGGGTTGCGGTGCCCTCGAACCGCGTCTGCCCGAGGCGCAGCCCGGCATCGCCGCGCAATGGCCGTTGCCGCCGACCTCGCCCGCCATGCCGCCGACGTCGACGCCGCCGGCGGATCCGGCCGCCGTGCCCGGCGCCGCCGCTGACATCGGTTGGCGCGACTTCTTCGTCGACGCGAAGCTCGAGGAGTTGATTGCGCTCGCACTGCAGAACAACCGCGACCTGCGCCTCGCCGTGCTCAATGTCGAGCGGGCGCGCCAGCAGTACCGCATCCGGCGCGCCGAGAGACTGCCCGCACTGGACGCCGGTGGCGCGATGGTCCGCAGCGGCGGCGATGGGCTGCCGGTCACCGAGGCCTACACGGCCGACCTGACGGTGACGCAGTTCGAGCTGGACCTGTTCGGGCGCGTGCGCAACCTGAGTGAGGCGGCGCTGCAACGCTACTTCGCGCAGGAGGAGGCGCGTCGCAGCGCGCAGCTTGCGCTCGTCGCCGAGGTCGCGAACGTCTACCTCACACTCGCCGCCGACCGGGAGCAGTTGCGGCTGGCCGAGGCAACGCTGCGTACGCGCGACGAAGCACACTCGCTCACACAGAAGCGGCACGAGTTCGGGGCCGTTTCCGCGCTCGACGTCCACCAGGCGCGCACGCAGGCGGAGAGCGCCCGCGCCGACGCGGCGCGCCATGCCGGGCAGGTCGCGCGGGACGTCAATGCGCTGAACCTGCTGGTCGGCGCGCCGGTCGAGGAAGCCTCGTTGCCCACGGGCTTCGATGCACCCGTGACGGGGCTGGAGGCGCTGCCGGCGGGGCTGCCGTCCGAGGTGCTGCTGCGCCGCCCGGACGTCCAGCAGGCCGAGCGCGAACTGCGGGCGGCGAATGCCGACATCGGCGCTGCACGCGCGGCGTTCTTTCCGTCCATCACGCTGACGGGCAGCGTCGGCCATGCGAGCGACGACCTGTCCCGGCTGTTCGAGAGCGGCACGGGCACGTGGAGCTTCGTGCCGCAGGTGCGCCTGCCGATCTTCGCAGGTGGCCGCCTGCGGGCGGGCCTCGGCGTCGCGCGCGTCGACCGCGACGTGATGCTCACCCGCTACGAGCGGTCGATCCAGCAAGGCTTCCGGGAGGTGGCCGACGCCCTCGCGCTGACGTCGACGCTGTCGGCGCAACGCCAGGCGCTCGAACGGCTGGTCGACGCCGCGCAGCGCGCCGAGGAACTGTCGCGCGCCCGCTACGAGGCCGGGCGCGACAGCTATCTCGTGCGGCTCGAGTCGCAGCGCACGCTCTACGTGGCGCAGCAGGCGCTGATCGCGACACGGCTTGCCGAGCAGTCCAACCGCGTCGAGCTGTACAGGGTGCTGGGCGGCGGCTGGAAGGAGCGGTCATGACGACTTCCGATCCGGCACCCTCGGCCGGCCACGGCGGGTCGCGCGCCGATGCCCAGCGCGACCGCATCCTGTGCGCGGCGCTCAAGTGCTTCATCGAGCGCGGCTTCCACGCGGCCAGCATGGCGAACATCGCCGACGCCGCGCAGATGAGCCCCGGGCTGATCTACCGCTACTTCGAGAACAAGAACGCCATCGTGCTGGCGATCGTGCAGCGGCAGCTCGAGGAAAAGCGCCTGCTGATCCGTCAGCTGCACTCGTCCGAGCAGCTCGCCGCCGACCTGCTGCGCTCGTTTGACGAATGGTGCGCGCGCGACGTGACGTCGATGAGCGTCGCGCTGTACCTCGAAATGAGCGCGGAGGCCACGCGCAACCCGCAGATCGCCGAGGCGCTGCACGAGTCCGACGAACTGACCCGTACCGAGTTCAGGAACTGGCTCGCGCGCAGCACGCAGCAGGGCGGACTGGGCCTCAGCGAGGCGGAGGCGGCGCGTCGTGCGCTCGAACTGCGTTTCCTGGTCGACGGCCTGACCGTGCGCGCCGTGCGCGAGCCGCGCATCGACCGTACCGCGCTCCGCGCCGCAATCGAGAACCTGATCGCGCGCATCCTCGCCTGAGTCGGAAAACCTCGGCGGCAAGACCTCGGTTCGTGATGAAACGGCGCGTGGTTTGGCGACAGGCGGGTCGCGGCCGACGATCGCGTCGGTCACAGAGCGTGAGGTCCGCAACCGTACAGGCTGCGGTGCGGGATCGCGTCTGATGTCGGCCCCGCACGCCCCGATCAGGTTGTGGAGCGCAGATCAGCTGGAAGATGGCCTTGGTGCCATCGAACGCGCTCAGGCAAGAGCCGTCCGCGCGCAGCAGCGCGCCGGCTTGCCCCGCCTGCCGCACCGCCAGCCGCGCGGACAGCTCGGTCGCGCCATCGTGTCCGCGCATCGTTCCCCGCTTCGCGACCGGTCGCCGCGGTCCTCGCAATGCCCACAGTGACCAACACGAAGTCAGAACGATGCGCTTCCTCCGCCTTCGATAACCGAGGGATCCCGGCTCGGCCGCGGGGACGCACGTGACTCATCGCTGGCTGCGGCGCGTGGACCTCCAGGATCACTCCCGTGATACCCCTTTCATGCGGTCGGCATCGATGCCGACGAGCAGCTTCAGGTGGATTCGACAGATGCACAGCATGAATGGTTACTTATCGAAATATTGCACTGTACGGATTCTGTGACCTGCCTACACTGGGATCAGTCACACTCAACCACGGCAGGCCCATGATGAATTTCGAGCACAGTGACAAGACGAAGGAACTGATGCGCCGCGTCGACGCGTTCATGCGCGAACACATCTATCCGGTCGAGCGTCAGCACCAGGATTTCGTGGAAGACCCGACCAACCGCTGGGTGCAGCCGCCGTTCGTCGAGGCACTCAAGGCGAAGGCGCGGGCAGCGGGGCTGTGGAACCTGTTCCTGCCGCACGAGTACGGCCAATGGAGTCCGGGTCTCACGAACCTCGAATACGCTCCACTCGCCGAGTTGATGGGGCGGATCGACTGGGCCTCCGAGGTCTTCAACTGCAGCGCGCCCGACACGGGCAACATGGAAGTGCTCGCGCGCTACGGTACCGAGGCGCAGCAGGAGCAATGGCTGCGCCCTCAGCTCGATGGCCGGATACGTTCCGCCTTTCTGATGACCGAGCCCGCGGTCGCCAGTTCGGACGCGACCAACATCGAGTGCTCCATCGTCCGCGACGGCGACGACTATGTCATCAACGGGCACAAGTGGTGGTCCAGCAACGCCATGCATCCGAACTGCGAACTGCTGGTCGTCATGGGAAAGACGCGGTTCGATGGGCCGAAGCACTCCCAGCAGTCGATGATCCTCGTGCCAATGCACGCCGCCGGCGTGCGCGTCCTGAGGCCGCTCAAGGTCTTCGGCGAGGTGCACTCGCCGAGCGGCCATGGCGAGGTGACGCTCGAGAACGTGCGTGTGCCGGCTTCGAACCTGCTGCTCGGCGAAGGGCGCGGCTTCGAAATCGCGCAGGGTCGGCTCGGCCCGGGCCGCATCCATCATTGCATGCGGCTGATCGGCGCCGCGCAGCGCGCCCTCGAGTGGATGTGCCGGCGTGTCGAGAGTCGGGTGGCGTTTGGTCGCAAGCTCAGCGAGCAAAGCAGCATCCGACAGGACATCGCACGGTCGCGCTGCGAAATCGAGCAGGCCCGCCTGCTTACCCTTGCGGCCGCTGATCGCATGGACCGCGAGGGCAACAAGGGTGCGGCCGACCTCATCTCCATGATAAAGATTGTCGCGCCGAGCATGTGCCAGGCGGTCTGCGACCGCGCGATTCAGGCGTTCGGAGCCATGGGAGTCAGCCAGGACACGCCGATCGCCGCCGCATTCGCCTACGGACGCTTCGTCCGCCTGGCCGACGGTCCGGACGCCGTGCACATGAGCCAGCTCGCAAAGTGGACCATCGCAAGGGTGCTGGTGAACGACGCGCATTGACCGTGGATCGGCCCCGCATCCGGTGCGATCGACACACAGCGCGCGAGCGTCGAGCCAGCCTGGAACGGCAGACGTGCGCCGCACGAGGACGACGTCGTGGAGTTGCTCGAGAACCGCATGGCGGCCGTCGGCGACGAAGGTCACGGGCAAGATGCCCTGGCGACGAAATGCACGCCGGAGCGCGACGCCGATCCCGCGCTCTGCTCATCATCCCGACAGCCGAGAGATGAACATCGAAATGGCAATACGTGACATTGACGTCGATGCAATACTCGACAAAGGGAAATTGCAGGCGTGGCTGGATGAGAACACGCCAGAGCTGGGCAGTGGTTGCCTGAAGATCGGCCTGCTTCATGGCGGGACGAGCAATATCATTCTGAGCCTGGATCGTGGCGGCAAGACAGCCGTACTCCGCCGCACTCCGCCTGATCCGCCCAGGGCGAGTATCAAGGCCATAGAACGGGAGGCGACGATTCTGTCGGCTCTCAACGACACGCCCGTGCCAACACCCCATGTTTATGGCAAGTGTTTCGACCCCGAGGTAATTGGAAGCAGCTTCTATGTCATGGAGTGCGTGGACGGCTGGGCGCCAGAGCTCAACGACCGTACCTTTCGCTTCAATGCCCCTTTCGAGCGAGAGCTGCTCAAGCCCCAACTGGCGCATGCCATGATCGAGGGCCTGATCCAACTGGCGAAAGTGGACTACAAAGCGGCGGGGCTGGAAGATTTTGGCAAACCAGACGGCTTTCTGGAACGCCAGGTGGACCGGTGGAGTCAGCAGCTGGAAAGCTACAAGAGCGCATACAGGAAATATCAGGGTCGCGAAATTCCCGGCTTGGAGCACGTTGCCGACTGGCTTCGCCACAACACGCCGCAGAGCGGCGTTCCAGCGATCATTCATGGTGATTACGGCTTTCACAATGTGATGTTCGCCAACGAGCCGCGAGTTCGCCTGGCCGCAATCATCGACTGGGAACTGGCCACCATTGGTGATCCACTGGTGGACATTGGTTGGTTCCTCGGTGCCTTCCGGGACGCCCGCGAACCTGGCGTCGTGCCGGCATCCACGTACTTCGATCCCTTCGATTTCCCGACCCGCCAGGAACTGGCAGCCCGCTTTGTCGAGGGTACGGGTCGCAACATCGACTGCCTGGACTACTACCTGGTGCTGGCCCTTTACAAGGGCGCATGCATTTTCGAGTACAAGGTGGCGGCGGCGATGGACGGGCTGTTGTCCGGACAGATTGGTGAAATGTTCGGGAAGCTGGTCCTGGATAACATCCGAGAGGCGCAGAAGATCGTGCGCTGGCACACCTAGTCCAGCTCCAGATGTGAGCAGCGTTCGATACTGACAGAGGTGCGTGAAATGGATCCACTGTTCGATTTCAGCGGCAAAGTCGTGCTTGTTACGGGAGGCAGTCGGGGCCTGGGTCATGAAATGGTCAAGGCGTTTTCCGAGCGAGGTGCCGATGTCGTCATCACCAGTCGCAACCGCGAGAGCTGCTCGGCGGTTGCCGCCGAGGTGCGCTCGATTGGGCGCCGGGCGCTCGCGTGGCCCTGTCACATTGGCAAATGGCAGGAAATCGAAGCCCTGGTGGATGCGTCATACAGCGAGTTCGGCAAGGTGGACGTATTGATCAACAACGCCGGAATGTCCCCGGTCACCCCCAGCCCGGCCGATGTCACCGAGGAGCTGTTCGACAAGATCATCGGGGTGAACTTCAAGGGCCCATTCCGTCTGACAGCCCTGGTCGGTCGGCGCATGGCGGAGGCGAGCGGCGGCTGCATCATCAATGTGAGCAGTTCGGGCGCGCTCCGTCCGGCCCCCAGGGCCATTCCCTATTGCGGCGCCAAGGCAGCCATCAATGCGATGACCGAGGCCTTTGCCGCCGAGTTCGGTGGGTCTGGAGTACGGGTCAACACCATTTCTGCGGGCCCCTTTCTCACTGACATCAGCAAGGCCTGGTCCGAGCGCGACCGTACCTCGGCCCACTCGGCGTTGGGTCGTCCCGGGAAGCCACATGAAGTCGTGACCACGGCGCTCTACCTTGCAAGCTCGTACTCCAGCTTCGTCACGTCGTCCCTGGTGCGGGTAGACGGCGGTATCTACTGATGCATCCGCCGGTTGCCACCTGACTTCAGCGTAGGCACCGGCGCGGACTGCTCGCAGGTCGGGAGCAGCTCATGACCCCGTCAAAAATGATCATTCAGAAAGAGCGGATTTGGCCTATTCGCTCAGCTCACAGCGCGCCTAGTATCCGCCCAGTGATGCCGTAGCAAGAGATGCACAGCGTGAGCAATGAGATCAGGTTTGATGGTCGCGTTGTAGTGGTGACTGGCGCTGGAGCTGGTCTTGGGCGCTCCCATGCGCTCGGTTTCGCCGGCCGGGGCGCAAGGGTCGTGGTCAATGATCTCGGCGGCGGTGGCCGCGGAGAAGGCAGGAGCAACGAAGCGGCTGACAGGGTCGTGGCGGAGATTCTCCAGGCCGGCGGGGAAGCCGCAGCCAACTACGATTCCGTGGAGGATGGCGCGTCGATCATCCGGACGGCGATGGAGACTTTCGGCCGGGTCGACGTGGTGATCAACAACGCCGGCATACTGCGCGATGCCAGTTTTGCCAAGATGACTCCGGAAGACTGGGACCTGATCTACAAGGTACACGTCTACGGTGCCTACAGCGTCACCAAGGCAGCCTGGCCGATCATGTCAGAGCAGGGTTTCGGCCGCATCGTCAATACGGCCTCTGCCGCCGGCATCTACGGGAACTTTGGGCAGGCCAATTACGCCTGCGCCAAGCAAGGCTTGGTCGGGTTGAGCAATACGCTCGCCATCGAGGGCGCCAGGAAGGGCATCAATGTCAATGTCGTCGCCCCCGTGGCGGGGTCTCGTCTGACCGAAACCATTCTCCCCAAGGCAGCGACCGAGGCACTCAAGCCCGGACTGGTGACGCCGCTCGTCATGTGCCTCTGCGCCGAGAGCAGCGAGGAAACGGGTTCGCTGTTTGAAGTGGGCGCAGGCTGGATTTCCAAGCTTCGGTGGGAGCGCACCAAGGGCGTCTGCTTCTCGCCGAGTGACACCCTGTCTCCCGAGCGGGTCAGGGCTGCCTGGGACCGGATTGGCGACTTCACCGACGCGGATCATCCAGTCTCGGTCCAGGATACCTTCGGGCGGATTTTCGACAACCTCGGAATCAAGTTGTAGCTCGAGGGAAGACCGATGACCAATGCATATGTGGCCGGTGTCGACATGGTCAAGTTCGCCAAGCCGGGACAGCACCGGCCATACCGCGAGATGGCCTCCCGCGCGATCCTTGGCGCAATCGGGGAAGCCGGCATCGATGCGTCACTGATCGAGCAGGCCTATGGCGGCTACATCTATGGCGACTCGACCTGTGCGCAGCATGCGGTCTACAGCGCCTTCATGAGCGGCATTCCCGTCATCAACGTCAACAACAACTGCTCCTCCGGATCCACCGCATTGTTTCTCGCGAGGCAGGCAGTGCAGTCGGGTGCCGCAGAATGCGTTCTGGCCTTCGGCTTCGAGGAGATGCAGCCCGGTGCCCTGAGTTCGCATTGGGACGACAGGGAGTCACCTTGTGACGATTTCATCAAGGTGCTGGATGATGCGGGCTATCCCGAGGCGCCATTCGCCCTGCGCTGCTTCGGTGCCGCCGGGCATCACTACATGGAAAAATACGGTGTGAAGCCGGATATTTTCGCCAAGGTTGCCGTCAAGACGCGGAGTCATGCGGTCGTCAACCCACTTGCGCTGTTCACCAGGACGCTTTCGGTTGAGGAGGTGCTGAATTCCCCGGTGGTCTACCTCGAATACCTGACCAAGCTGATGTGCTGCCCGCCGACCTGCGGCGCCGGTGCGGCGGTGATCTGCAGCAGGGCATTCGCCAGGCGACACGGTATCCAGGATGCGGTGGAAATCGTTGGGCAGGCGATGGCCACCGATACGCCGGCAACTTGGGACAATGCCATCAATCTGGTTGGTGCGGACATGACCCGCCGCGCGTCCGTGGCTGTGTATGAGCAGTCCGGCATTGGCGTGGACGACGTCGACGTGGTCGAGCTCCATGACTGCTTCACTACCAATGAGGTCATTACGTACGAGGGCCTTGGGCTGTGCGGGGAGGGTGAGGCAGAGGGCTTCGTTGCTGCCGGTGACAATACCCATGGGGGCCGGTTCGTCGTCAATCCTTCAGGCGGGTTGATGTCCAAGGGTCATCCCATAGGAGCCACAGGCCTGGCCCAGTGCTATGAGCTGGTCCACCAGTTGCGTGGTACTGCCGATCAACGTCAGGTGGCGAATGCGAGAATCGGCCTGCAGCACAACCTTGGCCTCGGTGGCGCGGCGGTAGTCACCATGTACAGGAGGGTCTGATGCTGGACCGGAGCAAGATCGGCCACGAATTCCCCGCATTCACGGTCGAGATCGAGAAAGGACGGCTGCGTTTCTTCGCCAAGGCCGTTGGCGAGACCAATCCAATCTATACGGATGAGTCCTCTGCGCGAGCAGCGGGGCATCCCACCATTCCCGCGCCGCCCACCTTCATGTTCTGCGTTGATCTCGACAGCCCCGAGTTTCTGCCCGCCGTCAGGCTGCTGAACCTCGACATGGGCCGAATGCTGCACGGTACCCAGGAGTTCAGCTACTTTGGCCAGATCTACGCCGGAGACAGAATTACCCAGCGGTCCAGGATCGTTGACATCTACGACAAGAAAGGTGGCGCGCTCGAGTTTGTCGTCCAGGAGAACAGCTACACCAACCAGGACGGCGATCTGGTGGGCAAAGCCCTTCAAACACTCGTCTATCGCAACTGATGTCAGGAATCCTGATATGACACAGATAACCCCCGGGACCGAGATTCCCCCTCTGGTGCTTCCGCCGATCAATAGGACGGTCCTGGCGCTGTTCGCAGGTGCATCCGGCGACCACAACCCAGTTCACATCGATATCGACTTTGCCCGGAGTGCTGGAATGCCGGATGTCATTGCCCACGGCATGCTGTCCATGGCCTACCTGGGGCGAATGCTGACCGACTGGCAACCTCAGGCAAGACTCAGGAAGTTCAGCAGTCGCTTTGCCGCAATCACTCACGTGCATGACGTCATTGCCTGCCAGGGCAAGGTGGTGGAGATCATCGAAGATAACGGTGAGTCCCTGGCGCGATGCGAGATTCAGGCCGCGAAGGTCGACGGAGAACAGACGCTGATCGGCGAAGCCCTGGTGGCGCTGTAGGCAGGCGGGCGAATGGCATCGAACGCAAACATCGCGCGATCGATCATGCGGACGATCGGGAGGGGAACGTGAGCGACGAGCTGGAGCTGTTCAGGACAAACGTCCGACGTTTCATAGAGAAGGAAATCCTGCCGAATTATGAAGACTGGGAAGATGCCGGGATATTTCCGCGCGAACTGTGGAACAGGCTGGGTGAACAGGGGTTGCTGGGCGTCGATCTGCCCGAGGCACATGGCGGACTCGGCGCGAGTTTCCTGTATTCCATGGTGGTCCTGGAAGAACTCGCCCGTGCCAGTTGTCTGGCTATCGGGGGTCCTGTGGCAGTGCACTCCGATGTCGTGGCCCACTACATCCTGAACCGCGGCACCAGGGAGCAGAAGACGACCTACCTGCCGAGAATGGTCAGCGGTGAATGCATTGGCGCTGTTGCCATGACCGAGCCCGGTGCTGGCAGCGATCTGCAAGGCGTACGCACGACAGCCAGACGGGACGGTGGTGACTTCATCATCAATGGATCCAAGACCTTCATCACCAATGGCCAGCACTGCGATGTAATCATCGTCGTGGCCCGCACGAACCTGGAGGTGTCAGGCGCCAGGGGCACGACCTTGTTCGTGGTTGATGCGTCGACCCCGGGATTTCATCGAGGCCGAAACCTGAAGAAAGTCGGCCTCCATGCCAGCGACACCTCCGAACTCTTCTTTGAGGATGTTCGGGTGCCCGCCAGCGCGATTCTCGGGGAACTCGACCAGGGCTTCAAAGTACTCATGGGTGAACTGCGGCGGGAACGCCTGGCGCTTGCGGTGGGTGCCGTGGCCGCTTCGGAAGGCCTGCTGGCCGAGACAATCCGCTACGTCAAGGAGCGCCGGGCATTCGGCGCTCCACTCGCTGACCTGCAGAACACGCGCTTCAAGCTGGCGGAGGTTGCTACCGACGTGCGCATACACAGGTCATTTGTGGAAGAGTGCAAGCAGTTGTTCATGGCAGACAAACTGGATGCGGCGACAGTGAGCATGGCCAAGCTGTCGACGACCGAGATGCAGGGGAGGGTAGCCGACGCCTGTCTGCAGTTGCACGGCGGCTATGGGTTCATGCGCGAGTACATCGTATCGAGGGCCTACGTCGACGCCCGGGCGCAGCGCATTTACGGTGGAACCAGCGAAATCATGAAGGACCTGATCAGTCGCGGCGTGCTCTCGTAGGCAGGCTGCGGGTGCGGTAGCCCGGTCTGCCGGCTTTTCTGATCGCAGCATCCCGGAACTCGGCTGGTGTCGAACCGGTCCATCTCTTGAAAGCCCTGCTGAACGCGGCCGCTGCGCTGAATCCGCTGCGCTCGGACACCGTCTCAACGGGGATCTCCGGGTTGCAGAGCAGGCGCTTGGCCGTGTCGCTGCGGATGGTGTCCTTTATCTTCTGGTACGAGGTGTCCTCCTCGGCAAGACGTTTACGTACCACTTGCGGGCTCATGTAGAGTCGCGCACAAATCGACTCGAATGGGGGGAAGGCGGAAGAGTCCTTCAGAACCCTGCGCAACTCAGCCTTCAGGTGTGCCTGTACGCTGGAATTGCGCCCAGGCAGATACAAGAGGTCCGCTGGAGAATCGCGCAGCCAGATCTCCAGCTCGGCAGCAGTCCGGGACACCGGCTTCTGCAGGTAGCGGCAGTGGAAGTCAAATCCGCAGGCTGGCTGATCGAATGCGATGTCACAGTGAAAGAGCTCGCTGTACAAATGGGCATGACCCGGCGCCGGGTAAGAGAAGTAAGCTCTGTTCAACTGGATCGATTCGTCGATGACCCAGCTCGGAAACCGGTGCCAGACCACCGTCATGAACTCCACCAGAAACCGGTCGGGGTCTGCATTCCCCACATATACGTGGGGGGTCAGGGAAACCGAGTGATCGCCGATTGCTATGTCGAAGCCAGCCGCCCCCGGTGCCAGGTACGAGAGGATGCGCCTGCCGCGCCGGAGCAGGTCGCCCAGCGTATCCGCACCCAGCATGAACTCGCATGCCAGGGCCCATGTGCCAATTCTGAGCGGTGCAGGGCCAAAACCCATCTCATTGTTTGTCTCCAGCCACATCCGCTTGATCAGGGCCGTCATGAGATCGTTGTCGATCCATTGGTCTTCCGCTTCGGAAAGCTCCCTGGGGATGCCTACGTCGTCAAGCATGCGGGCGGTGTCCAGGCCAAGCAATCGTGCCTGCCTGATCAGCACTGCGACAAAATGCGTAGAACTCCTTCTCTGTGTCGTCACACGCGGACGAGCGGCTACTTGCCTGCGTCCAATTCGTGTCGCCGAGGCCAGCATCGAACGAACCCTATGTTCTCCGGGGCAGAATCGGGTGGGGGTCGGACATGGTCACGGCTGTCGTAGCCATCTCCGCATGGATTCGTGGCCCCTGGCGGGGTGATTGAACTGCCCCCGACTTCCCGTCAGGCAGAAATACCAGCCACACCGTCGGTACACCTCGGCTTGATACACTCAGCTCCTGGCGCAGTTCCAACGTCCCTCGAAACCGCGTGACCTGGCCACGGCCGAGCGGCAGCCGCTCCCTGCATTGATCATTGCCCGCTTGCCCCGGTGCGTCAAGGCGATTGTCGATCGCTTCCCCAGGATCGCCTTGCGACCATCCCGAGCAAGCCCGATCACGATCTGCAGGGCGTCGAAGCCGGCGGCCTGCGAGTGACAGACGGTGCTTCCTGTGCGCGCCACAAGTCTTGCGGCTCGCGGCGGCGCAGCCGCACTCCGTCCTGACACGCGACACCGCGATCCAGCACGTCGACCCGCGGCGGTCATGAGGTCGACAAAGATCTCGACGCCGAAGTCGAGCCTGTGTCCCCTGGTGGTCGCGTGAATGATCCCGTCGACCCCGAGCAGCCGCCCGCCATGGTGGCTTCCCTTAGGTTCGCGCAAGTCCGCGAGAGTCGAATAGAAATGATCATTCTGATCGAGCATTCCAGTCATGGACGTCCGAAATATCGGGAAATAAGCTCGATGCCGTGTTCGCTGGTTGTCCCTGCCCGTGTTTCCGCGCGGGAGTGCTCCGCTTGGTGATTCCAGTCGCGTCGCTGACGTCCAACAGGCAATCCCCAAGAGTGAATGATGTTTCGTTCAAACAACGATAGGAAGCGAAGCCATGCATACCAGGTCGAGAAGTAAGCCTGTGCTCCTGGGGACTTTGGCTGCCACTGGGCTGAGCGCACTTCCATCCATGCCTGCTGTCGCCGACCAGGTACTGGAAGAGGTGATCGTGACGGCTCAGAAGCGTTCGGAGAGCCTGCAGGATGTGCCAGTCGCAATCTCCGCGTTCACCGGTGAAACGCTGGAGGATCTGGGTGTCGACAACATCAAGGACATACAGGCGGTCACACCAAACTTCGTACTCGGTAATACGGGCGCCGTCGCCCAGCCCTACCTGCGCGGTATCGGATCGCGGTTCTCGAACATGGGGCTGGAGCCCAGCATTGCGGTCTACATCGATGATCGCTATGTCAACCGACCTGCCGCCACCCTCTTCGAAATGGCCGACGTCGAGCGGCTCGAGATCCTGAAAGGCCCGCAGGGAACACTGTACGGCCGGAATGCATCGGGCGGTGCCGTCCGGATCGTGACCAAGGCGCCAACGGACGAGTTCGAGGCCTCGATCCGGGCGGGTTACGGCAACTACAACAGCACGAGTCTCAGCGGCACGCTCAACGTGCCGTTGTCCGATACAGTCAGGACCCGACTTTCCGCCATCACCAAACAGCGGGACGGGTACGCAGACAACCTCTCGTCACTTGGAGTGGACGAACTGGATGATCGAGATTTTCAGGCCTTCCGCGGCAAGTTGCAGTGGGACATGACGAGCGATGCCTCGATGACGCTGTCACTGGACTACTTTCAGCAGGATGACAACAACGGCAACGACGTGGTCGCCCTTCCGCCCTACGAGAAAAACGCAGGCATAGCTCGGGGCGGGGTGACAGGCACCGCCCCGGGCAAGGTCGCTACTGCCATCGACGAAACCATCGAGATCGACGAATTCTCCGGTCAACTGCGCTTCGACGTCGGGTTCGGGAGCTTCGATATCGCGGCGATCACAACCTATTCAAATTTCGACTCCCCTGTTCGCAATAACGATGGTGACGGTACCAGCACGGCCGTACTCGATTCAAAGTCGTCGTTTGAATTCGACGAAACGTACTCCCAGGAACTGCAATTCCTGTCCAGCAATCAAAGTGATCTGGAGTGGCTGGCGGGACTCTACTACTACCGGCAGAAGGGTCGCGTCAATGTAAAGGTCGATGTCGGCGCACCCCTGCTGGCATCGCTACAGAATCAAGCGGTCGAAACGGAAGCCTGGTCCATCTTCGGACAGGCGACCTGGCACATGAACGACGCATGGGCATTGACCCTGGGTGGGCGCTGGAACGACGAACGGAAAGAGGTGTCCCTGACCAGTGAGCCAGGCACGATTCCGATCGGCGGCACGGCCGGCAGGCTTCCATTCGAAGATGACGAGAGCTGGTCGGAATTCACGCCCAAGGTAACGCTTCAACACGAAGCTGATTACGGCATGGCGTACTTGACCTACGCTCGTGGGTTCAAGAGCGGTGGCTTCAACTATCCCGCCGTGGGTAATGAGCCCCTCGATCCGGAAATCCTGGAAATGTACGAGTTGGGATTCAAGGCGGATCTTCTGCAGAAGACCATGCAGTTGAATGCTGCCGTGTTCTACTACGACTACAAGGACCTCCAGGTCACCCGTGCGGGTTCGGGCTCGGGAGGGGGGCTCACGCTCACGACCGAAAATGCCGCCGACGCAAACGTGTCGGGCGCAGAGATCGACCTGAACTGGCTCGCAACCGACTATCTGAGCCTGAGCGCCGGCGTTGGATTCATGTCCAGCGAATACAAGGACTATGACGCCAGCGCCAAGGACTTTCGCGCCACAGGCGCCGGTATGATCGACGTTGCCTTCGATGCCAGGGGCGAATCGCTGCTGCGGGCGCCGGACGTTTCCGCCTACTTCTCTGCCAAGTACGAATTCCCCGTGGGTGAGGCGACCGTTCCCGTCGTGCTGACCTATTCTTACAAGGGCGCATACGACTTCGACTTCATTGCAAGTGAGCAGACGAAGGCGCTGAGACAGGATGCCTACGGCCTGCTCAGTGCACGAATCAGTTACCAACCGCCCGGCAGGAAGTGGAGTGTTGCGCTGTGGGGCAACAACCTGACGGATGAGCAGTACTTTGACGATATCGTGGCAAATGCCGCAGGCATTCGAGGCTCCTACGGAGTACCCAGAACCTACGGAGTGGAGGCGACCTACGATTTCCATTAGCCGTCGATTCAGCTTCGGCGGGCGTCGGACGTGGTGGCGAAACTGCCCGCGGGCATGAGCGTTCCAAGCACCGGGCAGGGGCAGGCGGCGAGCAGCCACTCCAGAACCGTCATTGGCTTGAAATGGCGCTTCCTCGGTACCGACCATCGCGGTACGCGGCGGCCTGATAGGCGAGGACTCATCATGCAAAGACGCAGACTTGTCGCCCGGTCGGGAGACGCGTTGACGGTGGCCGTTGCGTCGACGGTCCTTGGTCGCGCCGCGGCCCTGGTTCTCTGCGGGCTCGCGGCGATGCCGTCCGTCGGCGCCGGTCGACCGGAGGGTCCGATGCCTTCGACCTGCTTCTGGTACGGGCCGTATGTGAAGGAGAATCCGGAACTCAATATCGGCTTCACCGACACCGGGGCCGTGTACTGGTCCTCAAGAATGTCGCTGCCAGAGGGTGCGCGGGTCGTGCTCCGCGGTGCTTTTGCCCATGCCCGCTATCAGTCCCTGAGTGCCTATCGCGCCGACGGCAGCGCTCTCGACGGGCTGCGCGACACGTCGATCGTGCCGGCCGAGGGATCCCGCAACCCATTCCTGCCAGACAATCGAAGTACCGGCAGGAACGGGCGCCTGTTCACCGTGGAGGTGGTTGACAAGGCAGTGCCGGCGACCGGGCGCAGACAAAACACTCTATACGCCGCATCCGGCACGAGCGGTCGCCAGATTCTGTTCCTGCGCATCTACGTGCCGGACGAGGGCCGTGATCTCACGGGAGGCGTCGGACTGCCGATTCCCGAACTGCACCTGGCCGACGGGACTGTCCTGCAAGGCGAGGCAGTGTGCTCGGCCCTCGGCATCAACCATTCCGTGGTTCCGATTCCGTTCCTGACGCCGGCGCAGTACGGCGCATTGCGTGACAAGCAAGGCGCTCCGTCCGGATTCCCGGCGCGGAATCCACCGGAGTTCCTCGCCTTCTACAACCCCCAGCTGCGCAGTCGCTGTCTTTTCAGCCTGAACCCGAAATCTGACTGCTACCCGACGACACGCCCCGAGCGCGCAGGCGGGATGTATCCGAACCTCGACAGCAGCTACATGACCCTCTACGCCAGTCGCCTGTTCGGCGAGGTGCTCGTCCTGAGGGGCAAGCTACCGACGACCCCGCTCACGTATCGGCGCAACTCAGGTGGGCAGAGGACACAGCTGCGGTACTGGTCGATCTGCCAAACCGAGGGTCTGGCCACGACGGCGACGGAGGGCTGCCTCTACGACGAACAGATTCCGCTAGACGGGGATCGCAACTACGTCATCGTGACGAGCCTGTTGGGCGATCGTCCTGCCAATGCCAGCACGGCTTGCGGCGTGGGCTATCTGCCCTGGCCGCCGGATGGCGATGGAGCGGGGCATCGCGACGACTCCTACATATTTGTCCGCAACATGCTTCCTGCCGACGATTTCCGCCATGCGATCCAGAACACGCGGATTCCCGGAGACGAAGCCGAAGTTCTCGGACCTTACCTGCCGCGTGCAGAGTACATGAGCACCAGAGACTTCGAAGCGCTGGGTTGCAGGCAGCGAGTGAGCCCTGACCTTCCCGTGTCGGTTCGCTGAGGACAGATGGCATGTCGATACCTACCAGCAGGCCATGGCTCCGGCACTACGACGCGCATGTGGGCGAGAGCATTCCCTACCATGCGGGTTCGTTCATGGAGTTGCTGGACGCCGGCATGTACGCGAATCCAGGCAACGCTGCCTACCATTACCTGGGCACCACTGGAACCTTTGGCCAGCTCAACGACATGGCTGACCGCTTCGCAGCGTTCCTGATCGACAAAGGCTGTGCGAAGGGGGATGTCGTGGGCATTCACCTGCCCAACATGCCTCAATTTCTGGTCGCCATTGTCGGCTCGCTCCGAGCCGGCTGCATCGTGTCTGGGGTTTCGCCCCTCCTGACACCCCGGGAGCTGCGTTACCAGCTGACGCATTCCAGGGTCAGGGTTCTGGTCACGCTTGACACCTTCTTTGAAGGCAGGCTGGCCGTCATTGCCGAAGAGCTGAGCCGTCCGCTGCAAATCGTATTTGCCAGCAAGGCAGACCTGATTCCTGGCATTGGGCAACCACCAGGCGAAGCGCCACAGATCGCAGGCATAGGCACCAACCAGCTCGCTCAGGTGCTCGAGCAGTACCCGCCGAAGAGACCCGCGGTTGATTTCGTGCCCGACGATGTATGCGCCGTGCAGTACACAGGAGGCACAACGGGCGCCCCGAAGGGAGTGTGCCTGACGCAGAGCAATTTGCTCTATTGCTGCAGCTTGCTGGCTCACTGGTACGACGCCAACGTCGCTCCGGATACCGCGATCATGGATATCCGGAACCAGGGCGACGTCATGTGCACGGGGTTTCCGTTCTTTCATACCGCTGGGTTGCTCACTGCCATGAGTTCACTGGCGGCGGGCGATGCACAGATTCTCGTGCCTGATCCGAGAAATACCAGCCAGATCTGTGGCGACATGATCAAGCATGGGGTGACCAAGGCCGGATTTGTGCCGACTCTGACCCAGCTTCTGATGGATGACCCGTTGTTCCGGCAGATCGACTTCTCCTCTCTGAAATTCTTCATCTCCGGGGGCGCCCCGATCAGCATTGAACTGCTGAACAGGCTCAAGACCATCGTGCCGGAAGACAGAGTGGTGGAGATATACGGCATGACGGAAACCACAGCCTGTTCCACGATGAACCCCCGTTACGGCACGAAAAAGCTGGGTTCCGTAGGCGTACCGGTGCCCAATGCCAAGGTAAAGATCGTGAGCACGGAAGACCGCATTACCGAGGTACCTGTCGGCGAGTCGGGTGAATTCATCATCAGCGGCCCCATGGTGATGAAAGAGTATCTGCGCAACCCCGAGGCCACGAGGGAATCCACGATCGAGATTGATGGCGACGCATACCTGCTCACCGGTGATGTGCTGCGCATGGACGAAGACGGGTACTTGTATGTGACCGACCGTTCGAAGGACATGATGCTGGTCGGCGGTTACAACGTGTACTCCAGAGAAATCGAAGACGTGCTCTATGAAATCGAAGAGATTGAGTGCTGTGCCGTCGTTGGCTCCCCCAATCCCGAGCGTCAGGGTAGCGACCTCGTGACCGCGGTGATTCAGCTGAGGAAAGGTGACGAGTGCCGCAAAGAGGAAGTCATGGGGAAAGTCTCGGCACTGTGTCGCGCCAAACTGGCGCCCTACAAGCAGCCCAAGATTGTGGAGTTCACTACGACGATTCCAGTGACCTCCGTCGGCAAGGTTGACAAGAAGGCAATAAGGCAGCAGTACAGTCGGGGCCCGTCAGGGATGCCGGTCGACGAATCGAGCCCTGTCGGAGTCGGCACTTTCCGTTCCTGATGAACTACATCTGCACATCGATTCGTCTCGGTCACTTCGCTCGTCGGTCACGGGTGGCCACCCAGACCCCGCATCTGTGGCCGGACCAGATTCCCCCAACTGAGAGGGGTGTGATGTCGCGTTGGTCGCCGCACCAGGGCGCTCATCGGGAACGGGATGTTACCGTGCCTCCTTGACCATCGCGGAGGCGGATGTGAGCGTCTTGCAGGCGATCTTGAGATCCAGCCTCGCAGGAAAGAGCCGAGGCACCCGGCTACAACGTGCCGCCGAGGCGGCGCAGCGCGTCCGGCTGGAATTCCGTGATCCGCGCTTTCGCGTCGAACTGGATCGGCTCGCGGACTTCGTTGTCCAGGCCGCCGACCAGGTAACCGCCGCTGTTCAGGTCGTGATAGATGCCGAAGCGATAGAACGGCACTTTCGCGTCGTAGGCCTGCGCGAGCGCATGCAGCGACGCGCGCCACAGCCCGCCACGGGTGTCGTAGGCGTCTTCGGCGAGCACCGACCAGCTGTCCTCGTCGAGGTACAGCGTGCGCCTGCCGTAGATGTGGCGCTGGCCGGGCTTCAGCGTGCCCTCGACGATCCAGACGCGGTGCAGTTCGTAGCGCACGTACTCGGGGTTGATGCTGTTCGGCCGGATGATGTCCTTGTACTTGAGCGTCTTGTCGGAAAGGCGGTACGCGTTGTAAGGCACGTACACCTCGCGTTTGCCGAGGAGCTTCCAGTCGTAGCGGTCGGGCGCACCGTTGTAGCCGTCGACCTGATCGGTCGTCAGCATGCCTTCCGAACCGTCGTTGATGCCGTCGTAGGCGAGGTCGGGCGCCCGGCGCACGCGTCGCGCTCCGGCGTTGTAGATCCACGCCGAGCGCTGCTCGGTCACCTGGTCGACGGGCTCGTGCACGAGGAAGATCGTGCCGCGCAGCGTCGCGGGTTCCGTGAAGTAGCCGAGCGCGTAGAACAGCCGGTTCGGCTCGGCGCCCTCGACGTTCTGCGCGTAGATGCGTTGTGCCCTGAAACCGATCTTGTAGTAGTCGCCGTTGCTGCGCACGGGGAACGAATGCCCCGTGCGCGCGATGCCGCCGCCGAGGTAGCGCACGAGGTGGTTCCAGATCGCCTCGAGACCGTTCCCCGGGATCGGGAACGGCGTCGTCGTTCCGCCGACGTTGCCGAGGCCGAAGCCCTGCAGCGTCACTTTGCCTGCCTGTGCGGCGACCCGGTCGGTGACGGCCTTCGGGTATCCGACCGTGCGCCGTGTCGGGTAGACGTTCATGCGGAAGTTCTGCGGGTACTTCTTCAGCAGCGCGGCCTGGCCCCGCGTGAGCTTCGCCTCGTACTGCGCCACGTTCGTCGCGTCGATCGTGAACAGCGGCTTGTCGCCCGCGAAGGGATCGACGTAACCCTGCTGCGGCGTCCAGCCGGCCGGTGGTTGCGTCAGGCCGCCGTCCCAGGCGGGGATGGTGCCGTCGGCGTTCCCGGCGCGCTCGGCGCCGACCGGCGTCAGATCCCTGTCGAGCCGCGCGTAGTCTGCCTGCGCGAGGCACGGCGCCGGCGCGGCGCAAGCAAGCGACAGGCAGCAGAAGAGGCCGATGAACGTCTTGCGCAGCATCCCCGACTCCGGAGACCGTGGGTCCCGCGATGCTATCGCGTCTGCCGCCGCGTTGCAGACGTTGCGCGAACCGATACCGGGTACCGTCAATCGGTCAATCGGTACCGGGTACCAATCAGCCGGTAGGCCTCGCGGAAGGGGATGCCTTCCTGCGCGACCAGGGCGTTTGCTTCCGCGGCGGCGTGGATGCCCGGGTCGAGCCGGATGCGCTCCGGCCTGAAGCGCACCTGCGGCAGTGCCGCGGCCATGACGTCGAGCGACTCGAGGCAGACGTCGATCGAGCGGAACAGTGGCGCCTTGATGAGCTGCAGATCCCGCTGGTAGCCGGACGGCAGCTTCGCGGTGATGCCGAGCACCTCGACGAGGCAGGCCTGCGCGGTGGCCGTGCGGCCACGGACCAGTTCGAACACGTCCGGGTTGCGCTTCTGCGGCATGATCGACGATCCCGTCGTGAATGCGTCGGGCAACTGCACGAAGCCGAACTCGCGCGTGTAGAAGAGCAGCAGGTCCGAGGCCAGGCGGCCGAGGTCCTGCATCAGCAGCGTGACGTGGAACAGGATCTCCGCCTCGCCCTTGCCGCGCGAGAGCTGCACCGCCGTGACCGGCTCGTGGTTCTCCGGCAGGTCGAGTCTCGTGCGCGTGCCGTCGCGATCCACCGGCAGGTTCGGCGTGCCGTATCCCGCGGCCGACCCGAGCGGATTCTTGCCGATGCGGCGGTGCGCGTGACGCAGTGCGACGATGTCGTCGCGCAGCTCGGCCGCGAAGCCGCCGGCCCACAGCGCCACCGAGCTCGGCATCGCCTGCTGCATGTGCGTGTAGCCCGGCAGCTCGATCGAGCCCTGCTCGCCGGCGACCCCGTCGAGCGCCTCGACGACGCCGCGTGCGTTGTCGGCGATCGCCTCGATCGCATCGCGCAGGTAGAGCCGCAGCGCGGCGAGCACCTGGTCGTTGCGCGACCGGCCGGCGTGCAGCCTGGCGCCCGCCGTCCCGATTTTCTGCGTCAGCAGCGTCTCGAGCGCGGTCTGGCCGTCCTCGAGGTCCAGCGTCACGCGCCACTCGCCGCGTGCGTGCGCCTGTGCGATCTCGTCGAGACCCGTGCGGATCGCCTCCAGCTCGGCGGCCGAACGCAGGCCGCAGTCGTGCAGCATCTCGGCGTGCGCGATCGACGCGCGCACGTCGTAGGCGACGAGCCGGTCGTCGAGCGCGTGGTCCTCGCCGGCGGTGAAGCGCAGCACCCGCTCGTCGAGCGGCGCGCCCTTGTCCCAGAGACGACTCATGCGTTGGTGCTCCGTCCTGGCGCCCCGTGGGTGGTCACTGGCCCTGTTCCGCCGCCGTCAGCGCCTTCGTGTCGGCGACGACCAGCGTGCCCTTGCCTTCGTTGGTGAAGATCTCGGCCAGCAGCGCGTCCGTCTCCGCGTAGGAGATGACGTGGACGCGACGCACGCCGCCGCGGATCGCCGCCTCGATCGCGCTCGATTTCGGCAGCATGCCGTCGCTGATCGCGCCTTCCTCGCGCAGGCGACGCAGGCCCGCCACGTCGGTATAGGAGATCAGCGACTGCGGATCGTCGAGCCGCTCGAGGATGCCCGGTGCGCCGGTGCAGAGGATGAGCTTCTCGGCGACGAGTGCGCCGCCGATGGCGGCGGCCACCGTGTCGGCGTTGATGTTGAGCAGCTGGCCGCCCGCGTCGCACGACAGCGGGCTCACGACGGGCAGGAACCCGGCGTCGAGCAGGCGCGTGAGAACCGTGCCGTCGACGGCGTCGATGTCGCCGACGCAGCCGTAATCGACGACCTCGCCGTTTGCGAGCGTCACGGGCGGGCGGCGGTGCGCCTGCACGAGCGCACCGTCGACGCCGCTCAGGCCGAGCGCGGCGATGCCGAAGCCGCGGCAGAGCGCGAGCAGCCGCGTGTTGATGAGGCCGTTGAGCACCATGCTCGTGGCGTCGATGGCCGAGGCGTCGGTCACGCGGCGGCCCTGCACCATGCGCGTCTCGACACCGAGCTTCGCGGTCACCTCGTCGAGCTGAGGTCCGCCGCCGTGCACGAGCACGACGCGGATGCCCAGGTGGTGCAGGATCGCGACCTGCTCGACGAACGCGCGCATCGTCGCCGCGTCGCGGAAGGCGCCACCGCCGGTCTTGATGACGAAGACCTTGCCCTTGTACATGTGGATGTAGGGCGCCGCTCCCCGCAGCGCGCGCACGGTCACCGCCTGTTCACCCTTGTGTCCGATCATCCCGTTCACCCTCTGAGCAATCGATGGAGCACGGCCATCTGCACGACCATGCGGTTGGCGGCTTCCTGCACGACGCGCGAGCGCGGACCGTCCAGGACTTCGTCGGCGACCGCGACGTTGCGGCGCACCGGGAGGCAATGCATCAGGTGGCAGTCGGCGCGTGCCCGCGCGAACCAGCTCTCGCGCACGCACCAGTCGCGGAACGGCTGGCGGGCGGCGGTTTCCGCCGTCGCGTCGCCGTAGTGCCGCGGCGAACCCCACTCCTTGGCGTACACCACGTGCGCGCCGTCGAGCGCGGCGTCGCGGTCGGCCGTCTCCGTGACCTGGCCGCCGGAGGCCGCCGCCGCATCCCGTGCCTTGCGCATGATCGCGTCAGGCAGTGCGTAGCCGTCCGGCCGCAGCACGACGACCTCCATGCCGCGCTGCGCGGCCATGTGGACCGCGGCGCCCGGCACGGCGAGCGGCAGGGCGCGC
>JAYRRR010000010.1:0-17301 GCA_041910015.1 Steroidobacteraceae bacterium
ACGTTCCGCGACATGGGTCTCGCGTACTCGGTCGGCCTGGTGCTGATCTACCTGCTGGTCGTCGCGCAGTTCGGCTCCTACGCCGTGCCGCTGGTCATCATGGCGCCGATCCCGCTGACGATCATCGGCGTCATGCCGGGTCACGCGCTGCTCGGCGCGCAGTTCACCGCGACGTCCATGATCGGCATGATCGCACTCGCCGGCATCATCGTCCGCAATTCGATCCTGCTGGTCGACTTCATCAATCTCGAGGTCGCGCGCGGGCAACCGCTCGCCGATGCCGTGATCCGCGCCGCGTCGGTGCGTGCGCGGCCGATCGCGCTGACCGCCGTCGCGGCGATGACCGGCGCCTTCTTCATCCTCGACGACCCGATCTTCAACGGGCTCGCCGTCTCGCTGATCTTCGGCATCCTCGTCTCGACGGCGCTCACGCTCGTGCTGATCCCGATCCTGTACTTCAGTCATCGGCACCGGGCGACCGAGCGAGCCGCCGAGAGAACCGTCACACCCGCAGCGCCATGACCGCCATGAACGAGCGAGTTACCGCAAGTACCCTGACGCCGGCAGCGTTATCGTCGTACCTCGTCGCCCTTGTGGTCGCGCTCACGATCGGTGCCAGCGCACGAGCCGAAACGCTCGGTGAGGCCTGGGCGCTCGCCCTGCAGCACGATCAGGCTCTTGCCGCCGCGCGCAGTCAGGCGGAAGCGGCGGGACTGCACGCCGCCGCGGCCCACGCGCAACGCTGGCCAACCGTCGCGGTGAACGGCACCTATGCGCAGCTCGACGACTCGCCCGCGTTCGACTTTTCGTTTACCGGCCTGCCGTTGACGCCGCCCGAGCTGTTCGACGACGACACGCTCGTCATGGGCGCCGCCACGGTGACGGTGCCGCTCTATACAGGCGGGCGCATCTCCGCGAGCATCGCCGCGGCGGAGGCCACCCGCCGCGGCGCCGAGGCGCAGCTCGCGGGTGCGACGGCCGACCTCAAGCTCGCCGTGGCGAGCGCCTACGTCGACCTGTTGCGGGCCCGGCAGGCGCTGCGTGTGGCGCAGAGCAACGTCCAGACGCTCGAATCACTCGCGCGGGACACGACCAGCCTGTTCGACCGCGAGCTCGTGCCGAAGAACGAACTGCTGGCGGCGCAGGTCGCACTCGCCGACGCGCGACAGGACGAACTGCGCGCGGCCAACGCCGCCGAGGTCGCGCTCGGCGCATACAACCGGCGCCTCGGGGCGCCGCTGGATCGCGTGGCGGAACTCGATGCGACGCTCGCCGTCGAGTTCGATCCGCCCGCGACCCTGGAGGCGGCGACGACCCAGGCCGTGGCCCGGCGTCCCGAACTCGGGGCGCTGACGGCGCAGGCCGAATCGTACGGCCAGATGGCGCGCACCGAGCGTTCGCGGGTGCTGCCCCAGGTGGCGCTCAGTGGCAGCTATCTCCATCTGCAGAACCAGTTTCTCGACGACGACGACGTCGGCATGGCCGGCATCGGCGTGCAGTGGGCGCTGTTCGACGGCGGCCAGTCGCGCAAGCGTGCCGCCGCGCTCGAGCGCACGAGCCGCGCGACGGAGCAGCAGCGGGCGGATGTTTCGAGCCTGATCGCCCTGCAGGTGCGTCAGGCCTGGCTCGCCGTGGGCGAGGCCCGCGGCCGCATGGCCGTCACGGCCGAGGCCGCGGGGCAGGCGCAGGAGAGCCTGCGCATCGCACAGGAACGCTATCGTGCGGGCCTCGGCACGCAGACGCAGTTGCTCGAAGCCGAGACGCTGCGCGTGCAGGCGCTGAAGAATCGCGACGACGCGGTGCTCGACGCCGAACTCGCGCGACTGAGGCTGGCGCGCGCGGTCGGCGTGTTGTGAGCGCCGCGAGGCCAGGGGCCGTCAGAAGCGCGAGGCCATGAGCTGCACGTCGGCGTGCTGCCACGCGCGCTCGAATTCCGCCGCCGCGCGCGTTGCCCCGTCGCCGTCCTGCTGCCGCTCGAGCGCGAGCGTCAGGCCCTTGAGCGACCAGCCGTTGCCCGGGTTGCGTCGCAGTTCCTCGCGGAAGACGGCTTCGGCTTCGGGCGCCCGCCCGGCACCGAGCAAGGCGGCGCCCAGCGTCTGCCGTACCGGGACGTGCCAGGCCGGCGGCTCGTCGTACGGGATCTTCGCTTCGATCGCCAGCGCCTCTTCGAGCGCGACGATGGCCGCCTCCGGGTCGCCCCTGGCGAGCGCCAGTTCCGAACGCACGGTTCGCTCCGCGATGCGGGCGCCGTGCGACAGCGGGTAGCGGTCCCAGACCAGCAGCGTGTCCATGACCGGATCCAGCGACAGCCTGGCGAGCGCCGCATGATGCGCCGTCGCCTCGTCGAGGCGTTTCTGGCGCACCGCTGCCATCGCCTGCGCGTAGTGCCAGATCGCCGTCACGTACGGCAGGTCTGGCGCCGGGTTCGGCCGCGCACGGATCGCGTCCCAGCGGCCGAAACGCACGTCGTCGAACCAGGGCGTCATCCAGTAGTGCTGCAGCCCGGCGAATCCGGGCTGGCGCATCAGGTCCGGCAGGTTCACGCGCTCGGCGGTTTCGCGCGCGGCTTCCTGCGCGATCCTGCTCGCGCCTTCCATGCTCGCCGCGAACCACAGGAAGTGCGGGTTGTGCGGCACGTAGCCGAGCGGGTAGACGCCCTTGTAGTTGCCACGGCACATCGAAAGGTACTTGCGGTCGGCGTCGATCGCGACCTGGTTCGCGACGACGGCGTCGTGCCAGCGGCCGACGCGCGCGTAGATGTGCGCCGGCATGTGCACGAGGTGCCCCGATCCCGGAATCAGCGTGCGCAGACGGTCCGCGGCCACGACCCCGCGCTGCGGATCGGCAGAGGCCTCGACGGCGTGCACGTAGAGGTGCAGCGCACCCGCGTGATCCGGGTTCTTCGCGATCACCGACTCGAGCAGGGACACGGCCTCGGCGGTGCCGCCCTTCGGCCGCAGTTGCTCGTCGTAGTAGTCCCACGGCTGCAGGTCCATCAGAGCCTCGGCACGGAACACCCGGGCGTCGAGGTCGTCGGGCCGCTCCGCGACCAGCTGCGCTGTTGCCTTCGCATACGCCTCGTCGAGCGGCCGCCGGTCCGCCGGCGGATGCTCGGCATATCGTGCCGCGAGCGCGCGGATGAACGCCTGCTCGCGCGGCGTGGTCGCGGGCGCGAGTTCCAGTGCGCGCTGCAGCCGCCGCCATGCCTTCGCCTCGTCCTCGGGGTTCATCGTCGCGTTGACGTGCGGCCCCAGCACGAGCGACGCGCCCCACCAGCACATGGCGCACCGCGGGTCGAGTTCCGCGGCTTTCAGGTACGAGCGCTCGGCGGCATCGTGGTTGAAGCCGTAGGTCAGCATCAGCGCCTGATCGAACCAGCGCTGCGTCTCGGGATGGCGGGCCGTGATGGTAAAGGAGTCACTGCCAAGGCCGGGGATCAGCGTGGCACCTACAGGTGGCTCGGGCACCGCTGCCGACGCGGCGAGCGGCGCATCCTTTTCCTTCGTCACCACGTCGCCGACGTGGACACCGGCCAGCGCCGCCAGGACGATCACGACCGGGGCGAACATGCCTTTCATCGATCCCCCGCTGCGCCGCGTCAGGCGGACGAGATGCCCGCATGCGGCGACGGTCCCAGCTTGTATTCCCGGTACGCCGACCTGTATGTAGGACGATCGGCGCCGGCGGGTGTCCGTCGATCCGTCATGCCGCGCCATCCCGGGAGACTGGGGTCGTTCAGGGCACGGCACCCGCAGGGATGGCGTAGGTGCCCACGACGTGGGCCACGGGCTCACTATCGCCGTCGGAATACAGCCAGACCTCGCCGACCGCGAGCGTCCGGCCCAGCTTGATCAGCTTGCAGACGCCCACGACGTCGCGGCTGCCGTCGGGCCGGCGCAGGAAGTTGATCGTGAGACTGGTGGTGACGGCGTGCGGCACGATGCCGATTTCGCCCAGGATCGCGACGTACAGTGCCGCATCGGCAACCGCCATGAGCGTCGGTCCCGAAACCGTGCCGCCCGGCCGCAGCTCGGTCGGCCCGACGTGATGCGACAGCACCGCGCTGCGGTTGCCGACCTCGCGCACCTGGCACTTGTTGTGCGGAAACTCGCGCGCCAGAAAAGCGGCCAGTTCTTCCTTCGTCGGCATGGGGCCCCGGTTCTTCAAGTGATTGGCCGCCTCCGCGGCATCGCCGTCCGACGCATTCTGGCCAGTCGGCCCGTGAGACGCGAGCGCCCCGCTGCCGGGGCGCGGTACGATCATCGTCTGCCAGGGGAATCGACATGCTGCCAGACCAAATGCGCTACGTCGCCGTGCCTGCGCCCGGAGGCCCGGAAGTCATGAGCCTCGGCCGTGGGCCCCTGCCCGAGCCGGCCGCGGACGAAGTACTGATCCGTGTACTGGCGGCGGGCGTCAATCGTCCCGATGTCGCCCAGCGCAAGGGCCTCTATCCGCCGCCGCCCGGCGCAAGCCCGGTGCTCGGGCTCGAAGTGGCAGGCGAGGTCGTCGCCGCCGGGCCCGAGGTCGCCTCGCCCGGCATCGGCAGCCGCGTCTGCGCGCTGGCCAATGGCGGCGGCTACGCCGAATACTGCGCGGTGCCGGCGACGCAATGCCTGCCCTGGCCCGCGGGTTACGACGCCACGCGCGCGGCGGCACTGCCCGAGACGTTCTTCACCGTCTGGGCGAATCTCTTCGTGCACGGGCGCATGGCACGCGGCGAGACCGTACTGGTGCATGGCGGCACGAGCGGGATCGGCGTCACGGCGATCCAGCTTGCACGTGAGTTCGGCGGCCACGTCTATGCCACCGCAGGCAGCGAGACGAAATGCGCCGCCTGCCTCGGGCTCGGCGCCGAAGCGGCCATCAACTACCGCGAGCAGGACTTCGCCGCGCGCATCGCGGAGCTGACCTCGGGCCGTGGCGTCGACGTGATCCTCGACATCGTCGGTGCCGAGTATTTCGAGCGCAACCTGAAGTCCCTCGCGCCCGACGGCCGGCTGGTCCTGGTGTCGACGCAGTCCGGCGCACGCGTCGACCGATTCGACCTGTTCGACCTCATGCGGCGACGGCTCACCGTGACCGGCTCGACGATGCGGCCGCGCACCACGGCCCAGAAAGCCGTCATCGCCCGGGAGCTGCGTCGCAACGTCTGGCCACTGCTCGACGCCGGTCGCATCGCGCCGGTCATCCATGCCGTCTATCCGCTCGAGCAGGTCGCCGAGGCCCACCGCGTCATGGAGTCGAGCACGCACGTCGGCAAGCTCGTCCTGGCCGTGACGCCTGCACGCTGAGTCAAGTCGCGCTGCGCACGGAGTCAAGCGGCCGTGGCTTCCTGCGGGAAGAATCCCGCCGGCGGGCGGCCTTCATGCCGGCCGAGCCATGATGAGCCACGTGCACGGAGAGGAGCCGCAAGATGGGACTACGAGGCGTCAACCGGATCGTCATCGCAGTGAGAAGTCTGGAGGAGTCGAAGCAGCTCTATGCCGACATGCTGGGGGCGACGTTCCGCGATGCCCACTGGACCGGCGAGCCCTTCGGCATCCACGTTGCCATCGCATGGGATGCCGGGATCGAACTTTGCGCGCCGATGCCCGGCCGGGAGCACGACAGCATCGTGTCGCAGTTCCTGGCACGGAAAGGCGAAGGCATCATGGGTGTCTTCTTCGGTGTCGATGACGGTGATGCCGCGATGAGACGGGCCGCCGCACACGGCTACGCGTGCGTGCACGCGCTGGATTACAGCCAGGATGAAATCGACCGGCACCTGGACGGGCTCTTCTGCCGCTACCAGGAATTCACGCTCGCTACGGCGGATCGCTGCGGATTCGGCGCAACGCTCGCCCGGATCGACAGGAAACCGGCGACGTAGAACGGAACCGGCTCTGGGATAATGCCCCGCGAACGGCACCTTTCACACGGCCTGCGCGGGAGGGGCGGATGGGCATGCGGCACTCCCGTGCGGATGACGCGGTCTGGAGAAGCCTCGACGGGTGGCGGGCATTCCTGTCGCACCGCTACCCGGGGGCGGAAGTGGTTGCCTCCGGCCGAGCCCACGCGTTCCATGCGCAATACCGGGCATGGAACCTCGGGAGCCTGGAGTTCGCCGAGATCGGCAGTTCTTCTTCGCAGTGCCTGCAGGTCACCGCGCCGCAGCAGGCGGCTCTCGACAGCTACTACCTTCCTTTGCAGATCGAGGGCATCGCGCACGGCGGACAGGACGGCCGCCGCTGCCGTGCCACGGCCCGGTCGATGCTGTTGCTGGACAGCCGCGTTCCCCACTGGCGCGAGCTTGGCGCCGCAAGCCGCATGCTCAACGTGCGCCTGCCCAAGCCGCTGCTCGAACGCTATCTGCCCGAGGCCGGTGCCGTTTGCGTCCGGCCAGTGAGCGGCGACTCCGGACAGGGCGCCGTGGCGTGGGCATTCCTCAATTCCCTGTGGGCGCAGCGCGCGACGCTGAACGCGGCGGATCTGCCGGCACTGGCGGACGTGGTGGCCCGGATGGTGGCGAGTCTCTTCGGCCCGCGGCGCCGGAATGCACCCGATCGTCCGGGCGCGGTCAGCCGCCACCGGCGCAGGCTGCTGGAGTACATCGCCGACAACCTGAACGATCCCCAGCTGGATGTGCAGAGCGCGGCCGATGGCTGCGGCATTTCCTGCCGTTATGTCCACCTGCTGATGCGCGACACCGGACGGACCTTTTCGCGGTACCTGCTGGAGCATCGCCTGGAACGCTGCCGGAGGGCGTTCGAAGGACGGCGTGATGCAGCGCGCTCGATCACCGGGATCGCCTTCGAGTGTGGATTCAACGACGCCTCGCACTTCAGCCGCGCGTTCCGCAGGCGCTACGGCCTGTCGCCACGCGAGTTCCGGCGGGCCCGGGCAGGCAGCGAAGTCCTCGGTTGATCTTCACGAACGCAGTGCCGCGGCGGTCGATGGACGGTGACCGCGGCGTGGGGTGCGCCAGACGGATCGGGACGCTGATGGATACGTTGTCCGCCGCACGCTCACGCGCCGCGGGCGGTGCGGTAAGCTCCGGGCGTCCGCGACCCTCCCGCCACGAGGCCGACCGCCCATGATCCTGACCGAAGCGCAGACGCTGGTTCGCGACACCGCCCGCGAGTTCGCGCGCAATCGCCTCGCGCCGCATACGCGCGAGTGGGAAGCGGCCGGCGCGTTCCCGCGCGAGGTGCTGGCCGAAATGGGCAGCCTCGGCTTCCTCGGCATGACCGTGCCGGAACATCTCGGCGGCGCCGGACTCGACTACGTCTCCTATGCGCTCGCCCTCATGGAAATCGCCGCCGGCGACGGCGCCCTGTCGACACTCATGAGCGTCAACAACGCGCCGGTCGGCGCCATCCTCGTCGCGCGCGGCTCGCAGGCGCAGCAGCGCGACTACCTGCGCGCGATCGCCGCCGGCGACATGATCGGGGCGTTCGCGCTGACCGAGCCCCACGCGGGCTCGGATGCCGCGAACCTGCGTACGACGGCGCGGCGTGCCGAAGGCGGCTATGTCCTCAGCGGCACCAAGCAGTTCATCACCTCCGGCGCGATCGCCGGCGTGACGATCACCTTCGCCGTCACCGATGCCGCCGCGGGCAAGAAGGGCCTGACGGCGTTCCTCGTGCCGACCGGACGCGACGGCTTCCGCGTCGGAAGACTCGAATCGAAGCTCGGCCAGCGCGCCTCGGACACGGCGCAGCTCGTCTACGACGACGTCTTCATCGAGGACGCGCTGCGTATCGGCGACGAGGGCGAGGGTTATCGCATCGCGCTGGCCAACCTGGAAACCGGTCGCATCGGCATCGCGGCGCAGAGCGTCGGCATGGCCGCCGCGGCCCTCGAGCACGCGCTCGCCTACGCGCGCGACCGGCGGGCATTCGGTCAGCCGCTCGTCGAGCATCAGGCCGTCGCATTCCGGCTCGCCGACATGGCGACCGACGTCGAGGCCGCCCGCCAGCTCGTGCTGCACGCGGCATCGCTCAAGGACGCCGGGCGGCCGTGCCTCACCGAAGCCTGCATGGCCAAGCTGTTCGCATCGGAGCGTGCCGAGCGCGTCGCCTCCGCCGCCGTGCAGGTGCTCGGCGGCTACGGCTACGTGGACGACTATCTCGTGGAAAAGATCTATCGCGACGTGCGCGTCTGCCAGATCTACGAGGGCACGTCGGACATCCAGCGCCTGCTGATCGGTCGCGAGCTGTCGCGCCGGGGCATCACGTGACGGTGAGCACGATCGCCAGCCCGAGCCGCGCGCGCGTGCGCTCGACGAACGAAGCCTTCAGGGCCTGCAGCGACGGGTCGCGGCGACGGCTGTCCGGGGCGAACGAATCGGGCCGCAGGTCGTGGAGTTCCGCCTCACCGGCCCAGTAGCGCACGTACCTGCAGCGCTGGTTCATGACATCAGCCCACGGCGTGTTGCCGTAGCGCGAGGAGACCCGGTCAGAACGTGTACGTGACACCGACCACGGGGCCCTGTTCAGTGAGGTCGAAGCGCTGGTAGTCGCGATCGCCCTCGTGCCCGCCCTCGTAGTCGAAGCTGATCAGCCGATAGCCGAACGCGGCGCCGAAACCGCCGCTCGACTGCCACTGCACGGTGGCGAGCAACTGATAGCTCAGGTCCGAGCCGACACCAAAGCCGCCGACGTCGCCCCGCAGATTGAGCTTCCAGTCGTCGCGGAACGGCCGGTCGTAGTGCAGCCCGACCATCGGATCGATCCAGTCGGCGTCCGTGGATGCCCTGCGGGTCGTCACCGCGCCGGTCACGGGGGCTCTCGTCCGCACGGACGCGTCGGCGGAAAGATCGAAATACGCGAGGCTGAACAGCACCTCGAGCCGCTCCGAGACACGGCGTCCGGCCGTGCCCATCAAGGTGAGCTGGTCGATCTCGAGGTCACCCTTGACCAGATCGTGTCGCGATTCCGACGTGCCGCCGAGACCCATGTAGGTCAGGTCACCCGTGATGGACCAGATGCCGTTGTCAGCGCGATACGCCGCCATCGCGCCCATCTCGAGCGCGTCGAAGACGTCGGAGATGCTCAGGTCGACCGGCACCTCGAGCTCGCCGATCTGGCTTTCGCCGTCCAGCGCCGCCCCCATGCCGTACATGATCACCGTCTGCTGCCAGTCGTCCGCGTGCGCGTCGACCGCGCCGAGTGCCAGGGCCAGGGTGGCCGCCGCCATGCCGCCTGTCTGTCTGTGCATGAATCGTCCTCGTCAGATGTCCCGCAGTGACTGCCCGCCCGACGCCTGCCATCCGCAACCGCCGTAGAGATTCTGGTCGAACAGCGCGAGCAGATCGACCATGTGCCACACGAAACCCATGTCCGCAAGCCAGTACGAGCGCGCGCGGACCTCGTCGAACTGGTACGCGGGAAAGGTGCGCGGGCCACCGATGGAGAACGCGCGGTCGGCCGGCAGCGTGCGGTCATCGACGCCGGGGCGGTCGCGGGCGGGCGCTGCGTCGCCGTCGACGGTTGTGCATTCGCCACGCCAGCGGCCGGCACCACATCTGCGAAGACCTCCAGTCGCCCCCTGTTCATCGAGTGCACCGGCTGCCCGCATTTCGGCCTGCTGGCCGGTCAGTCGATCAACCTGCACTCGCTCGGCCCGACGGGCCGGCTGGCCAGCACGGCATCGCGCGTCGGCGAGGCGCTGCACGATTTGACGACCTATTTTGTCCTGCACGAGAGCGGCGGCGTCACCCACCTGGCTGTCAGCAATGGCACGGCAACCTTCTCCTGCGGCATCCAGGCAGCCATCCGCCACACGGACCAGGCCTGCGACATTGCGGCCGTCGTGCTGCTGAACGTCATGCGACAGCTCTGCGGCCCCGGCTGGCAACCCGGCGCCGTGCTGCTGCCGCGCCGCAGGCCGGAGGACGTCCGGCCCTACCGTGAGGCACTGCAGGCCCCGATCCGGTTCGACTCCGTGCAGGCGTCGGTGCAGTTCCCCACGGAGTGGCTCGACAGGCCCGTGGTCGGGTCGGATCCGCTGCGGCATGCCGCCCTGCAGGAACACGTCGCCGCGGCCAGCGACCGCACCGATCCGTTGCTCGAGAACGAGGTGCGGCGCGCGATCCGGCGATCGCTCACTTCCGGCAGGATCTCGCGCGAGAGCATCGCCCGGCAGCTCGGCCTGCACCCGCGCACCCTGGTCCGCCGGCTGACGGAGAACGGGCTCAGCTTCCAGGCGTTGCTCGACGAAACGCGGGCCCTGGTGGCGCCCCAGCTCCTGCGCGACACGCGCGTGCGCGTGTCGCGCATCGCGACTTCGCTCGGTTACCGCGATCCGACGGTGTTTTCGCGAGCCTTCCGGGGCTGGACGGGGCATACGCCCCGCGCCTTCCGCGAGGCCCTGCCGCGCAATGGGTAAGCGGGCCTGGCACGGACGATGCGGACTTGGCGCGATAAGTCGGATTGGCGCAAGCCGCCGTGGATGCCCGGCGCGGACCATGGGGGAACAATTTTCGTCTCGGAAAGTCTCGATCGCCGGATGCGGCAGGGGAAGAATCATGAATGGCGTCAGGATGAGGGCGGCACCTGCCGCCGCGACGGGGATGCTTGCGCTCGCACTGGGCTCCGCCGCCACCGCGGCCACGACCGAGACGGTGCTCGACCGCACGGTGCTGCCCGTGCAGTTGCCGCCGCGGCCGGTGATCACCGAGCCCGACGCACGCAACGTCAAGGCACCACCGCTCATCGAGGTGCGCGCGCCCGCAGGCGCCCCGAACGTGGTGATCATTCTGATCGACGACCTCGGCTTCGGCGCGCCCGTCACTTTTGGCGGCCCGGTCACCATGCCGACGCTCGCCGAAATGCTGCGGCTCAACGGCTATTCGACCGCGGCCTTCGGCAAGTGGCACGAAACCGCGGCCTGGGAAGCCAGCATTTCCGGCCCGTTCGACCGCTGGCCGACGCGCCAGGGCTTCGACAAGTTCTACGGCTTCATCGGCGGCGAGACCAACCAGTGGGCGCCCTATCTCCATGACGGCGTCGCACAGGTCGAACTGCCCGACGACATGAATTACCACTTCATGGCCGACATGACCGACAAGGCCGTGGCGTGGCTCAAGTACCAGAAGGAGCTCACGCCCGACCGCCCGGCCCTCATCTACTTCGCGCCGGGCGCGACGCACGCGCCGCACCACGTGCCGAAGGAGCGGATCGAGTAGTGACACGGCAAGTTCGATCAGGGCTGGGACAATCTGCGCGAGGAGACGCTGGCACGACAGCTCAAGCTCGGCATCGTGCCACCGGGGACGAGGCTCGCGCCGAAGCCGGCCGGGATCAAGGACTGGAACACGCTGTCGGCCGATGAACGGCGCCTGTTCGCGCGCCAGGCGGAGACCTTCGCCGCGTATGCCGACGACACCGACCACCACATCGGCCGGCTGCTGCAGGCCTTCGCCGACGTCGGGCAGGCCGACAACACCCTCGTCTTCCACATCGCCGGCGACAACGGCACCAGCGGCGAAGGCGGTCAGAACGGCATGTTCAACGAGTACACGTACTTCAACGGTGTGCCCGAAAAGGTGCCTGACATGTTGCAGCACCTCGACCAGTGGGGCAGCCCACAGACATACCCGCACATGGCGGCAGGCTGGGCTGTGGCGCTCGACGCGCCGTTCGGCTGGATGAAGCAGGTACCGTCGGGCTTTGGCGGCACGCGCAACGGCATGGCCGTGCAATGGCCCAGGCGCATCAAGGCGAAGGAGCGGCATACGACCCAGTACTTCGAGATCGCAGGCAACCGCGCGATCTATCACGACGGCTGGTTCGCCCGGACGATCCACCGCGCGCCGTGGGAGATGTCGCCGAGCTGCAGAAGCCCTTTATCTCCGAGGCCGGGAAGCATCACGTGCTGCCGCTCGACGACCGTGTCATGGAGCGCATGGACGCCGCGGCCGTCGGCCGGCCCGACCTGATGCGCGGCCGCAGCTCGCTGACGCTGGCCGAGGGCATGACCGGGCTGATGGAAGCGGTGTTCCCCAACGTGAAGAACCGCTCCAGCACCGTCACCGCGGAGGTCGACGTGCCGGCCGGTGGCGGTAACGGCACCATCATCGCCCAGGGCGGCCGCTTCGGTGGCTGGTCGCTGTACGTCAAGGACGGCGTCCCCGGCCACGCGTACAATTTCCTCGGCCTGCAGCGCACGAGCATCGACGCGCCGCAGCCACTCGCCCCTGGCAAGTCGACCGCGCTCTTGGAGTTCGCCTACGACGGCGGCGGCCCCGGCAAGGGCGGCACGGGTACGCTGTACGTCAACGACACCAAGGTCGCCGAGGGGCGCATCGAACACACGCAGGCGGGGATTTTCTCGGCCGACGAGACGGCCGACGTCGGCATCGACCTCGGCACGCCGGTGGTGGAAGCGATCGGCGCCGAAGCGAAGTCCCGCTTTACCGGCCACATCCCGAGGGTCACGATCCAGGTCAGGAACCCGACGCCGGCCACCCAATGAGCACGAGGTGCAGACCATGACGACGACATACCGCGCGACCGCGACGTCGCGCACCGCCCGCAGTCTCTTCACGCTGGCCGCCGTGGCGCTCTGCGCCGTCGCCCTCGCCAGGGACCCGCCGCCGCAGACGACCGATGACGGCCTGCGGCTGCAGAAGAGCACGAAGTCCCGCCTCGTCTATGTCCGGCCGGGGGCTTCGCTCGCGCAATACGACAAGGTCGCCATCCTCGACTGCGACGTCGAGTTCGAGAAGGACTGGCAGAGGGACTACAACTCCAGCCGCGTCGGTCTCGAGGATCGCGTCTCGGACAAGGACGTCGAGCGCATGAAGGCCGGGCTCGCCGACCGGTTCAAGAAGGTTTTCACCAGGGAGCTGCAGGACAAGGGCGGCTACCAGGTCGTCGACACGGCCGCGTCGGACGTGCTGCTGCTGCGGCCGGCGCTCGTCAACGTCGAGGTGAACGCACCGGACCTGATGTCGGCCGGCATCGATCGCACCGTCGTGCGCTCGGCCGGGCAGATGACGCTGTTTCTCGAGCTCTGGGACCCGACGACCAGGACGGTCCTGGCGCGCATCATGGACGCCGAGGCCGACGACGACTTCGCCCAGCAGGCGAATCGCGTCACCAACACGGCGGCGGCCGACCGTATCCTCGAGGGCTGGGCCCGCGAACTGCGCGAGCGACTCGACGTGGCGCGGGGGCAGCCGTCCGAGTGACGGCGGCAACGCTCGAGGAGCGGGCCCGCAGCGCTGGTGTTCGTGCCGCTGGTCGCCGCAGCGCAGTGGCGCGCGCTCATGCCGACCGGCGATTCCTGACCCCACCCGCTTCGGTCACCCGCGACGCCTTGCGATAGGCGCTCGGCGTCAGCCCGCGCTCGGCCGTGAACACCGTGCTGAAGTGACTCTGGCCGCGGAAGCCGACAGCCTCGGCGACTTCGAGCACCGAAAGGCCCGTCGTGCGCAGCAGTTCGCACGCGCGCTCGATGCGGGCCCGCCGCAAGTAGCGGTGCGGCGTGACGCCCATGGCCTGGCGAAACTCCCTCGCGAAGCTGGTCAGCCCCACGCCGCTCGCCTGTGCGAGGTCCGCCACGCGCAGCGGTTCGCCGAGGTGCGCGAGGACGTGCTGCGTCGCGGCCCGCGCCACACGCAATTCGCCGCGCGTCGCCGCCGGCAGGGCCGCGGCGTCGACACGCGTCAGTTCCCGCCGCAGTTCCGCGAGCAGTGCCTGGCCGAGCGAGCGCATATAGACCGCGTGCCGGGCACCTGACTCCGGCTCGTGCATGAGGCGGCGCGTGAGCGCGACGATCACGTCGTTCGTGAACGTCACGGGCGTGGTGTAGGGGCTGCGGCGCAGCCAGGCGGGCAGCGGGCCCGCGACGTCGAAGTGGACCAGTGTGCCCTCGCCGACGCCATGCAATGCCGCCTCCGAGCGCACGAACGCCGGAATGAACGAGACCAGTCCCGGCAACGACTGGCGCGTGCGTCGCTCCCCCACGGCACGGAACTTCAGCGGCTTGCCCGCCGTATGCACCAACAGCACCGGCGCCGGCAGCGGCGGCACGCTGAACGAGCCGAACGACACCTGATAGCGGTCGAGCACGAGCGGCAGCCGGGCGGGAACGCGGCACGTCGCGACGGGCACGCCGATGTTGCGGCGGAGGAGCCGGCGGACCTGGCGGGCGCGCGACATGGGCCGAGTCTAGCGCAGAAAAACGAAAATTCATGCGATGGAAAACGAAATCTGATGCGGGCGGGCCCCGTAAGTTGCGCCCATTGCCCCAGCGAACGGACGCCATGCCTGCCATCACCCTTCGATTACCGCACGTCGCGCCGGCCCCGTGCCTGCTCACGGCGCTGTTCATCGCCGCGCCCTGCCACGCGGCGGGGCCCTGGCTCGTGGACACCGGCGGCACCGACATGGGCATGGCCGGCGCAGGTCGCGCCGTCGCGGCGCAAGACGCCGCCGCCCTGGCGGCCAATCCCGCGTCGCTGCAGGCGCTGGACGGCAACTCGGGCACGGCCGCCATCGTGCCGCTGGCGTTGCAGTATCGCTTCCGCGGCAGCGACGGGTTCACGGCCGAGGCGACGAACCACGACGCAGCCACCGTCCTGCCCGCGGCTTACTTCGCCGCGCAACGCGAGCGCTGGACGTTCGGCCTCGGCGCCTACACGAGCTTCGGACTGACTCTGGACTCGGGCGAGGACTGGGGAGGCGAGCGCGTCGTCGAAAACGTCGGCCTGGCGACATACAACGTCGGCCCCGCCGTCGCCTGGGGCCTGTCCGACCGGCTCAGTCTCGGCGGTTCGCTCGTGGCGCAATGGGCACGGCCCGAACTGCAGGCGGCCGTGGCCAGCGACGCCACCTACTTCGGCCCGCCCGCGGGCCTGCCGGACGGTCGAGTGCGCCTGAGCGGCGACGACTGGGCCCCCGCCGGTCAGGTCGGCGTGTCGTTCGAACCGGCCGCCGGCCTGCGTCTCGGCGCGGCGTGGACCGCACCCGTGAAGCACAGCGTGCCTCTCGACGTCGACAGCGACGGTCTGCATCCGGTGCTCGCCACGATGCTGCCGCACGACGGCGTCACGCGGCTCGATTTCACGCTGCCGCAGCAGGTGCTGCTGGGCGCGTCGCACGTATCGGACCGCGGCACGACGGTGGCCTGGGGCCTGAACTGGCAGGACTGGTCGCAGTTCGGTGACGCCCGCTACCGGATGCCGGGCAGCGTGGCGCCGATCTTCCCCGACGGACTGGTCGACACCTGGGGCGCGTCGCTCGGCGTTCGACGTCCGCTGGCGGATCGCTGGGCGGCTTCGGGTGGTGTCGCCTACGAGAGCTCCCCGGCGCCCGATGGCGGCCTGCCCGCGTACTTTCCGGCGGCCGAGCAGTGGAAGATCGCGCTCGGCGTCGAGCACGAGCTGAACGACGCCGTACAGCTTCGCGCCGTGGCTTCGGTCATCCTGCAGGGCGACGCCGCGGTGACGCAGCATCGGTACCCGATGCCGCTGCCCGGAGTTCCCGAGTTCAGCGGCACGTACGAGGACACCCGCGTCTACGCGCTCGCGCTGGCAGTGGATTTCAAACCCTAGAAAAGCCCCGCCTTCCGTAAACGCACCGCGTCAGGGGCGGCACGCCTGCGGCAGGTACTTGCGTTCGACGTCGGTGTACTGCGCGTGAGCCTGGACCGAAGGCGTCACATCGTCCGGAATCGGCGCGAGTCCGCAGGTCCAGACGAGGTCGCCCTGCTCCGTATGACCCGGCACGAGGATCAGTTGCCGGTCGGCGAGCTTCTCGTTCGCGCCCTCGCCGTAGACGATGACCACCGCGCCGGACACGACCTCGAGCGACGCGACGTACTTGCCGCCGGTCGACTCGATGTCCAGCCCGATCGCCTCGGAATCGACGTCCTCCAGTGCCGTGCCACGGGCGAAGACTTCGGCGACCGACGCCTTGATCGCCGACGCCATGTTCAGGCCCTCGGCGACCTGCGCGCGGATGACGTAGTCCTGGTACGCGGGGATGGCGATGGCGGCGAGAATGCCGAGCACCGGTACCATGACCACCAGGGCCCCGATGGCGACGACGAGGCCCGAGACTTTCGGGGCGGCGAGCCCGTTGGCGACGACGACGTCCGCCGTCGTGCCGCGGCTGACGACGAGCGTGCCCGCCATGAAGTCGTGCAGCGCCTGGCGACGCCGCGTGAACGCGGCCATGACCAGGCCGATGCAGAGCGTGAAGCTCGCGAGCAGGTAGGCGAAATAGCGCCCCGTCGCCCGGGCGAACGAAATACGCTCACCCTGCAGCGAGACCACCTTGATGCCCAGCGCGCGCTTGCCGAATGTCGCCTGGTGGGCGGAACTGTGCTGCAGCGCGTAGTACAGCCAGCCGAGACCCCAGCTCAAGAGGTAATACGCCGCCATGAATCCGACCCCCGGCTCCTGCCCTGCCGCGGGAGAGGCGGCCATGAAGAGCACGACGACCACCGGGACCAGGATCACCGCGAAGATCAGGCCATCGATCATCGAAGCGGCCACGCGTCGCCAGAAGCCCGCGTAACGCGCGACATCCGCCGCAGCCGTCTGCGCCGCAGCCGCGGTGGCTGGAGCTTCGACGCGCGACGGCGCTCCGAACGTCGTGACGGGCATTTCCGCGGCACCGTCGGCGGGCTTGCCGCAGTCTGGACAGAAGTTGGCCGGCTCCGGCAGCCGTGCGCCGCACTGGGTGCAATACATCTCGTCGACTCCCCGGCGCGAGTGTCGCGCGTCCACATGCCCGCTCTCGTGCGCCCGCTCTTGTTGGTCTCGCCCTGCGCACCCTACAGAAAGGCGGGCGCCGGACTCAACCGGCACCCTCGCGCCGTCGAGTTCAGTTCGTCGGTGCCAGGAAACGGGCCTTGCCCGAGGCCTCGAGCGCCTGCGTGTCCCGCGACCGGATCACGACGCGAATGTCGGCGCCGCCACGGAGTTCCGCGCGCGGCACGCGGATGCGCACCGGAACGCTCCTCACCTCGCCGGGGCCCACGGCGATCGCCGCTGCGCCGTAGTCGATCGCGATGCCGGCGAGGCCACTCGCCGTGATCACGAATTCGTGCGGAGCGGCATCCTTGTTGAGGATCTTGACATTGTAGACGTTCTCGATGAGCCCCGCGCCGCGCTCGCGGTAGAGCGCGTTGCGGTCGCGCAATACGTCGACGGCGACGACGTTGCGATGTGTGATCGCGTACAGAAAGCCGCCCATGAGCAGCAGGAGCACCGCGCCGAGGACCGCCGTCCGCGGACGCAGCACACGCCGCGGCGCGCCTTCGAGTCCGCTCTGCGTGTCATAGCGGATCAGGCCCCTCGGGTAGCCC
>JAYRRR010000011.1:0-11017 GCA_041910015.1 Steroidobacteraceae bacterium
CCGGCGCCGGCCGCCGCCGCTGCGCCGGCGGGCGCCGCACGGCCGCAGCGGACGCCGCAGAAGATCTTTGCGCTGCGCGTGGTCGCCGGTGGCGGCGGGCACTTTGCGGGCGGCCGCGTGCTCGAGGCCATGCACGCCGAGGGCCTGCGTTTCGGCCGCTACGACGTGTTCCACTGCCTGCACAGCGACGGGCGTCCGGTGTTCAGCGTCGCGAGCCTGAAGGAACCGGGCACGTTCGACGTGGCGGCCATGCCGGCGACGCAATACCCCGGCGTGCTCATTTTCGCCGTGCTGCCCGGACCGGTCACGGCCGCCGAGGCGTTCGACGAGATGGTCTTCACCGCGCGCGCGCTCGCCACGCAGCTCGGCGGCGCGCTGGCCGACGACAAGGGCGCACCGCTCACGGCGCAGCGTGCGGGCCGGCTGCGCGAGGAAGCACTCGAATTCGAGCGTGCGGTGGCCGCCGGAGCGGCATGAGACGTCGATGACCGCGAGCCGCGACGCGAGGCGACGGGCGCGCGAGCTGCGCGGGCAGATCGAGCACCACAACTATCGCTACTACGTCCTCGACGACCCCGAGGTGTCGGACGCGCGGTTCGACGCGCTGATGCGCCAGCTGCGCGAACTCGAGGCGGCGCATCCGGAGCTCGCGGACCCGGACTCACCCACGCAACGCGTCGGCGGACAGCCTGCGCGCGAATTCCGCGAGGTCGTGCACGCCGTGCCGATGCTCTCGCTCGAGAACGCGTTCTCGGAGCAGGACATCCTCGACTTCGATCGCCGCGCGAGAGAACGGCTGGACGTCGAGCGCATCGATTATTCCGCCGAGCCGAAGATCGACGGTCTCGCGGTCACCGTGCGTTACGAGCACGGCCGGCTCGTGCAGGCTGCGACGCGTGGCGACGGGTCGAAGGGCGAGGACGTCACGCCGAACGTCCGTGCGATCCGCTCGGTTCCGGTGCAGTTGCGGGGCAGTTGCGTGCCGACGGTACTCGAGGCGCGCGGCGAGGTGTTCATGACGCGCCAGTCGTTCGCGGCGCTGAACCAGCGTGCGCTCGAGCGCGGCGAAAGGACTTTCGTCAACCCGCGCAACGCGGCTGCCGGCAGCCTGCGCCAGCTCGATCCGACGATCACGGCGCGTCGCGTGCTCGACCTGTTCTTCTACGGCATCGGTGCGGTCGCGGGTTGGACGCCGCCGCCGCGGCACAGCGGCGTGCTCGCTGCGCTGCGCGAATTCGGGCTGCGGACCTGTCGGGAGGTCGACGTGGTCGCCGGCGTCGAAGGTTGCCTGCAGTATTTTCAACGCATCGCCGGCCGGAGGGATGCGCTCGCCTATGACATCGACGGCGTCGTCTACAAGGTCGACCGCGTCGATTGGCAGCGCGACCTCGGCTTCGTGGCGCGTGCACCGCGCTGGGCGGTGGCGCACAAGTTCCCTGCCCAGGAAGAGACGACGACGGTGCAGGACGTGCGGTTCTACGTCGGGCGCACCGGCGCGCTGACGCCGGTCGCGCACGTCGCGCCGGTCTTCGTCGGTGGTGTGACCGTAAGCAACGTGACGCTGCACAACATGGACGAGGTCGCGCGCAAGGACGTCCGGGTCGGCGACACGGTCGTGGTTCGCCGGGCTGGCGACGTGATCCCGGAACTCGTGCGCGTCATCCTCGAGAGACGACCGGCCGATGCGCGAACCGTCGTCCTGCCGAAGCGCTGTCCGGTTTGCGGTTCGCACGTCGACCGCACCGAAGGCGAGGCAGTGGCGCGCTGTTCGGGTCAGCTCGTCTGCCCGGCGCAGCGGCTCGGGGCGATGCTCCATTTCGCCTCGCGGCGCGCGATGGACATCGACGGGCTCGGCGAACGGCTGATCACCCAGTTGATCGAGAGCGGGCGGGTCACGACCCCGGCCGACCTCTACACGCTCACGGCGGAAGAGCTGGCGGGGCTCGAGCGCATGGGACCGAAGTCGGCGGCGAACCTCGTCGCCGCGCTCGAACAGAGCAGGCAGACGACGCTGCCGCGGTTCCTGCTCGCGCTCGGCATCCGCGACGTGGGCGAAGCCACGGCGCTCGCGCTCGCCGGGCATTTCGGCGACCTCGATCCGCTCATCGAAGCGCGTCTCGAGGACATCCAGCAGGTGCGCGACGTGGGGCCGGTCGTCGCCGGCCACGTGCGCGAGTTCTTCGACGAACCGCGCAATCGCCAGGTCGTGGCGCAGCTGCAGGCCGCAGGCATCGTCTGGCCGAAGCTCCGGCGGGTGGCCACCGGTGCGTCTGGTCCGATGACCGGCCAGGTCGTCGTCATCACGGGAACGCTCGCCTCGATGTCGCGTGAGCAGGCGAGGGAGGCAGCGCGTGCCGCGGGCGCGACGGTGACGGATTCGGTGTCTAAGAAGACCTCGCTGCTGGTCGTGGGCGCGGAGGCCGGTTCAAAGCTCGCCAGGGCCCAGACCCTCGGTGTGCCCGTGGTCGACGAAGCGGGGTTCCTGGGGATGCTCGGGCGCGGCGGTCCGGACGCATGAGCACGGCGGTCGTCGCGGTCGGCACCCAGCCGTCGCCGCGCGGCGTGACGCGGTAGACCGTCATGTGGCGTTACGTCATCGGTCGACTGCTCGGCGTCGTTCCGACGCTGCTCGTCATCGTCACGGCCGCGTTCTTCGTCATGCGACTCGCACCGGGCGGGCCCTTTGACGAGGAGCAGGCGGTGCCACCGGAGATCGCCGCCAACCTGCAGGCTGCCTACGGGCTCGACCAGCCGGTGCTCGTGCAGTACGGTCGTTACCTCCGCCGTCTCGCGCACGGCGACCTCGGGCCGTCGTTCAAGTACAAGGACCGCTCCGTCGCGGAGCTGATCGGCCGTGGTCTGCCCCTCACCGTCACGGTCGGCGTGCTGGCGCTGCTGCTCGCGATCGGCGCCGGCGTCCCGCTCGGAGTCGTGGCGGCGCTGAGACACGATGGGACCGTCGATCATGCCGTCATGGCCACTGCGCTGGTCGGCATCGCCGTACCGAATTTCGTGCTGGCGCCGGTTCTCGCACTGCTGTTCGGCGTGCACCTCGGCTGGTTGCCGGTGGCGGGATGGGAGTCCGGCAGCGTGCGTCACCTCGTGCTGCCGGTGTTCACGCTGGCATTGCCGTTCGTCGCGTATGTCGCGCGCCTGACGCGCGGCAGCCTGCTCGAGGTGCTGCAGGCACCCTACATCCGCAGCGCACGCGCGAAGGGGCTGTCGCGCGGCGCGCTGCTGCGTCGCCATGCCCTGAAGCCCACGCTGCTGCCGGTCGTGAGCTACCTCGGTCCGGCGGCGGCCGCGCTGCTCACGGGTTCGCTCGTGGTCGAACAGGTGTTCGGCCTGCCCGGCGTCGGTCGCCATTTCGTGCAGGGCGCGATCAACCGTGACTACACGCTCGTCATGGGCATGGTCATTCTCTACGCCAGCCTGATCCTGCTGCTCAACCTCGCGGTGGATCTGCTCTACGGCTGGCTCGACCCCCGGATTCGCCATGGCTGAGCCCACCGTGCGGGAACCGCCGGCCGCCGCGGGGCTCTGGCGCGACGCAGGGCGACGCCTGCGGCGCAGTCGCGCCGCCTGGATGGCCGTTACGCTGCTCGGGCTGCTCGTGCTCGCCGCGCTGCTCGGGCCCTGGCTCAGCGTGTACGCCGTGGATCAGGTCGACTGGTCGCAGTCGACGCTGGCCTCGCCACCGTCGCTCGCTGCAGGCCACTGGTTCGGTACGGACACGAACGGCCGCGACCTCTTCGTGCGCGTGTGGATCGGCACGCGGCTGTCGTTGCTCGTGGCCGTGCTCGCGACCGCCGTCAGCGTGCTGATCGGCGTGGCCTGGGGGGCGACGGCGGGCTATCTCGGCGGCCGCGTCGACGCGTGGATGATGCGGTTCGTCGACGTACTGTACGCGCTGCCGTACATGTTCTTCGTGATCATCCTGACCGTCGTGTTCGGCCGCAGCCTGGTGCTGATCTTCCTCGCCATCGGCGCCGTGGGCTGGCTCACCATGGCGCGGATCGTACGCGGCCAGGCGCTCGCGCTGCGGCAGCGGGAATTCGTCGAGGCAGCCATCGCGCTCGGGCTGCCGGCGCGGACCATCATCTTCCGTCACGTGATCCCGAACGTGCTCGGTACGGTGATCGTGTACGCGACCCTCACGGTGCCGCAGGTGATCCTCTTCGAAAGCTTCCTGAGTTTCCTGGGTCTCGGCGTGCAGGAGCCGCTCACCAGTCTCGGCCGGCTGGTGGCCGAAGGCGCTCTCGAGATGGAGACCTCGCCCTGGCTGCTGCTGATCCCGTCGGCCGTGCTCGGCACGATCCTGCTGTGTCTGAACTTCCTGGGGGACGGGCTGCGCGACGCACTCGACCCGAGACAGCGGCAGTGACTCCGGCGCCGCTGCTCGAGGTGCGCGATCTGCAGGTCGAGTTCGCCAGTGAACGAGGCGCCGTGCCGGCGGTGGCCGGCGTGTCGTTGGACGTGCGGGCCGGCGAGTGCCTCGCCGTCGTTGGCGAATCCGGCTCGGGCAAGACGCAGGCGCTGCTCGCCTGTCTCGGGCTGCTGGCCCGCAACGGTCGCGCGCATGGCTCGGTGCGATTCCAGGGTCGCGAACTGCTCGGCGCCGACGAAGCCGTGCTCGACGGCGTGCGCGGCACCGGCATCGGGCTGCTTTCGCAGGATCCGATGAGCTCGCTCACGCCGCACCTGCGCATCGAGACGCAACTGGTCGAGCTGCTGCTCGACCGCGGGCTCGCGACGCGCGCCGAGGCACGCGCCCGCGCGCTGACCGCCTTGCGCGACGTCGACGTGCCCGACCCCGCGGCGCGCCTGCGCCAGTACCCGCACGAACTGTCCGGCGGCATGCGGCAGCGCGTCGCGCTCGCCATCGCACTGATGGGCCGTCCGCAGTTGCTGTTCGCGGACGAGCCGACGACGGCGCTCGACGTCACCGTGCAGGCCCGCGTGCTCGAACTGCTGGCCAAGGTGCGCGCGAGCGGAGTCGGCCTCGTGCTCATCACGCATGACCTCGGCGTCGTGGCGGGGCTGGCCGATCGTGTCGCCGTCATGTACGCGGGCCGCATCGTCGAGCAGGCGCCGGTGGAGACGCTGTTCGCGGCGCCTGCGCATCCCTACACGGCCGCGCTGCTCGCGGCGGTGCCGCGCCTGCACGGTCCACTGCAAAGGCTCGCGAGCATTCCCGGGCAGCCGCCGCGTCCCGGCGAGATCATGGCCGGCTGCGCGTTCGTGCCTCGCTGCGATCGCGCCACCGACCTCTGTGCCGGGCAGTCACCTGCGCTGCGGGCATTGCCGGAGTCATCGGCACGTGCCGTGGCCTGTCACCGGCCGCTCGCGCCGGTCGAGGAGGCGACGTGAGTGCAGACGTGCCGCCCCTGTTGCGCGTCGAGAACCTGTGCTTGCGGTATGCACTGCGCGGGTCGGGCTTCGTCGGCGCCCGCCGGCGCCACGTCGACGCACTGACGGACGTGTCGATCGAAGTCGCGCCCGGCGGACGGCTCGGCGTCGTCGGCGAGTCGGGCTCGGGCAAGACGACGCTCGCACGCGTCGTGCTCGGCCTCGCCCGTGCGCAGGCGGGCCGCGTGCTGTGGGATGGCGAGCCGGTCGACTACGGGGATGCGGCGCGGCTGCGGCGGCTGCGCCGCGAGCTGCAGGTCGTGTTCCAGGACCCCTTCGGCAGTCTCGACCCGCGCATGACGGCTGGCGAGGCCGTCGGCGAAGCCCTGCGTGTGGTCGCCGCCCCGCTGACCGCGGACGCGGCCCAGGCCCGCATCGCCGATGCCCTGGTCGAAGTGGGGCTCGCGCCGGAACTGGCCGACCGCTACCCGCACGAGTTGAGCGGCGGGCAATGCCAGCGCGTCGCCATCGCCCGGGCCACCATCGTCAGGCCGCGCCTGCTCGTCTGCGATGAAGCGGTGAGCGCGCTCGACGTTTCGGTGCAGGCGCAGATCGTCAACCTGCTGCGCGACCTGAGCGAGCGGCATGGCATGGCGCTGCTGTTCATCAGCCACAACCTCGCCGTCGTGCGTCATCTCTGCGATGAGGTCGCGGTGTTGTGTCAGGGCCGGCTGGTGGAGCGGGGCGACCGTCAGCGCATCTTCGAGGCGCCGCGGGAGGCGTACACGCGGGTACTGCTCGCCGCGGTGCCCGAACCCGTGCCGCGACCGCGCACCGGGGGTTGACGCAGGGCGATTGCGGAAGTCCGTGCTTGCCGGGAAGGCGCGCGTATGAATAATCCATACGAACCTCATACCCGAGCCGGTCCCCGGGCGGCCTCCGGTCCGCGGCGGCGGCGATAGGAGCACCCGCGTGCACATCCCTGATGGATTCATCAGTCCGCAGACAGTCGTCGTGACGGCGGTGCTCGCGGCCGGCGGGGTCGCGCTCGCCCTGCGCGAGGTCCGGCGCGAACTTCCGCCACGCAAGGTGCCGCTGATCGGGCTGGTCGCGGCCTTCGTCTTTGCGGCGCAGATGCTCAATTTTCCGGTGGCGGCGGGCACGTCCGGCCACCTCATCGGCGCGGTGCTCGCGACGGTGCTGGTCGGGCCGGCCGCCGCGGTCATCGCGATGACCGCCGTCCTGATCCTGCAATGCTTCATGTTCGCCGACGGCGGCGTGACGGCGCTCGGCGCCAACGTGCTCAACATGGCGGTGATCGCCACGCTCACGGGCCATGGGGTCTACCGCGCCACGAGCCGCCTGAGCGACGGTCTGCGGGGAACCCTGATCGGCGCGGGTTTCGCGGCCTGGTGCGCGACCGTGGTCGCCTCGCTGGCCTGCGCCATCGAACTGGCCGCCTCCGGCACGGCGCAGGCCTCGCTCGTCGTGCCGGCGATGGGTGGCGTGCACATGCTGATCGGTCTCGGCGAAGCTGTGATCACGATGCTCGTGATCGCGGTCGTCGCGCGCGCCCGGCCCGATCTGGTCGCCGTCACGGCGTCACGCGAGACCACGGGGTTGTCGCCACCGGTTCGCGGCGGACTGATCGCCGCGCTCGTGCTGGCCATGGGCCTGTCGCCGTTCGCGAGCTCGGCGCCGGATGGTCTGGAGCGGGTGGCCGAACGTCTGGGCTTTGCCGGGGCCGCCGCCGCGGCGCAGGCCGCACCGCTGCCCGACTATGCCGTTACCGCACTGCAGGGCGATCTGCCACTGGTCTCGACCGCGCTCGCAGGCGCGATCGGCACCGTGGTCGCCTTCTTCGTGGCCTGGCTCGTCGCGCGCAGCCTGACGCCGGCCGGACGGGAGTCTTGAACCTCGACCGGCTGCTGAGCCCTTATCAGTCCGGCACGAGTGCGGTTCACCGCTGGCCGGCCGGCGGCAAGCTCGCGCTCGCGCTCGGCGGCATACTGCTCGTCGTGCTGCTGCCGCGCGCCACCTGGCGGGCCCACGCGGCGGTCGCGCTGGCGCTCTTCGCCATCGCGCTGCTCGCACGCGTGCGCCTGCGCGCACTGCTCGCGCGGCTGCTGCTGCTCGAGCCGTTCGTGATCGGCATCGCGCTGCTGGCGCTGTTCGGACCGGGCGGCTGGCCGCTGTTCGTCTCCATGGTCGTCAAGAGCACGCTGTGTCTCGCGACGATGGTGCTGCTCACGGCGACGACGCGCTTCTCCGACCTGCTGCACGTGCTCTGGCGGCTCGGCGTGCCGGGTCTGCTCGTGACGACGCTCACGCTGATGCAGCGCTATCTCTACGTGCTGCTCGACGAGATGCAGCGCCTGTCCCGCGCGCGGCGCAGCCGCAGCTTCGTCACCGGCCGTCGTTCGACCTGGCGCGCCTCGGCACAGATCGCGGGGCTGCTGTTCATCCGCGCTTCCGAGCGCGCCGAGCGCGTTTACCTCGCCATGTGCGCGCGGGGCTGGCGCTCGTGAGCGTGCTCGAGGTCGACGGCCTGGGCTTCCGCTACGCCGACGGCCGTGTCGCGCTCGCCGGCGTGTCGCTGCGCATCGAGGCCGGCGAACGTGTCGCGCTGATCGGGCCGAACGGCGCGGGCAAGTCGACCCTGCTGCTGCACCTGAACGGGCTGCTGCCGGATCGCCCGCCCACGGCACCGGCCGTGCGCGTCGACGGCCTGCCGGCCGTGGCGGCCAACCTCGCCGAAATCCGCCGCCGGGTCGGGCTGCTGTTCCAGGACCCCGACGACCAGATCTTCTGCCCCACGGTCTGGGAGGACGTGGCCTTCGGCCCGCAGCAGCTCGGCCTGCGCGAACCGCAGCTCTCGGCACGCGTGCAGGAGTCGCTGGAGCGGGTCGGGCTGCCAGGTTTCGCCGAGCGCGCCCCGCACCACCTGAGCCGCGGCGAGAAACGGCGCGTCTGTCTCGCGGGCCTGCTTGCCTGCGAAGCTCGGCTGCTCGCGCTGGACGAACCGACGAGCGACCTCGATCCGCGCGGCCGTCGCGGCCTGATGAAGCTGCTGACGGAACTGCCGGTCGCGCAACTGATCGCGACCCACGACCTCGAGTTCGTCGTCGAGATCTGCCCGCGCACGATCCTGATCGACCAGGGCCGCATCGTCGCCGACGGCCCGACGCTGCAACTGCTCGACGACGAGTCGCTGATGCTCGCGCACGGCCTCGAGCGGCCGCACATCCTCAGACACAGTCACCCGCATTAGGAAGCGGGGAGCTTCCGATCCAGGGCCCGTGCCCGTGCTGCGGTTCGTCTGGCAGCCGGCCCTGGGCATGCATACGGAGCCTGCGCGGGCGACCCGCGCAGGTCGTGTTCGACGTTGCGGGCCCAGCCCTTATACTGCAGCCATCCATACAGTCCCCGTGCCATCATGTCCACCCGTACCGTCCGCCCGAGCCCCGGTCTGGCCAACGTCCGCTACGAGATCCGCGGCAAGCTGGCCCGCCGCGCCCATGAGATGGAACGCCTGGGCTACGACATCGTCTCGCTGAACATCGGCAATCCCGGGGCGTTTGGTTTCCGCACGCCCGAGACCATGCGGCTCGCTATGATCGAGAACCTCCGCGCCGCCGAAGGCTATTGCCACCAGAAGGGCATCTTTCCGGCCCGTGAAGCCGTCGTGATGCAGCAGCAGGAGCGCGGTGTTCGCGGCGTGACCGCCGACGAGGTGTTCATCGGCAACGGTGTGAGCGAGCTCATCGATCTCACACTGCGCGCACTGCTGGCCGCGGACGAGGAGGTGCTGGTCCCGAGCCCCGACTACCCGCTGTGGACGGCCGCGGTCAACCTGAACCGCGGCAAGGCCGTGCATTACCCTTGCCGGCCCGAAAACGGCTTCGTGCCGGACCCGGAACAGATCGAGGCGCTGGTCACCAAGCGCACGCGCGCCATCGTGGTCATCAACCCGAACAACCCCACCGGCGCGGTCTACCCGCGCGAGGTGCTGGAGGCGATCGCCCGCATCGCCGAGCGACACCACCTCGTGGTGTTCTCGGACGAGATCTACGACCAGATGACCTACGACGGCGCGCAGGCCGTGCCGATGGCCACGCTGGTGCACTCGACGCTCTGCTGCACGCTGAGCGGGCTGTCGAAGGTCTATCGTGCCTGTGGCTATCGCGTGGGCTGGGCAGTCTTTTCGGGCGACCTCGAGAACTCGCGCGAATACCTCTCCGGGCTGGAGTTGCTGTCGTCGCTGCGCCTGTGCAGCAACGTGGCGGGGCAGTGGGCCGTGCAGACGGCGCTGGGCGGCTACCAGAGCATCGGCGAACTCGTCGCGCCGGGCGGCAGGCTGTACGAATCGCGCCGCGCGATCATCGACGCCGTCGCGCGCAGCCGCTACCTTGCGCTGCAGCCGCCGCGCGGCGCCTGCTACGCGTTCGTCGGCGTGGATCCGCAGCGGCTGCCGAACTTCGACGATCGTCGTTTTGCAATGGACCTGCTCGAGCACAAGCACGTCCTGATCGCGCCGGGCACGAGTTTCAACGTGTCGTACAACACGCACTTCCGCGTCACGAACCTGCCGGAGCCCGCGGTGCTGGTCGACGTATTCGGCCGCATGGAGGAGTTGCTCGACAACTACGCGGCGGGTGACGAGCCTGTCTCCCGGCCGAGTCCGCTGCGGGCGGTGGAGACGGCGCGTTGATAATTAACATTACTAATAGCCAATAATATACTGAATTATAAGAGCTTTTCATTTGTCGTCGCCATCGTGAGAGGCGACAATGGCGCAGGCACGGAGCACGGGCTCATCGGGCGAGCCTGCGGGGGTGAATCCTGCACGGATGGCCGAGATCAAGGTTGCCCCGGGGGTCATGACACCTGCCGACGTGTTGCCAGACGAGCTCACACCCGGCGTCGCCTACGTCACGCCGACGCGCCGGCTCGCCCATCATCTGCGGGCGCGTCACGATGCGGCGTGTCTGGCACGGGGGCTGCGGGTCTGGCGTACCCCGGACGTCGTCACCTGGCCGGAGCTGCTGCAACGGCAATTCGAGGCTGACCGCGCCGCGGGCCGGACGGTGCTGCGCTGGTTGAGCCCGTCACATGCCGGCCTGGCCTGGGAGCAGATCGTGCGGCGCGACCCCGGCCAGCAGCATCTGCTGGCGCGGGCCGGGCTCGGCGCGGCCGCGTATCGGTCGTGGCAGTTGCTGCACGCGTACGGGATCCCGTACGCCGCGCTGTCGGCCGATGAGGGCATGGAAATCGAGTCGTTTGCGCGCTGGGTCGCGCAATACCGTGCCTGGCTCGACGCCGGCCGCTGGCTCGATCCGTCGCTGGCCGCGACCGTCGTCGGCCCGCCGGCACCGGGTACGCATTTTTGCTTCGTCGGTTTTGACCGCTGGACGCCCCAGCAGGCCGCGTTCCTCGACCGGCTGCGGGAGACCGGTGTCCGTCTCGAACTCCCCGAGCCCCTGGCCGACGACGTCGCCATCGTGGCCGAGGTCGTCGAGTGCGACGATTTCGACGCCGAGCTCGACGTGGCCGCACGCTGGGCCGCGCAGCGGCTGCACGATCGTCCAGGTGATCGGCTTGCGCTGATCGTGCCCGGGCTGGCCCGCGAGCGCGGTCGGGTGCGACGGGCGCTCGATCGCGTGCTGGC
>JAYRRR010000012.1:0-76514 GCA_041910015.1 Steroidobacteraceae bacterium
AGGACGCACTGCGCGACTGGTGCCGTGCGCGCCTCGCCAACTACAAGATTCCGAAGCGATTCATCGTGCACGACGTGCTGCCGCTGCTGCCCGTCGGCAAGATCGACAAGCAGGCGCTGAAGCGCAGTGCCATCGAGCCTGTGTCTTCCCGTGTGTGCTGAACGCACGGGCGTCATTCCGTCGCCTGGCACCTGCGGGCCAGGCACCCGCCATTTCAATCAGGGGGCAACGTGAACCAGCATTACCGTGGTCTTTCGGCTCACATCCGGGCTGTCCTCGGCCGGACTGCGATGCTTGCCGCCGCGGCGAGCATCGCCGGCCCGGCATTTGCGCAGGCCGACGACGACGCGGCCGGCGGTCTGGAAGAGATCATCGTCACGGCGCAGAAGCGCGAGCAGTCGGTCAAGGACGTGCCCATCACGGTGTCGGTGTTCGACGCCGGGATGATCGCCGACTCGGGCGCACAGACGATCTCGGACGTGCTGCCGTTGATTCCGGCCGTGAGCGGCTGGACGACGGGCGTCCAGAACGCGATCTGGGCGATCCGCGGCATGTCGTCGACCACGACGGACGGCGGTGGCGAGCCGAGCGTGGGTGTGTACTGGGACGAGTCGTATGCCGGGTATCTCGACTTTGCCAACACGCCCCTGTTCGACGTCGCGCGCATCGAAGTCGCCAAGGGGCCGCAGGGCACCCTGTATGGCAAGAACGCCACCGCCGGCGCGATTTCCGTGTACACGAACCGACCCGAGCCGGGAGCGAACGGTCTGGCAGTCTCGGCGGGTGCGGGCAACGTGAGCCAGCGGCGCGGCGACATCCAGGCCAACTGGGCGGCGACCGAGTCGCTCGCCCTGCGCCTGTCCGGCATGTACGACGAGCGCGGCAATTACCAGAAGAACCTGGTTGCGGGCGGTGAACTCGGTGACTTCAATCGCTGGGGCGTGCGTCTGGGGGCACAGTGGCAGCCGGCGGACGCCGTCACGCTCTATGGCTACTACCAGCGCTGGTCGGCGAGCAGTTCCGGCTGGGGCAACAACGTCTGGGACCTCACCGGTGACCGGAATCCGACGCACGTCTATTCCGTGCTCAAGAACGTGACGGACGAACTCGAAGGCAATGTCGGGCACCTCGAGGTCGACTGGGAAATCGACGACCGCTGGGCCTTCAAGTCGATCACGGACTATCGCGATTCGGAATACGCCTGGGAAGCAGACGCGGCCGCGCTGCCGGTACCGACGCTTGTGGCCATCACCAGCGCGGTGTTCGGCGCACCGATATCGAGCATCCTGCTGTTCCAGCTCGGCGGCGTCGAATCGCGCATGTACCAGCAGGAGCTGCGGCTCAGTTGGACGGGAGACGACCTGTTCTTCGTCACGGGCGCCAACTACGTCGATTATCACGTCGAATACCCGCGGACAGCCGCGCAGCTCGGGCTGGATGCCTTTGGCATCCGACAGGTCGACTGGACCGGTTTCGACGGTCCACGCAAGTCCCTCGGCGTCTTCACGGACGGCACGTGGAACGCGACGGATCGGCTGTCGCTGTCCGCGGGCGTCCGCTATACGCATGACGAGCGCGACTGGACGAGCTACGCATCCTCGGACACCTACGCCTTGCCGGCGCCGAATGCGCCGATACCTGTGAGCTACATCCGTGGCACGAGCCATCTGCCGGTCGTCGCCAGCGGCTGCGTGACGAACCTGCTCGCGCCCTGTCTTCCTCCCGAGGGTGTGAGCGCCTCGGCGACGGATTCCGGCTGGACACCGCGCGTCGCGTTCACATTCGAGTTGACGGATACGCTCAACCTCTACGGCGGTATCTCCCGTGGGTACAAGGGCGGCGGTTACAACACCGCGACGGACGGCGTGCAACCGGTCGACTATGACCCGGAGACCGCGACGGCGTACGAGATCGGCCTCAAGGGTGACACCGGCAACCTGAGGTTCGGTGCCGCGCTGTTCCTGACCGAATTCAAGGATCTGCAGGTCCAGTCGATCGTCAATTCGATCGCCTTCACGAGCAATGCGGCCGAGGCGAAGTCCCAGGGCCTTGAAACCGAGCTGCAGTGGCAGGTCGCCGATGAGTGGATGCTGTTCGGCAACTACACGTATCTCGACGCCAAGTACACCGAGGGCCTGCTGTACTCCGGCGGCAGCACTTACGACGCCAAGGATCTCAATCTGGTCCGCGCACCGGAGAATACGCTGAACCTCGGCGTGACCTACACGACCAGTGTGCGGGACCTTGGCGAGATTCGCTTCCAGCCGCGTCTCCACTACCAGAGCTCCCAGGAACTCAGTCCGGTGAACCGACCCGACATGCGCGAGGACGGTTACACGACGGTCGATGCGCGGCTCACCTTCGCGCCGGTGTCGAATGCCTGGGATGTTTCGCTGGTGGGCGAGAACCTGACGGGCGAGACACGGGTCTACCGGATCGTCGACTATCTGGGCCTGGGCGCGACGAAGAGCTTCCAGCCGGATGAAGCGCTCTATCGGCTCGAACTCAGCGCCCGATTCGGCGCTGCTCGATAGGGCGTGCGACCGGCCGCTCCCGAACCCGCCCCGCGAGCAGCTGCTCGCGGGGCGGGGCGATCCGTGAACAGCCGCCGCGCCTCGCTCAGTGCGTCGCGTCCCAGACCTGGCGCGTGAGGACGACCAGCTCGCGGAACACGCCGCGGGTTTCCCAGGTGCCCGTGAACCCCTTCGGAATCATCAGGAAGTCGCCCTGGTGGAACTCGCGGGCCTGACCGCCCGAATCGGTCAGGACCAGCGTGCCCGCGAGCACGTGGATGAACTCGTTGTAGGGCATACCCTTCCCGCGCAGGGCGAGTTTCACGGGCTGCTCCTCGTAGACGACGATCACGACGTCCTCGCCCAGATGCAGCACCGCTCGGCGCGGCCGCGAGACGCCGCTCAGCAGCACGGACGGAGGCACCGGCGGAACGTCGCTCAGACCTTCTCCGGCCAGCAGGGCGGGATCGAGCTTCCAGGGGAATTGCGCTGCGACCGGTGTCTCCGGCGGCTGCGCCATGACCGGGAGGGAGCCGAGCAGCAGCAGGAGGATCGAGGCGACGACCGGAACTGTATTCACTGGAGTGCCCTCAGTAACGCATGGATGACCGCCCAATTATCACGCGCGCAGGCCCTGGGCGACATCACCGCGCGCCGCAGGCTCGCGGCGTGAGCCTGTACCGCCGGTAATCTGTGGCCGGTGCACGGCGTCGCGTTCTGCGCAGCGGGTTGGGGCGGCCGGGGCGGCCGCTGGCCAAATCGGGTACGCCAGGACGGCGTGGACAGAGGAGGATGCGTGATGGATGACCGGACAGCGCGGGCCATTCGCATGGCGGCGCGGCGCATTGCCGAGGCGGATGGGCTGCTGATCACCGCGGGCGCGGGCATGGGTGTGGACTCGGGTCTTCCGGACTTCCGCAGCCCGGAGGGGTTCTGGCGGGCCTATCCAGCGCTGGGGAAGCTCGGGATCCCGTTTCAGGAGATGGCGCAGCCGCAGTGGTTCACCGAGCGGCCGGAGATGGCGTGGGCGTTCTACGGTCATCGGCAGCGGCTCTATCGCGAAATGAAGCCGCACCTGGGTTTTTCCATGCTGCTCGACTGGGCCCGTGCCATGCCGCTCGGATATTTCGTGGTGACCTCGAATGTGGATGGGCAGTTCGAGAAGGCCGGCTTTCCGGCGGAGCGCATCCTCGAACAGCACGGCAGCATCCATCGGTTGCAGTGTTCGCGGCCGTGCACGGAGCGCATCTGGCTCGAAGACACATCGCAACTCGACGTCGATCTCGGGACCATCACCGCACGGGGTCGGTTGCCGCGGTGTCCCGAGTGCGGGGCGGTAGCGCGGCCGAACGTGCTGATGTTCGCGGATCCAGCCTGGCTGGCGAAGGCCACGCGCGAGCAGGAGCCGCGGTACCGGCACTGGCTCACCGCCGTGCGCGGGCGGCGGCTCGTCGTCGTCGAGCTGGGTGCCGGGACCGCGATTGCAACGATCCGTGGTCTCGGCGAGCGGCTCGTGGGCGAGCGGGATCGGGTAACGCTGCTGCGCGTGAATCCTGATGCCGCAGAGTCGGACGAGCCGGTGATCCCGGTGCGGTTGGGCGCGCTCGAGGCATTGCGGGCCATCGCGGACAGACTGCCTGAGGCATTCAAGGCGGCGGCCAGGGCGGGTATGCCCGGAGTACGGCCCACGGCGAGCAGGCTGCCCATGGGATCGCGCAGCGGGCTCGAGCCGGTAGAGGCGCAGGGCCTGGAGATACTGGAGTTCGACGAAGCGCCTGTGCGTTTGCCCGGGCCTCCGGCCTGGCAGGCAGCCGCGGCGGGCCCGAATGACCTGCGGGCGGCGAGGCTCCTGGATCTCGCAACCGGTCAAGTGCAGCCCTTCAACCAGGCCGGCATCACGCCCGCAGAACTGCGGGTGTGCGCCGAACGCTGGTATGAATCCGGCCAGGTAGCGTTCGCGCCTCTGCCGGAAGTGGGCGGTTACGTCGAATCGGGGTTCACGTTTCGCGGCGGCGTGCGTCGCGCGGCCGACGCTCCCGAAGGCGAGCGTCCTGGTGGGGCGCTGTTCGTCATCCGTGGCCCGCATGAAGAGCCCGTCCTGACAGTAGGCGTTGCCCGACAGCCCATCGAGGGTGCGTTCGTGTGGCGCCATCTCTACGAACATGCACGCGTCCAGCTGCAGCCCATGGAGCATCCACGTGCACCGTGGGTGGCGCACCGGCTCGAGCCGGCGGCCGACAAGTACGCAGCAATGCTGCCCGAGATCCGCGAGGTGGCGACACGGCTGGCGTGGATGTGGCTGGTGGTGCAAGCACAATCCAGCCTGGAAGGCGAGGACGCGGACGAATCCGAATGAGCCGATCACAGGGGTGGCAGTGAGACCGGCAGAGCCCCGGCCATGCGACGCGTCGCGGGTGCGCACGTATACAGGAACTGTGGATTTGGAACGAGCCACCGACGAGCACCGCCAGGGCAGGTGGCAGGTACACTCGGAGCCAATAGTTTCGACAGCCGAAGCCCATCAGCGTGAAATGGGCGGCGTGCGTCTCACTGGAACGGAAAAACGCGATTCCAGTCCTGCTTCATGTCGATCACGGTCCAGCCGCGCCGCGCGGCCTCGTCGAGGCCCTTGTCGAGCCGGCCGATGTGCGACTCGCGATCGTAAGCCCACTCGCGTTCAGCGTCGGTGTGATGCAGGTACAGGCAGAAGCGCGCGCCGTCCGCGAGACAGGTCCACTGCAGCATCGCGAGGTCTCCGTCCGAGTTGCCGGAAGCAAAAACCGGGCGACGGCCGATGTGGCGCTGGATGCCGACGGGTTTGCCTTCCTTGTCGTCATTCAGCACGAGCGTCGGGAGCTTGCGCAGCAACGGCACGCCGTCCTTCATCTCGAAGGCGAGACCGCCAGTGGAACCGACCACCTCCTCGGGCGGGATACCGTATACGCGCTCGGTCCAGGGCCGCATGAACTCGATGCCGCCGCCGGAGACGATGTAGGTCTTGAAGCCGTTGGCGCGGAGGTACGCGAGCAGTTCCAGCATCGGCTGGTAGACCATCTCGGTGTACGGACGGCCGGTCTTCGGGTGCCGCGCGGTCGCGAGCCAGTCGCTGACGGTCCGGCTGAACTCGTCGGTCGTCATGCCGGCGTGGGTCGCGGCGAGCAGCTGCCCGATGCCGGCCTCACCGGAAGCGGCAACGCCCTGAAGATCGCCTTTCAGCAGCGAAGCAAACGGCTCCTTGGCTTTCCACTCCGGATGCTGCGGTGCAAGCGCCTTGACCCGGTCGATGGCAAACAGCAGCTGGAAGTAGGCTGGCTGCTCGGCCCAGAGGTTGCCGTCATTGTCGAATACGGCGACTCGCGCGGGGAGTGCCACAAAGCCCGACGAATCCGGCGTCGTGGTGCGCTCGACGAAAGCGAGGATTGCCTTCTTCGGCCCAGTGTCGTTCCAGGAGGGTAGCGGGTCGGCGGCGAGCGCAGCTGCAGCGAGCAGGGAGGCCGAAAGGGCGACTGTGATTGCGAGACGGCGAACCATGCGACAGCTCCTCAGCGTGAACGACGCGATCATCGACCGGAAGAGCGGCGGGGCGCCAGCCGGCGGCTGACGCCCCGCAGGGAGGGGAACCTCAACCGCCGCCCGACGCCGCGTCGATCTGCTTCTGGATCTTGTCCAGGTTGAAGGAACCCGGCGACTGGCTCGGCGGGTATTCCGCCATCGTCTTCAGGAACTGCGCCGCCATGGCCTGGATCGGCACGATGATGTACGGGCGCTCCAGGAACCAGTCGTTGTACGTGTTCGAGTTGTGCTGGGCACGCTCGAACGGATCGCGGCGCAGGTTGAACAGCAGCGGCACGCGCAGCTCGGTGAACGGCTCGCGCCAGACGCCGAACGCCTGGCCCCGATTCTCGAGGAACACGACCTTCCAGGCATCGTAGCGCGCGGCCACGACCTGGCCGTCATCGTTGACGTACCAGAACTCGTTGCGCGGGTCCTTGCTTGTCTTGCCGCTCAGGTAGTCGAGCTGGTTGTATCCGTCGAGGTAGTTGCGGTAGCTGCGCCCGTTCAGGGTCACGCCCTTCTTGAGCTGGGCGACGATGTCCGGATTGCCCGCGGCGGCCGCGAATGTCGGCAGCCAGTCCTCGTGCGAGACGATGCCGTTTCGTGTCACGCCGGCCGGGAAGTGGCCCGGCCAGCGGACGAACGCCGGCACCCGGTACGCGCCCTCCCAGTTGGAGTTCTTCTCGCTGCGGAACGGCATCGTGCCGGCATCCGGCCAGGTGTTGTAGTGCGGGCCGTTGTCGGTCGAGTACATCACGATGGTGTTGTCGGCGATACCGAGCTCGTCCACCAGCTTCAGCAGTTCCCCGACGTGGGCGTCGTGCTCGATCATGCCGTCGCTGTACTCGTCGTTGCCCTTGTGGCGGCGGTCGGCGCGGACGTGCGTGCGGAAGTGCATGCGCGTGCCGTTCCACCAGGCGAAGAACGGCTTGCCAGCCTTGACCTGCCGCGTGACGAAATCCTTGGTCGCGGCGACGGTCTCGTCGTCGATCGTCTCCATGCGCTTCTTGTCGAGCGGGCCGGTATCCACGCAGGACTGGCCGCCTTTGCCATCCGCCTTGCACTTCATGATCCCCCGCGGCCCGAACTGCTGCAGGAAGGTCTTGCCGTTCGGCAGAACCAGGTCGCCTGGGTAGTCCTCGTTCTCCGGTTCTTCCTGAGCATTCAGGTGGTACAGGTTGCCGAGGAACTCGTCGAAGCCGTGCATCGTCGGCAGGTGCTCGTCGCGGTCGCCCTGGTGGTTCTTGCCGAACTGTCCGGTGGCGTAGCCGAGGCTCTTCATGACTGTCGCCATGGTGACGTCGGTCTTCTGCCAGCCTTCCTTCGCGCCCGGCAGACCGACCTTGGTCATGCCGGTGCGCACCGGCACGCTGCCGTTGATGAACGCAGCGCGGCCCGCGGTGCAGCTCTGCTGGCCGTAATAGTCGGTGAAGGCGACGCCTTCCGTCGCGATGCGGTCGATATTGGGCGTCTGGTAGCCCATCATCCCGCGGCTGTTGTGGCTGATGTTCCAGGTGCCGATGTCGTCACCCCAGATCACCAGGATGTTCGGTTTGCTCGCCTGAGCCGAGGCGATCCACGGCGTCACCATCAGGGCCGCAAGGGCCAGGATCCTGAACCATTTCATGAACGTCCTCCCACACAAGAATGCCCCGTCGACCGGGGACTTGATCTGGCTGCAAGCCTTGCACGGCCGGGGGGGGCGGGAATGTGTCAGCGGGGACAATGTCAGGCACAATTTCCGGGGATCGTGGCGCCCAGGATGAGCAGCCGCGCCACAACCACGACATCGGCAGCGCCGTCGCCCTCGGGCGGGCGGGATGTCAGGGAGGGAAACTTGGTCGTTCCGTCGAGGGCGCGTGACGTCCTCTCGAGCGTCGGCTGGCTGTCCCGGCAGCCCGATGCATTCCGCGAGGAACTGTTTCATCGCGCGGTCCGGGTTCGCTTTGCAGCGGGCGAGATCGTCTACCGGGTCGGCGATCCGTTGGGCGGAATTTACGGCGTCGTGAGCGGCGCGGTTCTCGTCAGCATGGCGCCGGACGCCGGCTCACCCCAGATGATGCACGTGCTGGCGTCGGGCGGCTGGACGGGCGAAGGATCGTTCCTGAGTCGGCAGCCGCGGCGAATCGAACTCCGGGCGGCACTCGCTTCGGAGGCCGTCTATCTGCCGCTCGAGGCGATGGACCAGATGGCGGCGCGGAAGCCGCAGGTGATCCGGAATTTCTTGCAGATCCTGATGCTCAATCTGGATCTGCTCCTGCTCACGATCCGCGACCTGCAGGAACCGGACGAACACCGCCGCATCGCCCGCGCCCTGCGGCGGATCACGACGTACGAGAACGTGCCGATCCCGCTCCCGCAGGCGGCGCTCGGGATCCTCGCGAATGCCTCGCGCAAGACCGTGAACGCCGCGCTGGGGCGTTTCGAGAAGTCGGGCTGGGTGAAGCGCGGCTATCGCTCGATCACGATCACCGATCGGATACGGCTGACGGCATTTGCCGACGCCGTCGCCGAGTGAACCGTTGACTTCGTCCGCGTGAGCCACCGGAAGCGAAGACTCGGCGGCGTCTGCAACGGAAGCGACTCCTGGCCCACCTTCGTGCCGACCGCGATGCGGCAAGTGATGGAATGGCCGACGGTGATGGAATGCCCGATCACGGTTCCCGCATTTCAGGGCCGTGGCGCTGTGCTAGATTCGCGGTGGGGTGGGGAGTGCTGCACGCGTGACAGTCGCTGAAGGCTTGACGGCGGGTGCAGTGTGCGTTGCGAGCGAAATCCCGCACAGATGCGGATGGAGAATCGAGCATGACGCCCGTTGCGCCTGCGGTCCGGCCGCTGATCCTCGTTTGTTTCGTCGGTGGTTTCCTGGCGTCGCTTTCCGGCTGCGGCTCGAAGGAGCCTGAATCGCCGCAGGCAACCACCGTACCTGCGGCGACCGACACCGCGCCGCCGCCGGCCACGGGCGCAACGCCCGCCACCGCCGCGGCCACGGGCGCACCGGGAACGTGGAGTCCCGAGGCGCTCGAGGAGCTGATGGCTCCCGTGGCGCTCTATCCGGACCCGGTGCTGTCCCAGGTGCTGATCGCGTCCACCAATCCTCAGGAAGTGCTCGACGCCGGCAACTGGCTCCTGCAGAACCAGGCGTTGAAGGGCAAGGCGCTCGATGATGCGGCGGCGGAGGTCGGTTTCACGCCGCCCATCCGCGCGCTGGTCCAGTTCCCCGCGACCGTGGACATGATGTGCCTCGAACTCGGCTGGACCGCGGAAGTCGGCGAAGCCTTCGTGGCGGACCAGGCTGGCGTGCTCGATGCCGTGCAGCGGTTGCGCAAGCAGGCCATGGACGTTGGAAACCTACAGCCCACGGAGCAGATGAAGGTCGAGACCGAGAAACAGGAAGGCAAGGAAGTCGTCGTGCTGAAGCCCGCTGAACCCGAGGTCGTGTACGTGCCGCAGTACGATCCGGTGGCGGCCTATGCACCCCCTCCGGCCGCTGCCGCGGCGGCGCCCGCGGCCGTTGCGACGACGCCTGCGACCACGACGGTCGTGGAAGAGAAGGGTCATTCGACCGGCTCGATGGTGGCGACCGGCGTCCTGGCATTCGGTGCCGGCATCCTCGTGAACGAGCTCTTCGACGACGACGATGACCATCACCATGGCTACTACTACCCTAACTACGGCTACGGTGGCATGCCGTACTACCCGCCGTACCCGTACCGGCCCACCTATGGCGGCGGGTATTACCCGAGCCACGGCTACAACCGTCCGCCGAACTACAACAGCGGCTTCCAGAACACGGGCAACATCGTCATCAATACCGGGGGCAACCGCCCCGGCAACGGCTACTGGGACCGCTACGACAACAAGCCGGGCGCAGGAGGCGGCCGGCAGCCGCGTGCGACGAGCAGCCCGATTACCGCTGCGCGGCCCAATCGGCCGGAGATGAAGGAACTGCAGTCCCGCCAGCCGCGGCCGATGCCCGCCAGCGTGCAACCGCCATCGGCCAGTACCACTGCCGCCAACTGGAAGGGCCAGAGCGGATATGCCGGAACCCGGCCCGGCAAGGCGGCGACGTCCGAGGAGCGCATCGCCAGCGCCCGGCCCGGCTACTCGACGCCGGCCCCGGCACGACCCGATGCACGCGACGTTCCGAAAGCGCCGCCGAAGGTGCAGGGCAGCTACGCCGGCGCCCGGCCCGATCGGGCGAAGCCAGCGGGCGTCGAGCGGTCTGCAACCACGCCCGCGACTCGCGATGTACAGCGGTCGCAGCCAGCGACGCGCGACGTCAAGCGACCGCCGGCCGGTCCGGCCGAGGTTCAGCGCCCGCCCAAGCCCGTCGGCGATCGTGGCCACGCATCGCCCAGGCCACAGACCCGGCCGGCGGTGCAGCCAGCGAAGCCGGTGCGACCCGAGAGCCGCCCGGCGCCCGGAGGTAGCCCGCGACCGACAGCCGTCTCGGGCGCACAGCGCGGTGGCGCGGATCGTGCCGCGAGCCAGCGCGGTCGACAGAGCATGCCGCAGGGTGCCCGCAGCAAGGGCGGCGGCAGGCAGAACAGACGCTGAGCGCAGGGAGTACCGGGACATGAACACGACAAAGGTTGCAGGAGCATCGCGATCCGCAATCGCGGCATTCATCGTTGCGCTCGCGCTCCTCGGCGGCTGCTCGAAGCAGGCGGGCAAGGACGCGCACGCCTCGTTCGCGACGCCCGAGGAAGCGGTCAGCGCATTCGTTGCGGCGCTGGAGAAAGGTGACATCGCCGGCTTTGGCGCACTGCTCGGGCCCGGCAGCGAGGACCTGCTGCAATCCGGCGACGACGTGCAGGACGGCGCCGACCGGGCGGAGTTCGTGGCCGCCTACAAGGCGAAGAACTCGCTGGTCGAGGAAGGCCCTGGTCGCAAGTCGCTCGTGGTCGGCGAGCACGACTGGCTGATGCCGATCCCGCTCGTCGAGCGCGAGGGTCGCTGGTACCTCGACGGAGCAGCAGGAGCCGACGAGCTGGTCTATCGGCGTGTCGGCAGCAACGAGCTCGGCGCGATCGACGTTTGCCGCGGTTTCGTCGAGGCGCAGATGGAGTATGCCGCCGAAGGTTGGGATGGCGACCCGGCGGGCATCTTTGCGCTCAAGCTCGTGAGCGACCCTGGATTGCACAACGGTCTCTACTGGGAAAGCGCCGAGGGAGAACCCGGGAGTCCCGCCGGGGCGTTCGTTGCCGCGGCCGCGGGAGAGGGCTACCAGCGCATCGAGGGCAAACGTACGCCCTACCACGGCTACTACTACCGGATGCTCTACTCGCAGGGTCCGAACGCCAACGGCGGCGCGCGCGATTACTTCGAGGGTGGCGTCCTGACGCGGGGCTTCGCACTCGTCGCCTGGCCGGCCGACCATGGCGCGAGCGGCGTACAGACCTTCATCGTCAACCAGGACGGTGTGGTCTTCCAGAAGGATCTGGGCGAAGACACGGCGACGATCGTCGAGACCCTCCAGTCCTTCGATCCGGACAGCACCTGGACCGCGGTCGTCCCGCCCGACGACACGGCGACCGCGGCCTCTGGCTGACGAGGGGCAACTGTTTCAGCGAATCGGGAAGGCTTGCCGCGGCGCGCGTGACCTTCATGCTGTTCTGCCTGGAGGACGGCGTGCGGTACCTGCATATCGGTGCGGTGTTGCGCCCAAGGATTTCCTGGACAGGGGATTGATGGTCATATGACTCGAGATGCCACGAGTTTCTCGCGGTACGCCGGGGGCGCCTCTGCGGGCGGCTTGAATCGGTGTCGCTCGATCAGCCGCTCGCGGTTGCAGATCTCGGCCCAGACGAAGAGCGCCAAGTGCAGCGCTTCGATGGCGGCGACGTTCTCGCCGATCCGCCCGAAGCAGCGGCGCATGACCTGGCGCTGCGGCGTGTCCGGACTCGCCGGGATGACGGTGCAGTCGTGGCTGTGGGGCCCGCGCGGGCCACCGACTGCGGCTCGGAGCCAGCAGATCCACCGAGCGCATCAGGCACAACCGCCGGGCCTTGCATGAATACGATCGTCCCGCGTCTGATCCTGGGTTTCCTGCTGCTCGGCGCATTCGCCCGCCCGGCCCACGCCGCGCCGGAACGGCTCATTTTCGATGCCGACATGGGCAACGACGTGGACGATGTCATGGCGCTCGCGATGATTCACAGCCTGCAACGACGCCGCGTCGTCGAGTTGCTGGCCGTGACGGTCACCAAGGACCATCCCCAGGCGGCGGCATTCGTCGACGCGGTCAATACGTTTTATGGCTATCCGGATGTGCCCATCGGCGTCGTGCGTCGGGGCGCAACGCCCGAGCCGGGCAAGTTCAACGGGCTGGCGGATGCGAAGAACGTCGACGGTACGCTGCGCTATCCGCATGACCTGCTGAGCGGCGAGCAGGCGCCCGAGGCCGTCGGGCTCCTCCGCAAGGTCCTCGCCGCACAGCCCGACGCCAGTGTCACGCTCGTGCAGACGGGCTTTTTCACCAACCTCGCGCGACTCCTCGACTCGGGCCCGGATGCGCACTCGCCGCTGAACGGCCGCGACCTGATCGCGCAGAAGGTGAAGGTCCTGTCGCTGATGGCCGGGGCGTTCCAGACCGTGCTGTGGGATACGCGCTACCTGGAATACAACGTGGTCAACGACATCCCCGCGGCCAGGGCGCTCGCGGCTCGCTGGCCGACGGCGGTCGTCTGGAGCGGCTTCGAGATCGGCATGGCTGCGACCTATCCGCACGCGTCGGTCGAGCAGGACTTCGGCTACGTCGCGCACCACCCGCTGCAGGAAGCGTATTACGCCTACATCCCGCCGCCGCACGATCGCCCGACGTGGGACCCGACGTCGCTGCTGCAGGCCGTCTATCCGGACCGCGGCTACTTCGACCTTTCGCCGGCGGGCAGCGTGACGATCGACGAGGACGGTGCGACGCGGTTTCGTCCCGGGCGCGACGGCAAGGGTCTGCACCGTGTTCTTGCCTTGCGCCCGGAGCAGGCCGCGCGCGTGCGCGAAGCCATCGTCCAGCTCTGCGTCGAGCCCCCTGCGACGACCGCGCGCTAGGTCGTCGGCGGGGTCAAGCTCCCGGCATTCTCAGGCTTCCGCGGCGGCATCGAGATGGATGACCGTGTCGTCCGCGAACAGCACGCCGTCCCGATGCAGGCGGTCGAGTTCGGGCTCGTCGAGGCCGGCCAGCTGGCGCAGGACACTGCGATTGTGCTCGCCGATGAAGGGAGCCCGGCCGACGCGTGTCTCGTTGCGGGAAAACTGCGGCGCCACGGCCAGGGTCGGCAGGTCGCCTGCGTAGGGATAGCGAATGGCCTGGACCATCCACGGCGGCGTCTGCGGATGCACGGCCGCTTCCCACGGATCCAGGACGACCGCCACGAGCAGGCGCGCGGCCGCCAGGGCCTGGTAGGCCGCATCGGCCGTCGCAAAACCCGTCAGGAAGCGTTCGATGATGTCGTGCACTTCGTATTTGTGCTGCAGGCGTGCTTCCGGAGTGGCGAATTTCGGGTCGGTCAGCATGTCCTCCCGGCCCATCAGCCTCACGAGTGTTTCCCAGGGCCCCGCACCGGTCGTCATGATGACGATGTACTTGTTCTCGGGTGCCTTGAAGATGCCCCAGGGGCAGGCCAGGTGGTGCGCACGGCCGCTGCGGGGCACCTTGTGCTCGCCCTTCGAGGCGACGCAATACGGCGCCGCGGTGCCGTCCATGCTGAGCAGCGTGTGCATCATGGAAATATCGATGCGCTGACCCGCACCGGTGCGAAACCGTTCCAGCAGTGCCGCGATGATGGCCATCGCGGCCGTGGTGGCCGATGCCGTATCGGCGATGCCGTTGCCGGCGAAGACCGGATAGCCGTCCTGCTCGCCCGTCAGCGACAGCATGCCGCTCATGGCCTGGATGATTCCGTCGGCGGCGGGCGCATCGGCGAGGGGGCCGGTGGGACCAAAGCCGCTGATGGAGCAATAGATGATGTCCGGGCGGATCTGTTGCAAGTCGTCGTAACCGAGCCCCAGGCTCGGCATCACATGCGAAGTGAAGTTCTCCAGCACGACGTCCACCCGTGGAATCAGCCGCTTGATGAGTGCGATGCTCTCGGGATTCTTCAGGTCGAGCGACAGGCTCTCCTTCCCCGCGTTGCAGTGCATGAAGATCGGGCTGATGGACGGAGGCATGCTCCAGTGCTGACCACTCATGGGACCGAGCAGGCGAATGTGATCGCCCGTGTGCGGGGCCTCGACCTTGATCACGCGGGCGCCCATGTCCGCGAGAATGCGACTGCAGTAGCCGCCGGCCACGACCCGCCCGAAGTCCAGTACCGTCATGTCCCGCAGGATGCCCTGCGCCTTGGTCGTCGCTGTCATGGCCGTCTCCACGAGAGGGTTCAGGCACCGGGGCCGCGATCACGTTTGCGCCGCTGCGCTCCCGCCGGGCCCCGGTTCCGCCTGTCCTACGATACCGCAGCGGGTTATGCTGGTCGTTGCCGATCGGCCGTCGTCGTCCGCGCACGGGCTGGCCGGCATTGGCTTCGCCATTGGTGCAGATGCCTGTGGAGGACTGGATCCCGACATGAATGCACTGGTCATCGGCGGCACCGGACCGACGGGGCCGTTCATCGTCAACGGGCTCCTTGCGCGCGGGTTCCGCGTCGAGATCCTGCACACCGGCAATCACGAGGTGCCGGAAATTCCGCCTGAGGTGGGCCACATCCACGTCAGTCCGCACGATCCCGCGGCGTTCGCGGCCGCGATTGGCGACCGCAAGTGGGACCTGTGCATCGTCACCTACGGTCGCCTGCGCACCGTTGCGAGCGTCATGGCGGGGCGGGTAGGCCGGTTCATCTCCATCGGCGGCGGGCCTGGCTACCGGGGCTACATGAACCCCTGGCTGCACGATCCCGAAGGCCTGCCGCGGCCGCTGGGCGAGGATGCCCCCATGGTCGACGATCCAGCCCAGGACGAGAAGGGCTGGCGCGTCGTGTGCAGCGAAGAAGCCGTTTTCCGTTGCCACCCGCAGGCCACGCACTTTCGATATCCCTTCGTCTACGGTCCGTATCAGCCCGCACCGCGCGAATGGCCGATCGTGCGGCGCGTACTCGACGGCCGTCGTCACATCATCCTGCCCGACGGCGGCCTGACGCTCGACGCCTACGGCTACGCGGAGAACCTCGCGCACGCCGTGCTGCTCGCCGTCGACCAGCCGGCGCGCGCGAGCGGTGAGATCTTCAATGCCGCGGACAGTCATGCGCTCAGCCTGCGGGACGTGGTCGTCCATGCGGCGCGCGCGCTCGACTGGGAGTTCGAGATCGTCGGCATGCCCTTTGAACTCGCCGCGCCAGCCCGCCCGTTGCTCGGCAGGCCGAGCGCCACGCATCGCCTCTACGATCTCACCAAGCTGCGCTCGCAGCTCGGTTACAGCGACGTCGTCGCGCCGGCCGAAGCGGTCGCGCGCACCGCCCGCTGGCTCGCGGCACATCCGCCGCCGCCGGTGAACGGCTACTCGGTCGAGTCGGTCCTGCAGGATCCCTTCGACTACGCGGCGGAGGATCTGCTGATCGAACGCTGGAAGCGCGCCGTTGCGGGCCTGGAAATGCCGGTCTGGAGCGTGCCCCCGGGCTGGGGGCTGGCCTACAGTGGCCCGGGTGGCAGGCCGCGCAGTCGCGCGACCTTCGAATAGCCGTTGCACCAGCCCGAGGAAGCGAGGGCATCTCGCGCCGGGCCTCGCGGAGTGGATCGATGGCAGGTGACTGGAAGATCGCGTTGACCGGATTGGGGCTGCTGGCCTTGGGAGGATGCGCGTCGATGACGCAGAGTGCCGAGGCGCCTTCGTTCGACCAGACGGCCTGGGTGTTGACGTCGCTGGCCGGGCAGGCACCGGTCGCCACCGCGCCGACGGCGCGCTTCGAAGCAGGCCGCATCCAGGGCACTGACGGCTGCAATCGCTACGGCGGGAGCTACACGACCAGGGGCGCGACCATCGAGATGGGGCAGCACATGGCGGCCACGCAGATGGCCTGCGCACCGGAGGTCATGAAGCAGGCCGCGGCCTACACGGCGGCGCTGGCCGCCGCGCGCACGTGGCGCATCGAAGGCGGCAACCTGAAGCTCGTGGACGCGTCCGGGACGATCGTCGCGACATTCGCGCCGCAAGCTCAGTCGCTGGCCGGCACGTCGTGGCTCGCCACCGGCATCAACAATGGCAAGGGCGGTGTGGTGAGCCTCGTGGCGGGCACCCAGGTGTCGCTGAGCTTCACGGCCGATGGCAAGGTTGGTGGGTCGGGCGGGTGCAACAGCTTTTCGGCCGGCTACACGTCGGAGGGGGCGCAGCTCGGGTTCACGCCGATTGCCGCAACGCGGCGCATGTGCCCGGTCGACGGAGTCATGGAGCAGGAGCAGGCATTCTTCAAGGCGCTCGAGTCCGTGGCGACCATGCGCATGGAGGGCGACCGGCTCGAACTGCGCACGGCGGGCGGATCGATCGCGGTCCTGGCGCGGGCACAGAAGCCGTAGCACGGGTCCCCGTGCGCAGCAGCGCTCCACCCGGATCGCTGCGGCGAGCCGGCGCCCGCAGCACGTCCTGGAGTGCGGTGCCGCGAGCGGCGACCTGCCTGTTCCATTCGAATCCGGCGGCAGGAACTACTGAGGAGTACCTGTCTCCCACGCGGCGCGCAGCGCCGTACCGCACCGCGACGAGGCGAGGCCGGCCTGCAGTTCATCACTCGCGCTGGCGAACCGGGCGATCACTCCGTAATACTTCCTGTTTGCCTCGATCCATGGATAGAAGCCGAATGCACCGGGGCTGCTGAAGGCGCCGTCGCCGGTTGCGGGATCGTCCTCCACCCAATGTGCGATGGAGTAGTGCCATTGCACGGTCCGCGCCGGGCTGTGCATGGCGTTGCAGCCCGGCCCGACCCACGCGCACACCGCGTGGGTGCCGAGCGCGTCGCGCATGCCCAGCCGCCCTCTGACGACACCGCGCAGGACCGCTGCGTAGTCGTTCGCAGTCGCAAGGATTCCGCCGGCGAGCAGTGGCTGGTTGTAGCGCAGTGTCACGCCATCCACCCCAATTACCGATGCAATCGCAGCGCCGAGCTGCGCGACGTCGAGGCTGCTGATCTCGGGCTGAAACTGGCCTGCGTGATTCTCTTCATGCCCCGGGTTGTAATGGAAGATCCCGTCGGTGGTCGGGTCGTGGCTTGCGTAAGTCTTGCCGGGTGTCGACGCAGGCAGCGTCAGGCAGTAGTCGATGCTGTTTGGACCCGTCGACGGTGCGCTGCAGGTCGCCCGGCTGAGCGACGTGTCCATGAACGTGTAGCCGCTGGTGAAGTTCAGGAACCTGATGTCTGCAGGTGTCAGGTTCGCGACGCCACGCCGTTTTTCGACGACATAGATGCCGTAGATCCACTTGGAGGCAGAGGCAATAGGCATCCGGGTGTCCGCCGCCACCGGCATCCCTCCGGCCTGAGTCGAACTGCCGCTTGCCAGCGTGGCATCGCCATTGCCGATCTCCCAATAGAACGGCTGGATTGCGGTGCACTGCGCATTGTCGTGCGCGGTCTGCGTCACCGCTCCGACGCTGCCGGACGTGGGCACGCCGGCGGTGCCCAATGCGATGGTCACGATCGTCGAGTGGCTGGTCGACGTCGTGAGTCCGGAGGCTGTGTGTCGCGCACTGATGATTGTCGTGGCGCCGTCGCTCGCGCTGCTGGAAGCGGTTACGACGCCGTTGGTGTCGACGCTCGCGGTGGCCGTGTCGGAGGAAACGAAAGCTTCGTCCGAGGCGGCCAATGTCTTCGTCGACCCGTCGCTGAAGGTTCCCATCACCGACAGCGAACTCGAAGCACCCGGTGCCAACTTGACGCTGAGCGGCGCGAGGGCGATCGATGTCAGGCTGGGCGGCGCGGGAGGGAGCGACGTCCCGCTGCCGCTTCCGCCACCGCAAGCCGCAAGCGACAGGAGGAGCGGCGGAAGCAGACCACTGCGATGGAATGCGCCATGCTCCAGTACGGACGGGGCTATCACGCACTCTCTCTCGCCATGCCAGGATGCTGGGCATGAGAACGCCTGTGGACGCGCCCGGTTGACACGGCGCTGAACTCATCGATCGCGAGCCGCCAGAGTGCAATGCGGGGCGTTCGGGTGGCCAGGCCGCGCTGTTCGCAGCAGACATCAGGCATCGTTCGGCAACTCCCGGAGATCGATGAGTTCGGCCTGCGGTGTCGGCACTGGCGTCGTGGGCAGCAGAAAGCGCCAGTAAATCGAGCCGCTCGCGCGCCCGCCGGTGTCGAGCCAGTTGGCGACACCGGGGTCCTCGTGGGCGATGACGATACGGTAGTTGCCGGCCACATCGGTGCGGGTCTGCGCGCGATTCAGGGAAATGCACCGATGGCGGTAGTCGTAGCTCTGCCGGAATCGGTTCCAGAGCACGACACCGGCGTAGCGGCAGGCCGGAAAGCGGCCGCGCATCATGAGCGCCTTGCCGGGTGGAATGACATAGGGCGCCATGGCGTAGGCGGCATCGACCGCCGCATAGGCCATCGTGCCGGGCAGTTGCGGCTCGTTGAAGCAATTGGGCTCCGTCGAGACCCAGGACGGCAGGGCGCGCGGCCGGCCGGCGGATTCATCAAGCGTGCGACTGCGCAGGAGCCGCACGACCCGCTCGATTCCAGCGGCGATCGCCACCTCCGAGGGCTCGGGTGGCGCGGCACGCCTGCCCACCGTCGCGATGTGCAGCGGCGCCAGCCACTGCGGATCGGCCGCGACGATCCGCTCCTGCTCGAAGTAGTGCCGGGCGAGGATGCTGAACGCTCCGTCGGGCATCTCGAGCCAGTTGCGCGCGCGACGTTGCGCGACCCGGCCGATCAGGACCTCGAATGAGCCGTCTGCAGCGACATCGAGCTGATCGCTGTTGACCGAGGCGCCGACGCTTTCGCCTGTGGCAGCGACCGCCTGGATCGAGAGCGACACGTAGACGGCACCGGCCATGTTGCCGCGCACGACGTAGCTGCAGTCCGAGCGGATGTTGCATTCGTGGTAGATCGCGTCCGGGCTGTCGCCGCCGAACTTCATGGTCGGCGTCACGGCGCGGTGGAAGACCGGGTGCTCGGGATCGGCCTCGAGCTGCGTGAGGAGTGCCCGCTCGAGGCCGTGCAGGATGTAGCGATGCCCGTCGGCGAGATCGAGTGCGGATCGGGTCGTGTTTTCGGGGCCGAGGTAGTGGCTGTCGATTTCATCGAGCAGGGCGATGAGCGCGCGGAAAGCGCTGCGCGAGCGAGCCATCGGCATTTCCCCGAAGCGTCTGCTGCAATATAGACTCCGACCGAGATTCTCAGGGCCGGCGGCCCCTGTCAAACGTCGATGGAGCCCGCGATGAGTGCTGTACAGCAGGACTGGGTCCGGCGTCTGAACTATCTTGGCTCCGCAGTCGGCGGCGCGCAGCGCCTCGTGAGCCTCGATGCCGGAGAGCTCATGGCGCAGGCGCGCGAGAGCACCGGGCTCGAGGACTTCGGAGAGCCGGGCTGGGAGGAGCCCTTCCGCCGCCTGGTCGCCTCGCTGGAAATGGACGTGCCGCTGCACACCCTCGGGCGCCTGATGACGCGTGCCGATCTCCTGCGTGCGCTCAGGAACCGCCTGCTCGTCGCCGAGGCGTATCGGCAGACGCCGGCGATCGCCGATGCGCGCATCACTGCACCCCTGCTCATCGCCGGCCAGGGCCGCACCGGCACCTCGATCCTCTTCGAGCTGCTGGCGCTCGATGAGCAGAATCGCGCGCCACTTGCCTGGGAGGCGGCGAGCCCCGTGCAGCCGCCCGTGGACGCACTCACCGATGGCATCGGCCGCGGCGAGATTGCGCAGACGGTGAACGAGTTCTGGGCCGACATCCAGCCGCTCATCAAGGTCGCGCACGAGCACCGCTGGGATCTGCCGGTCGAGTGCATCCGCTTCATGGACGCCGAATTCACTTCCGACTGGTGGGCGATGCTCTATGCGGCCTGGGGCTGGCTGCGCTGGCGGAGCGAACACCGCACGGATGCCGCGTATCGCTGGCACGCAAGGATCCTGCGCCTGCTGCAGCACGGGGCGCCCGCAGGCAGGCGCTGGCTCCTGAAGTCACCGGCGCACATCGGCGCGCTCGACCTGCTGCTTGCGCAGTATCCGGATCTGCGCATCATCCACACCCATCGCGACCCGGTGAGATCCGTGCCCTCGACGGTGAGCCTCTCGGCTCTCATGCGCAGCAGCCGCGCAAACGGCATCGATGCCGGCATGGTCGCGCAGTTGGTGGTGATGGGTTATTCCGCGAGCCTGCGCAAGGTGATCGACGAGCGCGCGAGCGGCACGGTGCCCGCCGGCCAGATCGTCGATGTGCACTTCCAGGATCTGCTGCAAGATCCCGTAACCGCCGTCGAGCGCATCTATGGAGCCTTCGCACTCGAGTTCCGCGGGAGCTTCGCCGATGCGATCCGGGACTATCTGCGCCGCAAGCCTCGCGACCACTTCGGCAAGCATCGCTACCGGGCCGAGGACTATGGCCTCACGAACGAGGGCATTCGCGAGGCCTTCAGCTTCTACACCGAGCACTATCGGATCGCTCTGGAGGAGTGAGTCATGAGGATGCGCTGCGTGGTGACCGGCATCGACGCGAAGGGCAAGGCAGTGTTTCTGAGTGACGGAGAAGCCCGCGACCGGCTGGTGATGGGCAGCTTCGAGATGGGGGATGCCTGGTCCACCGCTGGCGCGCTCTCCGTCGGCCCGGGCGTGGACAGCCGCAGTGCCTGGAAAGCCGCCGCGCTCCCCCCGCCCGGCGGCACGGTGCTGCGCTGTGCAGTGATCCCTCCGGCTGCCGTGCAGGAAGCGGAACTGCGCCAGGCGACATCCGTCGCGGCGGCCGGAGATTTTCACGTCGAGGGCGACGACCCGACCATGCACGCTACCGATACGGTGGACTTCGGCTTCGTGCTCGCGGGCGAAGTGGGGCTCGAACTCGACGAGGGCGCCATCACCTGGCTGAAGCCCGGTGACTGCTTCGTGCAGCAGGGCACGCGTCATGCGTGGCGCAATCGGGGCAACCTGCCGGCGGTGATCGGCGTGGTGATGGTGGGTGCGCAGCGCAGGAGCGGGTAGGCGGAGCGGCGGCTCCCCGGAGCCCCTTTCGGCGAGGATTGCGCTTCTTCCCGAAGCCCTCGTGCGCGAGCACGCGGTGTGACCCGGCGTCGCGGTGCGCCTGGCGAGCGAGGGCGAGGCGTTTCACGACAGACGCGCTACACTGCGCAGCGAACGCAGCCCGGGGGAGCCCGTGTCGTGGCTGGACCCGGTCCAGGCGTCACCGTGAAGTCGAATGGCGTCGTCTGCGGGGGGTCGTGTTCATGCGCAAGTCGTCATCGGGTTTCGTGCTCGTGCCGCTGCTGTGCATTGCGCAGCCGGCGTTCGCCCTTCAGTGCTCCAGCCCGACGCTCAAGGGCGCGTCCGGTGTCATCGGTAACAAGCACAGCTACAAGGTCACCGGCGACTGCAGTTACAGCTGGTCCGAGACCGAGAGCAGCCTCGGCAGCTCGACCACCAAGAACTACGGGCTTGCCTTCGCGTACGTAGGCAGCGCGAGCTGGGATCGGCAGACCGGCGAGGCGACGGAGAAGCTCACGCTCACCGGGGACTCGACCGGCAAGCGGTACGCGAGCGCCATCTGCACGCAAGACCCCTTCCTCAAGGACCCCCCCGGCGGCGCCGCCAAGTGCGGTGCGATCAAGGTGCAGGCCGAGGTCAAGGCGGGCGGCATCTACAAGCTGTTGCTCAACGAGGAGTTCTGGGCGTCGAAGCAGCTCTCGCTCGCGGAAGCTCAGGCACTCTCGGCGCTGCCACCGCCGAGCCAGCCGCCGCCCCCCGGGAAGCCGAAGGCCGAACCCGTTGCGGCGGGCTCGATGTCGCAGGATGCCCAGGTCGGTGATGCTGCCTCGGTGCGCGGCATCGGCACAACCGGGGTGGTGCGCGCGGAGCAGCCGCCCCAGGACGTGGCGGGACGCGCCGTCGTCATCGAGCAGATGCAGCGCGGGGCGGGCAGTGCCCGTCAGATACCGGTCGAATCGCGTTCCGTGACGGAGCCGCTCGCCAGCAGCGACGGGCAGCGCGTCGCGAATGCCGCAGCCGGCATGGCCCGTGCAACCCAGATGGAGCTCGAGGCGGAAGCGCTGGTATCCGCCGGCACGTTCGAGCTGAACGCTGGCCAGGCCCGCGTCCAGCAGATGTCGGGCTTCGGCGGCGGATGGAGCGGCAATGCGCAATTGTTCTGGAGCGGCGGCGCACCAGGCGCCGTGCTCGACCTGCTGATCGAGGTACCGGCCGCGTCGAAGTATGCGCTGGAGATCTATATGACGCGGGCGCCCGACTTTGGCCAGGTGAGCTTCGAGGTGGACCAGAAGAAGAGCGAGGTCACCTTCGACGGCATGGCGCCGCAGGTGATGACGAGTGGCCCGATCCAGCTCGGTACCTTCCCGCTCCAGGCCGGCAAGCGGCGCGTCAGCCTGATGATCATCGGCAAGTACGGCCAGTCGACCAACTACTACGTCGGTATCGACAAGCTGCGCCTGTATCCGGCGGGGCCGATCGACTGAGTCTCGCGGCACCTCTGGCGTTGGACGCACCCACTGACTCGCCAGTGACTCCGGGCGGGAAGGCGGGCGCGACGACGGCGGCGCCGCCCGCTGACGCACACGGGAGAACCATCATGCACATCACCAGGACGTTTGTGCTCGCCACCGCGCTGGCCGTCGCTGCCTGCGGCGGCGGCGAGACGCCGCCACCATCGCAGGGTGCAGCGAACGCGCCGGCCCCGATTGAAGCCGCCCCCGCGCCCGCGAGCGAGGAGGGCATCACCGCGCGCGCGATGCTCGATGCGGCCCTCGCCGAGGCGCGCAAGTGGCAGCCCGACGCCGAACTCGTCACCGTGACAACAAGCCTCGCCGAGGGGCCGCGCCACGGTTTCTGGTTCTACGACGTGCAGTCGCGCGCGCAAGGCACCTGCACCCGCGTCCGCGCGCTCGCCAACGGCGGTGTCACCAACGTGGGTGCGGGCGAGCAGTGCGTGCTGATGAAGCCGGTGTCGCTGGAGTTCGTCGACAGCCCGGCGGCATGGGAAGCGGCGCGTGCGGCGGGCTTCGACCCCGGCGACTCGGCCCAATTCGGACTGCGCTTCCAGCGTGACGAAGCGCTGCAAGCGCCGCGCGAGTGCTGGGTGCTGTGGTCCGACGCGGACGGCGACGGGGCCTCGGGCGCAATCCGTGGCTGGTGCGTGGACCCGGCAACCGGTCAGTTCGTCGCGCGGCTATCGGGCAAGGGCCGGACCGAGCCGCTGCAGTGATTGTCGCGGCGGCGGTGGCAAAGAGGAAGCGCGCAACCGGAGGCAGGAAGAGCGCGGGTCATGCGACGGCGCTCCCGAACCGGCGGGGGGCGCCGGCCGGTGCCGATGCACAGGTCTTGCACATGTGCGACTGGACGGGCTACATCGCGCAATCCACGGCGTCCGGCTTCGAGGCTCGCACCGGTATGGTCGCCTGAATCAGAGCGCTGCCATGACCAGAACGACACGCTCCATCCTCGCCGCCGTGTGCGTGTTCACGCTCGGCGTGCTGCCACATCCGTTGAACCAGCAGGCCGCCCTGGCCTTCGCGCCCACTCCGGCAGAAGCCTGCTGCATGGCAGTTGTCAACCGCGAAGATGCAGCAATATGCGGCGAGACGCTGCCGTCTGCGCACGAATGCAGGAGAATTCTCGAGAACATGAGCGCCGCTGCTGCGCGACACTGGGAGAGCATCGATGCCGCGTCTGAACGGGCGGGAAAGACCGAGGCACAGGTTCGCAATGCAAGGGCCGATGACATGGGGGGCCGACTCTCAAACATCCCTGTCTATGCGGGGATTGCCATTCTGGTGCTTGCATTCGCCTATGCGTTCTCATTCCTGAACAGAACAAGACTCAGGGGAATCCTCACTGCTGCAATTTTTCTTCTCAACCTGATGGGTTGTATTGCAGTCGTGCTGTACGTCAGCATCGTGCTTCTATGTAGAATCGGCGATGGCTGTGCCACGACCAACCTTCTGCTGGTTTACGTCGCCCTATCGATCCCGGTTGGACTGATATTGTTGCCGGCAATTTTCATCACGTACTTGCGATCAGCAAGTCAGGCGAAAATGAGCCTGGGGATGTTGCTGTTCAATGTGCTCTCACTGGCCACAATCTTCATCTTCAAAATTGGCACGTCTGTCTGACCCTTCCCCTCGTGCGAGCGCCCCGGCAAGGCTTGCCGGAGCGCTCCCGGATCACGTGCGCGGCGAACTTCCGGCGAGCGCCGCATGAAGCGCGCGACTCGAAGCGCCGCGGACTCCGCGCCGCCGCTGCCACGCAAGTCTCCCCGCCAGCACCGCTCACGCGCGACCGTCGAGTTCATACTCGAGGCGGCACGCCGCATTCTCTACGCGAAGGGCGTCAAGGCGATCACGACCCGTCGCGTCGCGGAGCAGTCCGGTGTCGCCGTCGGGTCACTGTACCAGTACTTTCCGAATCGGGAGGCGATCGTCGCGCGGCTGGCCGAAGACGAGGCACAGCGCGAGTCGCAGGCGCTGCACCGGTACATCAGCTCGCGGCGTCAGTTGCCACTGACGCAGTATCTCGATGCGATGGTGGCACATGCCATACAGTCCGAGCGGCGCATGCTTGACTTCGGTGGTGAGTTCTACCAGCGCTACACGCAGCATTTCCAGGTAGGCCGCAGGATCAGCCACGCGCGCAGCGGCGACATCCTCGACGTCGAGACGATCACGCACGACACCCTGCGTTCCTTCGACCTGCATGCCACCCAGATCGGCGAACCGGACAAGCCGCTCGCGGCCTATCTGCTCGCACGTGGCCTGCCCACGATGCTCGGCGTGCTGGTGGCCGAACGTCCGGAGCTCCTCGGGTCCGAGCGGCTCGCGGCCATCATGGCTCGCGTCGCGGCGGCGATCGTCGATGCGCGGCCGGCGGGGCGGGCACGGACCGCGAATGCGAACAGTCGTCGTCGACAGGAAGCGAGGGCTGCGGGAACGCGGTGAAACCCGGCGCGCCGGGCGATCGAATGCGAATAGTCGCGGCCCGTGCTGACCTCGTACAGTCGGGCGATGGACGCGAATCCCGCCGTTCCCCGCGATGTCACGATGCAGCGCCTGATGCGCGGCTTCGCTCTGGTCGCGAACTACCGCCGCGACCAGGATTACACCGTTGCCGACCGCATCGAAGAGCGGGCCCGGGACGCGCGGAACAGGCCGTTCATCATTTTCGAGGGGCGCACCGTCACCTTCGGCGACATGAACGCGCTCGCCAACCGGGTCGCCCGCGCGGCGCTTGCGGCGGGGCTGAAGCGTGGCGACGTGGTCGCGCTCATGATGCACAACCGACCCGAGTTTCCGATGGTGTGGCTCGGTCTCGCCAAGGTCGGCATCATCACCGCACTGCTGAACACCGAAGCGCGGGACCGCGTGCTGAAGCACGCTCTCGGCCAGACGCGCGCGTGCGCGCTGATCTTCGGTTCGGAGTGCGCGGAGAATGTCGCGACGCTCACGCCGGCGGATCGCCCCGGGATCCTCCTCGAGTCGTTGCATCCCGACGCGGCGGGCCGTTCTCCCGGGCTGGTGGAGGCGCTCAGTCTCGAGACGGCCATGGCGGCGACGAGCCCGGAGAACCCGGACCGCGCCCTGCGCACCGGAATCGTCTTCGGCGATCCGCTCTACTACGTCTTCACCTCCGGAACCACCGGGATGCCCAAAGCCGGTGTGATGAGTCACGTGCGCTTCGTCAATGCCGGCGAGGTGGTCGGCGGGATCTGGCAACTCGGATCGGAGGACGTGCTCTACAACGTGCTGCCGCTGTTCCACGGTGCAGGTGGCATGGTGGTGATCTCGGCCGCGCTGCGCTTCGCCGTGCCCGTCGTACTCCGCCGCAAGCTGAGCGTCAGCGAATTCTGGAACGACATCCGCCGCCACAAGGTGACGGCGATGTACTACGTCGGCGAAATCTGTCGCTATATCGCCAACCAGCCGCCGCGAGCGGATGATCGCGACCACACGCTGCGCAAGCTCGGTGGTGCTGGCATGCGGCCGGATGTCTGGAAGCAGTTCCTCGAGCGCTTTGGTGTGGAGATGGTGCTCGAGGGCCTCGGTGCGACCGAGGCGAACTACGGCATCACCAATGTCGACAACCGGATCGGCTCGGTGGGGCGGTTGCCTTACCCGCAAGCGAGCAATATCCGCGTGTTGCGCTACGACACGGAGAAGGGTGACTACGTGCGCACGCCGGAAGGCGCCTGTGTGCCCGCGAGGGCGGGCGAGGTCGGTGAACTCGTCGCCGAGGTGCTCGACGGGCCGGGCGTCGCCGGCATGTACGAGGGCTACACGTCGGCGGAAGCGACCGAGGCCAAGCTGCTGCGCAACGTGTTCAAACCCGGTGATCGCTGGGTGCGCTCGGGGGACCTCGTGCGCTTCGACGAGGACGACTATTTCTACTTCGTCGATCGTCTCGGTGACACGTTCCGCTGGCGTGGGCACAACGTCTCGACCGAGGAGGTCGCGGAAGTACTCGCAACGTTCCCGGGTCCTGCGAGCACCAACGTGTACGGTGTGCGCGTCGCGGGCGAGGAGGGGCGCGCCGGCATGGTCTCGCTGACCTACCCCGATCCGTCGCAGTTCGACCCGGCTGCCTTCCATGCATTCGCCGTGGAACGGCTCGCGACGTATGCGGTGCCGATGTTCGTCCGGGTCTCGCGCGTCGCCGATCTCACTGCCACCTTCAAGCTGCGCAAGATCGACCTGCAGCGCGATGGTTACGATCCGCGGCGCATCGACGACCCACTGTATGTTCGCGACGTGAGGGCGGGAACCTACCTGCCCTTGACCGATGCGAACCTGTCGGCGCTCCGTATCCTGCCGTTCGCTGGAGACTGAAATCCCCATGCACGTGGATTACACGCCCGAACAACGTGCGCTGCGCCGCGAGTTTCGCGCTTATCTCGCCCGCATCCTGACCCCCGAGGTGCGCGAGGCGCAGCGCCGCCAGCGTGAGGGCGGCGAAATATTTCGCGCCGTCGTGCGCCGCATGGGCCAGGACGGCTGGCTCACGCCGGGATGGCCGGTGGAATACGGCGGACGCGCCCTCGATCCGCTCGCGCAGAAGATCCTGCTCGAGGAAGTGTGGCTTGCCGAGGCCCCGCACCCGTTCGTCACGGTGAACACGGTCGGGCCGGCGATCATCCGCAGGGGCACCGAAGAGCAGAAGCGCAAGTTGCTGCCGCCGATCGCCCGCGGCGAACTCGTTTTCGCGGTCGGCTATACGGAGCCCTCGGCAGGTTCGGACCTCGCATCGCTCAGGACGAGGGCTGAGCGCGACGGTGACGACTACCTCATCAACGGCCAGAAGATCTTCACGAGCGGGGCCGAAGGCGCCGACTATGTCTGGCTGGCGGCGCGGACCGACCCGGATGCGCCCCAGCACAAGGGCATCACCATTTTCGTGATGGACACGCGCCTGCCGGGGTTTTCGGTCTCGCCGATCCGGACCGTGGGCGGCTTCCGCACGAATGTCACGTACTACGAGAACGTCCGGGTGCCGGCGTCGATGATCGTCGGTGAGCTGAACGGCGGCTGGCGTGTCATCACCGAGCAGCTCAATCACGAGCGCGTCGGTCTCGCCGCGCTCGCCTACGGCGCGATGGGCAGCTTCGACCTGACCGTCGAGTGGGCACGGGCCACGCGGGCGAGCGAAGGCGGGCGCATCATCGACCGGCCCTGGGTGCAGATGGCGCTCGCCGAGGCCTATGCGGTGCTGCAGGCCAATGCCGTGCTCGGCAATCGCGTGGCCTGGGGGATGTCGCAGCAGGACGTGCGTGGCGAGCTGGCGGGAGCCTGCAAGGTGTTCGGCACCGAGAGCTACATCAAGGTGTTGCAGCTGCTGCTCGACGTCGTGGGCGCCGCCGGCCTCGTGAAGCATGGCTCGCCGGGTGCGGCGCTGCGCGCACGGCTCGAAAGCGAGTGGCGGATCTGCCAGATCAATACGTTTGGTGGCGGGGCGACCGAGGTGCTGCGCGACATGGTCGCGCAGATGGGGCTCGGGCTGCCACGCCAGCGCTGAAAAGGGCAACTTCATGTCGAATGCTGCAACGATGGACTGGCTCCCGGCAGTGAAGGCGCAGATCGGCCGCGAGGTGCTGTCGCCACAGACCGCCGTCGATTCCGTGAACCTGCCGATGATCCGCCGCTGGTGCGAGGCGATGGGTGAGCGCAGTCCGCAGTACATACTGGACGGAATTGCGCCGCCGGCCACGCTGTTCATGTGGACGATGGGTCATTTCCACCCCGACCTGACGCGCGAAGGCGGGTCGATGCCCGTGCTCGATCTGCTCGATGCGGCCGGGTTTGCCGCGGTGGTCGCGACCAATGTCGAGGAAGACTACTGCCGCGATCTGCGTTGTGGTGACGTCATCACCCAGCGGGTGACGCTCGACGGCATTTCGGAGGAGAAGACGACAGGGCTCGGGGTTGGACATTTCGTGACCTTCCGCCATGAGTTCACCGACCAGAAGGGTGAGGTGGTCGGCCGTACGCTGTTTCGTGTCCTGAAGTTCCGCCCGCCGGCAACGTCCGCGGCGGCGAAGAAGTCCCCGGTGCCGCGCCCGCCCGTCACCCGGGATGGAGCATTTTTCTGGGAGGGGCTCAACCAGCATAGACTCCTCGTGCGCCAGTGCGGCAGCTGCGATCGACTGCACCATCCGCCGGGGCCGATGTGTCCCGCGTGCAATTCGCTCGAATGGCGTGCGCTCGAGTGCTCGGGGCGCGGCACGATCCACAGTTTCGTCGTCGTGCACCAGCCGCAGATGCGGGGATTCGAGTACCCGCTGCCGGTCGCGCTGATCGAGCTCGAGGAGGGCGTGCGCATGGTGGCGAATCTGCAAGGGGTCCCGCCGGAGCAGGTACGCATCGGCATGCCCGTCGAAGTGGATTATGTCGAAGTCGAGAAGGACTTCGTACTGCCCGTGTTCCGCCAACGGCGGGGGTGAGGCCGGCATGGACTTCAGCTACAGCGAAGAGCAAGAGGGGCTGCGCCAGCTGACGGCGCAGATGTTCGATGACCGCGTCACCGACGAGTTCCGCCGCAACTGCTCCCGTTCCGGCGAACCCTTTGACCGGCAGCTCTGGCAGACACTTGCCGAAGCCGGTGTGCTCGGCACCGCGATTGCCGAAGATCACGGCGGTTCCGGGCTCGGCTTCACCGAGATCTGCCTCGCGCTCGAGGAACAGGGGCGCACGCTCGCACCGGTGCCGCTGCTGGCGACGCTCGTGCTCGGCGCGCTGCCCGTGCAGAAATTCGGCACGCCCGCGCAGCGCGCCGCCTGGCTGCCGCGCGTCGCGTCGGGCGAAGCCTTGCTCACCGCAGCGCTGGAGGAACCCGGAAGCGGCGATCCGCTCGTGCCGGCCGTGAAAGCGACCGCCGCCGGTGACGGCTGGCGTCTGCGCGGCGTGAAGGGCTGCGTGCCCTACGGCGCGCAGGCGCGCGCGATCCTTGTTGCTGCGCGCACCGGCCGAAAGAGCGTCGGAGTCTTCATCGTCGACCCGCAGGCGAAGGGCGTAAGCGTCGAGGCACAGGCCACGACCAGCGGTGAGCCGCAGGCACAGGTCACGTTCACCCACGCCCTGGTGTCCGCCGCGGAGGCACTCGGCGATCCGCTGCAGGGCGCGGAGATCGTGGACTGGATGGTCGGGCGCGCCCACGTGGCGCTCGCCGCGCAGCAGGTCGGGGTCACGGCCGAGGCGCTGCGGCGCACGGCCGCGTACACCGCCGGGCGGGTGCAGTTCGGCCGGCCAACCGGGAGCTTCCAGGCCGTGCAGCACCGGCTCGCCGACGCCTTCATCGACATCGAGGCGCTGCGCTCGGTGTATCTGCGCGCACTCTGGGCGCTCGAGAACGATGTGCCGGCCGCCGCCGAAGTGGCGGCTGCGAAGTGGTGGGCTGCGCGTGCGGGGCACCGCGTGACGCACAGCGCCCAGCATTTGCACGGGGGGCTTGGTGCCGACATCGACTACCCGATCCACGCTTACCTCCTGCACGCGCGCCAGATCGAGCTGGCGCTCGGCGGCGCGACCCCCATGCTCGCCAGAATCGGCGCGCAGATTGCCGCAGGCGCGGTGAGTCCGTTGACCTGATCCGGAGTACCAGACGGCCATGACGGCCCAGATCACCTTCGACGACGTCCAGTCAGGCCAGGAGCTGCCGGGCCTCAACGTGCCCATCACCGCCTCGCTGATCGTCGCAGGCGCGATCGCGACGAGCGACTTCTCGCTCGAGCATCACGACAGGGCACATGCACAGGCGGCCGGCATGCCCGACATCTTCATGAACATATTGACGAGCAATGGGCTCGTGCAGCGTTTCGTGCACGACTGGGCCGGGCCGGCGGCACGCATCAGGAATGTCAGGCTCCGCCTCGGGGCGCCGAATCTTCCCGGCGATACGATGAAGCTGTCCGGTGTCGTGACGGGCAAGGAAGTGGCCGGCAACGACCGGCTCGTGGAAGTCGCCGTGAGCGGCCGGAACAGCCGCGGCGAGCATGTCGCGGCCACCGTACGTCTGACGCTGCCCTGAATGAACCGGGAGGCGAAGCCATGACACATCCATTGAAGGACCGGGCAGCCATCGTCGGCATCGGTGCGACCGAGTTCTCGAAGGACTCGGGACGCAGCGAACTGCAGCTCGCGGTGGAGGCTATCAAGGCCGCGCTCGACGATGCGGGCCTCGGCACACATGAAGTGGATGGCCTGTCCACCTTCACGATGGACAACAATCCGGAGATCGAGGTCTTCCGCAACATTGGTGGCCGGGAGCTCAAGTTCTTCAGCCGCATCGAGTACGGCGGCGGCGGGGCTTGCGCGCCGGTGCACCAGGCGGCGATGGCGGTGCACAGCGGCGTGGCGGACGTGGTGGTGTGCTATCGCGCGATGAACGAGCGATCGCAGTATCGTTTCGGCGCCTCCTACGTGCCGCCACCGCTGCCGTCGGCGGCGCTCGCCACGTTCAGCTGGACGCTGCCCTTCGGTCTCACGACGCCCGCTTCGTGGGTGGCCATGGCCGCGCAGCGTTACATGCACGACTTCGGGGCTACGACCGAGGACTTCGGCCGCGTGAGCGTCGCCGGTCGACGCATGGCCGCGAACAACCCGAAAGCCTGGTTCCACGGCAAGCCCATCACGCTCGCCGATCACCAGGCCTCGCGCTGGATAGTCGAGCCGCTGCGGCTCCTCGACTGCTGCCAGGAATCAGACGGCGCTGTGGCGATCGTCGTGACTCGCGCCGATCGGGCGCGGCACCTGAAGCAGAAGCCGGCGCTTATCCGTGCTGCTGCCCAGGGCGCCTGCGACGACCAGATGAACATGACGAGCTTCTACCGCAAGGACATCTCGGCGCTGCCGGAAATGCGGCTGGTCGCGAAGCAGCTCTATGCGATGGCGGGCATCGGGCCGCACGACATCCAGACGGCCGTGCTCTACGATCATTTTTCGCCGTTCGTGCTGCCGCAGATCGAGGCTTTCGATTTCTGCAAGCGTGGCGAAGCGAAGGATTTCGTGCGCGACGGCCAGATCGAACTCGGCGGTCGCCTGCCAGTCAACACGCACGGTGGGCAGCTCGGCGAGGCGTACATCCACGGTGTCAATGGCGTCGCGGAAGGCGTGCGCCAGCTGCGCGGTACCTCATCGAACCAGGTGTCAGGGGTCGAGCATGTGCTCGTCACCGCGGGCACGGGTGTGCCGACCAGCGGCCTGATTCTCGCGGCGGACTGACAGGGCAGGATCAGCGGCGAAGGGGGTCGCCGTCATGATCCGCAGGAATCTCGAGGGCATCGACGCCCTGGCCCAGGTCCGTCAGACCAACGGCTTCCTCGAGGCGCTCAACGGACCGCTTCCGTCCGCCACGCGACGCGCACGCGGCTTCAAGCGATTGTCCACTCTCCGCACCGTGATCTTCCTGATCGCCGGCCATGCGACGGCGATCGGGGAGGGGCTTGGGACCGCGTCTAGCGCTCGGCGTTGATGCTGGCGAGGTCTCCAGGCAGCGCGGGCGAAAGATGCATACGCTCGAGTACGTGCTTGACCTCGATCTCCAGCAGGATCGGCTTCTGAGCCTGCGCCGCCAGCTCGTTCGCACGATTCTCCAGGATCCGCACCTTGTCTGGATTCCCGGCGGCAACATCCGTGGTCTCGGAAGGGTCCTTGGCGACATCGTAGAGTTCGACGGACTGCGGCAGCAGTGTGTGCCAGATCAGCTTCCAGTCACCCTGGCGGACGGCAGCCCGAAATGGCTCGATATTGTAGACAACCTCGGTGCGGGGAGAGGGCTTGCCTTCGCTGAGAGTTGGCCACACGTCGATGCCGTCAAGGGGCTTGCTCTGGTCGAGGCTGCCGCCGGCCAGTTTGACGAGCGTCGGGTAGAGATCGACCGTGTGAATGGGTTCGTTGACGGTGATGCCCTTGTTGATATGGCCGGGCCAGTTTGCAAAAGCGACGACGCGCGTGCCGCCTTCGTACAGACTGCCTTTCCCGTCACGATATGGGCCGTTGTCCGCAGGAAGGACAACTTTCGACATATCGGTAATCGCACCCGCAAACATCGGGTTGCGGGTTCCGCCATTGTCGCTCTGAAAAACGATCAGCGTATTGGCGAGCATGTTCTTCCGCTTCAGGGCCGCTGCGACACGGCCGATCTGCTCGTCCATTGCAGTGGCGCTCGCCGCATAGGCCCGGCGGCTTGGGTCCTCGATATCCTTGTATCTGTCCAGATAGTCTTGCGGTGCCTGATAAGGCGTGTGAACGGCATTGAAAGCAAGGTAGAGAAACAGCGGCTTTGCCGTGTTGTGCTTCTCGATGAGCTTGACTGCATCGTTGCCAAGGAGCGTCGTGGTATAGCCTTCCTCATCGACGATCTCGTTGTTGCGGAACCAGTCCGTCTTGCCGTCGACCTTGTGGGTGAAATAGTCAATCTCGCCGATCAGCGGCCCATAGGCGTAGTCGAAGCCGCGCTGTCGCGGCCAGTACTTCTGATCCGCATGTCCGAGGTGCCACTTGCCGACAATGGCGGTTTCGTATCCAGCAGCCTTGAGCGCTTGAGGCAGCAGCCACTCGTCTGTTGCAAGGCCATAGGTGTGGCCTTGCGGGATGACCGCGGTCTGGAGCCCGTAGCGCATCGGATATCGCCCGGTCATGAGCGCGGCGCGCGTGGGCGTGCACATCGGCTGAGCGTAATATTCTTCGAGCTTCACGCCCTCGGCCGCCAGAGCGTCGAGGACCGGAGTCTTGATGTCTGACCCATGGAATCCGACATCCTTCCATCCCAGATCGTCCGCCATGATGATCAGGATGTTCGGCTTGCCATCGGCAGCATGCGCTGCGCCATGGTCTCCCGCCGACATCAGGAGCAACAGGAGACCGGAGAACAGGAGAGAGGCCGGAATTCTCGTCATGCAGCACTCCACAATGGAACCCCCGGAATTCAGAGTTTGCACATAGTAGGAGGCGCGAAGATTGCCGGTCAAATTGCCGATGTCGCGCAGGATCGGCATGACGAACCGTCATGCCGAGGCGCCCGCGGAATCCTCAGGCGTCTTCGCCCAGGCCCTCGGCCGGACGCAGCGCTTTCAGGGTGCGGTCAGTCGCGGCGGTCCGCTGGGAGTCCCGGTCGCGATGCCGTCGCTCACCCCAGCTCGGGCAGACCGAGGTTGCGCAGGTAACCGTAGGTGCTGGCGTAGTATCCGGGCGGGCGTGTGTGGTCGTCGGCATTTCCCGGCGGCACGAAGATCGCCATTCCCTGCCGCGCCCGCGTCAGCAGCACCCTGTACGCGTTCTCGAGAAAGCGGCGGTTGTCAGCATTGTGGACGTTCTGCCAGCGGCTGCCACGAAAGTCGTGGTGCGACCAGCCATCGCCGGTGCGACGCAGGTCGGCGTCCCAGGTGACGCAGGCCCAGTCGAGTTCGAGTCCCTGCACCTGGAATTCGGTGGCGCAGTCCTCCAGGTACCAGCTCGAGCGCACGTCTTCCGGGTCGTGCAGGAAGTAGTGCACCGGATCGGCGGGGAGCCGTACCTCGATGGCGTGGGGTTTCAGGCGCATGGCCTTCGAGGATGCGAGCAGCCCGTAGCGCTCGGTCCCGCGCGCACGCGTGCGCACCCAGCGTTTGGCGGCGTCGAGATCGCGGGTGATGACGATGGGGTAGCGGTCGCGAAACTCACGGAATTTGCGCGCCGCCTCGTCGCGTTCACCGTCCAGCAGCGCTTTCACGAAGGCAGAGACCTTCTCGGCACGGAACGAGCGCAGTGACACGGTCAGGTGCAGGTCATCGAAGAACCCGGTGTGCTGCCGCTCCCGGGCGATCCTCAACGGAGTGCCCGCACCGTACTCGGCATCCGTGAGCCGGTCCGAGATGCACAGGTGCCAGTGCGGGAAACGCGCGGCACAGGCTTCGATCCATGCTCCGATGCCGGCCTCGCCGGTGTGGATCTCCTGTCCACCACCGACCAGACATATGACGACGGCCCAGCCATGATGCCTGTCCAGATACTCGAGCAGGAACTCCGGCTCGGAGCGGTCGAACCCCGCGATGCCCTTTCGCTGACGCATGAACTGGCTGGTCTTCGCGCGGTTCCATGCGCGCTGGGCCTCGTCGAAGATCACGACACGATCGACGGGCGGGCGCTCGGCGTCACGCAGCGCTTCGTCGCGAAAATGGTGCACGTTCTGGATGAATGCCTTGACCGGCTTGCCCGCCTCGGACCTGGTCGCGCGCTGGCCTGCCCGCTTGCGACGCGCAACGTCATCGCGCGTCAGTGCTTCGCGCAGCAGCGCCACCAGCGGGCCGTTGCCAGAGAGAAACACGGCATGCGTGTCGTCGTTGTCGCGGTGGGTCGTCGCGACGTTCAGACCGACGAGTGTCTTGCCGGCGCCGGGCACGCCGGTGACGAAGCAGATGAGCTTTTCGTCGCGATCCCGTGCACGGCGGATCAGGGCCTCGAGTCGACCTGTCGTGTCGGCGAGATTGCGGGCGCCGGCCTCGGCGCGAGTGATGTTCTCGACGCGGTTTCCTGCGTAGAGGTGCCGTGCGGCCTCGATGATCGTCGGAGTCGGGCGGTAGCGGCCGCCGATCCAGTCATCGTGATTCAGGTTCGACGGGAACTCCGCCTCCAGGTCAGCGAGCAGCGCAGGAACCTGCGCAGGCGAGAGCACCACCGGTTCGCAGACGCGGTCGGGCGCATAGCGCCGAGGCGGTGGTTCGCGCACGGCGGCGGCTGTGAGCACCAGCACCGGCACGATCGGCAGTGCATGGCTTGGTTCATGGAAGTTCTTGGTGTCGAGTGCGTACTCCCACACCTGCGCCTGGTCAGCGCGCTTCGCGAATCGCTCGCCGAACTTGAACTCGAGAACCACGACGCAGCCCGCGAGCAGCAGCACCGCATCCGCGCGCAATCCCATGCGCGGGATCTCGAACTCGAGCAGCAGTGTGCCGGAGCGGCCAGACAGCCAGCCTCTCAGCAGCTGGATCTGTGCGCGCCAGGCATCGCGCTGGTCGGGTTCCACGGTGCGGCTGCGCAGGGCGAGCTGGCCCACCACTTCCGCCGTCGAGTGCTGGAGGAAATCCGCGATGGATGCGCGGTACCAGGCGCGGGGAAGGGCTGAGGGTGGGGCGGCCGAACTCATCGGCAGCAAGCCTACCAGGGCATGGGCTCACGCTCGAGGACTCGCTCCGGCAGGCAGCCACAGGACGCACGGGATCACACCGCTTGCGCAGGTCGATGGGACGTCGGTCATGTACCCGCCCGAGCTGGTTTTGCCCTATCCTCGCCTGTGAGGTCCGCCGAGGCGCCCGTCGAATCGTCACCGCGGAGCTTTCAGGATCGATTCGAACAACACGTCATGGGAGGTCCAGGATGTTTGCGAAACTCGTAGCCGAATTCATCGGCACGTTCTGGCTCGTGCTTGGAGGCTGCGGCAGCGCCGTGCTCGCAGCAGCTTTCCCGGAAGTCGGCATCGGATTGCTGGGTGTTTCCCTGGCGTTCGGCCTGACGGTCGTGACCGGGGCCTACGCGCTGGGTCCCATTTCCGGCGGACATTTCAATCCGGCCGTGTCGGTCGGCCTGTGGGCGGGCGGCCGGTTTCCCGCGGCGCACCTGGGTCCGTACATCGTCGCGCAGGTCGCCGGAGGCGCCGTCGGTGCCGCAGCGCTGTATCTGATCGCAAGCGGGCAGTCGGACTTCAGTCTCGCGGGCGGGTTCGCCTCGAACGGGTACGGCGAACACTCGCCGGGCGGGTATTCGCTCATGGCCGCGCTGGTCTGCGAAGTCGTCATGACGTTCATGTTCCTGATCGTCATCCTTGGCGCGACGCATCGCCGGGCACCGGTGGGCTTTGCCGGCCTGGCGATCGGACTCGCCCTGACGCTCATTCACCTGATCAGCATACCGGTGACGAATACCTCGGTGAATCCGGCGCGCAGCACGGGTCCTGCGCTGTTCGTCGGCGACTGGGCGCTCGGTCAGTTGTGGCTGTTCTGGGCAGCACCGCTCATCGGGGCCGCGTTGGCCGGAATCGTCTACAGATCGCTGCTCGAAGGCGATCGGGAAGAGCCGGCAATCACCGGTCGCTCAGCGTCATAGCACTTGCTTCCCGGAAGGGTGCCGGGCGATCGGCACCCTCCCGAACGCCGTGGTGGCGAATTCTTCGACCGGACCCGAACCACGCTGCCGATGCACGACGTCACGATCTACCACAACCCTGCCTGCAGCAAGTCGCGCAGCACGCTGGATCTGATTCGGAAGGCCGGCATCGAGCCGCGGATCATCGAGTATCTGCGCGAGCCGCCCACGCGCGAGCAACTGGCCGGGTTGATCCGTGCTGCCGGGCTGGCCGTACGCGACGCGCTGCGGGTGGGGGAGGCGCCGTTCCAGGCGCTGGCACTGGATCGGCCGGATCTGGCCGACGACGTGCTTCTGGACGCCATGGTGGCTCACCCCATCCTGATGGAGCGTCCCTTCGTCACGACGCCGTGCGGTACGCGGCTCTGCCGCCCGACGGAACGGGTGCTCGAGATCCTGGCCGAAAGTTAGGACGCCGTCATGGGGTGCGGCCTGCGGGCGCAGCGGCTATCGTACCGCCGCCCGCGACCGTCGCGCGTTCGGCGCGGAAGCGACTGGCCTGCTGCGGTTCGTTGATCGCGTCGTACGCGGCGGCGAGGTCGCTGCGCGCGGCCTGCAGGTAGCTGATGGACGGGTTTGTCTGCGCGGACAGGGTGCGATAGCCGGCCAGAGTTTCCGGCACGGCTTCCGCAGGACGGCCGGCGCGCAGCAGCGTCCGTCCCAGCTTGATGCGCGCGATGCCGGTGTTGACGTTGTCCGGTGCCAGCGTGTTGGAAAATATGTCGATCACGCGACGAAACAGCTCCTCGGCCCCCAGGTAATCGGCCTGTTGCATCTGTGCATAGGCGACGTTCGACAACGCGATGGCGACGAGGTAGTGCCGCTCGCCATAGACGCGGCGATAGATGTCGGCAGCACGCATGAAGTGCTGCGCGGCTTCGGCCTGCAGGTTCTGCACTGCGAGCACGTTGCCCAGTTCGTTCACCGCCTCGGCAACCGCCGTGTGGGCGGGGCCATGGTTCGACTCCTGGATGCGCAGTGCCCGTTGCAGCACGGTGACTGCCTCGTTGAATTTCGACTGGTAGGCCAGCGCGCGACCCAGCGTGGTCAGGTCGTCGGCGGTGCGGGTGCTGGAGGCGCCGTACCAGGGCTCTGTGATCGCCAGCGCGCGGCGGGCCAGCCCCTCGGCTTCGGCATAGTAGCCGAGGTCCTGCTCGATGGCGGCGAGGCGGGCGAGATCCACCGCGACCATGGGATGGGCTTCTCCCAGTTCGCCCTGATGCAGCTTCAGCACGCGTGCCAGGGTGGCACGACTGGCCACGTAGTCGCCGGCGGCATACTGCGAACCCGAGAGTTCGGCCAGCACGGCAGCCTGCTCTGCCGGCGCAACGCTGGCTGACAACTGCCCAACCATATGTGCCAGCAGTTCGATCGACTCCGCGTAGGCACCGCGCTCGCGCAAGGCCTGGCCCATCGCGAGACGTACCGCGAGAACCTGCGGATGATCCGGCGGCAGCTTCGCCTGCACGAGCTGCAGCGCCTCGCGGATCAGTTGCTCGCCTTCCTGCGGGCGGGCCTGCGCGATGCGCAGCAGGCCGATGGCGGTCCGGGATTCGGCCGCCTGCGGGCTTCCGGCGCCGAAGGCCGCGACGCGTCTGCGCAGCGATTGCGACAGCAGCGCATCGGCCTTGTCGAACTGGCCGAGCTGCTGCTGGATCCGGCCGAGGTTCAGCAGCAGGTCGGCCTGCACGGCCGGGTCGGTGCTGAGGGCTTCCACCTCGTGTGCCCCCTGATCGAGCAGGTCGACCACGCGCAGGTCGGCGCTGGGTCCGGCCAGCGGGTCACCGCCCTGGAACAGGTTCACCATCAGCTGCTGCACGCGGGCGGTCCGCGCAACCTCGGCGCGTGCGTCATCGCGTGCCGAGGCGAGTCGCCAGGTGTAGAAGGCGCTCAGCGCCAGTAGCACGGCCAGCGATGCTGTCGACAGCGTCGCGACCTGCCAATTGCGTCGCAGGAACTTTCCCGCGCGATACCCCCATCCCTCGGGCCGGGCTTCCAGCGGCTCTGAGGCCAGGTAGTGGTCGAGATCGCGGACCAGCGATTCCACCGAAGTGTAGCGGCGCCGCGGCTCCACGTGCAGGGCCTTCAGGCACAGTACGTCCAGGTCGGCCCATTCCGCTCGTCCGGGCGCGCGCGCGTCGGTCGACGCGGCGGCGTGTCGCTCCGATGGCCGCGCCGGCTGTTGCTGGCGCAGCACGGTCATCGCTTCCGGCAGCGACAGGTCGCGCAAGTCAAAGGGCAGGTCTCCAGCGAGCAGTTCGTACAGGACGACACCCAGCGTGTAGACATCGGTGTGCACGCCGACGCTCTCCCCGAGCAGCTGCTCGGGTGCCGCATACGCGGGCGTCATCAGGCGGAACACCGTACGTGTCGGGCCCGCCCCGTCGAACCCGTAGAGCTGCTTGGCGATGCCGAAATCCAGCAGGCGTACGCGTCCCTCGGCATCGACCAGGATGTTCGATGGCTTGATGTCGCGGTGGATCACTGCGTGCGCGTGCGCATAGCGCACCGCCTCGCAGGCCTGCCGGACCAGCTGCAACCGCCGCTCTACCGTGCAGCGGTGCACGCGGCAGTAGTCGGTGAGCGCCACGCCGTCGACATACTCCATCGCGAACCAGGGCGTGCCGTCAGGCAGCGTGTCGGCGTCATGGAGTCGGGCGATGCCCGGATGGTTCAGCTGGGCCAGCAGTCGCTGTTCGGCGGCGAAGCGGTCGCGCCTCGCGGGCGAGAGCCACGCATCACGCAACACCTTGATTGCTGCGAAGCTGCCGAGGTCGTGCCGCTGCGCCAGGTACACGACCCCCATGCCGCCTTCGCCCAGCAGCCGGATCGCCGTGTAATGCCCGAACCGCGCGCCGGGTGGAATCGGCGGCAGCAGCAGCGAGCCCGCGACCTGTGCCACGTCGATGTCGAGCATCGATGCGCCGTCGCGGTCCGCGCGCAGCATCGCCTTTACCTCGGCGAGAAGTGCGGGGTCGTCGGCATGGCGAGCCTGCAGAAACTCCCGCTGTGCGTGCTCGTCGGGCAGTTCCAGGGCCGCCTCGAACAGTTCCTGGATCAACTGCCAGCGCCCGGCTTCCATGCCGGGCCTAGCGCGTGTCGCGCAGTGCCTGCGCCAGCCAGGCCCGGGCTGTGCGCCAGTCGCGCATCAGCGTGGCTTCCGAAATCTCCAGCAGCATTGCGGTGGCGGACACGTCCATGCCGCCGAAGAACCGGCATTCGATCATCTGCGCCTGTCGGGGCGCCGACACTGCCAGTTCGTCGAGTGCCGCGTCGAGCGCGAGCAACTGGTTCTCGGTCACCGCGAGGTCGTGCACGGCCTCGTCGAAGGTGACGATCTGCACGCTGCCGTCGCCACCGCGCTTGCTGGCGAGCCGCCGGCGTGCGGCTTCGACCAGCAGCTGGCGCATCGCGCGCGCAGCGATGCGCCTGAAATGCAACGGAGACTCGAACCCCAGTTGCGGCGAACGGGCCAGCTTGAGCCAGGCCTCGTTGACCAGCACGGTGGGACTCAACGTGTGGGAGGACTCGCCCCGACTGACCCGTCGGGCCAGGCGATGCAGCTCCTCGTACGTGGCGCTGAACAGATGGTCCAGTGCACGGCGGTCCTGCGGTCCGAGGGCGGCAGAGGGGCGGCATCCGGCTCCCGGGTCGCTCGCCTGGACGAGTTCTTCCGTCTCCATGACAGTTTTTGTTCTTCTGCCGCGCAATGGGGGGTAGAGGCCGAAACAACAATGCCAGCGGGACTGGTGTCACGCAACTATTGGAGGTCGCATGGCCAGGCGGGGAAGAATCATGCGGGACCCGAATTCGGGTCCGGGACTGGTCATCGTGCAGGGCCAGCAATATTCATTCGCGCTGGAGGGCGTCTGGCGTTCCGACACGCTGCCCCGGACGGGCGTCGTGGTCGACGTGGACATCGATCCTTCCGGGCAGGTAGTGGCGATGACGGCCGTTCCGGAGGCCCAGCTCGCGCGGGAACAGGCCGAGGCCGCACTGCAGGTGGCGAAAGAGCGGGGCGGACGGCTCGCCACCGGATTCGTGGGTCGATTCGGCGTCGCAAAGCTCGCGGCCGCCGGGTTGGTGGTGCTCGGCTGGTGGTTCCTGAGCACCGTGACCGTGGATGCCGCGATGCTGGGCAAGCTGAAGATCACGTTCTGGCAACTGCTGGGCATCCTCAATACCGGAAACCCGCTGGAGGCATTGACGGCGGGTCGCCGCGGCGGCGGCACCGGCCTGTACGGGTTGGCAGCCGTGCTCTGCCTCGTGGCGCCCTTCGCGTCGCACTGGTGGAAGGACCGTCGCGCGCATCTTTCGGGCCTGTTGCCGCTGGCGTTCATGGTGTTCGTCGTGCTGATGGTCCTCGCCGGACTGCGCGAACTCGGCCACATGGGTCAGCAACAGGCGGTGATGATGGGCGGTGCCGAGTACCAAGGCATGGTCGCCGAGTTCCAGCGCGAGGCGCGCAACGCCATGCTCGAAGCGCTGTCGATCGGGCTCGGGTTCTGGCTTTCGCTCGCAGCCGCAGGGTACCTGGCTGCAAGGGCGGTCAGGGACTATCTGCTCAACTGCGCGGGCGACTTCGCCGTGCAGCACGGAGGCCAGCCGTGAGCGCCTTCGGGAGACTGGTGCGCGCGGCGTACCTCACCTGCGTCATTTCCGTCGCGGCGACGTTTGCAGTACCGCTGTCGGCCGCCGTGCCGGGCTGCGCGGGCAAGTCCGACTGCCTCGACAATGCGAGCTTTGCGGCGCAGGTGACCGATTTCCGCACCAGCACGGCGGGACGCTATCGCATGGTTACGGCCACGTTGCGCATTCACAACCGGCTCGCACATCCATTGACGCTCGGCTACGTGGCGAACTCCGGGGTCGTCACCGACGACCAGGGTAACCGTTACGTGATCAGCGCCGACGGTGTGCGTGGCATCGGCGTGCTCGGATCGGGGCCAGTCGACACCAAGTTCACGCTGGAGCCGGGCGAGAGCAGCGATGCGCGCTTCGAGTTCGGCTGGGAACCGGGACGCGCCGTGGTGGGTACGAAGTTCGACCTGGACCTGGCGCTGCGCGAGATCGACGTGATCGCCGGCGGGCAGGTGCAGCTCGGCAAGGAACGGGTGCTGCATTTCGCCGCGCCCGGCGGCAACGCAGGCGCGGCTGCCGGGTCGCAGCCCGCAGTGGCGGCCGCGGCGCCTGCTGCATCCGCGGCTGTTGCGCCCACCGCCGATCCCTGCGCCGGATTGCAGCGCTGTGCCAGCGGTGGTCCTTTCGTCGCGCAGGTGACTTCCGTGGTTCCGGTTGGCACGCCGCAGGACCGCCATCACTCGCTGCGCCTGACCGTGCGCTTCCGCAACATCGGCAACGCGCCACTCCATCTCGGGTACAAGTCGACCAGCAGTGCCGCGATCGACAATCTCGGCAATCGCTACGCCTACGGACGGCCTGGTACGCACGACACCAGCGCCGCCGGTATTGGTCTCATCACTGGGCATGGCGCCGACCCCTCGTTCCGGCTGAATCCCGGCGAGTCGCGCGACGCGCAGTTCACCGTGACGCGTTTCAACTCGATGGGCCACCAACTCGGAACGGCCTGGGTCTACGACGTCGTGGTCTCGAGCATGGAGACCCTGCCGAGCCAGCAGGTTCGCGTGGACCGTGACCACAGCCTGCACTTCGCCGATCTCAGCGCCGGCTCGATCGCCGGCGGCGCAGGCGCGACGCCGACGGTCAACGATGCGGTGCAGGGCATTCTCAATCTGTTCGACAAGAACAAGAACAAGAACAAGAAGAACTGATACCGCTGGAGAGGAGAAAGGGATGAAACATCAGACCGTGTTCCCGTTGCTGGCGGCTCTCCTGGCCCTGACGGCCTGCGGCTCGAAGGACTCCACGGGGGGTGCTCCGCAAGGCGGTACGGAGTCCGCTGCGCAGGCTTCGCGACCTGCCGCGTTGGGTGACGCCACCGCCGAACAGGTGGCGCGCGAGGCGCGCGGCAAAGTGAAGTGCCCAGCGAAGGTGATACTGGCCCCGCGCGTGGCCGGCGCGCCGGTCGACGACGTGCTCGGTGTGCGCCCGGGCATGGCCTACGAGGAAGCCGCCAACGTCGTACTGTGCAGCGACGAGCTGATGGTGATTTCGGAATCGGGCCGCGGTTTCGACATCCAGACCTACGGCCAGAAGATCCGCCAGGGGTTCAGCGCCCGTTTCGCCGAGCCGCGCGTCGCGAAGTCGTCGCGCGAGATCATGGAGGAAATGCAGAATGACATGATGATGCGCTCGGGCAATGCCGTCCAACCGGACGACATGAGGCCCGGGCAGTCGAAGTGGTATGTGACCACCATGGGGCTGCCGGGCCAGGAGCGCGTTATTGCCGCGGCGAGGGAAGTGTGGTTCGCGGAGGGCAAGAATCCCACCGCGGAAAGCGTGGCGCAGGCGCTGGTTGGCAAGTACGGCCCGCCGACGTCCATGAGCGAAAGCGAGGCCATGGCGGTGCTGCACTGGGCGGGCGACCCGTTGGGCCGCCCGATCACCGAGACTTCGGCGCTGCGCAACCAGTGCAATTCCAGCGCTGATCCCGATGGTGGAACGAACTTCTCGCCCGACTGCGGTCTGGTCGTCGCCGCTGCGGTGGGCAAGTTGCGCGACAACCCGGCACTCGCTCAGTTCTTCCAGGTCAGCGTGATCGACCAGGCGCGCGGCTACGAGATGATCACGGGAACCGAGCAGGCGCTGCAGGGCATGGACTCCCAGCGGCAGGCCGCGGAGGTCCGCGATGCCGCGCGGAACGCCGATGCGCCGCGCCTGTAGCACGGCGGTCGCCCGCGTCGGTGGGCTGGCGGCGCTCCTGCTGCTGGCTGCGTGTGGGTCGGGTGAACACGATTCTGGCGGCGCCGCTGGGACGCCGCCGAGCGCGCCGACGAATGCGGCAGCAGGGACGCTGGGTGATGGCGGCGGCACGGCAGATGGATCCGCCGTGATGCTGGCCGCGACGCCCGGCGCGCCCTCCGCGCAAGCACCGGCCATCACAGGCCGTACGCGCGAGTTGGTCAATCCCGACAACTCGGCAATGGTCTTCCTGTACTACGACCTGTCGCGCAGCCTGCCTCCGATCGACGCGTGGGTGGAGGAGGACCCGGGCGTGAAGTAAGGTCCGGCGGCGGATCGATCGAGACGCGTGTGCGCGAATACGAACTGCGCGACGCGCGCAGCGGGACGGCCCTGGGGCGTGTGGTGGTGGAAAGCTGGTGCCGTGAGCCAGAAATTCGCAGGCGGAACCGACGAACGCCATCGAGGATCCCGTCGGCTGTCCTGGTCCAGGTAAATGGCATTGGTTGATCGTTGTGCTTGCACAGGTCGTGGTCATCGCTTCGCCGTCTTGACCTTCCTGGTGCCCGACTTCAGCTTCGTCCTTGTCTTCGGCTGCTTCTTCCTGGCGGTCGGTGGCGATCGGCGTGTCATGGCCGACGCAGGTTCTGCGCGTGCCTTCGCTGCACCGCAAGCTCCGGCTGCGTGCTTCGGCGTGGACACGGTCTCGACCACAGGCCCGGCGGTGAGCGCGCCCATCTCCAGGCCAAACAACTCGGAGAGGCCATCGGCAGCCAGGACCTTGTCTTTGGCCGGTGCCTGCTTCGTCAGCGGCAACCTCCTGCCGGCCTTGGTGATGAGGTCCTTCTCGTCGACCTTGCGCAGCTTGAAGAGCAGCTCGGGCTGCTCGTCGAGCCGCGCGCCGATGCCGTAGCACACGGCAGCCACGTGCTTGCACATCGAGGCCCAGTCGGGGCAACTGCACGAGAATTCGATTTCGGAGGGCGCGGGGAAGAGGCCGGTCTTCTGCTGGCAGATGCGCTCCATCACGCCCCTGGAAAAGCGGCCCTGTAGCAGCTCGACCAACGAGTCGATCGCGCCGGCGCAGTCGGTACAGATCGATGTCCAGCGCGTCCTGGGCACGGCCGCCACCTTGACGGTCACCTTGTAGATGTCGGAGCCGCTCACCATCGCCGTGACCTCGCCGGCCGCGATCTGCAGATCGACGACCGAGCCGTTGCGCACGTAGGTTCGTCCGCGCGGCAGGCGGTTCGAGTAGTCGCTGTAGCGTTCGAGGTTGTCGCACCAGGCCTTGCCCCAGAACGTGCGGGCGATGGTGCGGCCCTCGATCACGATTGGCGAGACGCGGTGGCCCCTTTTTCTGAGCTTCTGCATTTCCCGCTCGGCCTTGCGACGCCGCTCAGCGACGGACACGTAGGTTCGAAAGCCGTATTGGTCGTAGTAACCCATGCCTCACTCCTTGATCGCGGTGTTGATGTCCAGCGCGACCAACCTCAGCAGTTCTTCGTCGTCCATTTCGGTCAGGTTCAGTTCCGCGCCGCCTTCGAGCAGCTCGTGCGAGAGCTGCTTTTTCGACTCGATGAGTTCGTCGATCCTTTCCTCGACGGTGCCCCGGCACAGGAACTTGTGGACCAGCACGTTCTTCGTCTGCCCGATGCGAAACGCGCGGTCCGTGGCCTGGTTCTCGACCGCCGGGTTCCACCAGCGGTCGAAGTGGATCACGTGCGAGGCTGCAGTGAGGTTCAGGCCCGACCCGCCGGCCTTGAGCGACAGGACGAAGAACGGCACCAACTCGTCCTCCTGGAAGTGCCTGACCAGATCCTTGCGCTTCCTGACGTCGGTGTCGCCGTGGAGCACGAGCCCCGGCCGACCGAACACGCCGCCCAGGAACGAAGCGAGTGGCGCGGTCACCTCGCGGAACTGGGTGAACACCAGCGCCTTCTCCTGTTTGGCAGCGATCACCTCACCGAGCTCGCGCAGGCGCGCCCACTTGCCGCTGTCGCCCTCGGCCCATGCCCCGTCGCCCAGCCACTGCGAGGGGTGGTTGCAGATCTGCTTGAAGCGCATCAGGAAGGCGAGCACCAGGCCCCGGCGCTTGACCCCCTCGGCGTCGTCGAGGTGCCCGGCCAGTTCCTTGACCGCCTGCTGGTAGAGCGCCGCCTGCCTTCGGCTGAGCTGACAGAACGCCTTGACCTCGGCCTTGTCTGGCAGGTCTGCGATGACGTTCCGGTCGGTCTTGAGCCGGCGCAGGATGTATGGCCGCACGAGATCGCGCAGCGGGCCGTACGGGTTGGGCTTGTCGGCCAGCCGCTTCGTGTAGCTGGTGAACTCCTTGGCCGAACCGAGCAGGCCCGGATTGATGAAGTCGAAGATCGACCACAGATCGCCGAGCCGGTTCTCGATCGGCGTGCCGGTGAGCGCGATGCGCGCCCGCGCCGCGAGCTTTTTCGCGGCACGCGTTTGCCTGGCGTCCGGGTTCTTGATGGCCTGAGCCTCGTCGAGCACCGCGATGTTCCATTTGGTCGTCACGAGCCACGGGATGCGCAGGAGCGACCCGTAACTCGTGATCACGAGGTCGATGTCCCCGATGCGCGCACCGCCGATGGACTTCAGCTCGCTGGCCGTCATGGCCGAGGTGTGCGCGATCATCGCCTTCAGACTCGGCGCGAAACGCTCGATCTCGGCCGCCCAGTTGGCGAGGAGCGACACCGGCGCCACCAGGATGCTCGGGCGCCGGGAATCGCCCTGTGCTCGACGCAGGATGAGAAGGAGCGAAAGCACCTGGATGGTCTTGCCGAGGCCCATGTCGTCGGCGAGGCAGGCACCGAGGCGCAGACGGGAGAGGAGATGCAGCCAACGGACTCCGACTTCCTGGTAGGGCCGCAATGCTCCTTTGAGCTCGCGGCCGGGGTTCACATTGGCAAGCTCGTCGGGAGAGCGCAGCCCCTGGAGCGCCTCGGCGAGCCACGGGCCGGCCACTACCCTGGACCAGTCGAGATCGGAGCCGACGGTCGTACCGTTCCCGGCGATATCCGCGCCGGCGAGCATGCGCATCGCCTCCGCGAACGAGAGCCCGCTTTCGACCGCGAGTCGCTCGGCCTCCTGGAACCGATCCACCATCCGTTTGAGCCTCTCGCGGTCGACCTCGACCCACTGGCCGCGGATCAGGGCGAGGCCGTTCGCGCCCGCGAGGATCTCCTTCACTTCAGCCCGGGTCAGCGACTGGCCGTCGAGCGTGACTTCCATGCGAAAGTCGAGCAGCGCATGCGCCCCGAGTGCTGATGGCGCCCTCGCTCCGACCGTGGCGGTCACCCGGGGTCGCGCCGGTCTTCCCGTGCGCCAATTGGCCGGCATGCGGACCACGACACCGGCGCGCTCCAGCTCCGCGACGTTGCCGAGAAGCCGGAACGCCTCCTGTGACGACCAGCGAAGCGGGTGGAAGATCTCGCCGGCATCGACCATCTGCTTCAGCCACGTGCAGCTCTCGGCGGCGCGCTGGACCGGCAGAAGAAGCGACAGGAGTCTGTCCTTGTTTGCCGTCCCGGCGTACTCGCGCAGGGCCTGACCGAGCGGAAGGTGCTGTGCCTTGCCGTGGCCCGAGAGACGGTGGGTGTAGGTGGCGAGAAAGGCGAAGGGCGCCTGCTCGTCCTTGCGGTTCTCGGCGAGGTTGAAGTGGACGCGACCGACGACGTTCCATGCGGGATGCAACCGCTTCAGGAATTCCGGCAGCGCGAGCTTCGATTTCGCGTGCTCCGTGGCGAAGGCTTTGCCGGTTTCGAGCCATAGTTCCCGAAGCACGCCATCGGTCAGGTACTCGCCACCGGGCATCGGAGGTGATGCGGCGGCGAGCGTACCCAAGTCATCCGCAGGCGGCGGAAGATCGGTCTCGAACTCGTCCGTGTCGGGTCTCGTGCAGAGCGCAGTGACGAAGCGGCCGCCGACCTCGCGCCAGTAGGCGAACACGGGAGGCATGGCCTGGCCGACTTCAGCAGCACCGAGATGCAGCAGACCGTGGCCGCTCCCGCGGTCGAATGCTGCGCGAATCCGTGCAGCCAGCGCCAGGTCGAGGGCCGGGGCGTCGTTCTGCGGCACGATCAAGAGCCGACCGTGGGGCGTGAGCGCCGGGGTGAGGCGAGTATCGGTCGCGTCGGCACTCATGTCTGGTCGTCCTCATGTCTGCCCATGGTCACCGGCTGCCAGGCGAGGCATGGCTTCAGGCGCTGCGGTGGGGCACGGCTTCGGACACCTCGTGGTCAAGCAGACCGACCACGTATCCCCGGATCGTCGTGTCGGGAAGACAGGAATTTCAAAGCCCATCTCCACGCCAGTGTAGCCGGAATGCGGGGTGCTCACGGCGCCGATACCGAGGCTTTCTGTCGCAGTCGCGCGGTGTCCCGCTGTCGCGCCTTGCGCCGGTCAATACGATGGCGGTGCAGTTGTGTACCATCGGGCGACACGCCAGGGGGTGCACGCCATGGACAGCACGCTGCGATTCGCTCTTGCCCTGTTGCTGGTTTCGTGGGCCCCGGCATTCAGCCAGGGCGTACCGCCAGGCTTCGTGGAGGTGAAACCCGTCTCCCGGTCGGTGGTCCAGCCACCGACGCTACGGCTCGCGTCGGGGCGCTTTTTCACCTATGCGCTGCCACCCGGGTGGCGCGTCGGCGAAGACGGCCAGTTCGCGCTCACCCTCCTGGCGCCTGACAACAAGGCAATCACGGTGATGGTGGGCAATGCCGGCATGCCGCCTGGGTATTCGCCGGCGCAGTTCGCGTACGAGAAATTGATGGCACTGCGACCGGAAGGACTGCAGTTCGGGAATCCCCAGCAGGCCCGGCCCGTCACGGGTTTCACTCAGGCCTGGGAATTTCCGGTGAGTTACCGCATCAACGGCGCCCCCTGCCGTGGCGTGGTCAAGGTGCACGTGGCACCGGCCTACGACACCGCCGTGTTCGCGATGACGGCGGCCCTCTCGGACGCCGGTCAATGGGCAGGCTACGCTTCCTGGCTGCCCCTGGTGGCGGAGCAGATCTCCGCAAGCAATGGCGCCGCCTTCGGCATGCGCGGCGTGATGGCGCAGAACCTGCACAACTCGCGCGAATACGCGGAGGCTGCCCGTCAGTATCGCGACTGGTCGCAGAAGAACTGGCAGGGCGTGACCGACGCGCGCAACGCTTCGCAGGATCGGAACAACCAGCAGTTCCGCGAGAACCTCGGCGCCATACAGACCTACGGTAACCCCTATGACGCACGCACGCCCGTCGAGCTGCCGAGTAGCCACCGCCACTACTGGATCAACGAGCACGGTACCATCCTCGGCACCAATGATCCGGGCATCAACCCCAACAGCGGTTCGACGAATGACTGGCGGCGCATGCCGCAGACGGTGCCCTGATCGCGGGCCGGGTACGCGGATCAAGTTGTGATGCGCGCCGGTTGAGCACAATGGCGCCCGGACCACGCAAGGCGATGCCGAAGGAGTATTCCGCGTGCAGTTGGGTAAGGTGGTGGAAGTCTGGCGATATCCGGTCAAGAGCATGGGGGGCGAAGTCGTCGCTGAGGCGCGGGTGGACATCAACGGCCTGGCGGGTGATCGTCATTGGGCGGTGATCGACGGCGACGCTCAGGAGATCCGCAGCGCCAAGCGCTGGCCCCAGTTGCTCAGCCATTGTGCGCGCTATGTCGGAGCAAGCACGCCGACGTCCCATGACTACGCTGCAGCGGTAGCGCCGGTGGAGATCATGGCTGCGGACGGCCGCAGGCTCGAAAGCACTGCGCCAGACCGGGACACCGAGCTCAGCCGCTGGATGCAGCGCAAGGTGCGCCTGAGTCCGCGCCAGCCCGCCCAGGATCGCGACCACTACCGGCTGGCCCGGGCGCGCACCGCGGAATCGCTGGCTGCCGAGCTGGAGCTGCAGGCGGCCGAAGCGCTACCGGATTTCAGCGTCGTGTCGGAACCGGCGGCCGTCTACATGCAGGACCTCACCGACTGCGCCACGCCGCCGGGCAGCTATGTCGATGTCTTTCCGCTGCATCTGGTGAGCCGCAATTCACTGGCATGGCTCGGCGACCGCAGCGGCCTGGATACCGACGTGCGCCGCTTTCGTCCCAACCTGCTGATCGATATCGATGACATCGGCGCGGAACGCGGCGAGGATGCCTGGATCGGCTGGCAGATCGCGATCGGCGATGCGCGCTTGCGCATCGACTCGCAGACGATCCGCTGCGCCATGCCGGGCCGGGCCCAGCCACTGTTCGGACTCGCTTCGCAGCCAATGCTGGTGCGTGCGCTGGTGCAGCACTGTCAGCGGCTGTTCGGCGTCAACGTCATCGTCGAACACGCCGGTGTGATCCGCGCTGGCGACCCGATCCTGCGCATCGCCTGAGCACGCCACACGGGGTCCGGACGACGCGCAGGCGGCTCTTCCCCGCGGCGTCGGTTCGGTGTTACGGGCAATGGCGCATGAGCGTGGGATCGTAGGTCTCCACCTTCTCGAAGGTGGGGTGGCCCTGCATCCACGAGATCTTCCATTGACCCTTTTCTTTCACGAACTGGTAGAAGTGCTGTCCTTCGACGTGGTGCCGGGTGAGGGGGCCATATTTCCCGTCGTAACCGAAGTGCATGAAGTAGTCCCCGCCCTCGGCCCGGTTTCCGCTCACCTGCACCTTGACGTTGGAGATGCTGCTGAAGGAGCACTTCTCCGACGTGAAGACTCCATAGATGAACATTTTCCGGATGTTCTCGTGCCCGACGACATTGGGGTAGCCGTAGGCCGAGAGGTCGTACACCGCATTCGTGGCGAAGATGGACATCATCTGGTCGATGTTCTTGCTGTCGACCGCCCAGGCGTACGTCGTCGTGAGCTTCGCGATCTCAGCCTCGTCGTGCGCCGTCGTGACTCGGTTCCTGTCGGAATCGTGATTCGCCTGCGAGCCCTGGTCGTGGGCCAGGCTCGGTGCAGGCACGACGTGCAGCAAGGCGGCGAGGGCCGCCGACGCGAGAACGGAGGAACTGCGGTTCATGGGGTTCTTCTCCCTTTTGGGTGGCCACGCGGCCTGTCCCGGACGGACCGCAAGGGTCCGAGGATGCTCAGTCCTTTGTTTCGCCGATGTCAAGAGTATTTTCACGCATCCAGGACCTCCTCGGGCTCGTCGGCCCTCCTCGAGCCCCGGGCACTTCCTGACGATCCAGTATAGTCACCCGGCACGCGACCGGTGAGGAGACCTCCCGGGGGCATGCAAGTGCACGCGGCGATGCAGGGCATGGTCGCCCCGTGGGGCAAACAGTGGGTTGCATGGAGAAGGCATTGACGCAACGTTTCGACGGGAAGATTGCGCTGATCACCGGCGCGGCATCGGGCATGGGACGAGCCACGGCATTGCGCATGGGCGGCGAGGGTGCGCGCGTGCTATGCGCCGACGTCAATGGCGCAGGCGCCGGGGCCACGGCCAAGGCGATTGTCGATACCGGCGGCGATGCTCTTGCCGCAACTGCCGACATTGGTGACCCCGCACAGTGTCGCGCGCTGGTGGCCCGAGCGGTCGAGGTCTGGGGCGGTCTCGACATTCTCTGCAACGTGGCCGGTCTCGGCGGCCTCAAGACCGTGCAGGAGGAGACACCGGAGGCATGGCAGCGGATGTTCGCCGTCAATGTGCATGGCCCGTTCTACCTGAGCCAGGCAGCGCTGCCCCAGCTGCTGGCGCGGCGCGGCAACATCGTCAACGTGGCCTCGACGGCCGGCCTCATGGGCCAGGCCTACATGGCGGCCTATACCGCCTCCAAGCACGCACTGGTCGGGCTGACCCGCGCGATGGCCGTGGAATTCGGTCGCAAGGGAATCAGGATCAATGCGGTCTGCCCGGGTGGCACCGCCACGCCTTTTCTGCAGCAATTCAAGATTCCCGAAAATGCCGAACTGGACCTGATCGGTCGCCTCGCCCTGCGGCCCGACTATTCGGCGCCGGAGGACATCGCCAACATGATCTGCTTCGTGGCCTCCGCCGAGGCCGAGTTCGTCAATGGCTCGCTCATTTCGGTCGACGGCGGGGTGGTGGCGGCATAGGCGCAAGCGATGGCACAGTGGATCCTGCGCCTGGACTTGCGGTCGCCGGCGTTTGCCGGCGAGAACCGGACCCTCTTTCGCATCGGTCTGGACATGGCCGCCTTTGCCGACGAGATCGGTTTCGACACGTGCATGCTTTCGGAGCACCACGGTTCGAACGATGGCTATCTGCCCTCGCCGCTGGTCTATGGCGCTGCCGTTGCGGCACGTACGCATCGGCTCACTGTGTCGATCTCTGCCCTGATCCTGCCGCTGCACGACCCCCTGCGCGTCGCCGAGGATGCGGCGGTGCTCGATCACGTCGCGCAGGGAAGACTCAAACTCGTGCTGGTGGCCGGTTTCCTGCCGACCGAATTCGAGATGTTCGAGCAGCCGATTGAACGGCGCGGCACCCTGCTCGAGGAGCATGTCGAAGTATTGCGTCAAGCCTGGCGTGGCGAACCTTTCGAATACCGGGGGCGAACAGTGCGGGTGACGCCCCGGCCGTGGCGGCCATCCGGCCCGCCCCTGTTGCTGGGAGGTGCGACACCACTGGCGGCACGGCGCGCCGCGCGTTGCGGCGATGGCTTCGTTCCCGGCATGGGCGGGCTCTACGAAATCTATGCGGCGGCCTGCGCGGAGGCCGGCAAGCCCAGCGCGCCCGCCCCGGTGTTCGGCCCGCTGGCGGTCTTCGTCAGCGAAGACCCGGACGCCACGTGGCGGCGCATCGCGCCTCACGCATTGCACGAGACGAACAGTTATGCGCGATGGTATGCCGAGGGGGCCATTCCCGGTCCGTACGGCCACTTCGACGACGCGGACAGCCTGCGGGCAACCGGCCTCTACCCGGTACTGACGCCCGCCCAATGCGTCGACCTCGCGCGCCAGTTGGGGCCACAGGGCCAGATGTTCATCCATCCGCTGCTCGCCGGCCTGGAACCGGCCATCGGCTGGGAAACCTTGCGACTGCTGCGGGACCAGGTCATGCCTGCCCTCACCGGGCAATGACGGTCATTGCAAGGTGCGGCTGAGGTCACGTTGATCGTGAACAGTCGTTGCGCGGCATTCGCAATGAGTGACGAGGGGTTGCCAACCGGTCGGCGTCGGGAGCGGGCGCCATGACGTGCTCTCCGACCATTCAGCTGCAGCAAACGTGCGCGGCAAGTCGGACTGGGCGGGGTGTGGTCGCGACGTGCCACATCGTCAATCCTCGTCGCGCCGTCGGCGCTTTCCTCTCTCTTCGAGACTTCCCATGGCAAAGATTCCGTACGTCCGCCTGATCCGCGAGTTCGCCGAACGTACGCCGGAGCGCACCATCATCGTGATCGAGGACGATTCGATCACCTGTGCGCAGCTCGAGCGGCGCTCGAACCGGCTGGCACGGGCATTTGCCGCCCGAGGCGTGCGCGAGGGCGATTTCGTCTCGATCTGTCTGCCCAATTGCGACGAGTACTTCCATGCCTGCATCGCAGCCTGGAAGCTTGGCGCCGTGCCCAGTCCGCTCGCGCCAACCATGCCGCGCATGGAACGCGATGCATTGATTGCCGAAGCCGATCCGGCGTTGATCGTGGGAGTGGACGAGCCGGTGGCGGGGCGTCGCACGTTGCCCGCCGGCTACGAACCCGGCCCGGAATTCTCCGACGAGCCTGTGCCGGAAATCGTGGCGCCGCATGAACGGGCGATGGCATCGGGCGGCAGCACGGGGCGTCCGAAGCTGATCATTCCCGCAAATCCGGCGCTCTACGACGCGGAACGGGCGATGTCGCTGTTCAAGCCCCGCAATGCCATGCTCGTGCCGGGCCCGCTGTATCACGCGGGCCCGTTCAGCGCCGCCTGGGGTGGAGTCTTTGCCGGTGGCAAGAGCGTGGTGATGCGTCGCTTCGATGCGCAGCGGTGCCTGCAACTCATCGAGCAGCACCGGGTCGACAAGGTGTTCTTCGTGCCGACGATGCTGAATCGCATCTGGCGCCTGCCGGAGAATGTGCGCAACCGCTACGACGTCTCCTCGCTCGAATACGTCGGCACGGGCGGGGCGCCATGCCCGCAGTGGCTGTTTCGCGCATGGATCGAGTGGCTCGGACCCGAGCGACTGTTCGAAGGCTACGGACCGAGCGAGCGCATCGGGCGCACCTTCATCACGGGCAGCGAATGGTTGCAGCACCCGGGCTCGGTCGGGCGCCCGATGGATGGCTGCCGCCTGAAAATCCTCGATGACGAGGGCCGTGAGCTGCCACGGGGTGAAGTCGGCGAAATCTACATGCTGCCACCCGGTGGCGCGGGCAGCACCTTCCACTATCGCGGTGCCGAGCGGCGTGTCACGGACGACGGCTGGGAATCGGTCGGCGACATGGGCTGGCTCGACGGGGACGGCTATCTCTACCTCGCCGACCGGCGCACCGACATGATTCTTTGCGGTGGGCGCAATGTGTACCCGGCGGAAATCGAGGGCGCGCTCAACGCGCACCCGGCGGTCCGTGCGAGCGTGGTGATCGGCCTCCCGGACGACGATCTCGGCCAGCGCATCCATGCCATCGTCGAGGCCGACGACGTGGCTCTCTGCGATGAGGATCTGCGTGCGCATCTCGAGGCGCGTCTGGTGCGCTACAAGTGGCCGCACAGCTTCGAGTACGTGGCGCAGCCGCTGTTCAATGAAGCCGGCAAGGTGCGCCGCTCGGCACTGCGGGAGGAGCGGCAGGGGTGCCGCCGCCTGCCTGAGCGGTGCGCGACATCGCGCGCGGAAGGTGGCGAGGCATCGCCCCGTCCGCCATCACTCGGCGGCACGTAACCGGGGCTCGAAGGTGGCGATGGCCGGCTCGTCGGCCGCGCACCTCTCGGCGGCCACCGGGGGCCAGCGAGCCCCGCACGCGGAGCCGCTGCGGGTCTGCAACCCTCCGGTCGAGATGCGCAGCCAGCGGATCGGCGCGACGCAGATCAGGCGGCTGCCGGCGTGACCCGGGCCCGGATGTTCCGGATCATGGGCGGGCCCGCCGCCCTGACGACGAACGTTCGCGAACTGCCTTGGCGGAACTTCGATCGGGTTCCCGCTACACTCGCACCCGCATGGCCCACAAGACGATCAACGACGTGGCGAAGGCGGCCGGAGTCGCCATCAAGACCGTATCCCGCGTGCTCAACGACGAGCCCAACGTGCGCGACGAGACGCGGGCGCGCGTGCAGGCGGTGGTCAAGGCGCTCGACTATCATCCCAGTATATCGGCGCGCAGTCTCGCCGGACGTCGCTCGTTTCTGATCGGGCTGGTATACGGCAATCCAAGCGCCAACTACATCGTGGATGTGCAGCACGGAACGATGGCTTGCTGCCGGCAGCAGCGCTTTCAGCTGCTCTCGCGGCAGAGCGGCAGTACGCAGGGTGAGGAACTCTCGAAGGAAGTGCTGGGTCTCGTGGCTCAGACGCGCATCGACGGAATCGTACTGACGCCGCCGCTCAGCGAATCCGGCGAGCTGATCAAGGCGCTCGACCGCCGTGGCGTCCCGTTCGTGCGCATTTCGCCGAACGACGTGCCGCACTCGTCGCCCTGCGTGGACATGGACGATGAGGGCGCGGCGCACGAGATGACAGAGTACCTGATCGGCCTCGGTCATCGACGCATCGGATTCGTCACCGGGCATCCGCAGCACTACGCGAGCAAGCAGCGGCTGAAGGGCTACAAGTCGGCACTGCGGAAGCATCGGTTGCCGTTCCAGCCGGAGTACGTGAAGCCGGGGAATTTCGTGTTCGACTCCGGCATGGAGTCGGGCCGGCAACTGTTGACGTTGCCGCAGCGGCCGACCGCCATTTTCGCAAGCAACGACGACATGGCGGCAGGCGTGACGATGGCGGCGCACGAGATGGGTATCGCCGTGCCCGCGCAGCTGTCCATCAGCGGATTCGACGACACGTACATCGCGCGTGCGATCTGGCCGCGGCTTACGACAGTTCACCAGCCGAGTTATGAAATGGCCTATCGGGCGACGGGATTGCTGCTGCAGATGCTGAGGACCCGGAAGGCTCCTGCGCCGATTCGCCTGCCATACACGCTGGTGTGTCGCGAGTCGACGGGCCCCGTTTCGCCGGGCGAGGCACGTTGACTCTCGACGGATAAAGCATGTCACAGCCCAGTCACGCCGGTCGGCGAAGTGCCATTGCCCTGCCTTCGGCCGCGGATATCTCGCGCGACACCGACCGCATGCTAGCTTTCGGGCCGCGTTTGCCAGGGCACCCCAATCACGCGCGTTTTGTCGACTGGCTCGAAGCGGAGTTTGAGCGAGCGGGTCTGCAGATTCTTCCTGGCGAATCCCTGGCTTACCGGCGCTGGGACCCTCACGTCTTCACGCTCGACGTCGACGGTGCACCGGGATCCATCAACAGGCACGCCTACTATGTGCGGTCGCGCCCCACCGGTCGCGAGGGAGTGGTCGGGCCGTTGGCATTGGGGGGCGTCATCAACCAGGCTGGCCCGGAGCGGATGGGCGAAGTTCCTCCCCGCGCTATCGTCGTGTTCGACGCGTCCTTGCCGGCTGTCACGCTCGACTCGATGAGCCGTGGCATCCGGACGCCATACCTTCATCTGCCGAACGAGTCCGTCGATGCCTATCTGTCGCGGCCGTACAGGCGTCTGTGGCTGACACCGGACTTTCCGATGGAGGTTCCCGCGGCGAGGGGGGCAGCAGGTGTCGTCATCGTCATGGATGTGTCCTCCGACGTGATCGCCGGCAACTACTCACCGCATCACAGTGCGTACAAGCCGCCACTGCCGGCGCTGTTCGTGGGGCAGGAAGAAGGCTCGTTGCTGCGCGAGTTCGCGAAAGCGGGCGCGACAGCCCGGCTCACGCTCGATGCCGAATGGGTTGACTGCACCGTGCGCACCGTGAACGCGCTTCTGCCGGGCAAGAGCGACGAGGTCATCATCCTCAATACGCACACCGACGGGCAGAACTTCATCGAGGAAAACGGCTGCCTCACCTTGCTGCAGCTGGCGCGGCATTTTGCATCCCTGCCGGAAGGCGAACGACTGCATCGCAGCGTCGTCTTCGTGGGCTGGCCCGGCCACATGACCGGAGAGCTGCCCGAAGCGCAGGGTTGGATCAGTGCAAACCCCCAGCTCATGGCGCGTGCGGCCGCGGCAGTGACGATCGAGCACCTCGGGGCGCCGGAGTGGGAAGTCGTTCCGGGCAAGGGCTACTGTCCGACGGGTCGCAACGAGTACATGAACATGGCCACCACGCGCGGCGTACTCATGGATCTGGTGATCGATGGAATCAGGAAGCACGATCTCCACTGTCACGGCGTGCAGCCCGGTCCGGGCGTAACGGTTGGCTCGGCCTTTCACAGGGCAGGGATCCCGCACATGGGCTGCATTGCAGGACCGAATTATCTGCTCGGGGTGGTCGGGAACGGCCATCGCGACAAGCACGATGCGGCGCTGGCGGCTCGCCAGACCGCAATGCTTGCCGAGCTCATTCGATCGATCGACGGCATTTCGACGGAGGTACTTCGTGCCGGTGACGCCAGCCTGGGTGTGTAGGGCGTCGCTGCACCAGTTGAGGCAACACACGAAGCGACGGGCTTGGAACACGTGTGCAAGGTATTGACTGTCCTGGACTGGTCTCGCACTATCGTCGCAAACGATGCTCACGCGGTCATCGTAGAGAGGGGGCAGTGCGTCCTGTCATGTTTGTCTGTGCGACTGTTTCGGTTACGATGACAGCGCTGCCAATTTCTGCGCAAGACCACCCTGCCGATTCCGGTACGACAGCACGCACCGACGAGCCGGAGGAGATCATCGTCACGGCCCGACGGCGCCCGGAGAGGATTCAGGGCGTATCTGTCGCGGCTTCGGTGAATTCCGGCAGCACGCTGGATGCACTCCAGATCAACAACCCGACCGGCCTGGTTGCGCCGGTGCGCGCGAGCCTGCTGCTCGACGCAATTCGCCCCTGTATCGCTTTGCGCCGAAACCCGACACGAGCATGAACGTCATGCGCCGAACGCACAGTAAACGCGGAGACCCGCCGACGTCCACGCCGTGGCCTTTGGCCGGATGGGACTCGCCCCTGGGGCTTTGCCGGGCCGAGCTTGTCCAAAGCGAATATGAGGGCCGCTTCGTGCCGCCGGCGCTCGTGGAGTCGCTCGACGAGCTGGAGGAGGAGAGTCTTGCGGCGATTCAGGAGATTGCGGCGGAACTGGCAGCGCTGCCGGTCGATGGCGCCTTCCCGTACGTTCAGCCGGACGCCCTCGACGCGATCCGGGCGCAACGCCCGCCGGGGCCTCGTCGGCTGGTGCTCGACATGACGGACGACGACTTGTTCGATCGGTTCCATGGCGCCTGGACGGGCCGCGCGGCAGGCTGCGCACTGGGCAAGCCTGTCGAGATGCTGGGCATGTTCGGCAAGCAGCGTCGAAGCGGGCGGGCATGCATCAAGGAACTCCTGGTGAAGCGCGGGGACTGGCCGTTGCGTGACTACGTCGCAGGCAGTTCCGATGCTGTCGAGGCGGGTCTGTTCTGCCCGCAGTCCTGGCGCGAGAACATCCAGTTTCTCGAGGCCGACGACGACATTCACTACTCGCTGATCGCATTGCACGTGCTCGAGCGCTTTGCGGACCGGTTCGACTGGACGGATGTTGCCGACACCTGGAACGAACTGTTGCCCTATGCGTCGATCTGTACCGCCGAGACACAGGCGATCCTCAACTACAACCTCCGCACCTCCCGCAAGCGCGTCGCGCGCGGTGTCCGCGGCGAAGTGTCACCCGAGTTCACCCGTCGCCACAACAATCCCTACCGCGAGTGGATTGGTGCGCAGATCCGCGCCGATGTCTGGGGATATGCGTGCGCTGCCGATCCCGAGCGCGCGGCGGGTCTCGCCTGGCGCGACGCAAGCTGGACTCACACGGCGAACGGCGTTTATGCGGCCATGATGACGTCCGCCATGATCGCCGCGGCATTCGTCGAGCCGGATGTCTGTCGTCTCGTCGAGATAGGCCTGTCCGAAATACCGCAGCGTTGTCGCCTTGCGGAAGCGGTGCGCCAGGCGATGCAATGGCTGGACGAGTGCGCGGACTTCGAGTCTTTCATGGCAAGGCACGAACGGGCGTTCGGTGATTTGCATCCGACGCATGCAGTGAACAACGCGCTCATCGTGATCATGGCCCTGCACTACGGCGAAGGCGACCTGGACAGGACGATCGCGACCGCGGTGATGGCAGGGCTGGATACGGACAGCAACGGCGCCACCGCAGGCTCGATCGCAGGCGCGCGGCTTGGCCGGAAGCGGCTGGCCAGCACGCTCGCAGCGCGTCTCAACGACAGGATACGACCCCATGTCGTCGGGTACAGCGACGTCAGCATGGCGGATCTGGCGGCCCGCACGCTGGCCGTGAACGGCAGGCTCCGGCAGCAAGCCGGCTAGTGGGTCTTCGATTCCCGGCGCGGCGTCTGCCGGGTGGGGGGCAAGGGCATGAGTGAAAGGGCCGGCGATCAGCAGTGCGGGCCGCCCCGCGGCGGCCCGGCGCGCGGCGATGGCGTCAAGGACTCCCCTGCGGGGAACCTGGTTGGGCGGCCCGCGCCGGCGGATGCTCCTGTGGTGGTCGTGGAAACCGGGGCGGTGGCGGGCGCCGTTGCCGGCGACGTGGAGCGCTTTCTCGGTATCCCGTATGCGACGGCGCCGGTCGGCGCCTTGCGCTGGCGCCCGCCGCAACCTGCGGTCGCGTGGTCCGGGGTGCGGCAAGCGACCGAGTTCGGCAACGACTGTGTGCAGAATCGGCCGGCGTGGGAGCGGATGGTCTCCGATCGTCCGCTCAGCGAGGATTGCCTGTTCATCAATGTGTGGCGTCCCGCGAATCGCGGCGCCGGACTGCTCCCCGTCATGGTCTGGATTCATGGCGGAGGCTTCGTCATGGGAACGTCGAGTACGCCTGTTCTCGAAGGCAGCTCGCTTGCACGTCGTGGCGTGATAGTCGTCGGCTTCAACTACAGGCTGGGTCGCTTCGGGTTCTTCGCTCACCCGGCGCTTTCCGCGGCGCAGCGTGGTGAGCAGCTCGGGAACTATGGAATCATGGATCAGATCGCCGCACTGCGTTGGGTCCGGCGCAATATCGCCTCGTTCGGTGGCGACCCGCAGAATGTCACGATCTTCGGCGAATCGGCCGGCGGCACCTCGGTCCTGCAGCTGATGGTGATCGAGGAAGCGCGCGGCCTGTTTCACAAGGCGATTGCCCAATCGTCCGGAGGCCGCGACCGCTGGCCCATGCTGCGTACGCCAGGCCACCGTCCTTCCGCCGAGGCAATAGGCGAACGATTCGCCAGCGAGGCGGGATTCCGCGACGCCACGGTGGAGACATTGCGTTCGATCCCGGCCGATCTGCTGCGTGGCGAGGTCGATCTCGTGAATATGGAGCCGGACACTTACTCCGGCCCGATGTTCGATGGCACCCTGGTGAAAGGCCCGGCGGCGGCAGGCTTCCAGGCTCGACAGCAGGCCAGGTGCCCGCTCGTCATCGGATTCACCAGCAATGAACTCGGTGATCTGCCGCCGCCGCTTCGCGATCAGATGTCCGATCGCTTCGTGAAGATCCTCGGTGAGCCGCGGGACCGGCTCGTGGCGCACTATGGCAGCGACGCGGCCTTCAGGCGTGGCTTCGTCAGCGACTTCCCGTTCGCCGAGCCATCGAGGCACATCGCGAACCTGTCGGCGGCGTGCGGAGCCCCGACGTTTCTCTATGTATTCGACTTCGTGGTCGCGGCGCGTCGGCGACTGGTTGACGGCGCCGCCCACGCCACCGACGTCCCTTTCGTGTTCTCGACATTGCGCCACGTATGGGAGGAGATCACGGCTGCGGATGATGCGCACGCGGCGCTCATGATGGACTACTGGACACAGTTCGCGCGCAGTGGCAGCCCGAATGGCGACCGTCGGCCACGCTGGCCTGCCTATGCGGGAGATTCAAGGGCACTCTGGTTTGGTCACGACGGTCCCGTCGAAGGGGCGCTGAACACGCAAGTACTCGACTTCATCGAGGCCGCGCATGCCGCACCGCATCGCTGACGCCGGGACCTCCCCGGAACGCTCGGCGCTCTGGGTCAGCACGGACCGGGATCGCTTCCTGGACTGCTCGGGACGGCACCTGCTGCTGCGCGGCGTGAATCTCGGCGGCGATTGCAAGGTGCCCTTTCCCGACGGTGGCACCGAAGTGCCAACGGATTTTGCGGACCATCGGAACGTCTCCTTCGTGGGGCGTCCGTTTCCGCTCGACGAGGCCGACGAGCATCTCGGGCGTCTGCGTCATTGGGGCTTCAACACGCTGCGCTTTCTGGTCACCTGGGAGGCGGTCGCGCATGCGGGTCCGGGTCAATATGACGAAGCGTACCTGGAGTACGTCGTTGCCGTGCTGGCCCGTGCGCAGGCGCACGGCTTCATCAGCTTCATCGATTTCCATCAGGATGTCTGGAGCCGGATGAGTGGCGGCAGCGGCGCACCCGGCTGGACATTCGAAGCCCTGGGGCTCGATCTGACTGCGCTTGCAGTGTCGGACGCGGCACTGGTGATGCAGCATGCGTTCGATTACACGAGCCCGGAATGCCACCAGGCAACGTATCCGACGATGAGCTGGGCCAGCAACTATCAGCGCCCCGCGAACGGCATCATGTGGACTGCCTTCTTCGCAGGCGCCCACCTGACCCCGGACTGGACGATAGACGGCGAGAATGTCCAGCGGTTCCTGCTGCATCACTATCTTGGCGCCGTAGGCGCGCTGGCCGCCCGCGTCGCCCACCTGCCGAGTGTCATCGGCTTCGATACGCTCAATGAACCGGGTTTGGGCTGGATTGGACAGAGTCTGTCGCGGCGGGCACGTGACGTCTCCCGGCTTCGACCGGGTCCACTCTGGACACCGCTCGATGGTCTGCGCCTGGCTCACGGCCAGCAGGTGAGGTTGCCGACTGTCGTTCGCGATGCTGCCACGGCGTCCCCGCGGATCGAAGGCGAGCGGGTCTTCAATCGTCAACGCGTTCGCATCTGGCTTCCGGGTGTCCAGGATCCGTTTGCACTGCATGGCGCATGGCGACCCGCGGGTGACGAGGGCGAAGCACTCAAGGAGGATTTCTTCCAGGACTATCACGGGGAACCGGTCGTGATCGCCGACCACGTCATGGCGCCATTTTTTGCTGCGGTGGCGGCGACGATTCGCCGGCACCGGGACGACTGGCTCGTGTTCGCGGAACTCAATCCGTACGCGGCGGCAAGCGGGGAGCGATTTCCCGCGGCAATGCCGCCACGGTGGGTGAACGCGAGCCACTGGTACGACATCGAATGCCTGCGGACCAAGCGCGCGCCGGTCGCGCCGCGTCGCGAACTGGCAAGGCGCTATCGCCCTGAACTGGAGTCACTTCGTGATCTGGGCACAAGGCACGAGAAGACCGCGCCGACCCTCTTCGGCGAGTTTGGCATACAGTTTGACCTCGACCACGCGGATGCCTATCGCCGCTGGCGAAGCGGCGAGACCGGGCCGCAGGTCTGGGCCAGGCACGTTCCGCCGCTCGCGGCCACCTACGACGCGCTCGATGCACTGCTGGCGTCAGGGACCCTCTGGAATTACACCGCGAGCAATCGCAACGATGCGCGCATTGGCGACCGCTGGAACCAGGAGGATCTCTCGATATTCTCCCGCGACCAGAGCACGAGTCCCGCTGACCCGGACTCCGGAGGGCGCGCCGTCGGCGGCTTCGCCCGCGCGTACGTGCAGGCAACCCAGGGCGAGCTCGTGAGCATGAGCTACGACGATGCGCAGGCCAGGCTCTGCTTCGAGTTCGATGCTGATCCGGCCATCGACGCGCCGACCGTGATTTTCCTGCCAGGGTCGCGCTTTGCCGATGTCGACGTCGTCGGGGATGCGCCGGTCCGCTGGTCATTCGATCCGGCGGCGCAACGCGTCGAAATGTGGTGCGACCAGCGAGGGCGAGTCTGCGTCGAAATCGCCGCGCGAGGATCCCGATGATCAATCTTGCGGCCGATGCAGGCACTTGCGGCTGGCAGCCCGCGTCCGCATCGGCAGAAGCCGGATCCTGCTGCTGCATCTGGGAATACCCCTGGCAATCACGATGGCCGCCGCACGGCTGGCGAAGGCGGCGGGTCTGAGTACCGTCGTTGTGAATGGCGCAACAAGGTATCCTGCGGGTGTTCTTTGGACGGACCGGACTCGATCCATGGCGGCGCAGCTGCGTCGGTGCGATGTCGGTGTCCGTGACGAGGCTGACCTCAACAGAGGGGAAATCCGATGTCCGGGCGACTCGCCTCCTGGTCCGAGTACGTCGACCTGCTGAAGCCGGCGGGCGAGCTGCGCGAGCTGCTGCTCGATCCGGGCAGCGGACAGCTGCGCGCCGAGCTCCATCGCCAGCTCGTCATGAACGTATCGCTGGGCTATTTCCTCTATTTCCAGTCCACACCCGAGCATCCGGACTGGGCGCCGTTCCTGAACTCGGTCTTCCTGCTGCAACCCAACCCTGACGACACCTATCTGCTCGCGCCCGTGCGCGGTGACGGCGTCTATCGCATCAGCGGCACCCGCGGCACGGTGAAGCTGCTGACCTTCGGCACGGGTCGCCACATGATGGGCATGTCGGCCGAACCGGGGCAGAATTTCGACTACTTCGATGCCGACGATCTCACACTCGGTCCGGATGGCGAGATCGACGTCGTCCTCAGCGCTGGGCGACCGGTCGGCCACGCGGGCGACTGGTGGCCGCTGCATCGCGAGGCGGAGTTCCTGCTGGTGCGCCAGCGCTCCTACGACTGGGGCAACGAGCAGGACGCGCGCCTGGCCATCGAGCGGCTCGATCCGCAGCCGCTCAAGCCGCGCCAGAGTATCGAGACCATCGACCGCCAGCTCCGGGCCCTGCTGGGCGGTTTTGCCGCGCAGTTGTCCCGCCAGTGGCTGAGTTACCAGAAGCAGGCGCGCGACCGCGGGCTGATCAATCGCCTCGAGCTCACGGATCTCGGCGGGTCCGTCGTCGGCCAGTCCTACTGGCAGGGGATCTTCGACGTTGGCCCCGAAGAGGCGTTGATCCTCGAGACCGAACTGCCGGACAGGCGCCCGTACTGGAACGTGCAGTTGAATGACGAGCTCTGGAACGCCGTGGAGTTCGTCCACCGCCAGAGCAGCCTGAACGGCCATCAGGCGCGCGTGGACAGCGACGGCCGCTTCCGCGCCGTGATCGCGCACGAGGATCCGGGCGTGCCCAACTGGCTCGATCCGTTCGGTTCGCGGCAGGGCATGCTGATCGGGCGCTGGTACGCCTGCAGCTCGAATCCCGTCCCGACCATGACACGCGTGCCGCTCGCGGACCTGCGTCGTCACCTGCCGGCTGACACGCCGGTCGTCACGGCCGGCGAGCGTGCGGCGGGACTGCGCGTCCGCCGCATCGGTGCGCAGTTGCGGAGACGCTGGTGATGGAGTTTCCGTCGGTCGAACGGCTGCTCGATCAGGCTTCGCAGGCGGCCGGCGGGCTCACGGACTTCGGCGCGGGTCACGAGGCCGGGCTGGCCCTTGTGGTCGAGGAAATCCGGCGCGGCGTGCCCGTGAGCGGGCACAACATCCAGCAGCTCACCGGCATCGTGGTCGGTGTCCTCGTCAGCCGGCTCTATTCGCAGCGTGGCTGGAAGGAGCACCCCGAGTGCCTGGCGCACCCGATCCGTGCGCCGCTCGTGGTCGTCGGCATTCCACGCAGTGGCACCACGGCGCTGCACAAGCTCCTGTCCATGGACCCTCGTTTCCAGGGGCTCGAGCAGTGGCTGATCAACACACCCATGCCGCGTCCACCCCGCGAAAATTGGTACCGGGTACCGGAATTCCGGGCCGCCGTCGAAAAGCAGAACGCGTTCCTCGACGCCGTGCCGGCGATGCGTGTCACGCACGAGGTCAACGCCGACGAAGTCGACGAATGCCTGAATCTGCTCGCGCAGAGCTTCGTGAGCCATTACTTCGCGAGCGCCATCGGCCTGCCGGAGTACGATCGCTGGCTGCGCGACCAGGACGAGCGCGCGAGCTATCGCCGCTACGCCGACAACCTGCGGCTGATCGGCGCGAACGCCCCGGAGCAGCGCTGGCTGCTCAAGAACCCCGGCAGCGTCGCCCATCTCGATGCGCTGCTCGAGGTGTTCCCTGACGCGTGCATCATCCAGACGCACCGTGATCCCGCGCAGTGCATTCCCTCGGTGTGCGGCGTGATCTGGCCCGCACGCTGCTTCTTTCATGCCCGAGAGGTCGATCCGGCGACGCTCGGTCCGCGCGAGCGCGATCTCTGGGCGTGGTCGGTCGAGCGCGGCGAGCAGGTGCGTCAGCGCCATCCGGGGCGTTTCATCGACGTCGATTTCGGCGCATTCCAGCGCGCGCCGCTGCGCGAAGTGCGGCGCATTTACGACCGGTTCGGCCTGGAGCTCGACGCACACACCGAGAGCACGATGCAGGAATGGCTAGCCGCCAACCCGCAGCACAAGCACGGCCGCCACGACTACAGCCCGGGGCAATACGGGCTCACGCGCGACGAGATCCGCCGTCACTATGCGGCCTACATCGAGCGCCACGGCCTGTGACGCCGATGCTGGCTTCGCTTTTCCAGAGGCAGACATGAAAGCAGCAGTCTTCCAGGGCGTCGGCAAGCCGCTGATCATCGAGGAGCGGCCGGATCCAGTGCCCGGCCCGGGCGAGGTCGTCATCAAGGTCGGACGTGCCGGCATCTGTGGCAGCGACCTGCACATGACCGCCGAGCCCGGCACGGCCTTCCAGCCTGGCACGATCATCGGCCACGAACTCGCCGGCGAGGTCGTCGCCCTCGGCGCGGGCGTCACCCGGGTGCGCGTCGGCGATCGCGTGGCGCCGATGCCCTTCGTCGGCTGTGGCCGCTGCGCCGCGTGCGAGGACGGCCGACCGCATCACTGCGCGCAGACGCGCATCGATGTGGTCACGGGGTATGCGCAGTACTCGCGCGTAGGTGCCAACGATTGCGTCGTGCTGCCGCCCGGGCTCACCGACGAGGACGGCGCGCTGATCGAGCCGCTGGCTGTCGGCCTGCAGGGGGTGCGCAAGGCGCAGATGCCGATTGGTTGTCGCGCGCTGGTCCTCGGTGCCGGACCCATCGGCCTGGCAAGCGCCTTCTGGGCGCGACGTCTCGGCGCCTCGCGCGTGGTGGTGATGGCGCATTCGAAGCGCCGCGAGCCTTTCGCTCGCGCTCTGGGTGCCACGGGCTTCATCGCTGCCGGCGAGGTGGCCGACGCGGGCGCTGCCATCAACGACGCGCTCGGTGGGCCGCCCGAAGTCGTCTTCGAGGCCGTCGGCGCGGCAGGGTCCGTGGCCAGGGCCATGGAGTACGTGGCGCCGAGAGGCCTGGTCGTCGCGCTCGGCATCACTTCCGAGCCCGAGAGCTATTCCTGTCTCGTCGCGATCATGAAGGAAGTGCGGGTCTGGTTCTCGGTGGTCTACGAAAAGCGCGACTTCCAGTACACGGCGGAGATCATGGCCGCCGGCGACCACACGCCGCGCGCGATGATCACCGACACGGTGTCGCTGCAGGCCATGCCGGCGAAGTTCGAGAGCCTCCGGGGACCAACCGCGGACTGCAAGGTCATGATCGCCCCGTGGGACGCGGGCTGAGGGCGCAGGGCGACGGCCTGCGTCCAGATCTGCCAGGAGTGCCGCGCCACTGCGGAGGTCCCGCCCTGGGCCTCGCAGAGGTTTACGAGGCCACGCGCGAGCCAGGGCGACATGTTCTGCCGGTAGTCAAACCGGATGCGCTGCGGGCCCTGAAGATCCATCAGCGGGCGACTGCTGCCGGATTGCGCGCGCACCGGACCCCGCCCCGAACGACGCCTTGGTGCCGCACTCGCTCATTCCGGGACTCGACAGGCAGTCAGTTGGGTGAGAGGTTACGACTGTTCTTCTGCGAGGTCGCGCCGCACGTCGATATTCAGCAGATCTGAGAGCCATGGATATTCAGATCGCGGTGGCTCGCCGCCGGTTGAGCGCCGGATCGTTCGGCGGGTTGAGGATGCAGCGGGTGCCCGCGGCATCGTAGATCCAGGCCACGCAGCCGTTGCAGTTCGTGCAGCCGGACTGCGTGACTTCGCCGCTCTGCAGCTTGTTGACGAGACCCGTATCGTGGATGAGTGCGCGTGCCATCACGACGCACTCGAAGCCCTCGGTCATCGCCGTTTCCGCGTTGGCCAGCGACTTGACCCCGCCGAGATAGGCCAGCGGCATCTTCACCGCCGCGCGGATGCGGCGCGAGTGCTCGAGGAGGTACATTTCGCGGAACTCGAGCCCGCGGGGCACGCTCTTCGCCGCCAGTTTGAACGCCGTGCGCTGGATCCAGCTGTCCTGCAGCATCCGCGACATCTCCTCGATGTTCATCGGGCTGCCAAAGGTGAACCAGACGGACTCGACGTTGCGCCCGGCGGACAGCACGAGCAGGTCCGCGCCCGCCGCCTCGAGGATCCGGGCGGTGATCACGCCATCCTCGACGGTCGCGCCGCCGGGCACGCCGTCGGCGACGTTGATCTTGGCGATGATGGCCAGATCCTTGCCGACGGCTTCCTTCACTGCCGAGAGCACGCGCGCGGGGAAGCGGGCACGGTTCTGCGCGCTGCCGCCGTAACCGTCACGGCGCTTGTTGGAGAGCGGCGAGATGAACTGATTGAGGAGATAGCCGTGGCCCATGTGGAGTTCCACGGCATCGAAGCCGGCTTCCCGGCAGAGGTGCGCGGCTTCGACGAACTCGCCCGTCACGCGATCCATGTCGGCTTCGCTCATGGCGCGCTGACGCCAGTTTCCCTGCAGCAATCCTGCCTTGTTGATCCCGCCGGAGGAACTCAGGGTAGGGCCCTTCAACTTGAGCCCCGTGACGAACGAGCCGCCGTGCGTGATCTGGAACGAGATCTTCCCGCCTTCGGCGTGCACGGCATCGGTGAGCGCGCGCAGATCCGGCAGGATCTCGCGGCGGATCCAGATCTGATTGGACAGCGTGCGCCCGATCTCGCTCACCGCGCCGTAAGCCACGGTGGTGAGCGCCACGCCGCCGGCGGCGAGCTCGCGATGGTGCTTCACCAGCGCCTTCGAGGGCGCGCCCTCGACGTTCATGCCCTCGTTGGCACCGGCCTTGATGAAGCGGTTGCGGAGCGTGATGGGGCCGATGCGCAGGGGATCGAACGGAGACGGTGTGCCGGACATCGTGATCGACCTCGCTCGAGCAGGCAACGATGATGGACGACATGATGGCAGCTCATGCGATGATGCGTCCATGAACGCGACCCCGCCTCCTTGCCCGAAGTGCCAGTCCTCTCTCTCCTACGACGACGGACAGCAGTTCGTCTGTCCGGAGTGCGCGCACGAATGGAGCCGCGAGGCGGCGACGGCCGCCGAGGTCGTGCAGATCATCCGCGATTCCGTCGGCAACGTGCTGGCGGACGGCGACTCGGTGACGGTCGTCAAGGACCTCAAGGTCAAGGGCTCGTCGGCCGTGCTGAAGGTGGGCACCAAGGTGCGCGGCATCCGCCTGCTGAAGGATGCCGAGGACGGCCATGACATCGACTGCAAGGTCGAGGGCTTTGGCCCGATGCGGCTCAAGTCGTCGGTGGTGAAGAAGGCCTGAGCGGGCCGGCTCCGCTTCGGGTTATCCTGCCGCTTCGCGATCGCCGATCGCGCCCGCACCCCAGCGACGTGGAAGGCATCATGAGCGACACGGTCAAGTACCTCCTCGATGAATCACGCATCCCGAAGTCCTGGTACAACATCCAGGCAGACCTGCCGACGCCGTTGCCGGCCGTGCTGCACCCGGGCACGATGAAACCCGTGGGGCCGGACGATCTGGCGCCGCTGTTCCCGATGGCACTCATCCAGCAGGAAGTCACGCAGGAGCGCGAGGTGCCGATCCCCGAGCCGGTGCGCGACGTCTATTGCCAGTGGCGCCCGGCGCCCTTGTATCGCGCCCGCCGGCTCGAACGGGAGCTGCAGACGCCGGCCCGCATCTACTACAAGTACGAGGGCGTCTCGCCGGCCGGCAGCCACAAACCCAACACCGCGGTGGCGCAGGCGTTCTACAACAAGGAGGCCGGCGTGAAGCGCCTGATCACCGAGACGGGGGCCGGGCAGTGGGGTTCGTCACTGGCATTCGCCGGCGCGCTCTACGGCCTCGAAGTGAACGTCTACATGGTGCGTGTCTCGTACGACCAGAAGCCCTACCGCCGGGCGCTGATGGAAACCTACGGCGCGCGCTGCGTCGCGTCGCCGTCGAACGAGACCCAGTCCGGCCGCGCGATCCTCGCGCAGAATCCGGATCACCCGGGCAGCCTCGGCATCGCGATCTCCGAGGCGGTGGAAATGGCCGTGCAGCGCGACGACACCAAGTACGCGCTCGGCAGCGTGCTGAACCACGTGATGCTGCACCAGACCGTCATCGGTCTCGAGGCGATCGAGCAGTTCGACCTGGCGAACGACTACCCCGACATCGTGATCGGCTGCGCCGGCGGCGGCTCGAATTTCGCGGGCCTCGCGTTCCCGTTCCTCGGTGCGCAACTGCGCGGCGGTCGCAAGGTGCGTGTGATCGCGGCCGAGCCCGCGGCCTGCCCGAGCCTCACACGCGGCACGTATGCCTATGACTTCGGCGACACGGCTCATCTCACGCCGCTGACCAGGATGCACACGCTTGGTTCCACGTTCACGCCACCGGGCTTCCATGCCGGCGGTCTGCGCTACCACGGCATGTCGCCGATCGTGAGTCACCTCAAGGAACTCGGGCTCATCGAGGCCGTCGCGTACCAGCAGACGAAGATCTTCGAGGCCGGCGTGCAGTTCGCGCGCGCCGAAGGCATCGTGCCGGCACCAGAGTCCAACCACGCGGTGCGCGCGGCGATCGACGCGGCGACCCGGTGCCGGGAGGAGGGCGTGTCGCGCGCGATCGTCTTCAACCTGAGCGGTCACGGCCACTTCGACATGCAGGCCTACGTGGATTACTTCGCGGGCAAGCTCGAGGACCGCGACTACGATCACGCGGCGCTCGAGGCCTCGCTTGCCAGCCTGCCGAAGGTGGCCGCCACGGCCTGAGCGCCCGTGGCGGCGTCCCGGCCCGTCAGATCAGCCCGAGCGCCACCATCGCCTTGGCGACCAGAATGAAGCCGGCGATGTTGGCGCCGACGACGTAGTTGCCCGGCGCGCCGAACTCCTCGGCCGTCTCGTAGGTCAGCGCGTGGATTCGCGTCATGATCTCGTCGAGCTTCTGCTCGGTGTACTCGTGCGTCCAGGAATCGCGGCTTGCGTTCTGCTGCATTTCCAGCGCCGAAGTCGCCACGCCGCCCGCATTCGCCGCCTTGCCGGGCGCGTAGGCGATGCCGGCCTCGAGAAACACCCGCACGCCCCCCGGCATGGTCGGCATGTTGGCCCCCTCGCCAACAGCGAGGCAGCCGTTCCTCACCAGTGTCGCGGCGTCCCGGCCGTTGATCTCGTTCTGTGTGGCTGACGGCATCGCCACCTGGCACGGCACGTCCCAGATGTTGCCCCCGGCGACGTAGCGGGCGTCCTTGTGCTGACGTGCGTACTCGGCGATCCGGCGGCGCTCGACTTCCTTGATCTGCTTGACGAGGTCGAGATCGATGCCCTTCTCGTGCACGATGACGCCCTGCGAGTCCGAGCACGCGATGACCTTCGCGCCCTGCCTCATGAGCTGCTCGATGGTGTAGATCGCGACGTTGCCCGAGCCCGAGACCACGCAGGTCTTGCCTTCCAGCGTATCCCCGCGCGCCTTGAGCATTTCGCGCACGAAGTACGTGGTGCCGTAGCCCGTGGCCTCCTTGCGCACCAGCGAGCCGCCCCAGCCGATGCCCTTGCCGGTGAGCACGCCAGATTCGTAGCGGTTGGTGATCCGCTTGTACTGCCCGAACAGATAGCCGATCTCGCGACCGCCGACGCCGATGTCGCCGGCGGGCACGTCCGTGTACTCGCCGACGTGGCGATACAGCTCGAGCATGAAGCTCTGGCAGAACCGCATCACTTCGCCGTCGGACTTGCCCTTGGGGTCGAAGTCCGAACCGCCCTTGCCGCCGCCGATCGGCATGCCCGTCAGCGCGTTCTTGAACGTCTGCTCGAAGCCCAGAAACTTGATGATCCCGAGGTAGACCGACGGGTGAAAGCGCAGGCCGCCCTTGTAGGGCCCGATGGCGCTGTTGAACTGGACGCGGAAGCCGCGGTTGATCTGTACCTCGCCTTTGTCGTCCTGCCACGGGACCCGGAAAATGATCTGCCGCTCGGGCTCGCAGATGCGCTCGATGATCTTCTTTTCGGCGAATTCCGGGAACTTGACCAGCACCGGGCCCAGCGACTCCAGGACCTCCTTGACGGCCTGGTGGAACTCGCTTTCTCCCGGATTGCGGGCGACGACCTGCTGGTAGATGTGTTCGATCTTGGCGTCGAGCAGCATGCTCATGATGACTCCGTCGGGCGCACGAACCCGGTGCGTGTGCTCCGAAAAGGGTGGATGGCGCACCGGAGCGGGTATTATTCCCGGCTGGCCCGGGGCGGGCCTTGCGTTACATCAAGCGATGCCGAATCCGACGATGCCCCCCGACGACTCGCACTTCATGCGACGTGCACTCGAGCTCGCGCGCGAGGCCGAGGCGGCCGGCGAGGTGCCGGTGGGAGCGCTCGTCGTGCGTGACGGCGAGATCATCGCGGAGGGGTTCAACCGCCCGATATCGACGCGTGACCCGACGGCGCACGCGGAAATGGTCGTGCTGCGGGCGGCCGCGGCCCGCCTCGACAACTACCGCCTGCTGGGTACGACGCTGTACGTGACGCTCGAGCCCTGCGCGATGTGCGCCGGCGCCATGGTTCACGCGCGCGTCCAGCGTCTCGTCTATGGCGCGACGGATCCGCGAGCGGGGGCCGCGGGGAGTGTGTTCAACGTCGTGCAGAATCCGGCGCTCAATCACCGGCTGGAGGTGGTACCGGGCGTGCGCGCGGAGGATTGCGGCGTGCTGCTGCGCAGCTTCTTCGTCGCCCGTCGCGCTTGACTCACGGGCGCCAGCCCGGTCAGCGGCCAGGAGGCTTGTCGATTTCCGGCTCCGGCGGGACGGCCGTCGTATTGGCCGACAGGCCCGCCACCTGCAGGATGTTCAGGTAGGCCTGCACGTTGTCCACGTAGCGTACGGGCTCCCAGCCGCGCGCGTAGCCACGCCGGGTCCGCGTGTACCAGCGTTCCTGGCTCAGCAGCGGCAGAAACCGGCGCACCTCTTCCCAGCGGTCGGGATTGTGGCCCTGCGCCTGGGCGAGGATCCGCGCGTCCTCGAGGTGACCGAGTCCGACGTTGTAGGCCGCGACGGCCATCCACGTCCGATCGGGCTCCGGGATCCGCCGTGGAATCGTGCGCGACAGGTGCGCGAGGTATTTCGCGCCGCCGAAGATGCTCGAGCGGGCATCGTGGCGGTCGCCGGCGCGCATGCGCGCGGCGGTGTCCTCGGTGAGCTGCATGAGCCCGCGAACGCCCGTGAACGAGACGGCGCGCGGGTCCCACTTCGATTCCTGGTACCCCATGGCGGCGAGCAGGCGCCAGTCGAGCCCGTGCTGCTGCGCGGCTTCCTGGAACCACGCCTGGTACTGTGGCAGCCGCGTCTTCAGGTGCGCCATGAAGTTGCGCGAGAGCAGGTAGTCGAAGCGCTCGTCCTCGCCGTAGTAGCGCTCGAGCAGGGCGGCGATCATGCCTTCCCGTCGCGCCAGCATGAAGAATGCGTTGACGCGGCCGAGCAGGCTCGCGTCGTGACCCTCGGCACCTACGACCCAGGCGAGCGCGCGCTCCGGCGACAGGTCGAGTGCAATCGCGAGTTCGGGGTGCACCGACCGGTTCAGGGCAAACTCGGTCGAGGAGGCGAGGGTGTATTGCACGGCCCCCTGCGAGACGTCGGCAAGGATCTCTTCCGTGTCCGTGTCGTCGCGCTCGATCCAGCCGACTTCCGGATAACGCAGGCGCAGGTCCTCGAGTGTGCGCTGATGGGCACTGCCGACGGCGACTTCGATCTGACCGCGTGCGGCCTGCACGATGTTCGAAGGACGGGCCGTTCGGCGGCGATAGACGAGGTGTTCCCGGACGCGCTGATAGCCGGGGCCGAACTGTGCTCCCCGCGGAAGCTCCACTCCCGTGGAAAGGCCGGCGGCCGCGATGTGCGCGCGGCCCGCGGCCACTTCGTCGATGGCCGCCTCCCGTGTGCGGACCGTGTACAGACGCAACGGGACGCCCAGGTGCTCGGCGAAACGGCTCGCGAGGTCGTAGGCGGGGCCCTCGGGGCCCTGGCTGCCGAGGTAATAGGCGTCGGGACTGTTGCGGGTCACGACGCGGAGCTCGCCCTGCTGCAGGACTTGCTCCAGCAAAGGCGGCGGCTGGCCGCACGTGGCCAGGAACAGCGTCGTCAGCAGTGCCAGGAGGACTTTCATGCTTCGGCCGGCGGCATTGTGCCCTCGGCCTGGCTGCCTGTGCGCGAGTGGTGCGGACGGTCGCGCTGCTATAGAATGCGCGGCCCTCCGCGGAGAGGTACCGAAGCGGTCATAACGGCGCCGACTCGAAATCGGATGGGGGCCTAAACGCCCCACGTGGGTTCGAATCCCACCCTCTCCGCCACGAACTTCCGATGCCCCGCCCCCGCGGGGCATTTGCATTCGGACGCGCGGGCAGGCCCGCGCCAGAGCCGATGCGCCTACGGCGGCTGCTTCAGCGCGAGCGGTGGTACGAAGGCCTTGATTCCCAGCGCCTCGTGGATCTCGGCCGGGAAATGGACGTCAGTGCCCCTGGTGACCATCGCCACGCGGCGGATCGCCGACATGTCGGTCGTGGGGTCGCCCTCGACGAGGTCCACCTCGGCGTTCATGCCGGACTCGACGGCGCCGAAGCCATCGGGTGCGCGTGTCGTGATCATCGGCGAGGAAATTCAGGAACACCTGGTTGATGTGCTGCAACTCGTCACAGCCGGCCTGCATCGTGGCCTCGGCCCGTGTGAACGCGGGCACGTGGCCACTGATCCGCAGCCCGCGCGAGTGGGCATGGCGCACCGTGTCCTCGACCCACTCCGGCTTGAAGGCGTTGTAGAGATCGATCTGCCGGAAGCCGCGCTCGGCATGCCAGTCCACCCGGTCGTGCGCCTCGTCCAGCGAATTGGCCAGCGCGCTGCCGCGGGACGCGTACGGGCTGGCGCCCTCGAGGAAGCCGGCACGGCCGAGGTTGCGGGGTGTCAGGTACTCGCCGGACTCGCCCTCTTGATCAGTTGCAGAAACTGTTCATTGTCGTTGCCGACATCGCGCCCGATCGTGTCGGCCGCGACCACGTGCAGCGGTGGCCTCGGGCGCCCTGGAAACGTCGTCTTGCCGCGCGTGGTGTAGTTCGCCACCGAACCGCCTCGGGCGAACGTCCGGCGTTCCTCGATGTCGGGGCACACCCGTTGTTGCGGCAGGAATCGATGACGTCGACCGTGTGGCCACGCTCGGTACGCGTCATGCGGGCCGCCACGAACTCGTGCTCATGCCGCGGCACGGCGTTCGGGGAGTGTACTGGAGCGTGCGGGGAAGGGCGGCGCGGTCAGCTCCGCCGACTGCGCAACTGGCCGCGAACGCGCGTGTACTCCTGGCCGAAGGCCTCGACGAAGGGGTGAGGCAGTTCGTCGGGCCCGGACTGCTGCTTCAGCAGCCGGTAAAACTCCGTGTAGTGCTCCCAGTATTTCGGCCGCGGGTCCTGGCCGGGCGCGAGCATGCGTGCCCGGCCCTGTTCGAACTGATCGGCGATGTTGGACGGTGACAACTGCTCCATGACGGCGGCCAGCCCGGCGCGCATGCCGGCCGCGAGCGCTGCTTCGTGCTCCTTCGTTTCCTGCAGCACGTCGCGCAGCGACTCGACCGGACCCGCGTAGAGCCGGTTGTGCGATTCGAAGAGGCGCTGGATGGCCTGCTCGACGCTGGTCGACGTGCGCAGCGGGTTGCTGCCGCCGCCGGGAGGCGCCGGCACAGAGGCGATCTTCGCGCCGGCCGGGCCGCTCGTGCGTGCCTGCGCGATGTCGTTGAGACCGACGACGGCTTCGCGCAGCAACTGCCCCGCGAGCAACGGCAGCATCGTCTGCGCTTCCGCCGACAGCGACGTTGGGTCGATGCCGGCGCCGCGGCAGAAGGCCTGCGCGGCCGACTTGAGGTCTGCCCAGGTGCTCGCCTGCTGATGGAACGGCGCCGTACGTTCGCGCGCCTCGGCGCGGCTCTGGCGCCGCGCGAGCGCGTCGCCCAGTTCCTCGCGCGTGATCTGCCTCGTGCGCAGCGCCCACTCCTGGCCCTGCACCTGCGCCACGGCGGCCTGCGCCGCGTGCTCGGCGACGTCGGCCGCGACCGGCTGCGTGGCGGACGGCACGAAGTTCTTCGCTGCGGCGGCCGTCTCGGCGCGACGCGTGCGCTGGGCGCCTGGCGCGGCAGCCGCACCGGATGCCGGGGCAGCCTCGAGAGCCTGCATCAGTGCGGCGCGAGCCTCGGAGTTGACCTTGACGCCGAACGCGTTGTGCACCGGAAGCGAATCCGACGCGCTGGTGTCACGGCGGCTGATCAGGCTGTCGAGATTCAACTGGTGGCCGATGTCGCCTTCGATGTGCCTGGCCGCCGAATGCTCCTCCGACGACGCCGGCAGGAAGTCCATGCGATTGTCGACGCTGACGACGAGTTCGTAGTCGCCGAGGCGCAGGCGGTCGCCGTCGCGCAGCTCGCAGCGCCCCACGGCCGACACCGGATCGTCGGATTCGTTGACGTAGACCCCGTTGGTGCTGATGTCGTTCAGCCAGTACTTGCCGCCGTGGTACTGCACGACGAAGTGATGCCCCGACACCACGCGCCGCGTGTCGGGCAGCACCCAGTCGTTGTCGGGCGCGCGGCCGACCGAACCGCCGTTCACGCCGAAGACCCGCGATCTCTCGCCGAGGTCGCGGTGGTTCTCGCTGATGACGCGCAGCTTGATGGCCATGTTCTATGCGTTCGTCGGCGTCGCCATGATGGACAGGCCCCGACCGGGCTGGTGGAAGGCCGGCCGCGGCTGACGCTGGTTCGCGACCCTTGTAATATGCGCCGACCCTAACACGCAAGCGCCCGAGCCGAATGGCCTCCAGTCACATTTTTGGCATTCTGGCTGCTGTAGGATCAACGGGTTAGGTGAGGCTGCCTCATATCGGCCTCGTTTATCGGCCTATATCGCCACCCTCGGCGCCTCCACGACGTACCCCGCGGTGACCTTCGGGTCGGTGTGCGCGGCCACCGCCTGGGCGAATTCGATGCCGCGCTCCCGCTTGAGGTCCGTCAGGCGCTTCCGGCGGATGTCGTGCAGGGTCACGTCGCCGCAGCCCGCCGCTCGCGCCGCCGCCTTGAACCGCTTGTAGAGCACCGGGTAGGTCAGCCGGCGTCCGCTCACCGTCATCAAGTGCAGCGACACCACGGAGAGCCCGCGCAGCGCCCGCAGGCGCTCCTCGAGGACGGACGTGCTCTCGAACACCACCTCGCTCTTCGACTTGGCGATGCGGACATGCAGGCCGTCGGGCTTGCGGTGCGCCCAGCGCAGCGCCAGCGCGTCGTTCACCCGCAGCGCCGTCACGTAGAGGAACCGCAGGCATTCGGCGAGGTCCGCCGGACAGGCCGCGAGGATCGCCGTCCATTCCTCGGCCGAGATCAGGCGCGTGCGCCTCTTCATCGCGCCCTTGCGCCAGTTGAGCCACGGGTTGGCCGTGAGCCAGCCGCGTTCGGCACCGTAGGACAGGGCAGCCGACAGCACGCCGATCTCGTGCCGGGCGGTCGAGTACTTCGG
>JAYRRR010000013.1:0-10893 GCA_041910015.1 Steroidobacteraceae bacterium
GCGGCCAGATCCGCTCGATCACCGACTTCGGCCTGTTCATCGGCCTGCCGGGTGGTATCGACGGTCTCGTGCACCTGTCCGACCTCTCCTGGGACATCCCTGGCGAGGAAGCCGTGCGTGGCTACCAGAAGAGCCAGACGGTCGAGGCCGTCGTGGTCGCGATCGATCCCGAGCGCGAGCGCATCTCGCTCAGTGTCAAGCAGCTCGCCAAAGACCCGTTCTCCAACTGGATCGCCGAGCACCCGAAGGGCTCGATCGTCCGCGGCATCGTCCGCGAGGTCGAGGCCAAGGGCGCCATCGTCGACCTGGGCGGCGGCATCGACGGTTACCTGCGCGCTTCCGAGCTCGCGCGTGACCGGGTCGAGGACGCCCGCACGATGCTGAAGGCCGGCGACGAGATCGAGGCGAAGTTCACGGCCGTCGACCGCAAGGTCCGCACGGTCGCGCTGTCGATCAAGGCCAAGGACATGGCCGAGGAGCAGGAGGCGATGGAAAGCTATCGCTCCGACTCCGCGACCGGCACGAGCCTCGGCGACCTGCTCAAGGAGCAGATCTCCGGCCGCGACGGCTGATCGGGCCACGAGGGGTGCCCGCGGCGGCCTTGCCAGGTTCGCCGCGGGTCCCGCGCAGGACTCGAGAACGGGATTCCGGGGGGCTTTCGAGTGGACGCCGAACGCAGCATGACGAAGTCCGAGCTCATCGAGCTCATCGCGGCCAAGCAGAGCCATCTGCCCGCGAAGGACGTCGAGCTGGCCGTGAAGCAGATTCTCGAGATCATGAGCGATGCGCTCGCCCAGGGTCAGCGCATCGAGATCCGCGGCTTTGGCAGCTTCAGCCTGCATTTCCGGCCACCGCGCCAGGGCCGCAACCCCAAGACCGGCGAAACCGTCGCGCTCGCCGGCAAGTACGTGCCGCACTTCAAGCCGGGCAAGGATCTCCGCGAACGCGTCAACGAGCCCGAGGGCCAAACGCCCGTGGCGGTAGGGGCGGTAGGGGTCTGACCCCAGTTGAACGCAGATTGACAATCGGGGGCCTGACCCCGCCGTTTCACGGTGTGCCCGATATGTTGCGACGCATCGCCTTCAGTCTCGCCCTGGTCCTTCTCGTCGTGCTCGCGATGCTGTTTGCTGCGCTGAACCAGCAGCCGTTCGAGGTCGACGTCGCGGCGTTCAGGTTCGAGGTGTCGTCCGGTCTCGCGCTGCTGCTCGCGTTCTCGGCCGGGCTGCTCGCGGGTGCTCTGGCGCGCTCGCGCTGGGTCGCGGAGCTGCTGGCGGAGCGAGGTCGCCTGCGTCAGGCGCTGCGGCTGGCCGAGGCGCGCCTGTCGAGCGCTCCACCATCGACCGCGACAGTCGTCGTTCCGGGTGCCTCCGTCGATGCACGCTGACGCAAATTTCTGGCTGCTGATGGCGGGCACGCTCGCCGCCGGCTGGGGCGTGACCTCCTGGCGCAACGAAAAGCGTCGCCAGCGCCGTCACCGCCGCCGCGCGCGTTACCTCGAGGGTGTGCGTTTCCTGCTCGACGACAAGCCCGATCGCGCGCTCGAGTCGTTCCTGACCATCGCCGAACTCGACGACGAGACTGTCGACACGCATTTCGCGCTGGGCAGCCTCTATCGGCGGCGCGGCGAGGTCGACCACGCGATCCGCGTGCACCAGCACATCTACGACAAGGCGAGTCTCGACGAGAGCCACCGCGACGCCGCAATCACCGAACTCGCACGCGACTATTTCCGAGCCGGACTCTACGACCGCGCCGAGAAGCTCTTCGAGCAACTCGCATCCTCCGGGCGCGAGCCGGCGGTTGCGTTGCAGTTCCTGGTGCGCATTTACGAGCTCCAGCACGAATGGGCCGAGGCTGTGCGCGCGCACGAACGGCTGCGTGCCGTCGGCGTGCCCGAGCAGCCTGCGGCGATCGCGCACTACTATTGCGAGATGGCCGAGGCGGCCCTGGCCGAGGGCGACTACGAGACGGCCCTCGAGCACCTGAAGAGCGCGAGCCGCGAGCAGAACGACTTTGGACGGGCCGCGATCCTGCGCGGCGACCTTGCGCGCAAGCAGGACGATCCGGCACTCGCCGTGCAGTTCTACCGGCGCGTCGTGCGGCGCGACTTTCATCTGCTCGCGGTCGTGCTGCCACGGCTCGCCGATGCGACGCGGCTGGCCGGCGTGCCGCAGCAGTTCCACGAGATGCTCGAGGAACTGATCCGCCTCGGGGCCGGTAACCACGCCGAGATCGCGTACGCGGCGATCGTGGGCGGCTACTACGACGATCCCGTGATCCTCGACTGCGTGCGCGAGATGCTCATGATCGACAGCGACCTGCGCGACATGACCGCCGCGTTCCTGCCGGCCGGGGCCGAGCCGTCACGCGAGCAGCTCCGGGCGATCGCCGGAGCCCTGCGCAACGTCGTGCTGCGCCACGCGCGCTACAAGTGCAGCCAGTGCGGTCTCGACAGCTCGACCTTCCTCTGGCACTGCCCGGGCTGCCACTGCTGGGATTCGCTGCGCGGCGTTGCCGCGCTCGAGTTCCTGCCCAAGAAGGCCTTGCCGCCGTCGCTCTGACGCCGCCGCCATCCTGACGTCGCCGCCGTTGCCGTCACCGCCGACGCAGCAGCGGCCGATTTCCCCGCAAACGCGCGAGTTTGTCGCGCGGCGTCCGCCTCATGAGGTCGCTAACGTGACCCGTGACCGCAGCCATCCGGTCGCGGCACGCAAGCGACGACACAATTCGAGGAGACGCTTTTCATGAAACACGACAAGGCAACCCGTGCGCTCGTGCGGGGAATGATCGTCAGCCTGATGCCCATGGCGGCGGCGTGGGCGGGCCCCGTGAACGTCAACACCGCGGACGCGAGCACGATCGCGAAGGAACTCGAGGGCATCGGCCCGGCCAAGGCCGCGGCCATCGTCGAGTACCGCCAGAAGAACGGCCCGTTCCGCGCGGCGGAAGACCTGCTCAAGGTCGAAGGCATCGGTCAGAAGGTGCTCGACCAGAACAAAGGCAATATCCGGCTCGACCGCGCGGGCGCCGGGCCCGGTGCCGCGGCGACGAAGCCCGCCGCCAAGCCGGTACCGAAGTCGGCCGCGGGTGGCACGCGCTGACCTTCGGCCGGCGCACGCAGCCGGCATTCGGTCGCCTCGCAGGAACTGTCGCGCCCGATCCGTCATGGATCGGGACGCGGCGTTCGGACATTCCCCGGCGCCGCTGCACGGCTGGAACGGCTCGATCGAGAAGCAGATCGAAGCCCACGCTGCGTGGATCGAGAAGCCCACCCTGAAGGTGAAAGACTGCGCTGGCCGCAGCGATTCCTGCCGCCAGGCCGTGTTGAAGCGTTGGCGTGACGACATCAGTCGACAACGGGAACAGGTCGAAGTTCTTCAGGGCATATTGCGGGAGCGGGCACATGGCACCGAGTAGCGCCAATCAGGCAATTCTCGTCGCGCTCGTGGAACCGTTGGAGGACCAGGGCCGTGCCGGCACCGGCAGCGTCGAGTTGCCGAGGGCTTGACGGGGCACAGTCCCGTGCACCACGCCGCTGGCGGTCCGCGCGCGTCCCGGGCGGTTGCTCGGCATTCGATACACAGGCACTGCCTGCTCCGGAAATGGGGTCCCCCGTCTCCCGGCAGTGCGAGCACCATCGGAGACCACAGGTAATGTGATCCGGCGCGCAAACGGGCAAGCCGCCCCGCCTGCCTGCATGGAGGCCGCAACGCCCGATCCGCTATGATCGTCCGCTATCCCGACCCTGGACGATTTGACGAGGATGGCGCATGAGCCGCATCAAGACCGCCGTGTTTCCCGTCGCCGGCCGCGGCACCCGCTTCCTGCCGGCCACCAAGGCCAGCCCGAAGGAGATGCTGCCGATCGTCGACAAGCCGCTCATCCAGTACGCGGCCGAGGAAGCGCTCGCAGCCGGCGCCGAGAAGCTCGTCTTCATCACCGGCTCCGCCAAGCGCGCGATCGAGGATCACTTCGACACGAACCACGAGCTCGAGCAGGAGCTCGAAGCGCAGGGCAAGCGTGAACTGCTCGCGGCCGTGCGCGGCATCGTGCCGTCGTACGCGAGCTGCATCTACATCCGTCAGCCGGCCCCGCTGGGGCTCGGCCACGCGGTGCTGTGCTCGCGCCCGGCGGTCGGCGACGAACCGTTCTTCATTCACCTCGCCGACGACCTCATCGACGGCGGCGAGCACTGCCTCAGGCAGATGGCGCGGGTGTTCGAGTCGCGCGCAGCGAGCGTGCTCGGCGTCGAGACCGTGGCTGCCGACCAGACCGACAAGTACGGCATCGTCGCGGCCGAGCCCATGGACGAGCGGCTGTCGCTGGTCAAACGCATCGTCGAGAAGCCGAAGCCCGCCGACGCGCCGTCGAATCTCGCGGTCGTCGGTCGCTACATCCTGACGCCCGCCGTCTACGACAAGCTCGCGACCATCGGTCGCGGCGCGGGCGGCGAGATCCAGCTCACCGACGGCATCGCCGCGCTGATGCAGGACGAGGCCGTCTATGCCTATGCGTTCGAAGGCCGCCGGTTCGACTGCGGCTCGAAGCTCGGCTACCTCGAGGCCACGGTCGAGTACGGCCTGAAGCACGCGAATCTCGGCGACCAGTTCGCGAATTACCTCGCGCGTCTCGTGGCGAACCGCCTGCGCCGCTGACGCTGCGCGCCGCGGCAGGGGACGGGAACGGAACGGGAACGGACCGGAAAGGGAAGGGCCGACGATGCCGGATACCAAGACGAACCTGGGCCTGCAGTCACGCCGTGACGCAGCCTTCGCGCGCGGGCTCGGCAACCAGTTGCCCGTGTACGTCGACCGGGCGCGCAACGCCGAGCTCTGGGACGTCGAAGGACGCCGCTACATCGACTTCGGCAGCGGTATCGCGGTGCTGAACACAGGGCACCTGCACCCGAAGGTGCAGGCGGCGGCGGCCGCACAGCTCGAACGGTTCAGCCACACCTGTCTGATGGTGACGCCGTACGAGTCGGCGGTGCACCTCGCCGAGCAGCTCAATCGGCTGGCGCCCGGGCCGACGCCGAAAAAGACCGTTCTCGTCACGACGGGCGCGGAGGCCGTCGAGAACGCGATCAAGATCGCCCGCGCACACACCGGCCGCAGCGGCGTGATCGCCTTCGGCGGCGGCTTTCATGGCCGGACCTTCATGGCGATGGCGCTGACCGGCAAAGTCGTCCCGTACAAGGCGGGGTTCGGGCCGTTCCCGCCCGAGGTGTATCACGCGCCGTTTCCGATCGCGTACCACGGTGTCAGCGTGCAGGACAGCCTCGACGCGCTCGAGCAGCTCTTCAAGTACGACATCGAACCGGCGCGTGTGGCCGCGATCATCGTTGAGCCTGTGCTGGGCGAGGGCGGCTTCTACATCGCCCCGCCCGAGTTCCTGCAGGCCTTGCGCCGGCTCTGCGACCGGCACGGCATCGTATTGATCGCGGATGAGATTCAGACCGGTTTCGCCCGCACGGGCAGGATGTTCGCCGTCGAGCACGCCGGCATCGAGCCCGACCTGATGACCATGGCCAAGAGCCTGGCTGGCGGCTTTCCGCTGGCGGCGGTCGTCGGCAAGGCCGCGATCATGGATGCGCCACTGCCGGGAGGGCTCGGCGGTACCTATGCGGGCTCCCCGATCGCCTGCGCCGCGGCGCTCGCCGTGCTCGAGGTCATCGAGGAGGAAAATCTCTGTCGGCGCGCGGTGCAGGTGGGCGAGCAGATCGTCGCGGCCCTGCGCGCAGCACAGCGCGAGTGCCCCGCGATCGGCGAAGTGCGCAATCTCGGTGCGATGGTGGCGCTCGAGCTGGTGCGTAACCGCGACGCGGACGCGCCCGACGCCGACCTGGCCAGAGCGCTCGTCAAGCTCGTCGGCAGTCGCGGCGTCGTGCTGCTGTCCTGCGGGCTGTATGGCAACGTCATCCGCTTCCTCGCGCCGTTGACCATTCCGGATGCGCAGCTTCAGGAAGGCCTGCGGATCGTCGTTGCGGCGCTGCGCGAACTGACCGGCGTCACCGAGCAGGTCACCACGGGCAAGGCGGCGGTTGCCTCGTCCTGAGCCGGCGCGACCTCCGACGGCCGCTGTGGGGTAGCCGCGGCGCACAGCTCATTTGTGAAATCGGTCCCAAATCGGGGCCACCTCTCATGCGATAATTCGCACAAGAATTCCGACGACGCGCGTCAGGTGCCGGTTGCCGGGCCCACGGAGGGGCAGGCGTGTGCCGTCCGTTGGAGAGAAGAACCCCCGTCCCCAGGGAGTGATGTTCCCCGCGATGACCCAGACCATCGTTTACAAGCGCAACCTCACGGTCGCCGTCCTCGCGATCCTGCGAGCGATCGCGCCTGCGCTGGTCTCGATCTGGACGCTGTACCTCATCGTCGGTTTCTTCGGGGAGCGCTTCGGCGACAATTTCCGCGCGTTGTCCGTCCTGCTGGGGGTGCTCGCTCCGGTCGTGCTGCAGGTGCAGCAGACGAGTCGCGCGCAGTTGCTGGCGCGCCAGTGGCCTTCCGCCGCGAACCTGCTCGGTCGCTGGGTGCTGCTGCTGGCGGTCCTGCTCGCGATTGCCTACGTCACGCGCTTTTCGGCGCAGTTTCCGCGCCGCGTCATCCTGACCTGGGCGATCCTGACGCCGGCTCCGCTGATCATCTTCAGCCTCGGGCTCAACGAGCTCATCCGCAAGTTGCTGTTCTCTGCGGTGAACGCGCGTCGCGCCGTGTTCGCCGGCTGCAACGACGTGAGCCAGCAGATGGCGAACCGGCTGAAGAACAACGCCGAGGCCAGCCTGACTGTCGCCGGCTATTTTGACGACCGTAGTCCCGAGCGCCTGGGTTTCGACGCGCAACAGGGGCAGTTGCTGGGCGGTCTCGGCGATCTCGCGCCGTACGCGAAGAAGCACGGCGTCGACGTGATCTTCGTCGCGCTGCCGATGCGGCACATCCAGCGTGTCATGAACCTGCTCGAAGATCTGCGCGACACGACGGCTTCGATTTACTACGTCCCGGACATCTTCGTCTTCGACCTGATCCAGGCGCGCACCGGCGAAGTCGACGGCATGCCGGTGGTGGCCCTGTGCGAAACGCCGTTCTACGGTTACCGCGGCGTCGTCAAGCGCCTGATGGACCTCACCATCGCCACGGCGGCGCTGATCATGCTTGCTCCGCTGCTCTTCGCGGTTGGTGTCCTGGTTCGCCTGACCTCCCCCGGCCCGGCGATCTTCAAGCAGCGGCGTTACGGGCTCGACGGCCAGGAGATCCTGGTCTACAAGTTCCGCACCATGACCGTGCAGGAGGACGGCGAGAGCATCCGGCAGGCGACACGCGACGACGAACGCATCACGCGTCTCGGCCGGTTCCTGCGGCGCTACTCCATCGACGAACTGCCACAGCTCTTCAACGTGCTGGAAGGCACGATGAGTCTCGTCGGCCCGCGGCCGCACGCGGTCGCGCACAACGAGCAGTACCGCAAGCTCATCAAGGGCTACATGATCCGCCACAAGGTGCTGCCGGGCATCACCGGTCTTGCTCAGGTGCGCGGCTGCCGCGGCGAGACGCAGACGCTCGAGCAGATGCAGGCGCGCGTCACCTACGATCTGGACTATCTGCGCCACTGGTCGCCCGGTCTGGACCTGAAGATCATCGCGCAGACGGCGGTGCAGTTGCTGTACGACCGGAAGGCGTACTGAAGCTCCGCGGCGGCTCGGCGCCGGCCTTGGGCATCCCGCATCCCTGACATGGCCGGCCCGGACCGTTCGCACGATTGTGATACAGTTCCGTTCCCTCGGCCTCCGCCTGTCTAGGATGCCGAAAAATGCAGTTGAATCCGCAAGGTAGACAACAATGATCAAGAGATCTTGCGGCCGCTGGGCGCTGCTCGTGCTGCCGCTCCTGCTGCCGCTCGCCGCCTGGGCTCAGGGCGCACCGGTCGACTACAAACTGCACGCGGGCGACCGGATCGAAGTGTCGGTCTGGAAGGAAGTCGACCTGCAGCGCAAGGTGACGGTGCGGCCCGATGGTCGCTTCACCTTCCCGCTGACCGGCGACATCCAGGCGAACGGACGCACCGCCGACGAGGTCCGCGCCGAGATCGAAACACGGCTGCGGAAGTACATCCCTGAACCGGTCGTCACCGTCTCGGTCGAGGAGGTGCTCGGCAACCGTGTCTACGTGATCGGCCAGGTGGCTCGCCCGGGCATGTTCGTCATGAACCCGCAGCTCAACGTCTTGCAGGCACTGAGCCTGGCGGGCGGGACGACGCCATTCGCCAAGCTCGACAGCATCGGCGTCCTGCGCAGTGCCGGCACGGCGCAGCGGACCTTGCCGTTCCGGTACAGCCAGGTCGTCGAGGGCAAGAACATCGAGCAGAACATCACCTTGGAGAGTGGCGATGTCGTCGTCGTTCCGTAACCGGGTGGCGCTGCGGCGCGCAATTGCCGTCGGTCTGGTTGCGGCGGTCTCCACGGCGGCCGTGCCCGACGCGGGGGCGGCGCAGACCTACTTCGTGCCGAGTGTGGAAGTCGGCGTCGAGTACAATGACAACTTCGGCCTCACACCGAGTGCCAGCCCGAACACCGGCGTCGATGCCCACGGCTTCATCGCGGATGCCGAGGCACTGATCGGCATCGCGACGCCGCGGGGCGACACCACGGTCCGGCCGCGAATTCGCGCGCAGGAGTACCCGGGCATCGACGACGAGGTCACGCTCGGAGAACAGGTGACGCCGATCGAGGCGTTCCTCGACGTGGTGTCCGCCTACAAATGGCAGCGTGCCGACTTCAACGTCAATGCACGGTATGCGCGGCAGGATTCATACAACGTCGAGACCGCCAGTGGCGCGTTCGATCCGATCGACCCCGACCAGCCCGCCAACCCGGATTCGGCGCGGACGCGCGTCGGCGAGACGCGGGACAGTTTCGAGTTCGAACCGAGCTTCCGCTATGCATTGACCGAGAGGCTGGGCCTCGGCGCAAGGCTGGACTACCTTGCCGTGCGTTACAACGCCGAAGACGGCATTACATCGGACCTCGACTATGACAACGCCCTCGTCGACGGTTTCCTGAACTGGGAACTTTCGCGTCTGAGCGACGTCACGGTTGGCGTGCTCGCATCCAGGTACGAAACGGAGGACGACATCAGCACGACCGATTCGGTCGGTGGGCACGTCGCCTATCAGTATCGCTGGTCGGAGTCGACCGGCGTGCGGGGCGAAGTGTTCTACAGGTCGAGCGATGTCACGCACACGGTGCCCATCCACTCCGAAGACAGCAACTCCGGCTGGGGCGGCACGCTGACGGCGTACCGGAAGCTGGAAGTGAGCCGCTGGCGCGTCACGATCGGTCGCCGCTACATCCCCACCAGCGCCGGCAGCAACGCGAACCTCGACCAGCTGCGGCTGCAGTACACGCGCGATCTGAGCCAGCGCCTGCAGTTCGGCGGCGTGGCCCGCTACGAGTCGCGCCAGGACACCGACCGCGAGGTATCACGCGAGAACCGCGACTACGCCCGCGGCGACCTGTCGCTGACGTGGAGTGCCACGCGGAACTGGTACGTGACTGGAACCTACAGCTACATCTGGGAAGACCGCGAGCGCGCCATCTCGGACGCGGACAACAACCGCTTTTACGTCGGCGTCGGATACAGGGGCCTGAGGCCACAATGACGATCCAGGAAGCGCTCGAACGCGCGAAGCGACTCCGCAAGGAGCGTCTGCAGGAACAGGCGACGAACCCGGAGCAGGCGGTCGGGGTGGCGGCGGCTGCGCCACTGGAGGCCTTCCGCCCGACAGTGCCGGCCCCGCGTCCGACGCCGGTGCCGGTCAAGTTCGAGCCGCTCGCGGCCATCGGAATTTCGAACGAGGCCTGCGCGCGCCATCGGGTGCTGCTGTCCGGCGAGCTGCAGCGGGAGTTCCCGCAGGCGGACGCCGCGTACCGGTTGATCCGCGGCAAGATGCGGCAGCGCATGCAGCGCGGTGGCTGGTCGACACTGGCCGTGTCGAGCCCGCGCCAGGACGATGGCAAGACCGTGACGACGCTGAACCTCGCATTGAGCATGGCGCGCGAAAAGCAGCGCCCGGTGTACGTCGTGGACCTCGACATGCGCAACCCGAGCGTGGACAGGTATCTCGGGCTCGATGAGCATCGCTCGATCACCGAGTACTTCACCGGCCAGGCAGAGGCGGCGGAAGTTCTCTACCAGACTCCGGTTCCCTTCCTGTTCGTCGCGTGTGCGCGCGAAAAGATGGATGGGGCCTCCGAACTGCTCGCGGGGCCGAAGCTGGAGGAACTGCTGGCGCACATCCGCGCACGTTCGCCGGATGCGACCGTGCTGGTAGACCTGCCGCCGGTCAACGTGACGGACGAGGCGCTCGTCGTGGCGCCCCGCGTGGATGCCGTGCTGATCGTGGTGTCCGAGGGCCGTACACAACGTGATGACCTGTCGCGCACACTCAGTGCGCTCAGCGATTTCCCGGTCGCCGGGGTGGTCATCAACCGCTCAAGCGAGCATCACGCCGACTACTATGACCAGCCCCGGGCATGACGGTGCGACGCCCGCACTGAGTCGTCCGGCTCCGGTTGAGGTCGTCGCGCGAGGCGAGGCCGGCCGGTCCACTCACGGGAAGCTGCCGACGGTAGTGGTCTACAGCCATTCGCTGCTCGAGCCGTCGATGACCTTCATCCGGAGCCATGCGGAGGCGCTCTCCACATATCGTCCGGTGTATGCGGGCGCGCATCGCGTCCACGGACTCGGTTTGCCCGAGGATCGGGTCGTCACGGTCAACCGGGGGGGCTGGCTCGGAAACGCCGAGGAATTCCTTTTCCGGAGGTTCGGGATTGCCGGCCGTCTCGCGACGGGCCTGCGGAAGTTCGAACCCGGCATCGTCCATGCGCATTTCGGCCAGTCC
>JAYRRR010000014.1:0-35741 GCA_041910015.1 Steroidobacteraceae bacterium
GACCCTGGTTAAGGATTTGTTGACGATGATCGTCAACAAATCCTTAACCAGGGTCTGACCCCTCCTCCTAATCGCGGAAGTTGGTGTATTGCAGCGGCAGGTCGTAGCCGCCCTTCCTTACGAGCGCGATCGCGGCCTGCAGGTCGTCGCGGTTCTTGCCGGTGACGCGCACCTGCCGGTCCTGCAGCGCCGCCTGCACTTTGAGCTTCGCGTCCTTGATCTGGCGCTGGATCTTCTTGCCGAGTTCGGTTTCGATCCCTTCCCGCAGCGTCACCACTTGCTTCGCCGTCTGCCCGGTCACCACGGGTTCGTCCACCTTCAGGCAGGCGACGTCGATACCACGCTTCGACAGCTTGAGGCGCAGGATCTCCAGCATCTGCTTGAGTTGAAAATCCGCCGGCGCCATCATGGTAATGATGCCGTCTTTCAAATCGTATTTGGCATTGGTGCCCTTGAAGTCGAAGCGCTGGCTCACTTCGCGCGCGGCCTGGTCGACGGCGTTGCTGGCCTCGTGGGCGTCCACTTCCGAGACGATGTCGAACGAGGGCATGGGGGTTCCGGGCGGGGTGGTCTGAGAACACGCAGCCTACCGCGTGAGCCGGCCGAGTTGCACCGAAGGCCGTCCGGTGGGGATCGCAACATCAAGCAAATAACGAATACGAATGATTCGTATTGACGAACGCAGCCGGGCAGAGCATATTCGCGCGCACTTTGACGCTCCGCTCCAGGTGGTCCCGCATGTCCCTCGCTGCTCCGACCCCTCGTCACCGTTCGCTGGCCCTGGGTTTGGCCGTGGTCGCAACTCTCGCCACCGCCGTCGCCGCAGAGGCATCCGCACCCGAGGGCATCCTCGAACCGGCGATCACCGTCATCGGTGAACGCATCCGCCTCGACTTGATCCCGGGCTCGGCCACGGTGCTCGACGCCGGGCTGCTCGAGGAAGCCCACGTCTTCACCGTCAACGAGGCGATGCGCAAGGTGCCCGGCGTGTTCGCGCGCGATGAGGAAGGATTCGGACTGCGGCCCAACCTCGGCATCCGCGGCCTCAACCCGACGCGCTCGAGCAAGCTGCTGCTGCTCGAGGATGGCATCCCGATCGCCTACGCGCCCTATGGCGACAACGCCACCTACTACCACCCGCCGGTCGAGCGCTTCGAACGCATCGAGGTCCTCAAGGGTTCGGCCCAGATCGCGTACGGACCGCAGACCGTCGGCGGCGTCGTCAACTACATCACGCCCACGGTGCCGCAGGAAACCGCGGGCCGACTCGTCGCCACGTTCGGCAACGAGGGCTACCGCGAACTGCACGGCCAGATTGGCGACCGCTACGGCGACACGGGCTTCGTCGCGCATGGCACCTGGAAGGAGGCCGACGGCGCGCGCGAGAACATGCATTTCGAGGTGGCCGACCTCAACCTCAAGGCCGTGCACGAGTTCAGCGACCGTCAGGCCGTCACGCTGCGCGGCAACTGGTACGACGAGTCGTCGCAGGTGACCTACTCGGGCCTGACGCTGGCGGAGTGGCAGGACGACTCGCGGCAGAACCCGTTCAAGTACGACCACATGTACGCGAGCCGCTGGGGCACCTCGCTCACGCACCGCTTCGAATTCGACGCCGCCGTCACCTTCACGACCAACCTCTATTACACACGCTTCGAGCGCGACTGGTGGCGCCAGTCGAGCAACTCGGCGCAGCGCCCCAACGACGCGAGCGACCCGGCCTGCGGCGGCATGGCCAATCTGTACACGGCCTGCGGCAACGAAGGGCGGCTGCGCCAGTACTGGACGGCGGGGCTCGAGCCGCGCGTGACGGTAATGCACGGTCTCTTCGGCGTCGACAACGTGCTCGAGGCCGGGGCGCGCTTCCACTACGAGGACCAGCACCGGGTGCAGGCGAACGGCGACACGCCGCAGGCACGCCGGCCCGGCACGAGCGTCAACGCCGGCATCCGCGAAGACAGCGACCGCCACGTCGAGGCGCTGTCGGCCTTCGTGCAGAACCGGTTCGAGTCCGGCCGCTGGACCGCGACGCCCGGCGTGCGGTTCGAGAGCGTCGATTACGAGCGCATCAACAACCTGACGGGACAGGCCGGCGAGACGGGCATCGACCAGTGGATCCCGGGCCTGGGCGTCACGTTCGAGGCGCTGCCGGGCACGGTGCTGTTCGCCGGCGTGCATCGTGGCTTCGCGCCGCCGGGCGTCGCGGACATCGTCACGGCGAGCGGCGGCAGCGTCGACCTCGACGCAGAGCTTTCGTGGAACTACGAACTCGGCGTCCGCGGCACGCCGACCGCCAGCGTCTCCTGGGAGGCGACCGTGTTCCGACTCGATTTCGAGAACCAGATCGTCCCGGCGAGCGTCGCGGGCGGCACGGGCGCCGCGCTCACGAGCGCCGGCGAGACGCTGCAGCAGGGCCTCGAGGTCGCGGCACAGGCCGACAGCGCAGGTCTCGTCGACTGGCCGGTCGAAGTGTTTGCGCGCGGGGCGTACACCTGGCTCGCCGACGCGCAGTACGAAGGCGAGCGCTACAGCAGCGTACCGGGCTTCTCGACGGTGAGTGTGACCGGCAACCGGCTGCCGTACGCGCCGGAGCACCTGCTCTCGCTCACGGTCGGCGCACGTCTCGCGTCCGGTCTCGAGCTGTCGCTCGAAAGTGTCTACACCAGCTCGGCCTACACCGACGACCTGAACACGGTCGCGGTGAACCCGACGGGCCAGCGCGGCAAGCTGCCCGGTTACACCGTCTGGAACCTCGCGGCGAACTATCGGCTTGCGGCCTGTGATTGCACGCTGTTCGCGGCCGCGAAGAACCTCACCGACCAGCTCTATGTCGCCGACATGAGCCGCGGATTGATCCCGGGCATGCCACGTCTGTTGCAGGCGGGGCTGGAGTGGAGATTCTGAGTCGCGGACCGAGACGACAGCCGTCGAGCCGGATACGGCGCCGGTGGCCCTGGAGTGGTCACCGGCCGCTGCCGATCACGCGTAAGCCTTGCTCATCGCCCGCAGCCGGCGCGCCTGCAGCTGCATGCCCTGCTCGATCTGCTGCAGCCGCAGCCGGAAGTTCGTCTCCTCCCAGCGCTGCAACAGGCGCTGTTTGCGGTCGGCGACCCACTCCTCGCGAACCTTCGACCACTCCTCGGCCGCCTTCCTGAACGCCGCGTATTCCGCGGCGACTCGTGTCTTCACGCGCTCGAGGTGCTCGTCGGCCTTGCCACCGCCGCGGCTGCGGCGCCGTTCGAGCGCCTGCTCGACGCGCTTGAACTGCATGGCGAGCTGCGCGCGCTGGATCTGTACGTTCGGCACGCGCTTCAGATTGCTTGCGAGACCCACGAGCGAGAGTCCGGCGATCGTCCACTTGGTCGGGTCGAACTGCCACCATTTCACGCCGTTGCGGTAGTCGTTCTGGAAGATGTGGTGATAGTTGTGATAACCCTCGCCGTACGTCAGGAACGCGAGTGCGGGGTTGTCGCGCGCCGTGTTCTCGTCGGTGTAGGGCTGCGAGCCCCACAGGTGCGCCAGCGAGTTGATGAACCACGTGCAGTGGTGGTTGACGACGAGCCGCAGCAGCCCCGCGAGCAGGAACACGCCGACGACTTCGCCGGCCATCCAGCCGAGCAGCAGCGGGAAGGCGACGTTCATGAAAATCGTCAGCGGCAGGTAGTATCGGTGCTGGAACATCACCAGCGGATCGCGCTGGAGGTCCCTGGCGTTGCTGAAGTCGTTCCGGCCGCTCGGGTAGTCGCGCAGGATCCAGCCCATGTGCGAGAACCAGAAGCCGCGCTTCGCGCTGTACGGGTCGCGGTCCCAGTCGTCGACGAAGCGGTGATGGGTGCGGTGCTGCGAGCCCCAGACCAGGATGCTGTTCTGCAGCGACATGGCGCCGAACAGCATCAGCAATACGCGCACCACCCAGTGGGCGTTGTAGGCACGGTGGGCCCACAGCCGATGGTAGCCGGCCGTGATGGAAATGCCGCCGGCCCACAGGCACGCGAGCGCCATCAGCCACGCCGTCGGGCTGTAGCCGTGGGCCATGCCGTACCAGGGCACCAGCGTCAGCGCCGCCAGTGGCGTGATGGTGAACAGGAGGGTGGTCAACCAGTTGATGGGCGCGTGCTCGGGAGCCTGCGCGGCGGCGTCATTGGGCATCGGGAGTTCCGGGGACAACTTAGCGGACAGATACCCGGGCTAGTCTAGCGTGTGGGTTGACAAGCCGCATGTTGGGTTGCAGCAAGCCGCCGCGGACGGGCGTAGCTGACGTTGCTCAGGCAGCCAGAGCGACATTTGCTTTCAAATGGCCCGCTGCGTCATCGTTGGCTCCCTCGCGCCAGCGGCGCACCTGCCGCCGGCCTTACGGAGTCATGCCATGCGTCGACCGATCGCCTCGACCGCGCTCGCCCTGCTGATGCTCGCCGCCGCCCCGGCCACGTTCGCACAGATCGCCGCCACCCGGGCACCGGTGCAGCAGCCGGCGCTCAAACAGCAGTCCTCGCCGGGCATGCGTTCGGCGCAGGGTGACTGCGTCCGGGAAGTGAACCGCCGCGGCTTTACGGTGTTGGAGACGGACAATTTCCGCCAGATGCAGGACGGCTGGTCGATCGACCTGCGCGTGCGCGACTCGCGTGGCCGCGTCCAGCAGGGCTCCTGCTTCGTCGAGACGCGCACGGGCGACGTCGACCTCTATGGCTTTGGCTGGGGCTGGGACGACGACGGCGACGACCGCCTCGAGTTCAACTGCTCGTCCGTCGAGAGCAGGTACCGCGAATGCCAGTTGCCGGTCAACGGCCGTGCGCGACTCGTCAAGAAGCGCTCCGACGCACCCTGCATCGAGGGCCGCACCTGGGGCCAGCGTGGCGATCGGGTCTGGGTCAAGGACGGCTGTCGGGCCCGGTTCGAGGTGTCCCGTTACGGTGGCGGTGGCGGTGGCGGTGGCGGCAAGACCATCGACTGCTCCTCCGACGGCCACTACCGCGAATGCCCGATCGGGTCGGGTCGCTACGGCCGCCTCGTGCGCGAGTACAGCAGCGGTCGCTGCCGCGAGAACCGCACCTGGGGCAATCGCAAGGGCGTCATCTGGGTCACCGACGGCTGTCGCGCGCGGTTCGAGGTGAGCAAGGGCAGCGGCGGTTTCGGGGAAAGCGACGGCACGGCGCTGATGACCGCCGACGACGCGAAGCGGGCCTGCGTCCGGGAAGCGGAGCGTGCGGCGAGCACGGTCATCAAGGTGGGCGACCACCAGCTCTCGGGCGACACCTACCGCATGAATCTGCGAGTCCGACCCCGGACGGGCGGCGAGCGGGTGGTCGGCTGCCAGGTGCAGCGGTCGACGGGCCAGGCCAGGATCAACTGGTAGACGCGACGCCGCACAGTTCCAGCAGCTTTGGCCACGCCGCCTTGCACGCGGCGTCGGCCACCCGCGACAGGCCCTCGCCCAGTTCGAAGCACTCCGCCCGCAGGCCGAGCAGCCACGCCGGCGGTGGCGCGCGACCGGTGAGGCGCAGATACGTTTCCAGCAGCTGGCCCGGCGACAACGCGTGGCTCGTGTGGACGAAGCAGCCGTCCGGCGCCAGGGGTCGCACGACGGCGGCGTCCTCCGCGTCGACGCAGGCGTCGACGAAGATCACGCGCTCGCGGCCCTCGAGGTCGAGCGCGTGCTCGATCTGGAGCTGGAAGTCGACGAGCACCTCGACGCCCGGCGGGTTGTGTGCCGCGAGCCAGTCGGCGAGCAGCGGCCCGGCCGCGTCGTCGCCCCGGCTCGGATTGCCCACGGCGAGCACCAGCACCGGCGCGGCGGGCGACCTGCGCGTTGCCACCAGCGTGTTCATCCGCGCCGCAGCTCCGACACGACCGTACCGTCCGGATCGACGAGTTGCACCGCGAGCGGCATCTTGCCGACCGCGTGCGTCGCGCAGGACAGGCACGGATCGAAAGCGCGCACGGCGACTTCGATGTGGTTCAGCAGGCCCTCGGTGATCTCGCGGCCGTCGAGGTACCGGCGCGCCACCTCGCGAATGGCGAGGTTCATGGCCTGGTTGTTGTGCGTCGTGGAGACGATGAGGTTGGCGCGCACGACCTGGTCGTTCTCGTCGACGCGGTAGTGGTGGATCAGCGTGCCGCGCGGTGCCTCGATGACGCCCACGCCGCGGGCCTCGCGCGAGCCGGTGGACGTCAGCTCGTGCCCGAGCAGGTCGTCGTCGTGCAGCAGGTCCTTGATCGCCTCGGCGGCGTGCAGCATCTCGATCATGCGCGCCCAGTGGAAGCCGAGCGTGGACGCGGCGGCACGGCCGTCATCGAAGGCGAGGAACTCGCGTCGCTCGCGGTCGGCGAGCGGCGTCGGGATGAAGTCGCAGCGCGTCACGCGCGTCAGCGGGCCGACGCGATACCAGCCGGCCTCCGGCCCCATCGCCTTGAAGTACGGGAATTTCATGTACGACCACGCCTTGACGTCCTCGGCGATGCGGTCCCAGTAGCGGTTGCAGTCCGCGTGGTCGAAGATCGTCGCGTTCGACGCATCGCGCGCGCGCAGGCCGCCGTCGTACAGGTCGAGCGCGCCGTCCGCCCGGACGAGACACAGCGTGTGCGCGCGGAAGGTTGCGAACGACCGGTACATCTCCAGGTTCTGCTCGAACAGGCGTTGCACGAGCCGCACCGCATCGCGGCTCCAGGCGATGATCTGGTACGCGTCGCGCAGCAGCTCGTCGCGCTCCTCACGCGTCAGGCTGCGGTTCACGCCGCCGGGAATCGACCCCGTGCCGTGGATGCGCTTGCCAGCCGTGTGACGAATGACCTCCTGGCCATAGCGACGCAGCAGCACGCCCTGCCGGGCGACGTCCGGGTATTCCGCGGCGATGCCGACGATATTGCGGCGGGCGACGTCGGAATCGAAGCCGAACAGCAGGTCCGGCGACGACAGGTGGAAGAAATGCAGCGCGTGCGATTGCAGGATCTGCCCGTAGTGCATCAGCCGGCGGATCTTTTCGGCGGTCGGCGTGAGCGTGGCTCCCACGACCTGGTCGAGTGCCTTGCACGCGGCGAGGTGATGGCTCACCGGGCAGATGCCGCAGAGCCGCTGCACCATCACCGGCACTTCCCAGTAGGGCCGGCCCTGGATGAACTTCTCGAAGGCGCGGAACTCGACGATGTGCAGCCGCGCCTGCTCGACGTGGCCCTGCTCGTCGAGCAGCAGCGTGACCTTGCCGTGGCCCTCGACGCGCGAGAGCGGCTCGATCACGACGCGGCGCAGGCGCTCTGGGTGAGCAGCGGTTTCGAGGGAAGCGCTCATGTCAGTCATACCGGATCAGCCCCGGACCGAGCTTCGGCGTGCGGCCGTCGATCAGGTCGGTCAGGAATTTCCAGATGGCGTCGCCCGAGGGCGGGCAGCCCGGGATGAAGTAGTCCACCTTCACGACCTCGTGCAGCGGGTGGACCTTGTCGAGCGGCAGCGGCAGCTCGGGGTCGTTCGGGATCAGGCCACGCGCGACGCTCGGTTCCGTCACATACACCTCCTGCAGGCACTGCCCGAGGTCGAGGTGGTTGCGCTGCGCCGGCAGTCCGCCGTTGACGGCGCACGCGCCGATGGCGATCAGGACCCTGCAGTTGGCGCGGAACTCGCGCAGCACGTGGACGTTCTCGGCGTTGCAGATGCCGCCTTCGACGAGGCCGATGTCACAAGGTCCGCAGTGCTTGATGTCGGTGAGCGGAGAACGGTCGAGCTCGATGCGCTCGAGCAGCGCGAACAGCCGCTCGTCGATGTCCAGGAAGGACATGTGGCAGCCGAAGCAGCCGGCCAGCGACGTGGTCGCGACACGCAGCTTGCGACGGGCGATTTCGCTCATCGACCCGGCTCCGGCGGCCGCGGCGCGTCCTGCTTCGCCTGGTCGCTGATCGGGCGGTGGTCGTAACGGCGACTGCCGATCGGCACGACGAACCCTGCGCGCTTGCGCAGGATGACGCCGACCGGGCAGACGCTCATCGCCTTGTCCGTGACGGCGGCGTCGGTGTCCGCCAGCCGCCCGGACTCGGCGTTGACGATCAGGTGCTTGCCGAGGCCGCGACCGCCGAGCGCAAAGATGTGCTTGCGGTCGACGTCACGCGAGGCGCGCACGCACAGCTCGCAGAGGATGCAGCGGTTGAAGTCCAGCCAGATATCGCGGTGCGAGGCATCGACCGGGCGCTCCGGGAACAGGTGCCGGAACCCCGCGGTCATCACGCCGAGGTCGTAACCGAGCGCCTGCAGCATGCAGTTGCCGCTGCGCTCGCACGACGGGCAGAAATGGTTGCCCTCGGCGAACAGCATCTGCACCAGCGTGCGGCGCAGGTCGTTCAGCTCCTCGGTGTCGCTTTCGACCTCGGTCGCAACCTCGGCCGGCGTCGTGCACGACGCGACGGTGCGGCCGTTGACCTTGGCCGTGCAGAGCTTGCAACTGCCGTGCGAGGTGAACTCGGGGTGATAGCAGAGGTGCGGGATGTACCGTCCCGCCGCCAGGGCGGCCTGCAGCACGGACTGGCCCGGCTGGAACGGCACTTCCTCGCCGTCGAGCAGGAAGGTCGGCAGGCTGGTCACGGCAGCGTCTCCAGATGCGCGCCGTCGTCGTCGCGGCCCGTCATCTGCCGCGCGCGACCGAGCGCGCCGTCGAGGTCGAAGGCCGGCACGAAGTCGAGCGAGCGCAGCTTGCGCTCGAACGACGGCCGGAAGCGCTTCAGCGTGTCGAGAATCGGATTGCAGGCCGTGTGCCCGAGACCGCAGTGAGCCGACATCAGCAGCACCTCGTTGAGCCGGTCGACCTCGGCCAGGTCGTGCCGCGTGCCGTACCCGCTCGCGATCTTGTCCATCGACGCGACCAGCATGGACGTGCCGACGCGGCACGGCGTGCAGAAACCGCAGCTCTCGTGCGCGAAGAAGTGCGCGTACCGGCGCGCGACGTCGAACATGTCGCGCGTCCGGTCGAACACCGTGAAGGCGCCGGCCGTCGGCAGGTCCTCGAATGCGATTCGACGGTCGAACTCGGTCGCATCGATGCAGACGCCCGACGGGCCGCTGACCTGTACCGCCTGCGTGTCGACGGCACCGCAGTCCTCGAGCACCTGCCGCACGGGCACACCGAAGGGATATTCGTAGAGACCCGGTCGCGCGACGTCACCAGCCACCGACAGGATCTTGGTGCCCGATGACTTGAGCGTGCCGATGCCACGGTACCACTCGCCGCCGTTCACCGCGATCAGCGCCGTGGCGCAGAGCGTCTCGACATTGTTGACGACCGTCGGCTGCTGCCGGTAGCCGTGGGTGACCGGGTATGGCGGGCGGTTGCGCGGCACGCCGCGTTTTCCCTCGAGCGACTCGATCAGTGCCGATTCCTCGCCGCAGACATAGGAGCCCGCGCCGACGTGAATGGCCACGTCGAAGTCGAACCCGGCCTGCCCGCAGATGCCTGCGCCGAGCAGCCGTTCGGCCCGCCGGCGCTCGAGCGTCGCCTGCAGCGCTTCGAGCAGGTAGCGGTATTCACCGCGCAGGTACAGGAAGCCGTGGTTCGCGCCGATCGCGTACGCCGCGACTGTCATGCCGTCGAACAACAGGTCGGCGTGACGGGTAAGCAGCACGCGGTCCTTGAACGTGCCAGGCTCGCCCTCGTCGGCGTTGCAGACGACGTAGCGCGCGGTGCCGGTCGCGTGCCGACAGGCCTCCCATTTGATGCCGGTCGTGAAGCCCGCGCCGCCGCGGCCGCGCAGGTTCGACCGCTTGATCTCCTCGAGCGTCGCCACGGGCCCCAGCGCCGCGCCGACGAACGCCTCGCGCCAGGACCGCTCGTTCGCCGCCGCTTCGGACCAGCCGCGCTGGCCACGCTGCAGCGCCGCGCGGATCGCATCGCCCGCGGTGAACGGCGTGCCGAGCAGCACGTCGGCACGCTGCACGTTGTCGTCGACGACGAACAACTCTTCGGGCCAGACGCCCAGCGGGGTTCGCGACAGGATCAGGTCGGCGACATGGTCGACGCGCCCTGGGGTGAGCCGCGCAATGGCGCGGCCGTTGACCAGCAGCGCCGGCCCCTGGTCGCACATGCCCGTGCAGGACGTGCGTCTGACCAGGACGAGACCGTCCTCGGAGCGCTTGCCGGGCTCCACCCACAGCTTGCGGCAGAACTGCTCGAGCAGCGCCTCGCTGCCCTGCATGCGATCGGTCACGTTGTCCGAGAACAGCACGCGGTAATCGCCGCCCGGCTCCGTGTCGATGAACGCATAGAAGCTCGCGACACCGCTCGCGCGCGAGTATGGGATGCGCAGCAGACGTGCGACGAGCGCGATCGCTGCCGGCGGAACCCAGCCGCAATCCTCCTGCACCTCGCGCAGCACCTGCAGCAGGCTCAGCGGATCGTGTCGCCAGCGGGCGACGCTGCGCCGGACGCTGTGTTCGTATTCCTGCGTGGCCTCGTTCACTTCGGTTGCCGCTCGCGACGACCAGTCGCCACGCCGCGGCACGGCTCCTCCACGAGACGCAGTGTGCGCTGGCGACGCGGCAGATCCCATGCGCGTCGTCCCACTCGCCATCAGGGTTGTCCCGTATCGCGGACCGCGCAGCCTTGTATCCTGACGCGACTTCACAGACCGCACGGGGGGCCCATGAATCCACGTCAGGAAACCGGCAACGGCGGGTTGCGCGCGATCTTCCTCGATTACGACACCGTGAGCGCCCACGGCGACCTCGACCCGTCCGCGCTGCTGCGCGCGATGCCCGCGCTGGAACTGCGCGGGCACACGACGCAGTCCGACGTGGGCCGGATCGTCGCCGATGCGCAGATCGTGCTGGTCAACAAGCTGCGCCTGACACGCAAGATCCTCGAGGGCGCGCCGGCGCTGCGTCTCGTGCTGCTCGCGGCGACGGGCACCAACAACGTCGACCTCGACGCGGCGCGCGAACGCGGCATCGGCGTCTGCAACCTGCGCGGCTATTGCACGGCGTCGGTCACCCAGCACGTCCTCGGCGTGATGCTGCTGCTGACGCACAGGCTACGCGAATACGACGCGCTCGTGCGTGCCGGCGCCTGGCAGCGCGGCGCGCAGTTCTGCCTGCTCGATCACCCGATCCGCGAGCTGACGGGACGCAAGCTCGGCATCGTCGGCCACGGCGTGCTCGGCAGGGCCGTCGCCCGCGCGGCCACCCTTGCGTTTGGCATGGAGGTGCTGGTCGCGCAGCGCCCGGGTGGCAAGCCTGTCGCGGGTCGCATCGACATCGACGCACTGTTGCCGCAGGTCGACGTACTGAGCCTGCACTGCCCGCTCACACCGCAGACGCAGGGGCTGCTCGGCGCGGAGCGCCTCGCGCGCATGAAATCCGACGCGCTGCTGGTCAACACGGCGCGGGGCGCGCTCGTCGACTCGCAGGCGCTCGCGGATGCGCTGCGTGGGGGTCGGCTCGGCGGTGCCGCGATCGACGTGCTGCCCCAGGAACCGCCGCGGAGCGGCAATGCCCTGCTCGCGCCCGACATCCCGAATCTGATCGTCACGCCACACATCGCGTGGGCCGCGCGCGACGCGCGTCAGCGCTGCCTGGACGAAATGGCGGCGAACGTCGGGGACTTCCTGCGCGGCGGGCATCGCGGCCGCGTCGTCTAGAAACCGGGGACTTCACCCGTCTCCCGGCGAGAGCGCGTGAATGTCGCCTATCTGTCGAGCCGCTGTGCGGCCCAGCGGACCACGGGCCTGACCCGCGGCGAGACCAGCCGGATCGCCTCGTCGAAACCGACCCAGCGGAACTCGCTGTGCTCGGCGCGGCCGATCAGGGGATTGAACGGCAGCGTGACTTCGGTCCGCTGCGTCTCGGCGAGGTAGTAGCGCGCGACCTTGCCGCCGCTGTAGGGACCGGTCTGGATCGATTCCTCACCCCACGCGAAGCACAGGTCGTCGATCGTCGACTCCTCCTTGACCTCGCGCACGGCTGCCGCGAGTGGCAGCTCGCCTTCCTCGACCATGCCCTTGGGGAAATCCCAGTGGTTGAAGGCACGCAACAGCAGGTAGCACCACCCGCCCGGTTCGCGCCGGACGACCACGACGCCGGCAGATAAACGCGTGGCACGGGTGGGCATGGATGCAGTATAGCGAACGATTCATTCGCTGGATTGAATTGCACGCACCGATAGGCGAGAGCTATTATCTCTGCATGAACCTGCGCGACCTCCGCTACCTCGTCGCGCTCGCCGACGAGCGGCATTTCGGCAAGGCGGCCGAGCGTTGCTTCGTCAGCCAGCCGACGCTGTCGGCGCAGGTGCGCAAACTCGAGGAGTACCTCGGCGTGCCGCTGGTCGAGCGGCAGCCGAAGCGCGTCGCGCTGACGCCGACCGGCGCGAAGATCGTGCAGCGCGCGCGCGTCCTGCTGCAGGAAGCCGACGCGATCGTCGATCTCGCCCGCAGCGACCGCGACCCGCTGGCCGGCCCGCTCAAGCTCGCGCTGATCCCGACCGTGGGGCCGTACCTGTTGCCTCACGTCGCCGGTCGGCTGCGCAAGGAACTGCCGCACCTGAAACTGATGCTGTACGAGTACCAGACCGGACCCCTGCTCGAGAAGCTGCACGCCGGCGATCTCGACGTCGGCATTCTCGCGCTGCCGGTCGATCTCGACGGCCTCGAGTCCGCCGCGCTGTACGACGAACCGTTCACGCTCGCCGTGCCGGCCTCGCACCCGCTGGCCGACCAGGACCGCGTCAAGGTCGAGGACCTGCGCGGCGAGACGCTGTTGCTGCTCGAGGACGGCCATTGCCTGCGCGACCAGGCCCTCGATGTATGCGAACGCGTGCGCGTCAACGAGGCACAGGACTATCGCGCAACCAGCCTGGAGACGCTGCGCCAGATGGTCGCGGCCGGTCACGGCATCACGCTGCTGCCGGAGCTCGCCGCCGAGACGCCGGTCGGCACCGCCCGCGGTCTGCGCATCAAACCGTTCGCGCGGCCGACGCCCGCGCGCAACGTCGGCGCCGTCTGGCGCAAGTCGACCACGCGCGCGCCGGCCATCCAGGCCATCGTGCAGGTTGTCCGCCACGCGATGAGTCAGGAGACACGCAAATGAACCGGCGCACCGCTCTTTCGTACACACTCGCCCTGCTCGCATGCAGCGTGATGGAGGTACACGCGGACGATGGCCCGGCCGTGACCGCGCGCGACGCCTGGGCGCGCGCCACGCCACCCGGCTCGGCCGTGGCCGCCGTCTACCTGACGCTCGTCGGCGGCGCGCAGGATGACGAACTCGTCGCCGCCACGACCAGCGTCGCCGCGATGACCATGATTCACTCCATGACCGAGTCGGACGGCGTCTCCCGCATGCGCGAAACCAGCAGTGTCGCGATCCCGGCCGGCGGCAAGGTCGCGCTCGCGCCGCGCGGTACGCACATCATGCTCATGAAGCTCGGCCGTCCACTCGCGGCCGGCGACCATTTCGATGTCGAGCTGACGTTCGCCCATGCCGGTCGGCGCGTGGTCTCCGTCACCGTGCTCGCGCCGGATCAGGCGCCGCCGGCGACGGCGGACGGGCATCCGCACCAGCACTAGCCGCCAGCGGGACGGGACGTGGCCGCACCGACCGGGGACCTGCCCGTCCATCGTCTGCACGACGAGGAGATCGAGCGGCTGCTCGCCACGGGCGAGCGCCGCCCCGAGCTGGTCGCGCTGTTCGGCGAGCAGGGTCATCGCGAGCTGAGTGCCCTGGCCCGGCGTGCCGCCGCGAGGCGCGCGCCGCCCGATGGGCGCGTCTACGTACTGCCGGGCCTCATGGGCTCGCGGATCGGCTCGCGCGGCGTGCTGCTCGACGACGTGCTCTGGCTCGACCTGATCGAGATTGCGGCAGGCCACCTCACGCGGCTGGCGCTGCCTGCGGGCGCGCAGCTCGTGGCGCTCGGCGCGATGCTGCTCAATTTGCTCAAGCTCAAGCTGTCACTGCGGCTCGCGGGCTTCGACGCGCGGCTGCATCCCTACGACTGGCGCAGGAGCATCGGCGAACTCGCGACCGCGCTCAACGCCCGCATCGCGACGGAAGCGCCGTCAGGCGAGGTGCGGCTGGTGGGCCACAGCATGGGCGGCGTCGTCGCGCGCGTCGCGCTCGGCCGGCAGGACGCGCCGCGCATCGCGCGGGTCGTGCAGCTCGGCGCGCCAAACCACGGCTCGTTCGCGCCCGTGCTGGCCCTGCGTGCGGTGTATCCCACGGTGCGCAAGCTCGCGGCGCTCGACCGCCGGCACAGTGCCGAAGACCTCGCGCGGATCGTCTTCCGCTCGCTGCCGGCGCTGCACGAACTGCTGCCCGACCCGCGGCTGGCGGGTGGGCCGAACCTGTTCGAGGCGCGCGGATGGCCGCCGGATGCGCTGCGGCCCGACGCGACGATGCTCGCGGCCGCCGCCGCGCAGCAGGCCGGATGGCCGGAGTACGACGATCGCTGCCTGCACATCGCGGGCGTGCGACAGGACACCGTCGTCGGCGCGCAGCGGGCGCGCGCCGAATTCGAGTACGCCATCGGCCCCTGGGGCGATGGCACGGTGCCGCTGGACCTCGCCGTGCGCCCCGGCGAGCACGCATGGTACGTCGGCGAAAAGCACGGTGGGCTGCCGAACAACGGCCGCGTCATCGCCGCCGTCATCGACCTGCTGCGCAAGGGCGACACGCGGCGGCTGGCCCGCACGGCGACCCGGGCCCGCGGTGCGGTCAGCCGGCCGCTGAGCGAGGCGACCCTGCGCCGTGTCGCTCCGCACAAGGTGCGCTGGCAGCACCTCTCGGCAGACGCGCGACGGCGCTTGCTCGAGCCGGTCGTGTCGCCGGAATTCCACGGTGCCGTGCCGCCCACCGTGCTCGAACGGGCCTTCGGGTCCGCAGCACGCGTGCCGCCCGACTCCGGCGCCGCGGCGCGGCGCGTCGTCGAGCTGCGGCTCGTGCACGGCAGCATTGTCGACGCCAACACGCGCGCCATCGTGCTCGGCGTGTTCCGCAACGTCGACCCCACGGGCCCGGCCGCGGCGGTCGATGCCGCGCTCGGCGGGGCGATCGGCGAGTTCACGCGGCGCCGCATGTTCGCGGGCCAGCTCGGCCAGGTATTCGTGCTGCCCGCGACGCGCAGCGCGCTGCTGGCGGAACTCGTGCTGTTCGCCGGCCTCGGCGACTTCGACGATTTCGGCGCCGAAGCCACGGCCTTCGTCGCCGAAAACGTCGTGCGCAGCTTCGCGCGCACCCACGTCGAAGACTTCGCTACCGTGCTGCTCGGAGCCGGTTCGGGCGTGCCCGTGGCGATGGCCGTCGAGAACCAGCTGCGCGGCATTCTCGACGGCCTGCGTCACGCCGACCCCGGCCGCGTGATCCGTCGCATCACCGTCTGCGAGGTCGATCGGCGCAAGTATCGGGCGCTCGTGCGGGCGGTGCGCCAGTTCGCGGTCGAGCTGGCAGGCGACGACCTGCAGGTCGTCGTCGACGAGGCCGCGCCGGCCAGGCCCGCGGAACGCCCGGCCACCGGCCGCGGTGTGCCGGCCGTGTCGCCGCGGACGAACGACCCCGCCTACCTGCTCGTCGGGCTGGAGACCCACGGTCGCGCCGGGTACGCGTGCCGCACGGCACTGCTCACCGCCGGTGCCAAGGCAGCCGTGCTCGCCGGCACGACCACGTTCAGGCGTGCCGAACTGCTGCGCCAGCTCGCACCGCTCGAGCGGGGCACGGCGACGGCGCGCGATCTCGCCGGCATCGGCACCGGGCTCGCCCGCACGCTGCTCGCACCGACGGTGCGTGCAGGGCTTGCGACCATGCTCACCCGCCCGCTGGTCGTCGTGCATGAACGCGAGGCGTCGCGCGTGCCGTGGGAAGTGCTGCGGATCGACGACACGCACCCGGCACTCGGCGCCGGCATGGGTCGCCGCTGCCAGAGCGACGCGCTGACGGTCGCGCGATGGCGCGAGCAGGGCGCAGACAGCGGGCCCTTGCGGCTGCTGCTGATCGTCGACCCGACCGAGGACCTGCCGGGCGCGGCGGCCGAAGGTGCGGTGCTGCAGGACCTGTTGCGCGAGCGAGGCGTCACGCTCGACGTGCTGCAGGGACGCGACGCAACGCGCGCCCGGATCGTCGCCGCACTGTCCGCCGGTCGCCACGACGTCCTGCACTTCGCCGGGCACGCGTTCTTCGACGCGGACGATCCAGGCACAAGCGGACTGGTCTGCGCGCGACGCGAGGTACTGCGCGGAGCGGAACTCGATTCGCTCCCGAGCCTGCCGGCGCTGGTGTTTTGCAACGCGTGCGAGGCGGCGCGGGTGCGCAAGCGGCGCGGTGCTTCGGAAGCGGCGCGGTCCGCGAACCTGCGGCGGTCGACGACCGGCGTCGCGGAGGCGTTCCTCACGGGCGGCGTCGCCAACTTCCTCGGCACGCACTGGCCGGTCGGCGATGAGGCGGCGCTGTCCTTCTCAAGCCGCTTTTACGAAGCACTGCTGCGCGGCGAGTCGCTGGGCGAGGCCGTGCTCGATGCGCGCCGGCACGTCGCATCGATCCCTTCGCTCGACTGGGCCGATTACGTGCACTACGGCAGCCTCGAGTTCCGCCTGATCGCACCGTAGAGCCACTGCCGGTTCCGCCGGAAAGCCCGTGTCGGTCGACCAATCACCGCATTTCTTTAGGGTCCGGTGCATCCATTCTGGTTCCTTGTTGCCGAAATTCGACATAAGTCACGCTTCGACGGGGTGCAGATCGTGAGAATCCGTTCCGCGACCCTGCGGGGTCGTCGACCACCGCAAGCAACAAGAGGACGATTCATGAATTCCAGGATTCTGCTGCCCGCCGTCACGGGCGTTCTGCTGGCGTTCGCCGGCACGGCTGGCGCCGTGACGAAGACCGCCAACTTCACCGTCAGCGCCACCGTGGCGAAGAACTGCGTCATCAGCGCGAATCCGCTGAATCTCGGCACGTTCGACGGCACGAACGACCTGACGCAGACCACGACCATCGCTGTGCGCTGCACCAACGGCACGGGCTACACCGTCAATCTGAGCAAAGGCGCCTCGGCGGTGTACACGGCGCGCACGCTGAGCGCCGGCGGTGGCAACACGCTGAGCTACAACCTGTACACGGACGCGACGTACGGCACCATCTGGGGCGACGGCACGGCCGGTACGGGCCAGAAGACGGGCACGGGCACGGGGTTTGCGTCCGCGACGACGCTGACCGTCGCTGGCCGGCTGCTCGCGGCCGACAACACCGGCAACGTCGACGCCGGCACGTACACGGACACGATCGTCGCCTCGATCGTCTACTGAGACGATGACAGAGTCACGACTCGTGCGCCGAGTGCTCATGTGCGTCCTCGCGTCGGTGGCGGCCCTCGGGCTGTCACCGGCGCGGGCCGTGGCGGGCACGTTCTCGATCACGCCCGTCCGGGTCGACCTGTCGGTGAAGGCCGGCACGGGTGTGGTCACGCTGCGCAACCAGGAAGACCAGCCGGTCGTGGTGCAGGCGCAAGCGCACTCGTGGCAGCAGGTGGACGGTGTCGACCAGCTCGCGCCGACGCGCGACGTGCTCGTGACGCCGGCCGTGTTCACGGTGCCGCCGAAAGGCGCGCAGGTGGTGCGCGTCGCGCTGCGCCGCGAGGCAGACGCCGCCACCGAACTCTCGTACCGGCTGGTGCTGACCGAGGTGCCGCCGCAGGCCGCACCCGGCTTCACCGGCCTCAACTTCGCGCTGCAGATGAGCCTGCCCGTCTTCGTGGCGGCGCGCGCGAAGACGACGCCAGACCTGCAGTGGCAGGCGCGGCTGCACGACGACGGCCTGCTCGTCGTCACCGCGCACAACATGGGGTCGGAGCATGCGCGCGTGCTCGACCTCGAGATCGCGCCACTGGGCGGCAACGACACCGCCATCCGTCCGACTGGCGCCGCCTACGTGCTGCCGGGCCAGTCCCGGAGCTGGAACGTGACGCGCGACGAGCGCAAAGACAACAACGATGACCATGACGCCGCATGGCGCAGGCTGCGCGTGAAGGGAACCGCCGAGAACGGTGACTTTGCCGCGGAGCTGACGGTCACCCCCGAGTGACCCATGCGCGGTCCGCTGTCGCTCGCGATCGGCTTGGCACTCACCGGCAGTCCGGCATTCGCCGCCGCATCGGTGGCGCCCGCCGCGCCCGAGTCGGTCGTCGAATTCACGGTCAACGGACAGGAGCAGGCGACGACACTGGTGGTGCGGCGCGACGCAGATGGCACGCTGCTGCTGCGGGCCGACGACCTCGCGACGCTGCGCCTGCGGCCGCCCGCCGGCGGTGGCGTGCCGATCGACGGCGTGCTGTACTACCGGCTCGACGCGTCGCTCGGTGCCGAGGTACGCTTCGACCCGGCCACGCAACACGCTGACCTGGCGCTGCCCGCCGCGGCCTTCGAGGCAACCCACGCCGCGGCGACGGGTGCGGACACGCTGCCGCGGACGACGATCTCGACCGGCGGCTTCCTCAATTACGACCTGTACGGCGAAACGACCACGTCGTCCGACTCGTTCGGCGGCATCGCCGAAGCAGGCGTGTTCGGCCGTCACGGCGTCGGTACGGGCACGGTGCTGAGCACCGATGCCGCCGGTGAGCGCTCCATCGTCCGGCTCGATACGACGTGGACACGCGACATGCCGGATCACCTCGCGACGCTGCGGGTCGGCGACGCGATCAGCGCGGCCGGCGCCTGGGGCCGTTCGGTGCGTTTCGGCGGCATCCAGTTCGGCACGAACTTCTCGACCCAGCCCACGCTGGTCACGACGCCGATGCTGAGCGCACGGGGCACGGCCGTGGTGCCGTCGACCGTCGACGTGTTCGTCAACGGCAATCGCGTCACGAGCGAGGACGTGCCACCGGGCCCGTTCACGATCGACCATGTGCCAGCGATTTCCGGGGCGGGGCAGATGCAGGTCGTCGTCACCGACGCGCTCGGCCGTCAGCAGGTCATCGCGCAGCCCTACTACTCCGGTCCGTCGCTGCTGCGCATGGGCCTGAACGAATACTCGTTCGAACTCGGCGCGCTGCGTGACGACTATGGCTACGGCAACGGCGACTACGGTGACCCGATGGCCGCCGCGACGTTCCGCCGCGGTTTCAGCGACCGCTTCACAGGTGAAGCCCACGCCGAGGTGCAGGTGGGCGGCGGTGCGGCGCTCGGCGTCGACGGCGCCTGGGAGATCGGCGACCTGGGCATCGTGACCGCCACGGCGGCCGCGGGCGGCGAGGACGCCGTCGGCTGGCTCGCCGGAGTGGGTGTCGAGCACAATGGTGGCGGCTTCAGCCTGTTCGCGCGTTCGCAGTTCGCGTCGCGGTCGTTCGCGCAGTTCGGCACCACCGAGCTCGAGCAGGCGCCGCGCCAGAGGTCCTTCGTCGGTCTGGGTTTCGACTTCGCCCGTTACGGCAACCTGCAGCTCGCCTACGGCCTGCAGACCGACTGGTCCGGACCGCGTCAGGAGACGATCGGCGTGACCCATGCGCTCACGCTCGGGCCGGCCGGCTACCTGAGCCTCGTGCTGAGTCAGGGCGTCGGCACCGGCGGCTCGACCGAGGTGTTCCTGAACTGGACGCTATCGCTCGGCGGCCGCCGCTCGGTCGGGTTGTCGGTGCGTCACTCCACCGCGACCGAAGACGACGACCTCGTCGCCGTCGCCTCGGTGCAGCAGAGCCTGCCGGCGGGCAGCGGAGTCGCCTACCAGGCCATGATCACCTCCGACGACGAGGCGATGCTCGGCATCGGTGGCCAGGGCACGGCCGGCACCGTCGGCCTGCAATACGCGCGGCGCGGCGGCATCGATGGCTGGCGCGCAGAGGCCTCCGGCGGTCTCGCCATCACCGGCGCGGGCGTCATGCCGGCGCGCCGTCTCGACCGCAGCTTCGCCGTGGTCAAGGTCGCGGACTACGAAGGCCTGACCGTCTACGTCGAGAACCAGCCGGTCGGCCGCACCGACGCGGCGGGACGCGTGCTGCTCGACGGCCTGCGGGCCTACGAGCGCAACGAGATCCGCATCGACCCGCAGGAACTGCCAATGGACGCGTCACTCGCACTGCCGTCGCTCGAGGTGACGCCTGCGTACCGCAGCGGCGCCGTCGTGGCGTTCCCGGTCACCCGGACCCGAGCCGTGACGCTGCGTCTGGTGCGCGCCGACGGCACGCCGGTGCCCGCTGGCGCAACGGTCTCGACGCGCACGGGCTCGGCCCCGGTAGGCTACGATGGCCTCGTCTATCTCGAGGAAGCCGCCGTGTCGCGCGCCCAGGCGAGTTGGGCCGGCGGGCAGTGCAGCTTCGATCTGTATCGACCCGACGGCCCCGACCCGATCCCGGACCTCGGAACGATCGCCTGCCGCAATGCTGCACCGTGAATCCACCGCGCGCCCGGCGCGCCTGCGCTCGAAGTGGACCTTGGCCCTGGCCGTCGTGGCGGCCGGGTTCCTCCCGGCATCGGCCTGGGCCACCATCGGCTGCGACGTCTCGAGCAATGGCGTCGGGTTCGGCGACTACGACCCGCTCGCGACCGCGGCGGACGACTCGACGGCGAACGTGGCCGTGACCTGCACGCGCGTGATCCTGCAGGATCCGTTCCGCGTCGACTACACGCTCTCGCTGAGCCGCGGCACCAGCGGCAGCTACGCACCGCGCCGGATGAGTTCGGGCGCCAACCGGCTCAACTACAACCTGTACCGCGACGCGGCGCGCGCGCAGGTCTGGGGAGACGGCACGGCCTCCACCGGCGTCGTGGCCGGCACGGCCAGCTTCAACTGGTTCCAGACGTCGCAGACCAACACGCACACGGCCTATGGCCGCATGCCGGCATTGCAGGACGCCGCGCCGGGAAGCTACGCCGACACCATCGTGGTCACGATCTCGTTCTGACCGGCGGTCGGCTCAGAGCGGACCGGCGGATACGGCCACCGGCACGGGATAGCGGCCTGGCGCGAGACTCGGGTCGACGTGCAGCCGGTAGCGCAGCGCCAGTTCCGCGTGGCGCGACTCCGTCCCGCCCCGCCAGACCTCGCCGCCGTCCGGCCCGAGCGGCAGCGGTGCACCGAGGCCGTGGACTTCGATGCGCCTGGCGAGCCCGTCGCGGACGGAGAACCGCAGCAGGTAACCGCGCGGCAGGTTCGAGGTGACGCCATAACGCGCCTCGACGTCCTTGAAGCCACGTGCGACGTCGGCTGCGTCCAGCGTGAAGGAAGACGGCGCCTGGCTCGAGTCGAGCCGCACGACCGGGGCGACCTGGGCCGCGACCAGGAGATTCGCCTGGCGCTTGGCGGAACCGGCATCGACCGGCAGCCCGGTGTGGTCGGCGCCCGCGTTCGATCCGCCCATCGGCAGGGCGACCAGACAGGCAAATGGCAGCCACCTGCGCATGCGCGATTCCCTGCAAGGAATGTGAACCGGGCCGCACTTCGACGATACCGCCGCGCCGGCGAGCCGCGCCATGGCCCGTACGGGCCGCCAGCGGCGTGGCCGCGCACGGCATAATGTCAAGTTGCAGCGCGGCACAGAACCGCTAAAGTCCCCTTTTCCACCGCCATTCGAGATCCCAGTGAGCGTTCCTCCGACCGATACGTCGAACCCCGAGTACTTCCATCGGGTGGTCGACTGCCAGTGGGCTTGTCCTGCCCACACCGACGTCCCCGAATACATCCGCCTGATCGCGCTGGGGCAGTTCTCCGACGCGTACATGGTCAACCGGGAATCGAACGTCTTCCCGGGCATCCTCGGCCGCGTCTGCGACCGCCCCTGCGAGCCCGCCTGCCGGCGCGGCCGTGTGGAAGAAAAGCCCGTGGCCATCTGCCGCCTCAAGCGCGTGGCGGCAGACCACAAGGACGATGTGAAGACCCGACTGCCCATCGTTCCAGCCCAGAAGAACGGGAAACGCGTGGCCTGTATCGGCGCGGGCCCCGCCAGCTTGACGGTCGCCAACGATCTTTTGCCGCTCGGCTACGAAGTCGTCGTTTTCGAGCAGTGGGACAAGCCGGGCGGCCTCATGCGGACGAACATCCCGGCATTCCGGCTGCCGGAGGCCGTGCTCGCCGAGGAAATCGGCTATATCGAAGGCATGGGCGCCGAGATCCGCTACGGCTCGCGCATCGACAGCCTGAAGCACCTGCTCGCGACCGGCGGGTTCGACGCGGTGTTCGTGGGCTCGGGGGCGCCGAAGGGCAAGGAGCTGAAGCTGCCCGGCCGCAAGGAAGGCGACGCCCGCATCCACATCGGCATCCAGTGGCTCGAGTCGGTCGCGTTCAGGCACGTCGACAGCATCGGCGACCGCGTCCTGATCATCGGCGTCGGCAACACGGCGATGGACTGCTGCCGTTCGGCGCTGCGTCTCGGCGCGAAGGACGTCAAAGTCATGGCGCGCAAACCGCGCCAGTTCTTCAAGGCCTCGGAGTGGGAGCTCGAGGACGCCGAGAGCGAGAACGTCGAAATCGTCGTCAATCACGCGCCGAAGGCGTTCGTGATCGAGGGCGGCAAGCTCGCTGGCATGCTGTTCGACAAGATGCAATACGAACTCGACGCCAGGGGCCGCATCACGGCCGAACGCGTCGCGGGCGAGGCGTTCTTCCCGGCCGACGACGTGATCCTCGCGATCGGCCAGGAAAACGCCTTCCCGTGGATCGAGGACGACCTCGGCATCCAGTTCGACAAGTGGCACGTGCCGGTCGTCGACGCGAAGACGCATCAGTCGACGCGCCCCGACGTGTTCTTCGGCGGCGACGCCGCATTCGGCCCGAAGAACATCATCTGGGCCGTCGAGCACGGCCACCAGGCCGCCATCTCGATCCACAACTTCTGCATGGATCAGCCGGTCACGAACCGTCTGCCGCCGACGATGAACCTGTCATCGCGCAAGATGGGCCTGCACGAGTGGTCGTACAAGAACGACTACAACCCGGTCGAACGCCGGCTCGTGCCGCACGTGAGCCTGGCCGAGCGCTTCAAGAAGATCAGCATCGAGGTCGAGCTCGGCTTCGACGCGGAACAGACCGCGGCCGAGGTGCAGCGCTGCCTCAACTGCGACGTGCAGACAGTGTTCGACGCGAAGGCGTGCATCGAGTGCGACGCCTGCATCGACATCTGCCCGACCGACTGCCTCACCATCACCGCGAACGGCCCGGAAGCCGAGCTCGTGGCGCGCCTGAAGGCGCCGCGCCGCAACCCGGACGAACCGCTCTACGTGTCCGGGCCGCTCAAACACACGGCCCGGGTGATGGTCAAGGACGAGGACCTCTGCGTCCACTGCGGACTCTGCGCCGAGCGCTGCCCGACGGCAGCCTGGGACATGCAGAAGTCGAAGATCCACCTGCCCCACGCACGCGACCACCAATGGCCAAGCCCGCAACGACTCAAGACCGCGTAAACGACTTCGTCATCAAGCTCGCCAACGTGAACGGCACGGGCTCGGCCAGTGCCAACACGCTGCTGATGAAGTCCATCTTCCGGATGGGCGTGCCCGTGATGGGGAAGAACTACTTCCCGTCCAACATCCAGGGCCTGCCCACCTGGTACGAGATCCGCGTCACCCAGGACGGCTACGTCGCGCGCTCGGGCCGCGTCGACCTGATGGTCGCCATGAACGCCGAGACCTACCAGAAGGACATCCGCGAGGTGAGCCCCGGCGGTTTCCTCGTCTACGACTCAACCTGGCCGCGCCCGGCGCTGCTGACGCGCGACGACGTCACCATCCTCGGCGCGCCGCTCGCCAGGCTCTGCAACGAGAACTTCATCGGCGTGCGCAACCGCATCCTGATGAAGAACATCATGTATGCAGGGCTGCTCGCGGCGCTGCTCGAGATCGACCTCGAGGTGATCCGCCAGCTGCTGACCGAGAGCTACGCGAAAAAGCCCGCGCTGGTCGAGGCCAACATGAAGGCCGTACAGATCGGCCACGACTGGGCGAAGGCCCACCTGCCCTGCCCGCTGCCGCTGCGCGTGCGTCGCATGGACAAGACCCGGGGCCACGTCATGATCGACGGCAACACGGCCGCAGGACTTGGCGCCGTGTACGCGGGTGCCACGGTCGCGCCGTGGTACCCGATCACGCCGTCGACCTCGGTCATGGACGCGTTCAAGACCTTCTGCGCGAAGCTGCGCGTCGATCCGGAGACGGGCCACAACAACTATGCCGTGATCCAGGCCGAGGACGAGCTTTCCGCGATCGGCATGGTGCTCGGCGCGAACTGGAACGGCGCCCGTGCCTTCACGGCGACCAGCGGCCCCGGCATCTCGCTGATGAGCGAGTTCATCGGCCTGGCCTATTACGCCGAGATCCCGGCCGTCATCGTCGACGTGCAGCGCGTCGGCCCTTCGACGGGCATGCCGACCCGCACGCAGCAGTGCGACCTGCTGCTCTGCGCCTACGCCTCGCACGGCGACACCAAACACGTCCTGCTGTTCCCTTCGAACCCCGAAGAGTGCTTCACGATGATGCCCATGGCGTTCGACCTCGCCGAACGCCTGCAGACGCCGGTGTTCGTGCTCTCGGATCTCGACATCGGCATGAACGACTGGATGGTGCCCGAGTTCAAGTGGGACGACGCGTACCGGCCGGACCGCGGCAAGGTGCTCTCGAAGGAAGAAATCGAGGCGCTGCCGAAGTTTCACCGCTATCTCGACAAGGACGACGACGGCATCCCCTACCGGACGCTGCCGGGGGTTTCGCCGAAGGGTGCGTACTTCACGCGCGGTTCGGGTCACAATCAGTACGGCGGCTACACCGAGGATTCGACCGAGTACCAGATCGTGCTCGACCGTCTGCTGCGCAAGTTCAATCGCGCGCGGACGCTCGTACCGCCGCCGGTGATCGAAGCCACGGGCACCAGCAGCATCAAACTGGTCGCCATCGGCTCGAGTCGCGGCGCGGTCAACGAGGCGCGCGACATCCTCGCGAAGCGGGGCATCCCGATCGACTACATGCGCATCAAGGCCTTCCCGTTCACCAGGGAGGTCGAGGCGTTCATGGCGTCGCACGAGAAGATCTTCGTGGTCGAGCAGAACCGCGACGCGCAGCTCAGATCGCTGCTCACGCTCGAGACGGACGTGCCTAAGTCGAAGCTGCACTCGATCCTGCACTACAGCGGCCTACCGATGACCTCGAAGGAGATCGTCGACGCCGTCGTCGCGGAGCTCGGCGACGCCACGCGTCACGCGCCGGTCGCGGCCGTCCACTGAAACCCTCACGCCCCGGATCGCCATGTCCTTCATCAACAAGCCCAAAGTCCGCCACCCCGACCTGCCGAAGAACGCCATCGGCCTGACGCGCCGCGACTACGAGGGCGCCATGTCGACGCTCTGCGCGGGCTGCGGCCACGATTCGGTGACCTCGGCGATCATCCAGGCGATCTGGGAGCTCGGCATCCGCCCGGAACAGATCGCCAAGCTGTCCGGCATCGGCTGTTCGTCGAAGACGACGGCCTACTTCGCGAGCGGTGCCCACGGCTTCAACGCCGTGCACGGACGCATGCCCTCGATCGCGACCGGCGCCAGCGCGGCGAACCGCGACCTGCACTACATCGGCATCTCGGGCGACGGCGACTCGCTGTCGATCGGCTTCGGCCAGTTCGCGCACTCGATCCGGCGCAACGTCAACATGCTTTACATCTGCGAGAACAACGGCGTGTACGGTCTCACCAAGGGCCAGTTCTCCGCGTCCGCCGACATCGGCACGAAATCGAAGAAGGGCGACGAGAACCTGCAGGCGCCGGTCGACCCGTGTCTCGCGGCGCTGAGCCTCGGCGGCACGTTCATCGCACGCAGCTTCTCGGGCGACAAGGATCAGCTCGTGCCGCTGATCCAGGCGGGTCTCCGGCACCGCGGCTTCGCGATGATCGACGTGATCTCTCCGTGCGTGACCTTCAACGACCACGTGGGCTCGACCAAGAGCTACGAGTTCACGCGCGAGCACTATCAGGAGGCCGTGCACGCCGACTACATCCCCGCGCGCCAGGAAATCACCGCGCAGTACGCGGAGGGTGAGGTCCTGCCGGTGCAGATGCACGATGGCAGCCATCTCCTGCTGCGCAAGCTCGACCGGGACTACGATCCGACGCACCGCGGCAAGGCGTTCGAATACCTGCGCACCAGGCTGCGTCAGGGCGAGCACGTCACCGGGCTGATCTTCGTGCAGGGACAGGGCACGAAGGACATGCACGAGATGCTGGAAACGACCGACGTGCCGCTGAACCAGGTCCCCTACGAAAAGCTGCACCCGGGCGCGGCGGGACTGGCGACCGTCATGAAGCGATACGGCTGAGACCGGCGCCGTGACCGGGACGCCTGGCCGGACCATGACGCAGGTCACTGCGCGGGTGCGGCGCGGAGCCTAGAATCCGCTGTCATGCCAGCCCTCGTCCCGAACGCGCGTGCCCGCGGCCTGGCCGCAACGCTGGCCTGCGTGCTCGTCGCGTGTGTGTTCGGCGGGCCGTCCAGCGCCGCTCCCGTCTACAGATGGGTCGACGCGGACGGCGTCACGCATCTTTCATCCACGAAGCCGCCAGCGGGTGTCAGGTACGAGCGCCTGAACGTTGCCGTCGGATCCGGTGCGAGCCGGTCCGCGAGTGCAGTCGCGTCGCCGCGTCCGACGCGGCTCGCCGCCGTCGCGCCCGAACAGGCGGCGCGTCGCAATGATGCAATCGGCGAACTGCAGAACCGCGAGTGCGTCGTCGCACTGGAAGCGATCGACCGTCTGGCGCGGGGCGGCAAGCCAGTGGACCCCGACGAATTCCGCCGCCTGCAGCAGACTGCCGACCACACCTGCAGCAGGGAACCGGCGACGCGACAGCAGCAGGAGGCAATGGCGGCGAAGCTGCGCGTGTCGCGCGGCGACGCCTGCATCCAGGCACGCAACGAGCTGGCCGAGATGCTCGAGCCCGGCCGCAAGCCGACGCGCGAGCGGCTGAAGGCGCAGCAGCAGTTCATCGAGGCCCACTGCGAGGCACCGGTCCGCTGAAGAGGTGGCCGCGCTGGCCGCCTGCTCAGAGCACCTGCGGCCCGGTGGCAAGCAGGTGCAGCAGCTCGGCCTGCGACTGCACCTCGCACTTCGAGAAGATCTGCTTCAGGTGGGTACGCACGGTGTTCAGTGAGAGTCTGAGCTGCGCCGCCGTCTCCTCGACCGTGCAGCCGGCGTAGAGCTTGCGCGCCACGGCCGCCTGCGCGCGCGTGAGCCCGTAGAGTTCCGCGAGCACGTCACCCGACAGGCCGCGCGAGCCCTTTGCATAGATCAGTGCGACGTACCTGACGCCACGGCGCTGGCCGGGCGGATTCGCTTGCGCGACCACGACGCGGCACCCGCAGGCGCCGGGACGCTTCAGGCTGGCGGCCAGCGGTTTGCCGGAGGCGCCATTGCGCGTGAGAGCGAGCATGCGCACGAAGCGTGCGTCGACGTCGGGATCGGGAAACGTCAGGCGACCGTTGTGCACCGCGATGCCGTTGCAGGTCGCCAGCGCCTTCTGGCCGTGCGAATTCGCGTCGAGGACCGCGCCGCTGGTATCGAGCAGGAGGACGCCGCGGTCGAGCTTGTCGAGGATGAGGCGCGTGATCGGCGACAGTACGGCTTCGCGCTCGCTCGCAGGGTGGAAGCCACGCGGCACCCTCCCTGGCACCACGCGGCTCCCATGCGAACGGCTTGTCGACGTAGCGACGGTTGCGTCGCGGGCGGCCGTCTTCTTGATCATCTTCCCTTCCATCTGCCCATTCGATCTGCCGCCGGGCTGGTCGTACTAGACCACATGTGCGCGGCAATTGAATCACCCAAATAGGTGAAGGTCGTCACGAGCGCGTGAATGGGCGCTGCAAGCCACGCCGGCGGCAGACGAAGCGCTCAGCCTGGTGAAAGCTGCCTTCGGCGGGCGATGATTCGGGCACGAGACCGCAATGTCAGGCAGGGATGGATATTCCAGGCCTTCATTGTTCTGGGATCGTCATGCTGCGCCAGAGATCCAAGCCGGTCGGAAGCCGAAGCCCGTCACGTCATTGGCAATGCAAACCAACCAGGCTTGCGCTCCGCTCCCGCCGTGTCGGGCGCCGGAGGTCTGCAATGGCAACGGCAACTGTCGTGCTGTTCAGTCGGGTTGCCCACTGGCTTGCCGAGGAACTGTTTGCGCGGGGCGGGCGACTGCAAGCCCTGCGCGGCACGGCCGCACACGCCGCACATGATCGCGTCGCCTGCGCGCCCGTGCGCACCGGGAAGTGAGGTTCGGCCGATGAGCCCGCCGGGAGCAGCCCGCGGCGGCCTTGCGGCCCCTGAGCCAGTCCTGAAGTTCCGGCGCCGTCAGGCGGTCCGGTCGTTCGGCTCGTTCGTTCGTCCCGTCTGCGGCTCGCCTGCCCGGTAAGGATCGATCGTCTGGCTCGCCGTGACGCCCTTGACGTTGCTCGACACCGCCGGCACGCGATTGTGCCGGGCCGCAGCGCGCTTGCGCATGCGCGCGGCCGCCACCCGGGCCGCCCGGGTGGCGCGCCGCTGGTGCAGGACACGGGCGACGATGATGGCGACCAGTACCGCGGTCAGCAGCAAGACGAGTTTCATCGGGTCCTTCCATTGTCTGAGCATCCGGCCGCGCCAGACCCGCACGGCGGGCGCCCGAACCCGGCGCCCCGTTCATGTTTGCGCCGCGTGCTGCGCGGAGCAAGCCCTGAATGGAAGATTATGCGCGTGAATTGCGCTTGAGATCCGTCAGCTGCGCGGGCGCCTGACACGCGGTCGGGATCGAAGAGACCCCTGGCCCGCCCGCTCCACCGTCGGCTTCACCAGTGGATGCCGCGCATCAGCGAGGCAAACAGCATCGCTTCCTTCGTCGCCGGCCGCTGCTCCTCGCCCTCGCGCTTGCCCTGTGCGGCGGCGGAGTCCGGGAACATCCGGTACGCCGAGTTCATGATCACCTCGGAGAGCTTCGGCATGACCAGGTGCCCGATCTCCGAGAGCACGCCCAGGCGCGTGGCGATGCGCTGCGGCTTGCGGATGATCGCGTCGGCGATCATGTCGGCCGCTTCGTCGGGCGAGATGATGGTGGGCATGTCGTCATAGATGCGCGTGGGCGCGATCATCGGCGTGCGAACGAGGGGCATGTTGATGATCGTGAAGTGCACGCCCTCGTCGTGGAACTCCGCCGCCGCGCAGCGCGTGAAGGACTCGAGCGCCGCCTTGGAGGCGACATAGGCGGCGAACCGCGGTGCATTGGTGAGCACGCCGATCGACGACACGTTGATGACGTGGCCTGCCTTGCGGGCCGTCATCGACGGCAGCAGGTTCATCGTCAGGCGTACGCAGGCGAAATAATTGAGCTGCATCGTGCGTTCGAAGTCGCGGAAGCGGTTGTAGGTCAGCACGAGCGAGCGACGGATCGAGCGGCCTGCGTTGTTGATCAGCACGTCGACGTGGCCGAACTCCTTGAGCACGTCCCTGGCGAGCTTGTCGCAGGCTGCGTAGTCGGTGATGTCGCACGAATAGGTCTTCGCGAAACCACCCGCGTCGACGATGCGCTTGCGCACTTCGGCGAGCTTCTGCTCGTCGCGCGCGACGATCAGCACCTTGCCGCCGGCATCGGCGATACGCAGCGCGGCCGCCTCGCCGATGCCCGACGAGCCTCCCGTGATCAGCACGACCTTGCCCCTGACGGCGCCGCGCAGGCTGCGGTCGATCGAGAGGTCCGGGTCGAGGTGGCGCTCCCAGTAGTCCCAGAGGCGCCAGGCGTAGTCCTCGAGCGGCGGCACGCGGATCTTTGCCTCGTCGAGCAGCTTCTGTGTCTCGGTGGAGTCGAAACGCGTGGGGTAGTTGACGAACTGCAGCACCGAACGCGGGATCTGCAGGTCGCGCAGCAGCTGGTTGAACACGTTCTGGACCGGCCTGCTGCGCCCGATCGTCTGCGCGACGCCTTCCGGCATCATCTCGAACACCTTCGTGTCGAGCCGGACCGCCATTTCTGGCGCGTGCGCCGCGCGCGCGAAGACGTTGAGCACTTCGCCCATGCGCCGCGTCTTCGGGTCGGTCAGGTGGTAGCACTCACCGTCGTGCTTCTTCGGCAGGTGCGACAGGTGGACGAGTGCGGCGACGACGAAGTCGACCGGCACGGCGTTGAGATAGCCGCCCTCGATGCCCACGAGCGCCATGGTGCGAGGCCACGACGCGCGCAGCTTCTGCAGCGCCTTGAAGAAGTAATAGGGGCCGTCGATCTTGTCGATCACGCCCGTCTGCGAGTGACCCAGCACGATGCCCGGACGGTAAATTCGGAACGGCACCTTGCCGTTCGCGCGAACCATCGCCTCGGAGTCGTGCTTGGTGCGGTGGTAGGGATGGTCGAGCTCCTCGGCCTCCTCGAACATGTCCTCGCTGAAGGTGCCGCGATAGAGCCCGGCGGCCGCGATCGAGCTCACGTGGTGGAAGCACCCGGCGCCGATCGCCGCAGCCAGCGCCAGCGCGTTGCCGGTGCCAGCGACGTTGGCCTCCTGCATCTCCTCGGCGCTCGCGTCGATGTCGTAGACGGCTCCGAGGTGGTAGAAGTGCCTGACCTTGCCCTGCAGCTTCGCCAGGTCGGCCTTGCCAACGCCGAGCTGCGGCTGGCCGAGATCGCCCTTGACCGCCACCACGCGCCGGTTGCTCGCCGGGCCCCAGAAGGCGCGCAGCTCGTCGACCTTGGCCACCGATTTCGGGCGGACCAGCACGTAGACCGTGCCCTTGCCGCGCTGCAACAGCGCCTGGACGAGGAAGCGGCCAATGAACCCCGTCGCGCCGGTCACAAGATAGGTCATGGCAGGTCCCCGATCGTTTGCGGGCTACGTTAGGGATCGTACCTGGCCCCGTCAACGTATCGCGGCCCGCGCAGCGAGTACCATGGCTGGGGTCAGACCCCGGTTCAGATTTTCTTGACTGGGGTCTGACCCCACAGGAGAGACGATGGCGGAGCATCACGAGCGGATGTCGGTGATCGACACCGCGTGGCTGCGCATGGACGTGCCCGGCAACTCGGCGATGATCGTGAGCGTGCTCGCGACCGCGACGCGCATGCGCAAGGCGGATTTGCGCAAGGTCGTCGTGTCGCGGCTGCTCTGCTTTCCACGGTTCCGGCGCCGACCAGTCGCCGACCCGCTCGGGGCCTCCTGGATCGACGATGCGGCCTTCGATCTCGACGCCCATCTGATCGTGACCCGGCTGCCCGAACCCGCGGGCAAGTCCGAACTGCAGGCACTCGCCTCGCGACTGGCCGGTGAGCCGCTCGACCCTGCGCGTCCGCTTTGGCAGATCCACTTCGTCGAGCGCTATGGCCCGGGCAGCGCCTGGGTGCTGCGTGTGCACCATTGCTACGCCGACGGCATGGCCATGCTGCGCGTGCTGCTGTCGCTCACCGAGCAGGACCCGGGTCCCTCGCTCGCCGCGACCCAGGCGACCGCCGGGGCCGCGACGCGACGACGCCCGCCGGCGCGCGAACCTCCGGCGGAAGTGCCTGCGCGGCGTCTGCCACTGGTCTCCTGGCTCGATCACCTCACGCGTCCCGCTGCCGACATCCTCGAAAGCGCGCTCGCCGAGGGCGCGCGTCTGCTCGAAGGCGGCGTGCATCGTGCATTCCATCCGGACGACACGGCAGCCCTGGCCGCACAGGCCGGCGGCATGGTCGGCGAACTCGCCAAGGTGCTGGCGCTGCCCGACGATCCGCCCACGGCGCTGCGCGGCACGCTGAGCGGCACCAAGGTCGTGGCGTGGTCCGACCCGCTCGAACTCGCCGAGGTCCGGACGCTGGGCCGCGCGCTCGGAGGCACGGTCAACGACGTGCTGATGGCAACCGTCGCGGGCGCGCTGGGCTCGCACCTGCGCGCCGTGCACGGCTGCGACACCACCGCACTGGTCCTGCGCGCATCGGTGCCGGTAAACCTCCGCGCCGCGGAAGAGCCGACGACGCTCGGCAACAGGTTCGGCCTGGTCTTCGTCGACCTGCCCGTAGGCACACGCGACCCGCTGCAGCGCGTGTTCCGTGTGACGGACACGATGCGGACGCTCAAGGGTTCGCTGCAACCCCCCATGACGTTCATGGTGCTCGGGCTGTTGGGGATGATGCCTGCGCGGCTGCAGACACCGGCCATCGAGCTGTTCAGCCGCAAGGGCACGATCGTGGCGTCGAACGTGCCGGGGCCGCAGGCCCCACTGCACCTCTGCGGCCAGCGCATCTCCGAGATGTACTTCTGGGTGCCGCAGAGCGGCTCGATCGGCATCGGCGTCAGCCTGCTGTCCTACGCCGGCAGGGTATTCGTCGGCGTCATCGCGGACCAGGCGCTCGTGGCCGAGCCGCAGGCACTCGTCGACCAGTTTGCCAAGGAATTCGAGCGACTGGTGCTCGCGACGACAGTCGCGAAGCTGTCGTCGCGTCGCGACGGGACGCGGCGGCGTCGAACGCGGCGCCGCAAGACGACGCCTGCGGCAATTACCTAGCCCCCGGCTTGACACACTGCAGCAGCCGCCGGCCATTCGGCAGCACAATACGCACACGGCCACGTGCCGGGAGTGAATGTGCCATGGTGAAACGCGAAACCCACACCGGGCGGCCACGCGCCCGCACGCCGTCCGGCCGCCCGAGGCCGACCCGTCCATCGGCGGCCGGTCGCAAGTCTTCGGGGACCGACGACGCCGCTCGTTCAGCGCAGCAGGAGCTGTTGCAGGGCGTCCAGCAGGTCCTGCTGGCGGGCATGGGTGCGATCTCTCGCGCCCAACAGGAAGGTCCGGCCGCGTTCACGGACGCGGTGTCCGAGGGGCTGCGCATGCTGAACACCTCGCGCACGGCGGCACAGCGCATGGTGCGCGATGCGTTCGGGGGCGCGCAGGCCACGCTGCATACGCGCGTCGGCGACGTGCGCGAGCAGGCCCAGGAAACCTGGGACAACCTCGAAGCGCTGTTCCAGAGCCGCGTCCAGCGCGCCATGCACCAGGTCGGCATGCCGACCGCCGAGGAGATCCGGGCGCTCACACGGCGCGTGGCCGAGCTGAACGAGAACGTCAAACGTCTCGAGGCGCGCGCAGGCACCCGTCGCGGCGCCGGCCCGAAACGGCGCAGCGCGCCGCCTGGGGCACGCCGCGGCTCGACACGGCGCACCGCCGCCACCGAGTGACTCCGCGCGGCACAGGAAAACCGGAGGTCCGTCCATGCTCGACCTGCAACCCGCCATCGGCAGGCACAGCGGCCCCAGCCACCGACGCTTCGGCTTGGCGTTGGCGGGCGGCGGCCCGCTCGGCGCGTTCTACGAGGTGGGCTGTCTGCACGCCATCGAGGAGTCGCTCGACGGTTTCGAGCTGACCGGGCTCGAGATGTACGTCGGCGTGAGTTCCGGCGCGATGATCGCCGCAGGTCTCGCCAACGGCTTCGGCACGGCGGACATGGGGCTGGTCTTCATCCACGACGACTCGAGCGAGCTGCGGTTCTCGCCGTCGTGGTTCCTGTTGCCGGCGTTCCGCGAGTACTTGCGCCGGCTCGCCGGGATTCCGGGGCTGCTCACCAGCGCGGTGCGCGAGTTCGTGCGTGATCCCGGCCGCGACTGGGCGGAGGCGCTCGATCCGCTGGGCCGGCTGCTGCCCACGGGCCTCTGCGACAACCGGCCGCTCGAACGCCTGCTGGCGCGACTGTTCACGTCGAGCGGCCGCACGAACGATTTCCGCCGGCTGGTGCCGCGCCTCTACGTCGTCGCCACGGACCTCAACACGGGGCACTCCGTGCGCTTCGGCGAGCCGGGCTACGATCACGTGCCGATCTCGCGCGCGATCCAGGCGAGCACGGCGCTGCCGGGGCTGTATCCGCCGGTGACGATCGACGGTCGTGTCTATGCCGACGGCGCGCTGCTGCGCACGATGAACGCGTCGCTGCTGCTCGACGCCGGCGCCGACTTCGTCGTCTGCGTCAACCCGCTCGTCGCCTTCGACGCATCGAGCGCACCGCGTCCCGGGAACGGCCGTCCCCCGGTCGAGCACGACCTGACCCACGGCGGTCTGCCGACGGTGCTGAGCCAGACGTTCCGGTCGCTGATCCAGTCGCGCATGCAGGCCGGCATGAAGGGCTACAAGCAGCGCTATCCAAAGGCCGACGTGCTGCTGTTCGAGCCCGATCGCGGCGACGCAGACCTCTTTTTCCAGAACGTGTTCCGCTATGCGGACCGCGCGCACCTCGCCGAGCACGCCTACCAGCGGACGAGGGCGGACCTGCGCAGCAAGGCCGCCGGGCTGCAGAGGATGCTGCGACGTCACGACGTGACCCTGCGGCTCGACGTGCTGCACGACGAGCGCCGGACATTCGCTCATGCGGTGGCGGAGCGCAAGCGCCGGCAGCTGCCGGTGACCGGCCCGCTGCACGTCGCGCTCGACCGGCTCGAGCACACCGTCGCGCACGGCAGGGCCTGACGCTTGAAGGTGCTCGGCATCGAAATCGGCGCGCCCCCGGCCGAACGCGGCAACCTCGGCCGCCGGCTCGAGCGCAACGCGGCCCTGCGCGACGTGTTTGCGGGCGATGCAGCTCTGCGCAAGCGGCTCGCGCGGCTGCAGAAGTGGCAGTCCAAGCGACTGCTGCGCACGCACGCCGACCTGCACGCGAACCCGCGCTACCGTCTGGCCGTGCAGTTCTTCTTCAACGAACTCTACGGCGGCGATCCGCGCCGGCGCGACGCCGACATGATCAAGGTGCAGACGGCGATGGAGCGGTTGCTGCCGCGCGAGGGTCTCGCGGCGCTGTGTCTGGCCATCGAACTGGAGACGCTGTCGCAGGAACTCGACGCCGATGTCACCCGCGCGCTCGCGGACGCACCCATCACCGTTGCACGCTACGCGACAGCCTACCGGGCCGCCGGCCGGCGCGCGGACCGCGAGCGCCAAATCGCGCTGATGAGCGAGATCGGCAGCTATCTGGACCGGGTCGTGCGCAAGCCGATCGTCCGTGGTCTCGTGCGGCTGGCGCGGGGACCGGCCCATGCGGCAGGATTCGGCCTGCTGCAGGAGTTTCTCGAGCGCGGGCTCACTGCCTTCGAGGCGATGCACGGCGCCGACGAGTTCCTGCGAACGATCGAGACGCGTGAACGGCAAGTGTCGGAGCGGCTGTTCGCCGGCGTCGACGATCCGTTCGAGTTTGACGCGCGCAAGCAGTCACGCAAGACCAGGACAGGCGCTGGATGAGCGACAGGGGTGGCCGGTCGGACGACAGGAAGACGGGGAAGAAGCCGGCGGCCCGCAAACCGCCACCCCGCTGGCGTCGCTACCTCGTCCAGGGCGAACTCGAACTGCCACCACCCCGGCCGTCCGACGGGCAGCGCTCGTTCACGCTCGCCGACGGCACCAGCGTGTTCGTGCCGGATCCGCCGCCGCCACGCTGGTGGCAGACGCCGCTGGCCGTATCCGCGCTCGGAGCGACCTGCGCGCTGCTGCTCGTCGTCACGGCCTCGGCGCTGTGGCACGCGTCGCAGGACCGGGCGGCGGCGCGGGCCGCCGAGGGCCGTGCGCGCGCGCTGACGTTGCGCGCCGTCAACAGCGAGCGGACGCTGCGCATCGCGCCGAACCCGCAGAGCTGGTCGGCAGGCGCCGATGCGCGGCTCGATTTTCCCGACCCGCCACAACTGCTCGAGCTGTATTTCCCCGTCGGCTACACGCGGTTTTCGGTGTTCGCGCTCGTCGTCGACAAGGTCGACCACGGGCGGGTCATGGTCGTCGAACGCATGACGGCCGACTCGAACCACGACCTGCGGCTGTCGTTGAACAGCTCGACGTTCGGGCCGGGGGAGTACCGCATCCGTATCCAGGGCTACACC
>JAYRRR010000015.1:0-12272 GCA_041910015.1 Steroidobacteraceae bacterium
AGATCTGCGGTCTGCCGCTCGTGCTCGTGCGCGTGCGTTACCGCGGCCGGATCGACCGTGGATTCGTGTCCGTGATGGAACGCATCACGGTCACGGCCGACGACATTGGCATCGACAAGCGCGTGCTGGACATCGATTCCGCCGGCGGACGGGATGATGGCGGTGCCAGGCCGAGAATCTCTTGTCCGAGTTCGATTCCATGGTGATCGCCACGCCGGCGGATGGCACCGAGGCCCCCGAAGAGGCCGGCACGACGTCGGGGTTTTGACGAGAGTCGGCGATACCCCTATTTTCGCTGCATGCTCGAACTGCGCCAGGTATCGAAGTCCTACGGTGAACGCCGGATCCTGCACGACGTTTCGGTCACGCTGCAGCCGGGCGAATACGTCGCCATCGTGGGCGAATCGGGCGTCGGCAAGTCGACGTTGCTGAACCTGATCGCGGGGCTGGACGTGCCCGACGCGGGCGGGATCCTGCTCGAAGGGCGCGACCTCGCGCGTCTCGACGAACGCGAACGCACGCTGCTGCGCCGCCGTCGCATGGGTTTCGTGTTCCAGGCGTTTCACCTGCTGCCGCACTTGAACGTCGGGCGCAACGTCGCTCTGCCACTCGCGCTCAACGGTCAGGGAGGGCGCGAAGTGGACGTGCGCGTCGCCGAGCTGCTCGACGCCATCGGTCTCGCCGACCGCGCGGGCAGCCTGCCGCGCGAACTCTCCGGCGGCGAGTTGCAGCGCGTCGCGGTCGCACGTGCGCTCGCGCATCGCCCGGCGCTCGTGCTGGCCGACGAGCCGACCGGCAATCTCGATCCCGATCACGCGGCCGCGGTGCTCGACGTGTTGCGGCGGCAGGTCAAGCGCGACGCCGCGGCCGGCATCCTCGTCACGCATTCGGCCGCGGCGGCGGCGTCGACGGACCGGGTGTACGAACTCACGCGCGCCGGGCTCACGCTGCGGCCATGACGGTGCCGTGTGCCATGCCTGCGGACGCTGCGGTGGCGACTGGCTGGCGCGCGCGGCTCGACCTGCTGGACGCATCCGTTCTCGGTCCGCTGCGCCAGGCGCCGGGGCGTGCGCTGCTCGCGGTGATCGCGATTGCGCTCGGCGTCGGGCTCGGCTTTTCGGTGTACCTCATCAACCGCGTCGCGGCGGACGAGGTGCAGGGCGCATCGCGTTCGCTGTTCGGCCTCGCCGACCTCGCGGTGCAGGCGCCGGCGGGCGGCTTCGACGAGACGCTTTTCCCCGTCATCGCCCGGTTGGCCGGCGTCGTCGTCGCGAGTCCGGTCGTGGAACTGCAGGTGCGGTTGCCCGGTCGCGATCGCAACCTGAAACTCATCGGCATCGACCCGTTCCGCGCGCAGCGCCTGCAACCGGCGCTCGTCACCGCGGCCGGCCCGGCACGACGCGAAGGGCAGGGCCTGCTCATGCCGGGGTCCCTGTGGCTCAGCCCCGCGGCGGCGACGGCACTCGCGCTCGATCGCGGCGACGACCTCGACGTCCAGGTGGCGCTCGATCGCGTCCGCTTCCGCGTGGCCGGCATCCTGCCGCCGGGCGCGTATCGACAGCCCGTCGGCGTGCTCGACATCGGCGAGGCGCAGTGGCGGCTGCAGCGTCTGGGACGGCTCGACCGCATCGACCTGAGGCTCGATGCGAACGCCGACCGCGGCGTGGTGCGCGAAGCGATCCAGCGCCTGCTGCCGCCCGGCGTGCAGGTCGTGACGCCGGGTGAGGCCACCGACGATGCGGTGCGTCTGACGCGCGCCTACCGTTCGAACCTCACCGCGCTCGCGCTCGTCGCGCTGTTCACGGGCGCGTTCCTCGTGTTCGCGACGCAATCGCTGGCCGTGGCCCGCCGGCGGCGCGAGATCGCGCTGCTGCACGCGCTCGGCATGACCGTGCGCGAACAGCTCGTGGCGTCGCTGCTTTCGGGGGCGCTGGTCGGCACGCTGGGCGCGGCTGTCGGCGTGGTGCTCGGCGCGCTCATCGCGCGTGCCGGTCTCGCCGCCTTCGGCGCGGACCTCGGAGCGGGCTACTTCCGCGGCATGGCGCCCACACTCGACGTGCGCATGCCGGAATACGCGACGTTCTTCGTGCTGGGCGTCGTCGCGGCGCTCGTGGCGACATTCGGTCCCGCGCGCGAGGCGGCCGCCGTGCCCGCTGCCGCGGCGCTGAAGGCCGGCGACGAACCTCCCGTCGATGCGCGCCGGCACGGCCTGATTGCCGCCGCGTTCCTCGTCGCCGGCAGCGTCGCGCTCGCGCTGCCACCCATCGACGGCGTCGCGCTGCCGGGCTACGTGTCGATCGCCTGCCTGCTGCTGGGTGCCGTGTTTCTCACGCCCGGCATCGCGGCCTACGTGTTTCACCACCTGCTGCGACCGACCGGCCCGGCCTGGCGTCAGGTCGCCGTCGCGCAATTGCGCGGCACGGCGCGTCGCGCCACCGTGAGCATCGCCGCCGTGCTCGTCAGCTTCAGCCTGATGGTGGCGATGGCGATCATGGTGTTTTCGTTCCGCCTGTCGCTCGAAGTCTGGATGCAGCGCATCCTGCCGGCGGATCTCTACGTGCGTGCGGGTTCGGCCGCTCCGGGCGCGTATCTCGATCCTGCGGCACAGGCCACCATCGCCGGGCTCGACGGTGTCGAGCGCGTGCACTTCGTGCGCTTCTTCGACGTCGCGCTGGCGGGCGAGCGGCGACCGCTGACCGTCATCGCGCGGCCGATCGCGGAACCGACGGCGACGTCGATCCTGCCGCTGCGGCGGTTCGACGATGCACCCGCGCCGGCCGGCACGGTGCCCGTCTGGGCCTCGGAGGCCGCGTTCGACCTGCGCGGTTTCGACGTGGGCACGGTCTTCGACCTGCCGCTCGGCGGGCGGACTGTCAAAGCCAGCGTGCGCGGCCTCTGGCGCGATTACGAGCGGCCGGGTGGCGCCGTCGTGCTCGACCGTGCGACGTTCGTCGCGCTGACGGGCGAGCGCGACGCCTCGACGGCGGCGATCTGGCTGCGCGAAGGGCTCGATCCGCAGGCCTTCGGCGCGCGTGTGCGCGATGCGCTCGATCGCCGCGGCGACTATGACGTCGCGGTGCCCGGCGTCATCCGTCGCAAGTCGCTCGCGGTGTTCGACCGCACGTTCGCCGTGACCTACCTGCTGGAAGCCGTCGCGGTGCTGATCGGCCTGTTCGGCATCAGCGCGAGCACGAGTTCGCAGGTGCTGGCCCGGCGTGGCGAGTTCGGCATGCTGCGGCACCTCGGTGTCACTCGCGGCGAGGTCGCGCGCATGCTGGCGTTCGAGGGCGCGGCGCTCGGCGCCATCGGCGTCGCCGCCGGGTTGCTCGTCGGTGCGGTGATCAGTCTCGTACTGATCTTCGTCGTGAACCGGCAGTCGTTTCACTGGACGATGGATTTGCACGTGCCGTGGGCGGGGCTCGCGCTGTTGAGCGCGATCCTGGTCGCCTTGGCGGCCGCGACGGCGGCGTTCAGCGGGCGCAGTGCGATGGGCAGCGACGTCGTGCGCGCCGTCAAGGAGGACTGGTGACTTCGCGTGCGGACGCAAGGCGCGTTTGTGAGTTCGTGCGGACGGAAGCCGTGGCAAGGGCGACGTCCCGGCGTTCCTGGCTCGTCCTCAACCCCGAGCCGTCGCCCTTGCCACCAGTCCGGCAGCAATGAAGGGCGTGCAGCGATGAAGGGTGCAGCCGCAATGAGGGCGTGGCTGTGACCGCATCCTTCCAGCCCCACCGTATCCTCGCGACGCTCGCTCTGCTGCTCGTGGCGATGTTCCCGGCATCGCGCATCCGCGCCGACACGCCTGTCGTCTATCCGCCGGTCGTGGCCGGCACGACGCTGGAATTCCCGCGTGACGAGGGCAGTCATCCCGACTACCGGCTCGAGTGGTGGTACGTCACGGGCTGGCTCGACGACGCGGCTGCCGGGAGCGACGTCGCCGGAGACGGCCGGCGGCCGGGCAGGCCGACCGGCTTTCAGGTGACGTTCTTCCGCGTCCGCACGGGGCTCGGCGCAGACAATCCGAGCCGATTCGCGCCGCGGCAGGTGCTCTTCGCGCACGCGGCGCTCGCCGATCCCGCGGACGGCAAGCTCCGGCACGCGCAGCGTTCGGCACGCGAAGGTTTCGGGCTCGTGCAGGCCAGGGTCGGCGGCGTCGACATACGGCTCGACGACTGGTCGCTCACGGCAACGCGTCGCGGTCGCCATGAAGTCGTCGTGCGCGGCGACGAATTCGTCGTTCGACTCGAACTCGCGGCGACGCAGGCGCCGCTGCTGCAGGGCGATCACGGCTACAGCCGCAAAGGCCCGGACCCGCGCGCGGCGAGTCATTACTACAGCCTGCCGCAGCTCGAGGTGAGCGGCGAGGTCGTCGTCGACGGCAGATCGCGACGGGTGACGGGCCGCGCATGGTTCGACCACGAGTGGTCGAGTGACTACGTCGACGAGCGCGCGCTCGGCTGGGACTGGATGGGCATCAACCTGCACGACGGCGGCGCGCTGATGGCGTTCCGCATGCGAGACGCGCAGGGCGGTGCGCGCTGGGCGTCGGCCACGCACCGTGCACCCCCGCCTGAGGTTCGATCGATCTCTTCCGCCGGCACGGCCGACGGGAAAGGCGTGGCGGGTGAGGTGAGCACCTTCGGGCCCGACGCCGTCGCCTGGATGCCGCTCGCCACGTGGCGCTCGCCCCGCACCGGCGTCGAATACCCGGTTCGATGGCGCGTGCGCGTCGGTGCGACGACCTGCCGTGTCGAGCCGCTGCTGCACGACGCGGAACTGGACTCGCGCCCGTCGACCGGCATCCTCTACTGGGAGGGACCCGTGCGGCTGCTCGACGACGCGTCCGGACGCGAGCTCGGTCGCGGCTATCTCGAACTTACGGGTTACGGCGGCAAGCTCGACCTGTGAAGGCGCCGCCGCAGGAGTTCCTCTCCACCCCCGGACTGCCGCAGCACGCGGAGCCTCGCGCGGCCGATCAGAGCTGCCGCGCGTTGAACGTGTCGCAGGCTTTCGGGTCGCCCGAGCGGAATCCGACCGAGAACCAGCGCTGGCGCTGCTCCGAGGTGCCGTGCGTGAAGGAGTCGGGCACGGCGTAGCCCTGTGCCTGCTTCTGCAGCCGGTCATCGCCGATCGCGTTGGCCGCGACGAGCGCCTCGCGGACATCCTCGTCGGTTACCTGCAGCCGCGAAGCGGCATCGTGCCCCCAGACGCCGGCGTAGCAGTCGGCCTGCAGTTCCATACGCACCTGCAACGCATTGCCCTGCGTCTTCGACACCTGCTGCTGCGCGGACTGCACTTCGTCCGCGGTGCCCGTGAGCGCCTGCACGTGATGACCGACCTCGTGCGCGATCACGTAGGCCTGCGCGAAGTCGCCCGCCGCGCCGAACCGCGACGCCATGTCGTCGAAGAACGACAGGTCGAGGTACACCTTGTGGTCGGCGGGGCAGTAGAACGGCCCCATCGCGGCCTGGCCCGTGCCGCAGCCGGTCTGCGTGGCGCCCTGGTAGAGCACCATCGTGGTCGGCTGGTATTGCCCGCCGAACGCGCGGCTCCAGGTTTGCTCCGTTTCTCCGAGCACGACGGCCGCGAGATCGCTGAGCTGGGCCTCCGCGGCCGATTCCTGGTACGGCTGCCCGGGCGCCTGGGTCTCGACGGGCGTCGGCTTCGTCGCCATGCCGAGGAACGGCAGCGGGTTGATGCCGAAGAAGCTCAGCACGATCAGGAACAGGATGCCGCCCACGCTGAGCCCGACGCCGGTGCGAACGGGCCCCATGCCGCGGCGATCCTCGATGTTGCTGCTGCGGCGACCACCCCGAATGTCCATCAGCCGTCTCCTCGATGCCGACCCCCCGAGCTGCGGACTATGTCATGCCCGGCCGGACGCGGAAATGTGTCCGCGCCCGGTGTCTGCTGTCCGCCGCCAGACCGACGGCAACGGGGCCGTGGCGGCTGTGGCGGCCGCCGCCACAGGGCCTGGCGGAGGAACGCTACGGGTTGCGCGGATCGGCGGAACCGCAGTCGACCCAGATACCGTAGCTGCAGCGCAGGACCTCGGAGCCGCTCGTCACATACGCGCCGTGCGCGAACTCGGCGCCGTTGAAGTAGCACACCGCGGCGCCCGGCAACTGCTGGCGTATGACGTCGGTCTCCTCGTCTTCTTCCTCGGCAATCGGCGAGTTGCGGAGTTCGGGGTCCTGTGCGCCGACCTGGGGAAGCGATCGATGCTCGTGCAACATGCCGTTCTCCCGTCATGCCGATGTCAGTCCCGGCAGTTCGATGGTAGCCCTCCCCGGCGGCCGACGGAATGCGGATAACCACCCGTCGTCGCCGGGGTCTGTCGCCGGGGGGGGGTTGTCGTCGGGGTCTGACCCCTATCAGGGGTCTGACCCCATCAGAGATGTGACCCCATCAGAGATCTGGCGGCTCGGGCAGGGCCGTCTTTTCCTTGTCCGGCACTTCGGTCAGGGTCGCCTCGGTCAGCAGCAGCACGCTCGCCACCGACACCGCGTTCTCGAGCGCGATGCGCACGACGCGGGTCGGGTCGACGATGCCAGCCTCGAAGAGATCGACGTATTCGTTGCGCGCTGCGTCGAAGCCAATCGCGCCGGTCGACTCGCGCATGCGCGCCACGACCACGCCGCCATCGACGGTCGAGTTTTCGGCGATCTGTCGTCCCGGCGCCTCGAGCACGCGTCTGAGGCACTGCACGCCGGTGCGCTCATCACCCTCGCAGGCGGCTTCCTCGCGGGCGACGGCGTCGATGCAGCGGATCAGGGCGAGCCCGCCGCCGGGCACGATGCCTTCGGCGACGGCTGCCTTGGTGGAGCTGATGGCGTCATCGAGCGCATCCTTCTTCGCCTTCATCTCCGACTCGGTCGGTGCGCCGACGCGGATCACCGCGACGCCGCCTGCGAGCTTCGCCAGCCGCTCCTCGAGCTTCTCGCGGTCGTAGTCGCTGGTCGCCTTGTCGATCTCGCGGCGGATCTGCGCCATGCGCCCGTCGATTGCCGCGCGCTGCCCCGCGCCGCCGATGATCGTCGTCGTGTCCTTGTCCACGACGACGCGCTTGGCGCGACCGAGCGAGGCGAGTTCGACGTCCTCGAGCCGCTTGCCGATGTCCTCCGACACCAGTTCGCCACCGGTCAGCACCGCCATGTCGGCGAGCATCGCCTTGCGGCGGTCGCCGAAGCCCGGCGCCTTCACGGCTGCGCTCTTCAGGACGCCGCGAATCTGGTTGACCACGAGCGTGGCGAGCGCTTCGCCCTCGAACTCGTCGGCCACGAACAGGATCGGCCGGCCCGACTTCGCGACCTGCTCGAGCAACGGGATCAGGTCCTTGAGCAGGTTGACCTTGCGGTCGGTCAGCAGCACGTAGGGGTCTTCGAGGACCGCTTCCATCTTCTCCGTGTCGGTGACGAAGTAGGGCGACGTGTAGCCGCGGTCGAACTGCATGCCCTCGACGACCTCGAGCTGGGTCTCGGTCGTCTTCGACTCCTCGACCGTGATGACGCCCTCGCCGCCGACCCGTTCCATCGCGTCGGCGACCAGTTCGCCGATCGCCGCGTCGTTGTGCGCGGAGATCGTTGCCACCTGCGCCTTTTCCTTGCGCGAGCTCACCTTGCGCGACATCGTCGCGAGCGCCCCGACCGCCGCCCGCAGCGCGCGGTCCAGGCCGCGCTTGATGTCGATTGCGCTCGCACCGGCCGTCACGTTGCGCACGCCGTCGGCAAAGATCGCATGGGCGAGCACGGTGGCCGTGCTGGTGCCGTCGCCGACCGCGTCGCCGGTCTTCTCGGCAGCCTGTCGCAGCATCTGTGCGCCGAGATTCTCCTCGGCGTCCGGCAGCTCGAACTCCTTGGCGATCGTCACGCCGTCGTTGCAGACCAGCGGTGCGCCCCACTTGCGCTGGATCAGGACCGACTTGGACTTGGGGCCGAGCGTGATGCGGACGGCCTCGGCCAGCTGGCTGGTGCCGCGCAGGATCTTCTCGCGCGCGGCAGAGCGGAACATGACCTGCTTGTGCGTCATGGCGCGACTCCCAATGCTTGCTGCAGACGCTCCTATTTTCGGCCGTCGTCGTCGCGGCCGGAATAGCGGAAAGCGTCGCCCGACTCGCGGGGGGCGCGAACAGTGGCGCGATTCGACGGCGCAAGTGGGTGGGGTGCAGGGGCGGTGTGCGGGCGGCTGATGGTCTATCGTGACTACACCGCTTCCGGACGCTGCCTCGCGTGCATCGAGGGCTGTCTGCAGAGCCTGCAGCGCATCTACGCCAACACACACACCGAGGACGACCTCACCGGCCGCAGAGCGTGACCAGCTGCGATACGTTGACGACCGAGGGCCGGGAGAGCCCCGCGTCGCGTCTGTCAGTGCTCGGCGGCTCGTGGATGACGCGGCCGACCGGTATCGTCGCGCCGGGCGGCAGGATGGGCCTCGCGATGCAGTTGATCCTGACCCCGCGGGTCCTGCGGTTCATGGACCGCCAGCGACGCGCGGCGTAGGCTCGGTACAGGGCACCGCAAGCCCCTGTGCGAGGTACAGCCCTGCGATGTCGTCGACGACTCCCGAAGCCATCCTCGAGTTCTGGTTCGGCCCGCCGCCCCACCGGCCGCGCGACGCATGGTTCCGCAAGGACGCAAGTTTCGACGCCGTCGTCCGCGAGCGCTTCGGCGACGCGGTCGACGACGCCCTGGCAGGCGGGCTCGTGCACTGGAGCCGGACGGCTCGCGGCGCGCTGGCGCACGTCATCCTGCTCGACCAGTTCACGCGCAACATCCACCGGGACACGCCGCGGGCGTTTGCGGGCGATGCGCTGGCGCTCGCGGCGGCGAGGGAGGCGATTGCACGTGGCTTCGACCGTGAACTCGAGCCCATCGAGCGTGGGTTCCTCTACCTGCCCTTCGAGCACTCCGAGGAGTGGGCCATGCAGGAGCGCTCGCTCGCGCTCTTCGGACAGCTCGCGGCAGAGACCGGCGACCGCACGCTGCTCGACTGGGCCGAGAAGCATGCGGCGATCATACGGCGCTTCGGGCGCTATCCGCACCGCAACGCGGCCCTCGGCAGGCCATCGACGGCAGCGGAACTCGAGTTCCTCCGGCTGCCGGGCTCGTCGTTCTAGTCCCGCCTTCGACGAGTCGTGGCTGAAGGCGCGACCGGTGCCGCGGCGTAGCGCCGATGTCGTCTGCTACGCGACCGGCCGGACATTCGCGTTGAGCCGGAACAGGTTCGTCGGGTCGTATTTCGCCTTGACCTTCTGCAGTCGCGGCAGGTTGGCCTGGTAGTTGTCGTCGATGACCCGCTGGCCCTCGTCCGCCACCTCGTTCGTGTAATAGCCGTCGGTGTAGTGAGCGAGCCCACCCCAGTATTGCTTGACGTATGCCACGTGCGGTGCCGCGTCGGCCGCCAGCGGCCACGCGACCGTTGCGAACATGTTGTGGGTCGCGCGTCGGTGCGGAAACGCCGTGGCCTCCACCGGCACGCGCGCGATGGCGCCTCCCGCGTGCTGGAAAAACGCCGTGGTGCTGCGGTCGGGATGCGGCTGGAAACCTTCGAGCATCGCCTGCACCAGCGCGCCGGGGAATGCATCGATGAAACCGGACTTCAGATAGCTGCCTTCGTTGCGCGGGTCGGTGCGGTCGTTCTTGCGTTGCAGGGCGACGTAGTCGATCGGCCGGACGCCGTCGGTGAGCGGCGTGCCGAGTTTGCGCAAAGGCGCGAAGGCCCGCTCAGCCTCTGCGGGCGGCCCTGAATAGCAGGTGTCGAGAATGAACACGCCCGGCTTGCCGCGCGGCGCCGTCATGATCGCATCGACATAGAGTTCCGCCGGGGCAGACGCGGTGATTTCCGCATACGCGAAGAGCAGCTCGCGCGCCCGCTCGATCGGGTAGACCAGCGCGCCGCCGATGACCTGCCGTGCCATGGGGTGCAGCGCGAACTCGAAGTCCGTCACGACGCCGAAGTTGCCGCCGCCGCCGCGCACGGCCCAGTGCAGGTCGGGGTTCTCGTCGGCGCTCGCATGCAGCAGGCGGCCGTCGGCCGTGACGAGGTCGACCGCACGCAGGTTGTCGCAGGCGAGGCCGAAGCGTCGCGCCAGCCGGCCGAATCCCGCGCCGAGTGTCAGGCCGCCGACGCCGGTGTGTGACACGGTGCCGGCGGTCGTCACGAGGCCGAGCGACATCGCTTCGTGGTCGAGCTCGCCGAGCAGACTGCCGCCTGCCACGTAGGCGACCTTCGCCAGCGGATCGACCCGCACGCCGTGCATCCGCGACAGGTCGAGCTGCAGCCCGCCGTCGCAGGTGGATTTTCCGGAGTAGCTGTGGCCGCCGCACTTCACGGCCAGCAGCAGGTCGTGCTGCCGCGCGAAATCCACGGCCGTGCGCACGTCGGCCGGGCCCGTCGGTTGCACGATCAGCGCGGGATGGCGGTCGATCGATTCGTTCAGCACGCGGCGCGCCGTGTCGTAGCCGGCGTCGCCCGCCAGCAGCAGCGGCCCGCGCAGGCTGCTCCTGAGTTGCTGCAGATCGCTGGCCGCGATCGCGGTGGCGGTGCCCTCGCGCGTGACGGCGCGGATGTCGGTGAGTTGCAGCGCGGCCTGCGCCAGCGCGCGACCGAAGGGCAGCACCATGCCCGCTGCCGTCGCCACCGAAAGCCCCACGAATCCCCTTCGACTGAGCATGGCGCGAACCTCCCTGTGCGCACGACTCGAGGCGCTGGATTCTATGCCTGCTGCGCTGCGGGTGGCCACTCCGCGATGGCGCTCTGCAACCGGCGCGGCTCCAAGGACAGCCAGTTGCGCCAAGGCGACGCCAAGGGCATCTGGCTAACGTGCTGGCGCCTGGCCCGGTACGTTGGCGTGGCCGCCGTCGACGTACAGGTGCTGCCCGCTGATCCACGAGCCCTGGTCGCTGCAGAGGAAGGCGACCGCATGGGCGATGTCGTCGCCCGTGCCGGCGCGGCCCAGCGGGATGAAGGCCTTGACGAGGCCCTGCCAGGCGTCGCCGCGCCCCATGTCGTCGAGCCGGCTGGTGTCGATGAGCCCCGGACAGACGGCGTTGACCCGGATGCCGTGCCGGCCGAGTTCACCGGCCAGGATCGTCGTCAGGCCGTTGATCGCGAGCTTCGAAGTCGCATAGGCGGCGGTGCCGGCCGCGAGCAGTCTCGCGCCCAGCGTGGAGATGTTGACGATGGCCCCGCCGCGACCCGCCTCGATCATCTGGCGCGCGAAAGCCTGGCACATGTAGAAGGTGCCCTGCAGATTGGTGTCGACGACGCGCTGCCACTCGCTCACGGGCAGCGTGACGACGTGCTGGCGGTCCCGTCCCTTGGTCGAGCCCGCATTGTTCACCAGGAAATCGACGGCGCCGAATTCGGAGCGGATGCGTTGCGCCAGTGCATCGACCGCCGCCGGATCGGCGACGTTGGAGACGATGGGCAACGCGCGGCGGCCGAGGGCACGGATTTCGTCAGCCACGGATTCGATGTCGCGCCAGCCGGCCGCGCGCTCGTCGGCAGGGTAGCGGTCGGGCGGCTTGCCGGTGCCGGTCAGTACGACGTCGCAACCGGCCTTTGCCAGCGTGACGGCGATGGGCCGCCCGATGCTGCGCATCCGTCCCGCGCCGGTCACCAGCGCGATCCTGTTGTCGAATCCCGTCAGCTCGAGGCCCATCGCTTTGCTCCCTGTGCCGCGACCAGAGTTTCGCGCGTCACCGCCTCGGGTTTCGCGGAGTCGCCTGGCAAGGTGAATGTCCCTGTTGCGACACTGGCGTAGAGTACGGACAAATTGGCTGACGACCTACCCCGGGGAGACCGACATGCAGTTGCAGGACCTGATCGCCGTGCTCGGCCAGAGCGGTGGCATCGATTCGATGGCGCGCGAACTCGGTCTCAGCGGCGCGCAGGCTACGGCGGGCGCGGCCGCGCTGCTGCCGGCGATCCTCGGTGGCTTCAAGAAGCAGGTGCAGTCGCAGCCTGCGGGGCTCGACGGACTGGCCGACATGCTCGGCGGTCTCGGCGGCGGTGGGCTCATGGACGCCGTGCTCGCGCCGAATCCCACGAACGCGACGCCGGGCAACGACATCCTCGGCCAGATCTTCGGATCGAAGGACGTGAGCCGCACCGTTGCGCAGAGCGCGTCGACGCGCTCGGGGATCGACCCCGTGCTGCTGAAGAAGATGCTGCCGGTGCTGGCGATGCTGGTCGCCGGCTACATGGCCAAGAGCCGCGCGGGTGCGCAGCCGCCATCGGGCGGGGGCGGCCTCGGCGACCTGCTGGGCGGC
>JAYRRR010000016.1:0-1566 GCA_041910015.1 Steroidobacteraceae bacterium
CGGCCGCGACCTCGCCGGCCAGGTCGACCCGCGAGCGGAATCCCAGATCGAGCTCGCGGTCGACGAGATCCAGCCCTACGAGCACAACCCGCGATGCGCGACGAACGCGAAATTCGACGACATCAAGGAGTCGATCCGCACCAGCGGTCTGAGAAGCCCGCTCACCGTGACCCGTCGCCCCGGCGAGTCGCACTTCATCGTCGAGGCGGGAGGCAACACGCGACTGCTCGCGCTGCGGCAACTGTGGGCCGAGACGCGCGATCCGCGTTTCCGCAAGCTGGTGGTGCTGTTTCGGCCGTGGAGATCCGAGAGCCACGTCCTCACTGCGCACTTGATCGAGAACGAACAGCGCGGCGAGATGACCTTCTGGGACAAGGCGTGCGGCATCGTCGCGCTCAAGTCCCGCCTGGAAGCGGAGCAGGGCCGCACCTTGACGCTGCGGCCGCTGGAGGACGCGCTACACGCGTTGGGCCTGGCGGTCAACACCGCGACTCTCGGTCTCCATCTCTTCGCCACCGAGCGGTTGCGAACCCTCGGCGAAGCAGTGACGGATCTCTCCGGTCTCGACGTCAAGACGATGCAGCCGCGGCTGAACGCGCTGAGGCGCTACGCCCAGGCGCGGAGCTCGATCTCCGAAGACGACCTCTACGCGCAGGTGTTCGAACCCGTCTTTCGACGCATCGCGCAGCAGTACCCGCACACCGGCACGTTCAGCGTCGCCGCCACCTGCGAGGCCTGCGAAGTCGGCCTGGCTCATCACCTTGGCGAACCCGTGGAGTCGCTACGTCTGGCACTGAGGTCGAAGGGCGAGCGCGAGTCCCAGGCGGACCCGTCGACGCCGGTGGCCCGCTCCTCCGCCGATGGCGCGGATGTGGACGAACTGCAGATGCGGGCAAGGCGCTTTGCCGACGCCGTCGGCATCTCCGACGTGATTCAGCCGGAACCGCAATCCCCCGCCGGCTTGCGCATCGCGACGCTCAACGACGGTGACGCGGAAGACCCCGCACGCCATCGCGCCTGGTGCCTGCTCGCGGCGCTCCTCGGCCAGCTCGAGCCGAACGCGGCGCCGCCGAATGCGTCGGCGCCAGCGTTCCTGCAATGGCTCGTCGATCCCGACGACCCGTCGTCAACGGCGTTCTGGGAGCTGCTGGCTTGCGCCAGGCGATCGGGTGGCCTTCGCCGGCAACCGGGCACCGCGGGCGAGGCGGCTTCTGCCTCGGAGGCAGCGTGATGCTGCCGCTGAAAGACGCCCAGGTGCGGCTCGTCCTCCTCAACCACGTCACGGTGCGCCTGGCCGACGCCGCGCTGGACGAACTCCACGCGGCTGGCATCGAGATGGAGCAGCTGGCCCACCTTCGGCAACTCTCGGCCGTCGACCTCAGTCGCCTCGCCGCGATGCGCAGCCTGACCATCGGCGTGACCTTCGACGGTGCGGCCCTCAGGGCCGGGCTGCGCGCGGTGGCCCTGGTCAACGAGGCCAGGGCGCTGGAGACGTACTTCATCCGCCACGGTGCGTCCACGCACCTGATGAGCGCGCTCTTCAAGCTCCGCCGCAAGCTGACGCTC